>JBGTIP010000016.1:0-73375 GCA_041745615.1 Pyrinomonadaceae bacterium | reverse complement strand
GTCGAGTGCGGGACCTTGTACCGCGCCTCCAACTCCCGTAGCGTTACCCCTCCTCGCAGGTACGCTTCCACCGCACTTTTCTGCTTATTTCTTTGTCCCATTTGTACCATTTAACCTGTAAACCTATTTCAGGACAAGACAGTTGTAATACAGCGATCCGGAAGTACCTTGTAAGGAGCGGGTGCCGCAAAGCCGGTAGGCGGCCCAACTTTGAACCTTGAACTTTGAACTCCTTCCACGATCAACGATCCACCATCAACGAATCCAAGTTATCAAACATCTATCCGGACACTCCGGAGCGTTGCAAGCATAGCACAAGATTGCGTGTGCGGTCAAGATATGAGGGGATCAAAGATATTGAATATTCGAACCCAAAAAACGCACAGGCTATTCCAGCGTAAAGGAGCTCGGCATAAATCCCAGATAGGTTATTTCTCCGGCGGTTTTGGCCTTTTTGTTCGGTTTATCGGCATATATGAAGACTGCCGGGAATTCGATGGGTTTCATTCCACATCCGAATTGCACACCGCCCAAGTCCTGAACAAATACGACTATCTCCGGTGGCTTTGAGCCGCCGACCTTCACAATTCCGGAACCCGTCTTAAAATTAAATACCATTTCGCGGCCTTTGCATTCGATCTTCTCGAGCGTCCCTACGTCACGCTTTTCGCCAGGACCGGGTATTTTCAAAGAGGCCCTCATCGAATCCATTATCATTTTCCTGCGAAGTGCTTCATCGGGCATTCCCGAAGGTACTTCGATGATCACCGGCGAAGACCCGGCAGGGGCCCGTTCCTCTTCTACCTCAGCAGGTGCCTGGAGCCGATCGATTTCTTCCTCGGTCAACAACCGAAAATCGGCGGGAACGAATTCGAGTGCGACCAGTTCCCCTCGACTCCGGACTGTCGCGCCGACCGGACGATAGGTTATTACCGAGTTGATGGATGCGATACCGCCTTCGCAGCCGACCTGTGTATTCCCGAGTGCTTCGTCGAATGCTCCGACGGTTAGGTTCTCGAAATCCTTTGACGTGAGCGTGAAAGCCGCGCCATCCGCCTCGACTGTATAGACGATCGGCGACTTGCTGCAGTCGATCTTTTGGACCCGGCCGACGACTCGCTGTTCGCCCTGGAGTGTCGGACGCAGTGCGCCGTTTATCGAGAGAATTTCGAATTCCGCCTTGCTAAGACTCCTCCGTACCAGCCTCGGCGGGCCGCCCGAGTTTGCTCGTGATGCAGCTGCTTTCGCGTCGCTGATCACTTCGGCGCGACGTTTTTCAAACTCGTGACGCTGATCAACCATTGAAGCTATTTGTTCGGCCCTTTGCCTGACCTCATCGCTGTCTGTCGTGCGGGCGATCTTTTCGGCAATGGTCTTTGCTTCGCTTAATTTGTCCTGCCGCGAATATATTTCGGCGATCCGCAACGCATAGCGTTGATTTCCCGGTTGGTATTTCAGTGCCTTTTCCAGTTGTGCAACGGCATCGTCGAGCTCGTCGTTGTTCACTATTGCTACAAATGCCAGCATCTCGTAGCTCTCCGTGAAAGCGGGATTCAAGCCGATCGCTTTTCTGAGCACCTCTCGCATTTTAGAAGCCGTGTCCGAAGCGAAACTCCTGACATATCCGAATTCATCCCGGCCTTCACGGCTTAGGAGATAAGCATATTGATAGTATGCGATGTGATTCTTAGGGTCGCTGGCTATTGCCTTTTCGAGAAATCTGCGGGCGTCGTCAAATTTACGCTGCCTTATTTTCACCATACCCATAGCGGTATTTGCCAACGGATGGTCCGGGGCCGTTTTAAAGGCGTTCACGAGGTATGGTTCGGCATCATCGGCACGATTCGAATGATAAAGCAGGTCGCCCAGATAAGCGTTGCTTGTTGCATCGTCGAGCACAGTAACCTGCATGTCGTTGTCAAAGGTCAGCCTGGCCTTAAACCTGATCTCAGCGTATTTGTAGGAGCTGTTTGAAACGTACTTTTTCAGGTCCGACTCCATTTGCTTGTAGGTAGTCTGAAATGATTCCTCAAAAGCCGGTTGAGGAGCCGTACCAGTACGCATCCGCGTAAGAAACTTGTCGAGGGCCTCCGACTTGCCTCCCTGGATCAGATAATGCATTAACGCCCAGGACTGGGCATAAAAAATACTGCGCGAATGCCCGCCTGTTCCATGCACCTGTTGACTGGTCGCGTTGAACAACATATCGAGCGGCATCAATTTTGACTGCTGCAGCAGGTTCAAATGACCGGATTGCGGCAGGCCGAGCTTGACCTTAATGTCATCTTCGATCTCGAAAGTCTGGTAATACTCAGCCAGCCCCTCGTTGAACCAAAGCGGCACCTCAGAACGGCCGAAGTTCGTATTGATAATGAAATGCACATACTCATGAAAGATCGTGCCAAATGTATCTTTCTCAGTACCCTCGGTCGAGAGCGTTATGTAATTTACGTCGTCACCCGGCTGAAAATATCCCGCGACCCCCGTATCCGCCTTTCCGTCACCCCGCAGCGGCTTGAACGGCTTGAACGACGAAGAGCTTTTGAAAACGATCACGTTCGTCGGGACAGACCCCGTCAGATTTGCCGTCTTGAAGAGGTTCCGGAAAGTTTCGCGAAACTGTTCCAAACGCGTAGCAACCCGCCGAATATCTTTTTCCGAAGCGTTGCCGATGAGAAGAAAATTACTGGATTTGACCTGGATCCACTGGTCCTTAGCGGCTACAGTGCCATGCCCGGCAAAGAGAACCACGAGCAGCAAACTCGTGATCATGAGATATCGATTGACCTTCATAGATTTTGTGTGAGTGCGAAGCAATCGCCCGTATTATACGTCGATTAAACGCTCACTTCAATAAAAATACGTTCCGGCCGCCGCATAGACCCCGCTCTGTATGAGCCTAATAAATTAAACGGAGAAAATTCCTTTCGAGTCTTACATTTGTGTGAAGTTATCGGCAGGGGGCGTGGTGTTGGGAGGGGGCGCGTTATAAACTCAATGAGTCGTTTATAACAATCTCGATTGGCCGGGCTCCCATTTGGCCGTTAGACCCGGACTGAACAGTATCTAATTTATCAGGAGAAATGAATGAATTCGTCAAGTTTTATCGGACGCGTACGCCGGTGTCGTGTGCACGCATCTTTCTTCCTCGCGATGGCGGTGTTGCTGCAGCAGCTCGTCATTTTGTTTCCGGTGCGTGCGGTTGCCGCGGCACCTGTCTTTGTTTCTGAAGATCTGGTAATCAGCCAGGTTTATGGCGGCGGCGGTAACTCGGGTGCTCCGTTTACGCATGATTTTGTAGAGATCTTTAATCGCGGCAATGTCGCGGTGAGTCTGAACGGAAAGTCGATTCAGTATGCATCGAATACCGGCACGGGCAACTTAGGTGCGAACTCGGGCCAGATCACTGAGCTGCCCAACGTGGTAGTCCAGCCGGGACAATATTATTTAGTACAGCAGTGGGGCGGTTCGACCGGAGCCCCCCTGCCTACGCCCGACTTTGTCGACCCCACTCCGATCAACATGAGCGCCACGGCAGGCAAGGTCGCTCTTGTTAATTCGAGCACTACGCTTGGCTGTAACGGCGGCTCGACGCCTTGTACGGCGGAACAGTTAACTTTGATAATCGATCTCATAGGTTTCGGCAGCGCAAATTTTTTTGAGGGTGCTGCAGCTCCGGGACTTTCCAATACCACGTCTGCAAGCCGTGCGGATGGCGGGTGTACAGATACTGACAACAACTCGGCAGATTTCACCGCGGGTGCTATAAACCCGCGAAATAGCGCAACGCCGGCCAACTCGTGCGGCGGCCCGGTTCTGCCGACAAATCCGACCGCTACGGGCTCGGCCGATCCGTCCTCGGTTTTTCCGGGCGAATCGACGCTGCTGACCGTGACGGTCACACCGGGGCAAAACCCTGTAAGCACGGGCATCGCGGTTACGGCGGATCTGACGGAGATCGGTGGTTCTCCAATACAGTCGTTTGCAGACCAAGGGGGCAACGTCTTTACATATAACGCGACGGTTGATGGGCCCACAACGACCGGGCTCAAAAACCTTCCAGTAACGATTACGGACGCTCAGGGCCGCAGCGGTTCTACCTCGATCAGTCTGCAGGTTGCTGAGGTGGTCGTCGGGCCGCAAACGGTCCGCATAAGCCAGGTATATGGCGGCGGCGGTAACGCTGGCGCCCCATTAACAAATGACTTTGTCGAACTTTATAACTACGGCCCGGATGTTGTGAATATTTCGAACTGGTCCGTGCAGTATGCTTCCGCTGCGGGAACAAACTGGAGCGTTACAGCTCTGAGCGGCACCATAAGTCCCGGCGGATACTATTTGATCCAGCTCTTTGGCGGTGCAAACGGAGCCGCATTGCCGACCCCGGACGCCACTGGTTCGAGCAATATGTCGGCCACTAGCGGCAAGGTCGCCTTGCGCAGCGATTCCACGGCGGCAACGGGTACATGCCCGGCGGGGAACATCGACTTTGTCGGATTTGGCAGCCCTAATTGTTTCGAAGGTGCCGGGCCCGCACCAGCTCCGTCGAATACTACCGCCGATTTTCGTAAGCGCGGCGGTTGTGTTGATACAGACAATAACAATGCTGATTTTTCGATAGCTGCGCCTGCTCCGCGGAATTCTTCGTCGCCGACGCGTTCGTGCGATTTTGTGCCGCTGATCATCAACCAGATCCAGGGCAGCGGTGCCCAGACACCCTATCTCGGCCAGGATGTCGCGACCACCGGCATCGTCACTGCGCATAAGTCGAACGGTTTCTTTTTGCAAGAGCCGGATGCGACGGTGGACGCGGACCCCAATACGTCAGAGGCGATCTTTGTCTTTACGGGTTCGGCTCCGCAGGCCGGTGTCGGTGCCCACGTTACCGTGCAGGGCGAGGCGACCGAGTTCTTTAATCTGACGCAGGTTAACGCCACTGCTGGTTCCGTCGTCGTCAACTCGGTCGACAACTTTCTGCCGACGCCGATAGTCTTTAACACGACGATCCTCGACCCCAACGGCCCCAATGATCAACTCGAGAGGTTCGAGGGGATGCGGGTGACGGTCAACGCTGTCCGCTCCGTGGCCCCGACGAATAACTTCGGCGAGATCTATACCGTGCTCGAGGGTGTTGCACGGCCGTTCAGGGAGCCGGGCATCGAAGCCGGTCTGCCGATACCGGCAGACCCGGTGACAGGCGTGCAGGACTGCTGCATACCGATCTGGGACCGTAATCCTGAGCGGATAATGATCGACTCGGATGGGCTTGCGGGCTCTACGCGTCAGAATGTTACCTCAGACGTTCTGATCACGGATGTTGTTGGGCCGCTTGATTTTGCCTTTGGCGAATACAAGATCTTGCCCGAAACGCTGATCGTTGCCGAACCGAATAAAGCGGGCGAAGCGGTGCGTGATGCGGCTCCCGGAGAATTTACGGTCGCGAGCTTTAACATTCAGAACTTTAGCAATTCGACCAATCAGAGGCTGAAGGCCGCGAATGCTATCCGCACGCTGATGAAGTCACCGGACATTGTCGGCGCAATCGAGATCCGCGACCTCGCGGCACTTCAGGCTTTGGCCACGCAGGTAAATGCGGACACTGTTGCCGCGGGCGGTGCGAATCCGGATTATGATGCAGTGCTGATCCCGGCCGATGGTTCTACACAGAACGTCGGGTTCCTCGTTAAGACATCCACTGTCACAATGAATTCGGTATCGCAGGAGCTTGCTGGGCAACTGTATAGCGATCCGAGCACCGGCAATCCGCTGCGGCTTCACGACCGGCCGCCGCTGGTTATGAACGCAACCGTGAATAAGGACGCGGCACCTCGCGAAGTGCTGGTTGTCGTCAACCATACGCGTTCTTTTATCGGAATCGAGGGGGTCGATGCGGAGGGGGATCGTGTTCGTGAAAAGCGGAAGCGTCAGGGTGAGACCATCGCAGAGCTTCTGCAAACACTGCAGACGAATAACCCTGGAATGCCGTTGATCGCCGTCGGCGATTACAACGCCTATGAATTCAGCGACGGTTACACTAACCCGATCGCGACGCTTAAGGGGCTCGCGGTGTCGACGGAAAACGTCGTGGTGTCGGATAGCCCGGACCTGATCGATCCCGACCTTGTAAACCTGACGGACACGCTGCCCCAAGACGAGCGGTATACGTATATATTTGAGGGCACCCCGCAGGCGCTCGATCATATACTCGTAAATCCGGCGGCGAACGCTATAGTTACGGGATATGACGTGATGCGCGGTAATGTAGACTTTCCGAATGCACCGGAGTTTAGCGATCCGACGCGGGCCGAGAAGTCCTCGGACCACGACGCACCGGTCGCTTACTTCAAGTTCGCGGCACAGGCCACGACGACAATCGTTCAGAACGTCAGCGTCACTTATAACGTCAACGGGCAGAATGTTGAGCTGACGGCAAATGTCGGCGGCGAATCGTTCGCAGTGAACGAAGGCACGGTAACCTTCACAGTAACTACCTCCGGGGGTGCCGTGATCGGAACGGCTGGACCAGCAACGGTAGTTGATGGAGTTGCAACGGCTAACTTCGCTTTACCAGGTTCGGTGAACCCGCAGACGCTGACGATCACTGCGGAATATTCCGGCGGGGTGTATTCACAGGCGAGCACGGGAACAGGAACGCTGGTCATCAGCAATGCCGTGTGCCTCGATTATGACCCGACACGCGTGGTCAAATCAGGCGCGGCGTACCCGATTAAGCTATCGCTGTGCGATGCAAACGGCGTTAACGTCTCGAGCCCATCCACGGTGCTTAAAGCAGTGAACATTACGTCGGCGACGAATCCAGCGGCGATGTTCCCGGTACAGTCGACGGGCAATGCCAATAAGAATAACGAGTTTCGTTTCGGCGATTCGAGTTATATGTTTAACCTAAAAACCACGGGGCTGCCCGCCGGTTCGTATAACCTAAACTTTACGGCCGGCAGCGATCCCACCATTCACTCCGCGGGCTTCGCAGTTAAGTAGCCCCGGTAGATCGTTCCCCCGTTTAACAGGCAGCCGCTCAGAAATGGGCGGCTGCTTTTTTATTTAAATGAACCCGCAGGTGCATTTAGAAAAGCGGACCTGTGGTTATGGGCGCAGGGGGGAATCTTTAACGATAAGCTTTCTGCGGGCCTGTACCTGGACCCCCGGACGTTTTGAGGTGATCTCGATATTTCGGACCTCACCGGGCGGGGCGTCGGCCAGGGTGTTTTTGGGGGTGTACGCGATGACCCACTGCGAATCGATCACGGCTGCGAGGGCAGAGGCCTTTTCATTCATTTCGTCGACCGTTTCCGGAAGAAGGAAAAGGCCGTTTGTGTCGGCGGTGACCGTCTCGAGGAATGACTCGGCGGAGTCGAGTTCTTTGGATCTTTTCCGGGCATTCATTAATCGTTCGAAATCCAGAGACACACCTCCGAGACGCGGCATTTTCGCGATCTCACGCGGGGTTATCTCCCTGTCTTCGTCCGGATGTTCGGGCCGTTTCGGATCGGGCAGCGATGCCACGATCTCTTCGGGCAGCCGCTGCGGTTTCCATTCGCCTTGCGCGACAATCTCTCGCTTGCGTGGGACGGTGCCTTTCTGCATATGTGTATAGCTGATGACGTGGACATTTATGTCGGTCGAGAGCAGATCCAACATGGCTTCCTTTTTGGCCTTGTCGTCGTTAAAACTATCGATGCCTGCCGTGATCAAAACCAGGTGCCGGTTTTCGCTCCGATTTACGGGAAAAAGGCCGCGGGCCTCACGAAGGGCCCGGTGAAGTCCGGTCCGACGTCCGAAGGCAAGCTTCATCTGAACCATTTCGGCCGCTGTGGCTTTATCGGCAGTCCAGTCGGCGATCATCTGAGGTTTATCAGCGATCTGAAAAACCGCTGCGTTGTCATCTTCGCTGAGAGATCCGATGAGGACCTTTGCCGCGGAAAGGGTCGCGCTTAGGTTCCCCCTCATTGTTCCTCCGGTGTCCAGCATGATCAGCACGTTTGCCGGAAGCCGCCGCACCGCGTTCGCGTGCTGCAGCCGGCCGTTCTCGATCATTACCAGATCTTCTTTCTTAAGATCGGAAACAAAGTGCCCGCCCACGGTTAGAGCGCTGACATTCATTTTGATCTCTTCGACAAGGACCCGCTCCTTTTGTTCCCGATCTGGCTCCTGGGCACCGGTTATCGATGTAACTGCGAGCACGCAGCAAAGGAATGACGACACTTTCAGCATTCTTAACATAAATATGGATCGCACCAATATTGTTCTTAGCTTAAGATGCACCCCAATCGGAAATAGGTTCTCGGGACAAGAAAGATAAATACGAAAATAATGATCGGGAGTTTCCGCTCGTGGGGGTGGCCAAAATGCGTGACCGCACTTCTGCCATTCTGACCGAATTTCGATCACATCCTGACCGGTCCACCACACGACCTCAGCCGCTCAATAAGATTAAGTCCTTTTGCTACAACATGTTAAACGTATGGCACACCCCTTGTATATAAAAGGGCGACGGTGTGGACCGTCCCAGATCCCAGCCCCGGAGATAGGGAGCATCCATTATGAAGATATCCATGTTATCGGCGACACGACAGGCAGCATCGGCTGCTATTCTCGCGTCGCTCGTTCTTACAAATGTTATCGCTGCCGCTGCGTTTGATGGTGATAAGACAAATGTCACCTCATCCGTTACGGCCATGGCGAAATACACCACGAATTTGACGCAGCTTGGCCGTGAAGGAAGATTGCATGAAAACCTAAGCTTTGAGAATGCAACATCTCGCCTGATCAAAGTGTTAGCCGAAAGTGGTGTTCGTCAGCCGGTGATCGTCGCCGAAAACAAAGGCGATATGAACGCGATCGTCGAACAGGCGGCGCTCCGTATAGCTAAAGGAAACGTACCCCCGACGCTCGCTAACCGGACGATCGTAAAGCTGGAAACGGCCGCGATGTTCTCGAATCTGCGTTCCGAATCAGAGGTAACCCGCGTCGTCGACTCGATCATAGCCGAGGCCGCCGCTTCTAAAGGGCAGACCGTACTTTTTGTCGACGAGCTTACGAACCTCGTCGGTTCAAACTCCGCCGTAAATAAGATCATTCAAAGCATTTCAAAGGGGACACTTGTCCTGATCGGCGGCAGCGGTGCCGCGGCTTATTCAGAGCAGATCGATTCCACCCCTGAGATCGCAGCGTTTTTCACCGTTATTGACGTCGATAACAAACAGGTTCACCGTTCGCCCGCATCTCGTGCCGGGAATGCGAGCAGCGGCTTTCGCGGTGACAATGTTTCGCCCGATCTTCGCGATATGCTGGCGAAAGACCCGAGTGGAAAGAAACGCGTCGATGTCATTCTTCAAGCTAAGGACGCTGACAACGCGGCACTTCGTGCCCTGATGGCGAGCGGCCAGGCCACTGTTGCCGATCGTATCGGCCAAACCGATACATTGCTTGTCAATCTTCCGCTATCGGCCCTTCAGACCCTTTCGTCGAGCGGCCTGATCAATTACATTTCCCCGGACCGTCCGCTGAAGGTCACGGGACATATCGAAGAAACCACCGGTGCAACACTCGTACGCGCACAGGCCGCACTTAACGGACGTTCGGGATATACGCTGGATGGAGCAGGCATCGGCATCGCGGTCGTCGACTCGGGCATTTATACCGGCCACAATGGATTTAAGAATGGCGGCACATCGCGTATCTCCGCAAACGTGAATTTCACAACTTCTTTCATCTCGGAAACGACCGATGGATACGGCCATGGCACGCACGTTGCGGGCCTCGCTGCCGGAAGTTCGACAACCCGCAATGGTGCTTACACAGGCGTAGCAACGGGTTCAAAGATCATCAGCGTCAAGGTCCTCAATAGTAATGGCGAAGGCCAAACCTCGTGGCTGCTCAATGGCCTCAACTGGATCCTGCAAAACAAAGACCAGCATAATATCAAGGTCGTCAATCTCAGTCTTGGCACCACGGCCATCGATACTTACACGAACGATCCGATCTGCGTAAAGGTCAAAGAACTTGTCGAGAACGGCATTGTCGTCATCGCCGCAGCAGGCAATCTCGGCAAACTTTCCAATGGCCAGAAAGCCTTCGGACGCATCCACTCGCCGGGCAACAGCCCGTACGCGATAACTGTCGGCGCGACGAATAGTTACGGAACTGCTACAAACGCCGACGATACGATCGCTTCATTCAGCTCGCGTGGCCCGACTCGAAGCTTCTTTACGACCGCCGACGGCTGGCGTGTCTATGACAATCTGATCAAACCTGACATTGTTGCACCGGGCAACAAGCTCATCTCGTATCGCGCTCCCGGCAACAAGATGTCGACATCCAATCCGCTGCTCGACGTCCCAGCTGTTGAAGGCGAAACAGCCGATGACGAGACGATGTACATGAGCGGGACTTCGATGTCCGCCCCACTTGTCGCCGGTGCAGCTTCCCTTCTGCTTCAGGTAAATCCTAATTTGACCCCCGGCATGGTTAAAATGCTTCTCCAATACACCGCCCAGCCGGTCGCGGGAGCTAACACTTTCGAACAAGGTGCCGGTCAGCTGAATCTGGAAGGCGCCGTACGCCTTGCCCGATCGCTCCGAACGAATGTCGACTTTCAGGATCTCCAAAACGGAGCGCAGATGATCGACGATCTGGCGGCCGTGGGGTCCCCGAGCTCAACGATCGGTGAAAACTCATTCCCCTGGGCACAGATGATCACAGGTGACCACACCACGATCAGCGGCGAGGACCTGGTCACGAGATTTCAGTTTGCGTACAAACGACAGAATACCTTCGGGTCGGGCGTGACATTCTCAAGCGGCAATTTCACACTAAATACGACAAATTATTACACTTCCGGACTTGGCGTTAGCCGAAATGTCACGGTCAGCAATGGCGGTGCACTCGGCAATGGAGTGACTTGGTTATCGTACGGAGTTCTGGTCGGTGACGGCGTGCTCGTTGGTGACGGCGTGCTCGTTGGTGACGGAGTTCTGGTCGGCGATGGTGTTCTGGTCGGCGACGGGGTGCTCGTCGGCGATGGTGTGCTCGTTGGTGACGGAGTTCTAGTCGGCGATGGTGTGCTGGTTGGCGACGGAGTTCTTGTCGGCGATGGCGTGCTGGTTGGGGACAGGGTTCTCCTCGGTGACGACACACCCGCGATGGGCTAAACGGGGCTTATTTCTCAAGGGGGTCTATGTGGAAAAATCTGGACAAGAGGTTTTTCGATGTCGCATAATAAAGGAGGCTGGTATACCGGCCTCCTACTTTTTTACCTCCCCCCGCGACCTTGCGATTTCTTATCTACACGTACTTTGAAGGTGATCAGTGTGCCACGGAGAGCGCAATAAACCGATCGCAGATTTAAGGGCATGGCTAAAAACACACGATCCGACAGGTACATGATTGCGGTTATCCTGGCCGGTGTCATTTGTTTTCTCATTGCGATCTTTAACATTGATCATAAAAAGATCGATGTTTATCTGGGAATCATCGCACTTTTCACCATCGCCGTTAGCTCGCGGATCACTGTTCAGATCCCTCGCTTCAAATCCCACGTTTCGGTATCCGACACCTTTATTTTTCTGACGCTTCTTTTGTACGGAGGGGATATTGCAATTGTGCTTGCCGGCCTGGAAGCGGCGGCATCTTCCCTTAGGTTTTGCCGTCGAAAGGTTACCGTCTTTTTCAACGCAGCGACGATGGTCGTGTCGACGAGTGTTGTCGTCGCAGTTCTGGGAGCCGCCGGCTACTATAAGGGTACCCAGCTGCTTGTTCCGACCGACCTTCGCGATGGGTTTATTGTCGTTCTATTCGTGATCGCTCTAACGCAGTTTCTGAGCAATACTTTCCTCGCTGCTATCCATGACTCATTAAAAGACGGGATCCAATTGATCGACACCTGGAAGCGAAAGTACATCTGGACATTCTTTACCTACTTCATCGGTGCGCTCAGCGCGGGGTTGATGGTACAAACCGCGGGCATTCTCGGCTTCGGCGTGTTGCTCGCGGCCCCACCTGTTATATTCTTTGTTTATTTTTCGTACAAAATGTACTTGAAGAACGTTGAGATCTCGGTCCAGCACGCCGAACAGGCTGAACAGCATTCCCAAGTACTCGAAGCACGCTCGGAGGCCCTCAGAGAATCTGAAGAACGATTCCGAAGTGCCTTCGATCATGCCCCGATCGGAATGGGCCTCGTTTCGCCCGAGGGGACCTGGCTAAAAGTGAACCACGCCCTCCTGGAAATACTCGGGTACCACGAGGCCGACCTCCTGTCCAGGGACTTTCAGTCGGTGACCTTGTCTGAGGACCTCGGTTCCACACTCACAAAGATCCACGATCTGCTGTCGGGTGATGCGGCAAATTGCCAGATGGAGCAGAGATGTATCCATAAAACCGGTCGTATCGTGTGGACGGCACTAAGTGTCTCGACGGTAGATAATTCATTGGCGGGGCGTCCTAATCTTATCTTTCAGATCCAGGATATTACTGATAAAAAGCTCGCGGAAGATAAGCTGCAATATGAGGCAAACCATGACGCACTGACGGGTCTGCCGAACCGGCTCTATTTCATGAATCGACTGGCTGACGCACTGGAACGATGCCAAACAGCCGGCGATCAACAAATTAGTGTTCTTTTCATCGATCTTGATCGATTTAAGAATGTTAATGACAGCCTCGGGCATTTAATTGGCGACGAGCTGCTGCAGGCTATAGGGTCACGTCTACGAGAATGCATGAGACCGGAGGATCTCGTTGCAAGGCTGGGAGGCGATGAGTTTACGGTCCTGGTGCACGGGAATTACGATATTGGCGAAGTTGCCAACATAGGACACCGCATCCAACAGAAATTCAGTCTTAAGTTCACGGTCCGCGACCATGAGATCTATAGCTCAGCGAGTATCGGGATCTTGCATGCTTCGGAAAAACACAAGACTCCGGAAGACATAATGCGTGACGCCGATACTGCAATGTACCAGGCAAAACGCGCCGGCAAGGCCCGACATGAGGTCTTTAATGAAAAGATGCATGAAGAGGTCCGAGAGATCCTTAAACTTGAAACCGATCTTCGGCGTGCACTCGATCAAGACGAGATCCGGGTCGTTTACCAGCCGATATATGATCTGGAATCCGGCTGCGTCGTAAGTTTCGAGGCCCTTGCACGTTGGGAGCATCCTGAGCTTGGAACGCTACCCCCGGACAAGTTCATTCCGCTCGCCGAGGAGATCGGATTGATCGATTCCCTATGCGAGCAGGTTCTGGCCCGCTCGTGCCGTGACATTGGCCCGCTTCGTACCCAAGACGGCCGTCGATTTTCGCTGAGCGTGAATTTATCGTGTCGGCAGTTCGGTAAGAAGGCTCTGGTCCCGACGATTATGCGGGTGCTCGACGAAGCAGCGTTTCCACCCGAACATCTAAAACTAGAGATCACAGAATCCGTATTTTTCGAGCATCACGACCGGGCGTTCGAAATGCTTAATGAGCTGCGAGAGCAAGGAGTTCAGATCGACATCGATGATTTCGGCACGGGATATTCCAATTTGGGGTACCTGCAGAAGTTACCTGTTTCGGCTTTGAAGATCGATCGGACCTTTGTTTCGATGATCGATGAACAGGGAAACAATAGTGAGATCGTTAAGGCGATCATTACTCTGGCCCGCAATCTCGGGCTTACCGTCGTCGCCGAAGGGATAGAAACACCAAAACAGCTGGAGATGCTGAGACAGCTAAAATGCGAGAAAGGCCAAGGTTTTCTACTTTCTCCCCCAACCGACCTCGAAGGCCTCTTTTCGATCATCGACGACAATACAACAATCGGCCTGTCCCGGACCTCATTCGCAGACGTTTCGTCTATCGCCACCCTGCAATAGACAACTTGGAAATTCGGCATCAAAGTCTTGTACTGGTTGACTAACGCCTCACAGAGGGTGAACAATTGGGGTAAGACGATGTACCGACGACCCAAATTTCTCGAGATACTTCTCGAAATCCGCCGCGAAATGGCTCACGAAGCTGACTATGACGTCGATCTCTTTACCGAGATGGCCCGGTCAGGGGTCCGTCCAAGTAAGCCCAAGGGCCGCCCTTCCCGAATAGCCCCCGAAGAGACCGGGCGAGCTGAGGCCGCAGTTCCCGAGCTCACCCGATCCGAAGATACATAAAACGACGAAACATGTTCCGTTATTTGATTTCATGCCTGTTCGTTGTCGCAGTTGTTGTCTTTTCAGCCTCCATCTTTTTTCCGACGTATTGGGTTCACAGATTTGATGAAGTCATCGAGCGTCAGGCCCGAGTGTACCGGCTCGATGAAAAGCTCGTATGGAGTCTCATCTACGAAGAGACCTATTTTCGGCCATGGTCTGTTGGGGCCGCCCATGAAGTCGGGCTGATGCAGGTTACCCCTACGGTCGCAAGGGAGTGGGCAAAAGAAACCGGATTCAAAGAGCTGGAGAAGCAAACTGCCGAAAACGTCAACGAATTCTTGTCCGATCCGGTGCAGAATATTCAGGTCGGCTGTTGGTACCTTGAAAAGCTGCGAGAGCAATATCGCGGGCGGGCGGCTCAAACGGCTATGGTGCTCGCAGCATATAACGCAGGGCCGAGCCGGGTCGAAGAGTGGACGAAAGATTCTGATGCCGCCACGCTGCCGGAAGCGGATTTCATCGAACGAATCGGAATCTCGTCGACGAAAAGCTATGTCACATCTATTTTGACTCGTTACCGCTCCGAGCCGGCCACTGCTAAATGAAGATCCTTGCCGCTCAGTACGTCCTGCCAATTTCGTCCGAGCCGATCACGGGAGGTGCCGTCGTAATCGATCAGGGCCAGATCGTTGTGGTTGGGAAACAGGCGAAGATCAAGGCTCAATTTCCAAACGCCGACATTGAGGACATGGGCGAGGCCGCGATAATGCCCGGCCTTGTAAATTGCCACTCACATCTCGAGATCACGTCCATGAGGAATTCGCTGGATGATGTCGAGATGGATTTTCGTGCCTGGCTGCTCAAGCTGAATCAACAACGCTCGGACCTCACCACCGAGGATATCTATCAGGCCGCTCTCGACGGCGCCACGGAGGGTATTCAGGCGGGTGTAACATGCTTCGGCGATATCGGTCGGTTCGCGAGCGCAGGCGTGGCTGCCCTGAAAAACGTTGGTCTGCGGGGGATCGTCTATCAGGAGACCGAGTTCTCGCCCGACAATCGTACCGCTGAACCGGATTTCAAACTGCTGGCGAATAAGTATGAAGATCTGAGATCCGAAGAAACGGCCCTGGTGCAAGTTGGTTTGTCGCCTCACTCACCGTACACAGTCGGTTCGCGGCTTTTCGAGCTGATCGCGCAATATTCCATTCTCAACCGGATACCTCTTACGATACACGCTGCTGAATCGGCAAACGAGGTAGAACTGC
The DNA here is from genome assembly GCA_041745615.1 of Pyrinomonadaceae bacterium. Classification (GTDB taxonomy): domain Bacteria; phylum Acidobacteriota; class Blastocatellia; order Pyrinomonadales; family Pyrinomonadaceae; genus OLB17. The sequence continues at coordinate 57,960 of JBGTIP010000016.1, read as the reverse complement.
TCACCCAGGGCACCGGTTTTTTTTCGCAAGTGTACGGCGATTTTGGATTCGAATGGAATAGCCCTCACTGCACACCTATCGAATATCTCGAACGTCTCGGAGTTCTCTCGGCTCAACCGCTTTTGGCCCATTGCGTGCTTGTAAACGATGACGATATTCAAAGGGTCGCCGCAAACCGAGCCAGAGTTGCGCATTGCCCGAAGTCAAACGCCAAGTTCGGTCACGGTTATGCTCCTTTGGAAAAATTTATCGATGCCGGGATCGCGGTAGGCCTCGGGAGCGACTCGGTCGCCAGCAATAACACTTGCGATCTTTTTGAAGAATCGAGGTTTGCAGCCCTTATCTCCCGAAATCGGTTCGAGAGTCAACGGTTCATCACCGCCCGCGAAATACTTGAAATAGCAACAATTGGCGGTGCAAAAGCACTCGGCCTGGAGGACAAGATCGGCACCTTGGAAGCGGGAAAAGCCGCAGACATTACAGTCGTATCACTTTCGGCGATCAGGCAAAAACCGGTCAGCAATATTCAAGCGGCATTGGTTTTCGCAACGAACGCCTCCGACGTCCTGAGGACGATCGTAGCAGGTAATGAGGTATATCGAAAGGGTCAGACTATAGCTCTCACAGTGTAGATTCCAAGTCTTTCAGCAGCCCGGCCGGAGTCCATTCGTTTCCTGAGATCACCTTTGCTACCTTGCCGTCGGGGCCTATGACGGCAGTCCTGAGAGAGTGATTGAACTGTGTTTTGTCGGCGGGATCCACCTCGTATCGCAGCCCGAAGAAATCGGCTATCTTTCTAACCTCCTCATCTTCTCCGACCGCTAAATTCCAGACCGTAAAATCCGGCTTTGCGTCCTTTCCCAAATATCCGAGGCCGTACGAACGCAGTTTTTCGGGAGTGTCATTTTCCGGATCAAACGAGATGCTGAGCAGACGGATCTTTTCCTTTCGTTCAGGATCGGCATTTAGCTGGTTAGCTAAGTCGCTGAAATTTGCTGACATTTTGATACAGTAATCGGCCAATGGGCATCTCGCATAAATGAACGTTATCGCGAGGGCCCTACCTCTGAAATCCTTAGGCGAGATTTTCTTACCGTCCTGGTTTGTAAGCGTGAAATCCGGGACCTCGGTCCCGACCTGAGCGACGGAGTTATCTACTGGAGCCTCCTGGCCCGGGACAGCGGCCGCGATGATCCCTATATTTTCCAGCCAATAAGTCTCGTCAGCGGTACTGTCTACGACAAGGTCGGCCCGTATTTCTGATCCCGGCGTGAGATTATCCCAGACCCAATCGGCCCTGATAGGAAAGTCCATTCTCATGGCCTCCATAAAGCCCTCGATCGGTTCATGGTCGACAGTCGCCCGTTTTTTCTCGCGATCGACCGAGACCACTTTTCCTTTCATTGGATAACGCTTTTCTGTCACAGACGGCTGATCGTTCGATCCAACGCTCCCGCCGCAGGCAGTAAGACATAGAACACAAAATATAATTAACAAAACTGCTCGCATATAGGTTCCGTTCCATTTTGACTGAATGGAAATTTGCAGGCAAACGGGTCAACCGTTTCTCGGCCGAAGTTGTTCGTCATACAAAAACTGATAAACACGGTAGTTTGCCATTACCTTAAAAACGTAATCTTTTGACTGGGAATACATGATCTCAGCTACATACCGGTCCGGGAGGTTGGATCTCGAACGGGCCAGCCAGCGGGCCATATTTTCCTCACCGCCGTTATAGCTTGCAGCTACCGCTTCGGGTTGATCAGGAAACTGCGCGAAAAGCTCCGCCATATAATAAGATCCAAACAGCACCGCGGTCTCCGGGTCGTAGAGGTTTTCCTGCTCGAAAGATCCATCGCGGCCGAGCTGCCCTGCGATCCTTTCCGATGTCGTTGCTATGAACTGCATCAGGCCTCTCGCTCCAGCGGACGATCTCGCATTCGGATCAAACCGTGACTCCTGCCGCATTATCGCAAGCAAAAATCGCGGGTCGACCGGACGTCCACTAGTATATTTGACCAGCAGATGGGAATAAGGGGCGGGGTAAAGCAATTTGAGTTGATCTCTCGGAAGAACCTCCAACGGAAGGTTCTGAGGTATCAGTTTCGAAAGACGTTCGGCCAGTTCCAGACCTCGATTCGCATAGCTTCCCAGGCTGAAATAAAGGGCCAATCGGAACGGATCAGTATCCCGTAAACCAGATGCGACTTCCGGTGCGGCCTCATCAAAAAGGCCCAGGTTTAACAGCCGCTTAGCCGTTCCATTGTCGAAGCGGGATGTGTCCGGTTCTTCGACCTGTCGCCCAGGAGATCCGGAGACATGGACCAGGGACTTAAGGTCGGTCAATGCCTTATTTTGAAGCTCACCCGAGGGTGCCAGGCGGAATATTGCTCCTCGCCTGTCCCTTTCTTCCTTATCATCGACGCCGGGCCTCGCTGAACGCAATGCAATTTTCTGGTCGACGAAAGGCTTCGCCTCGTCGCTGCCTGAGAGCGCTCGTAAACGTTCAGTTGCGCGCCATCCGAAATACTCCTCTCGTCCCGCGGGGATCGATAAATACACATCGATCGCCTCGGAGTACCGTTTTAGCTGTTCGAGGGCAAATCCGCGGAGGAAAGAAACCTCGGATGTAGTTGTGCCGCCGGGCACCGCTGCCCCGCCTAGTCTGGAAAAAACCCGGAGCCGTTCTAGCGATGCCAGAGCGTTGTCCCATTCCTCGCGGGCAAAGTGAATTCGTGCCTCAGTAAAAGTGGCCACCGCCTCCGGCAATTTTCCGCTGAATACTTCCCGAACCTTTGCACACCACTTTAATGCCTCGGCATCCTCGCCCTGATCGCGGTAAACGTCGACGATGTTCAAATATGCGCGGTCCAAATTCTCATCCGAGGGATACTTCGCGATCAATTCCTCATAACGGCTGATAGATTCCGATGGCCGTCCAAGTCGAGAGTACGCGTTAGCAGAGTTAGCCAACGCATCTTTCGCGACTGCGCTTTTAGGATACTGTTCAAGCACGCGCTCAAACCATTTCAACGCTTCGCCAAAATCTGACCGTTGGGAATATCCCCGGCCGATCTGAAATACTGCATCCGCGGAACGCGAGCTGTCCGGAAATTTTGCGACGATCGATTCATAATGGAATTTGGCCTGAGCGAATTCCCTGTTAGCCGTATAAATGCTGGCTCGCAGGAAGTGCTGGCCCTCAGTCAGGGCAAGTGTATGACCATCACCGTTTTTTTCGCTGTCCATGCGATCGAGTGCTTCCGCCGCTTTTAGTGCTTGGTCATCCGGCACTTCCGGCATTTCGTCTACCAAACGCTCAAAGATTCGGCGGGCCGAAGCCTCGTCGCCCGATAAGAGATATGCCTCTCCCAGAAGGGCCAGTGTCTTTCGCGATCCCGCAGGATCTTTTCTGCCATCGGTCCGTTCCGGATTTGCCGTTTCCAGTAATCGAATAGACTCTCGGGCATCGCCGCTCTCCAACCTGTTTTGTGCCACTCTAATTGTCGAGCCCGCCGCCGGCAAACTGCCGGGTGACTCTATATGAAGCTCTAGCAAATAAAGGCGTTCAAGCATCAGATTGCCCGACCTCCTGGCGATCTGAGATAGATGTTTGAGGGCATAGGGTGATAGTTCCGAGCGTCGTCGCAGTACGGAAAAAAAATTCGCCGATGCCATGCCGTCACTACCTACATCGGATGCAACCCGGCCCAAAAGATAGTCGAAGTCACCGCTGAGAAATGCCTTAGGATCTTCCGATCTCAACCGAATCAATTCGGCAACCCTTGCCGCAGGCTCGACCGCATTGATCCGTGGCCCATCTGAAGTTACAGGCTGCGACCTATGCGGCATTACGCTGCCGAGAATCGTGATGAACGAAATTAGGATCAAAGAAATTCGAGGCATCGGGTCGATTTTAACAAAGCTTCTTCCTATAAGGTAGAATCACGTTACGGACAATTATGGCTGCAAGAATTTTGAGCGGGAAAGCGATCGCCGACGAGATCAAGAACGAGGTTGCGACGGAAGTCGCGAAGTTACTTGAAGATCATGGTTTTTCGCCTGGATTGACGGTGGTCCGGGTCGGCGACGATCCGGCGTCTTCAGTTTACGTCGGAAATAAGGTCCGGACTGCGGAAGAGGTCGGGATCCGATCTGAACACATCCATCTCGACTCACAAACGCCGCATGACGAGGTTCTCGAGATCGTTAGGAGCCTCAACGGGAAGAATGATGTAGATGGCATCCTCGTTCAGCTGCCTTTGCCCAGACATATTTCCGAGAGAGATATCCTAGAGCAGATCGATCCGGAAAAGGACGTGGATGGATTTCATCCTATGAATGCCGGAAAGCTAATGCAGGGATATCCTGCCTTGGTTCCCTGCACGCCGGCGGGAGTCATCGAGATCCTCAAAAGATCAGACATCGAAATTGCCGGGAAACACGCCGTCATCGTCGGGAGAAGCAATATCGTCGGAAAGCCAATGGCAATGCTTCTTTTACAGGAGAATGCAACGGTCACTATTTGCCACTCCCGAACGGTCGATCTGGCAGCGATCACCAGAAGTGCTGATATACTTGTGGCCGCTATTGGAAAGGCTGGATTTATTCGAGGCGAGCATGTTTCCGAAGGAGCAACGGTTATAGACGTCGGCATCAACAGCGTTTCAGATCCGGAATTTGCTCGGGAGTTATTTGCTGAAGCCGAAATCGAAAAACGCCTCGCCGCTATCGAAAATCGTGGATCGACTCTTGTCGGTGACGTTAACCCCCGTGAAGTGGTGCCAAAGGCGAGTAACTATACCCCGGTACCGGGCGGCGTGGGACTGCTTACGGTAGCGATGCTGATGAAAAATACCCTTACTGCCGCGAAGGCCCGGCGAAACATAGCCTGAGCGAGACGATCGGTCCTAAGAATTCCATTATGAAATTTGAAGATTACCAATCCGCGGCCAGTGAAACCGCTCTCTATCCACGCCGAATGAGCAATCTCGAATACCCGACTCTGGGACTCGCAGGCGAAGCTGGAGAGGTCGCGAATATAGTTAAGAAGATCCAGCGTGACCATCAGGGCGTCCTGACGCCGGAGATTCGCGGCAAGCTTAAGGACGAACTTGGCGACGTGCTCTGGTACATTTCCGCATGCGCCGACGAACTGGGCCTTACTCTCGATGAGATAGCCGAGTTTAATGTGCGGAAGCTAGCGAAAAGACACAATCGTGCAGCCTGATGTTGAAGGTCGGCTTAACTGGATCGATCGCGGTTGGAAAGTCCTTCGTTTGCGGGGTTTTTCGCGAATTGGGATGCCATGTCCTCGATGCCGATATTACAGCTCGTCAGGTCGTCGAGCCGGGGACTGAAGGACTTCGAAGCATAGTTGACGAGTTTGGTCCCAGCGTCTTACAACCCGACGGAAGTCTTGACCGTCAAAAAATGGGGGAAGTAGTATTCGCGGATGTATCCAGGCGAAACCTATTGAACTCTATAGTTCACCCTTTGGTCATAGAAAAACAAGACCTTTGGATCAACGCCGTCGGGGAGGCCGATCCCAATGGCATTGCCATCATCGACGCGGCCCTGATGATAGAATCAGGCGGCTACAAGCGTTTTGACCAGTTGATCGTTGTTTGGTGTGAACCAGCTATTCAATTGCAACGCCTTATGTCGAGGGACAAACTGAGCGAAACGGAGGCCAGGAAACGGATGGATGCCCAAATGCCTCAGGAAGAGAAAAAGAGTTTCGCGGACCATTTGATCGACACCTCGGAAGGATTCGAAAGTGCCCGTCGCCAGACTATCGAGGTGTTTGAGATACTCAAGACCAATATTGATGCATAGACTGCTGAAACATAAAAAGTTCTTGGTGTTTGAGAACGGGCTTCGACCGCGGTTGGTCATGGGTTTATGCGTAGTTTCGCTCTCCCTGATCGGTTGTAATCAGATCGAACGTCCAAAGGTCGAACCGTTCTATGCTGTTACGGCCCCGCCGCCACTTCAGGAGCTTAAATGGTCAAACGGAAAATCTCCCGTAAGCTCGGACCCGGCTCGTGCTGCGGCCCCGCCGGAAACGGATCTCGTCCGGGCCATATATGAGGGACTGACCGACCTCGACAGCAGATCTCTGAACGCTGTTCCCGCCGCTGCATCAAGATGGGAATCTTCGAAGGATCTCCGCAAATGGACGTTCCATTTAAGACGCGATGCTAAATGGACAAACGGCGAGCCTGTAACGGCACATGACTTTGTTAGGTCCTGGAGGCGGCTGATCGATCTGGGAGAACGAACAGCCAACAATCATCTGTTTCAAAATATAGTTGGGATGAATACTTGGAGCACTCCTGTCGAAAGTCGCGGTAGAGGATCGCAAGATTTTTTACCTTTCCAGTCGCCCGGCTCAGATTCCCGCAGGCCGAGAACAAACTCGAATAGCTCTCTGTCACCCGACTCCCAGCCTTCGACGGTTCCTGAACCTTTATCGACTCAGCCGGTTGAAGAAAAGCCCGTAGCCACCTCGGCCGAAAGGAAATTCGGAGCCGTTGCTGTGGACGATCATACACTTCAGGTTGAGATCGCTGTCCCTGACAAAGATTTTCCCAGGCTCGTTGCAAATCCCGTATTTCGTCCGGTTTACGGGGATGGAGCCAATTTCGAGTCATCCCCTTTGGACCCGGGAAGTCCCACCAATGGAGCTTTCGGAATAGGTAGCGTCGACGAAGGTTCCATCGTGCTCGAACGGGCCGAAACCTATTGGAACCGAAAGTCGGTCGCATTGGCGCAGGTACGGTTGATCGCTGCTGAAACCGCAGAGTCAGCCCTTGAAGCCTATAAGAAAGGCGAGGTCGACGTGGTAACAAACGCGGCGTTTGAACCGCTGGCCATTAAATTACTGACCCCATTCGATGACTTTCGACGGACAGCCCATAATGCGCTCAACTTTTATGAGGTAAATACGGATCGGCCTCCTTTTAACGATCGCAGGGTTCGACAAGCGTTAGCACTTTCTATCGATCGGGAAAAATTGGCTGATGGAGACCTCCGGGGCACTACGCAGCCCGCCTATTCATTTTCGCCTCTGCTGCCTAAACGAACGGAGAGCCTCACCTACGACACCCGCAAGGCAAATGACCTGCTCGAACGGGCAGGCTATCCGGACGGAGTGGGCTTTCCGCCAATTCGCCTTGTTATAAACCGTAATGACGTTCAACAGCGTGTCGCGGCATCGGTTGCACGCATGTGGAAGCAAAACTTAAACCTTGATTCCGAAATCATCGTAAAAGAAGCATCTGAGATCGATGAAGTTCGCCGAACGGGCGATTTCGACCTTCTCCGACGCGGTGTGACTCTTCCGACGAATAACATGCTTGTTAATCTAATGGCGGTTCAAGGACCGTTTCCAGACAGGCCGGCGATCGTTATGAAAAATAGGGTGGCCATTGGCGACCCGCCCCCGACAGAGCCGGAAGAATTGCCCTATGCTGAAGATAAGGAGATAACATTGCTGCCAGACACACTCGATGAAATAGAGGGTGTTTTAGAACTGCCTGATGGCATCGACGAAGCCCTGTTCGAAATGACGACCATACCTTTATATTTTCCGATGTCTTATTCGCTGATAAAGCCGTACATTCTGGGTTTTGAATTGAATGGCCTCGATGCCCCATCACTTAAGGACGTAAGTATTGATAATGCGTGGCAACCGGAAAAGGCACAACGAGAATCGTAAAGTTTAATGACAAATGTGCCCCATGCCGCATTTTTATTTAGTTCTCCCCCCACATTAGAGGATACGGAAAGCATGATTCCTTGCTTCGCGGAGTAGTTCGATGATAGTCTTGGGTGTTCAACGCTCGCATAACTCTCACAAAGTTCGCGGTTTAGGCTTTCACGATCGGAAAAACCAGTTTTGGAGTTCGTTATGAAAGGTACCCGCTCAACTCAGATACATTTAGGCCTGGCTATCGTGGTCCTGGCCTCGTTTATTACCGGTTGTACGTCGTCGGCGTCAACCAAATTCTTCGGTCAGACGGCCGCGCCCAGCGAAAACGTCTTGAGGTACGTTTCCGGTTCAGAGCCGCAGTCCCTCGACCCGCAGGTTCCGACCGGCCAGCCCGAAGCACGGGTGATTATGGCCTTCTTCGACGGGCTCGTTGAATATCATCCGAAATCCATGGAAGCGATCCCGGCGATCGCGGAAAGCTGGGAGGTCAGCGATGACGGGACCGAATATCTTTTCCACCTCAGAAAAAACGCCACTTTTTCAAATGGTGCCCCAATAACGGCCGGTGATTTTGTTTACACTTTTCGAAGGGCCCTTTCCCCTGAACTCGCAGCCGAGAATGCCTACCTTGCCTACTATGTGAAGTATGCTGAGCCATATAACTCCGGCCAGTCCTTTGTGAGGGATAAGAACGGCCATTTCCTGCACCAAAGCGATCTAGAGCCGGGAGCCGACCCTGCAGCCGAGCCGCCGGTAAAACCGGACAATTTCGGTGCGGACACGGAATTCCACCGAAAGATGGACGAGCCGATGCGTGTTACCGTTCCGTCGGACGAAAAGTCCCGCACTGCGTTGTTGGAGAAGGACCCTAAGCTCAAAGCGGCCGTTGCCGGAAAGGAATCTATCCCTATCACCGCTGAGGATGTTGGCTACGAAGCGATCGACGACCATACATTTAGGATCAAATTGCTTCAGCCCGCACCTTATTTCCTGGGGCTTTTGGCTCATCAGTATTTTCGGGTCGTCCATCCGCCGACGGTTGAAAAATTCGGAACGCAGTGGACGAAACCGGAAAATATCGTTACCAGCGGAGCTTACAAGCTCGAGGCCCATAAGCCGTATGATGAGGTGATCGCGGTTAAGGACCCGACCTACTGGGACGCAGCCAACGTGCATGTCGACCGCATCGAATTTTATCCCCTTGATGAGCAGACCACGATGCTGAATCTTTACAAGGCGGGGCGGGTCGACGCGACCTACAATCACACGATCCCGTCGGGCTGGATCGAACGGGTGAAAGAATTCAAAGATGAATATCTGCTTTTTCCCGAAGCTGTGATCGAATACTATTCGATCAATACGACTCAGGCGCCGATGAACAACCTTAAGGTGCGGCAGGCTTTTGCTCTGGCCGTGGACCGCGAGGCGTTGGCAAAATTTCGAAAGACCGTTAAACCGCTAACTGATTTTACCCCGGTCGGAATATTTCCGCGGTATGAGGAGGCCCGGACAAAGGTATACAGCGGTCTGCTGGCTAAGAACAACGTTACCCCCGAAGAGTGGGATAAACGTCTTTTTGACGGGGAAAAAGCCCGTAGACTGCTCGGAGAAGCGGGTTTTCCGGTTCAAAAACAGGGCGCCGGCTGGGCGTGTCCAACATTTCCTTTCGAAAATGTGAGTGTGGTTTACAATACCTCCGAGAATAACAAGGCTGTCGCCGAATTTCTCCAGGCGCAGTGGAAACAAAACCTGGGCATCACCGTGCCGCTTAATAATATGGAATGGAAAACTTTCCTTCCATCCACAAAAGCCCTGGAGTTTAAGGGTTTCGCTCGTCGAGGGTGGGTCGCGGATTATATGGACCCGTTTACATTCTTGGCTTTATTCTATTCCGCTAAGAATGATAGCTCGACCGGCTGGCACGATCCCAGATACGATAAGCTTCTGGACGATGCAAACAAACTTACCGATCCGGATGCAAGATTCGAAAAGCTGGCGGAAGCAGAGTTCATGATGATGAGCCAGCAGCCTGTTGTGCCCTTGTCGACGGCAGGGACTAACTGGATCAAAAAACCGTACGTAAAAGGCTTGTACCCTAATGCCGGGACGGTACATGCATGGAAATTTGTCTATATCGAACGCGATCCCGCCAAATGGGATAAAAATGTCGAAAATATCATGAAAGACGAGGACCCACGCGTTGAGCAGCAGATCGCGCAGCTTATGCAGTCGCAGCTAAACCTCGAAAGATCCAAAGACCTGGCGAAAAACGAGAACACCGCCGCGGTGGAATAACACTGGATAAATGCTAAATTTCATATTGCGCAGGCTCCTAATTATCATCCCGATGGCCCTGCTCGTCGTGACGGTAACGTGGGGCTTGATCCGAATGGCCCCGGGGAACTTTTACATCAGCGAGAGATCGCTTCCGCCCGCTGTTGAACAGAACATCCGTGAGAAATACGGACTCGACAAGCCATGGTACCAGCAGTACGGTTTGATGATGCTGAACATCGTCAAGCTGGATTTCGGCGAATCACTTCGCTACACAGGCCAATCCGTTAACGAGATCATCTATCGTCATTTCCCGTATTCCGCAACTATTGGATTGCTCGCTTACCTTCTGGCATTATTCATAGGACTCGGTGCAGGACTGCTGGCTGCTTTAAGACAAAATTCGCCGTTCGATTATAGTTCGATGGCCTTTGCTATGCTCGGGCTTTCGGTTCCGAATTTCGTTCTCGGCCCGGTGCTGGTGCTGGTATTTTCCCTTTGGCTCTTTTGGCTGCCGCCGGCACGCTGGGGCGGTGGGATCTCAAGTGTTATCCTACCCGTCATCACTCTGGCCGCGATCTATATGGCCTACATAGCCAGGCTGACAAGGGCCGGAATGCTCGAGGTGATGCGTTCGGACTATATCCGGACGGCCCGGGCTAAGGGCCTCAATGAAAGGTCGGTTCTGCTAAAACACGGGCTTCGCGGCGGTATTATTCCGGTAGTCTCATTTACGGGGCCAGCTCTTGCATCGCTTTTAGCCGGGACCGTTGTGGTCGAGAAAGTTTTTGCGATACCGGGGCTCGGCAACATATTCATCCAGTCCGTTCTGAACCGCGATGAGCCGCTGATCCTTGGTATAGTTGCGTTTCTCTCGATACTGATAATGATCTTTAACCTTGTGGTGGATATCTCATACGGTTTCCTGGATCCGCGGATTAGATACGAGTAGCGGCCGCGCCGTTATAGAACACAGAATTTATGGCAGAGAACGTCGAAACCATTAAAGGGACCTCATTGGGCCGAGATGCCTGGAGGCGGCTGCTTAAGAACAAGCTCGCCGTCTTTGGGCTCGTGGTCATGGTGATCATGGTCATAGCGGTAACCTTGGGCCCATTGATCATCCGATTAACAACGGGCCTTACGGCAGACTATATCCCGTCCGACGTAGGAAGCGGCGAGATGGTAAATTCATTTCCTCCCTCAGGGCGACATCCGATGGGTACGGACGAGGCGGGACGCGATCTGCTCTCACGGGTTCTGCAGGGCGGCCGGATCTCGTTAATGGTCGGCGTTATCTCGACGTTTGTCTCGCTGATCGTCGGTGTTTCTTATGGGGCTATCGCCGGTTATCTAGGTGGGCGGATCGACAATATCATGATGCGTATCGTGGATATCATTTACGCCATCCCTTACATCCTGATCGTAATTGTGCTGCTTTCAGTTTTTGGCGGGCCGAATACTCCGGGCTGGATCACTTCGCTCGCGGAAATCTTCGGTGGAGCCGGCAATCAGGGTTTGGCACAGATATTCCTGCTCTTCTTTGCCCTCGGCCTTGTTTCGTGGCTCACGATGGCCCGCGTCGTTCGCGGCCAGATCTTGTCACTCAAGAACCAGGAATTCGTCATGGCGGCGAAGGCCACCGGTGTTTCCACCCCGGCGATAATCTTCCGCCATCTAGTGCCCAATGCTCTTGGTCCGGTGATCGTTTACGCAACCCTTACGGTTCCGAGCGTGATGCTTACCGAGGCGTTTCTTTCCTTCCTCGGCATCGGCGTTCAGGCACCATTTGCCTCGTGGGGCAGCCTGGCGGCCGACGGCATTAAAAATATTGCAATTTACCCATGGCAGCTTCTTTTTCCCGGGTTAACGATGGCACTCACATTGTTTTCTCTTAATTTCTTGGGGGATGGGCTGCGCGATGCCCTCGATCCGCAAACGAGGAAGTTCTAATTAACAGATGAGCGAGCATAACGGCACAATTCTTTCGGTCGATGACCTTAAGACCTATTTCATGACCGAGGATGGCGTGGTTAAGGCCGTCGACGGGATCTCGTTTGACCTGCAGAAAGGCGAAACCCTCGGCATAGTAGGAGAATCGGGCAGCGGAAAATCCGTCACCAACCTGTCGGTGATGCGGCTCATTCCCGAGCCTCCCGGAAAGATAGCCGGCGGCAAGGTCATATTTGATGGCACGGATGTGTTGTCCCTGCCAATTGATGCCGTCCGAAAGATCCGCGGCAAACGCATAGCGATGATCTTTCAGGACCCAATGACGTCGCTCAACCCCTTCCTGAAGATATCCGAACAGCTGATGGAGGTGACCCGGCTCCACCTCGGACATAACCGCGACCAGGCCTTTCAACATGCGGTGAAGATGTTAAAGCTTGTCGGCATTTCGGATGCGGAGGACAGAATACATAGCTATCCGCATGAATTCTCAGGCGGTATGCGCCAGAGAGTGATGATCGCCATGGCCCTGAGCTGCGACCCGGAACTGCTCATTGCTGACGAGCCCACTACCGCTCTCGACGTTACTATTCAGGCCCAGATCCTCGATCTGATAAAAGAGCTCAAGGACCGGATGGGCACAAGCGTCATCCTTATTACGCACGACCTCGGCGTAGTTGCGGGAATGACTGACAAGATCATCGTGATGTACGCCGGAAAAGTTTTCGAACAGGCCCCGACACGCGAACTATTTGCGACACCGGCCAATCCGTACACAAAGGGTTTGTTGAAAAGCGTCCCAGACCCCGCTCATGAGGAAGGTAAAGAGCTTTATCAGATACCGGGACTTCCGCCGGATGTGGCACATCTGCCGCCAGGATGCCCCTTCAACGACCGCTGTTATCGTGCTGAGGAGATCTGCGGCCGGGAGTTTCCGCCGTTCGTGCAGATCAATGAGCAGCACAATTCTCTTTGCCATTTTGCTCAAGAGGTCTATGCGGATTCGATCAGGGAGAAAGAGAATAAACAATGACAGAAAGCGACGGAAATAACCTGATCTCCATCCAGGACCTTAAAGTCTACTTCAAGGTCGGCGGCGGCCTTTTTTCTGAGGCCAAGGTCGTTAAGGCAGTCGATGGCGTGTCCCTCGATATCAAAAAGGGCGAAACCCTCGGCCTTGTCGGCGAATCCGGCTGCGGCAAATCAACCCTCGGCAAGGCGATACTTCGGCTTACAGAGCCGACCGAAGGAAAGGTCTTTTACGACGGAAAGGACCTTGCTCACCTGCCGACATCGGCAATGAGGGAACAACGCAAGAATCTGCAGATGATCTTCCAGGACCCGTATGCGAGCCTTAACCCGCGTATGACCGTTGGGAATATTGTCGGCGAGCCTATACGTACCTTCGGACTCGCAAAGGGCGATTCGGTGGACGCGAAGGTGCAGGAATTAATGGAGACCGTCGGACTAAGTCGACGCTTCGTCAAGAGATATCCCCACGAGTTTTCGGGCGGTCAGCGTCAGCGAATAGGCATTGCGAGGGCATTGGCAGTGGATCCGGAATTCGTCGTTGCCGACGAACCTATATCTGCACTCGATGTTTCGATACAGGCCCAGATAATGAACCTGATGGAACGTCTGCAGGCAGAAAAGAGTCTTACGTATCTTTTTATTTCACACGACCTTCGGGCCGTACGCCATCTTTCGGACCGCGTCGCCGTAATGTATCTGGGGCGGATCGTGGAGCTCGCCGACGGAAAGGAAATTTATCGCGAGCCCCTCATGCCCTACACTAAGGCCTTGATCTCTGCGGTACCGATCCCGGATCCGGAGATCGAGGCAAAACGCGAACGCATTATCCTAAGGGGCGATGTACCGTCCGCGATGAACCCGCCCTCCGGGTGTCCTTTTCACACGCGCTGCCCGTTCGCGATCGAAGAGTGCAAGGTAAACGTCCCTCAGCTAGTCGAGATCAAGCCGCGGCATAGCGCAGCGTGCATTCGCATCAACAGCGAACACCCATATATTGAAGAGAACGAAGCAGCAGGTCTTCGCGTCATCGGCCATTAGGATCAAAAAAAGGGCCCGGCAAATACCGGACCCCTTTTGGCCTGATTGTTGTTAGTTTTAAGAGGAGGCTGCGCGACTCTCTGCGTTCCGCAGTTCTTTCACCCGGTTGTGGGCCGCCTGAACTCCTTGCGACTGCTGTCTCAAGACGTCCTGAATATTCGCCGGCAAATTCATTTTGAGGGCATCTTCATAAGCCTCTTTGGCATAATCCTCGCCGCGTTCGCATTCGTTGAGGATAGCGGCTTCGTCCTGTCCCGTTACGGCGGCCTTGATATTTATCCAACCGCGATGGACCGCACCGGAAATACTGCCGTCAGTATCGGGATCGCCTCCTAACGATCGCACGAGCCCCTGTAAAACGCCGGCATATTGCGATCGCTGCTGCGAATACTCATAGAAAGTCGATTTCAAATCCGATCTTTCGACACCCTCTGCGGCTTCCTTGAATCCCTGCTCGCCATCTTTGCAGGTTTCGATCAGGTTGTTCAGAGTCGAAATTACCTCATCGTTGTCGAGAACATTACTCGAACCGACGCTCGCATCCCCCGTAATGGGCTTTTTAGCTTCGTAATCATTGATCATGGTCGTTCTGCCTCCTGTACTAAGTATGTAAATGTAAGACTGCTTTATTCCGGTCGGCCCCTGTCTTCCTAACGAACAATTTCCGTAGAGCGGCCTAATGGTGTCACAATTAGGAGCATACTCATTCGAGAGTGCTAGTAACGTCTGCCAGACGACACAGCTCTAAAAAGGCATAAGAATTGGCCCCCGAATCCTGGCTCAGAATAAGATCGCTTCGCTGTAATTAATTGAAAATGCAGGGCTATTAGCAGTATTTGCGAACTTAAAGGACGGCTATACATTAGGACCGCCACGCGTTGATGCTGCGGTCGGATCGTCCCCGGGTGAATTCATGACCAGACCTCAAGATCTCGATAATAAGACTGAAATCGACCGTTTGGCCGAAATGAGCGGCCTGGCGGTTTCCATCGTCGACGAGGCAGGGGAAGAGGTCCACACATCAAATAACAACTCGATTTGCGAGATCTTGAATCCTGAAAATGGATTTTCGAAGGACTGCAGCAAATACTGCGGCACAGCTTTCGATAGAGCATCATCGTCACGCGAGATGATCAGATACCGCTGTCACGCCGGGTTGGATTGTCTTGCAGTTTCGTTTCGAGCCGATCAGCGATCTCTCGTGGCCATAGTTGGTAGAACATTTACCAGCGCCGACGCGTATCGAAAAGCCACCGAGCGGGCCATCTCAGGAGATTGGCAGCAGCATCCACCCAATGAATTTTTCGCAAATGTCCTGATCAGTGGTTCAACGGGTGATCTGGACCAGGCGGCACACGAGTTTAAATCGTATTTCTTCAACGAGCCCCCCGATCTTACCCCTCAACGGGAACGCTTTAAGGCAAGTGAGCCTGCAATGAAAGACGAGCAGGAAGATTTAGTGGAAGAGGACGCTCATCCGGACGAAATCCCCACAGGCGGCGGGGTGGGAATAGCTCCACGTCGAACCAGGGCAGACAGAATAACCGAATGGCGTTCTTTCTTTGGTTCGCTTCTTGGAATGGACTACGAAGGGGCATCAGCAGCTGCCCTGAAATTTATTTCGGAACAGTTTGGTCTTAAATCACTGATATGGCTTAAAAGTAATGGTGACCGGCTCGAGCCATCGTCGTCTTTCGGGGAAATGAAAGACAAGGCGATTCGACTCGGGATCGCATCGGGCGACCCGCGACTGGTCAGAGCCTTTGCAGACGGAACTCCGTTGGAGATAAGTGAACGTCGAAAGACTTCTTTAAGCGTCCCGGAGAGGAAAATGAGTCTTTTCCCTATAGGAATCGCAAGCGAAGTCTCAGCTGCGATCGCCGTTCTGGATCCGATCGTCAATGAATCCGATAAAGATCAGATCGTGCGCATCTGTCGATCGATGGCTCACCAGCTTGAGATCCTAAGGTTGAGAGGTGAGGTTGCGAGGGGAGATTCCCTCTCAGCCGCGGTCCGACGCTTTAGCGAGAGTCTTAAACGGCTCGACAACGAAGACCTTTGGGTCAGCCTTACTCAGAACGCCGCCGAGCTGCTCAAGGCCGAGCGATCGTCACTTCTCGTTTTCGATGAAGAGCTGGGCCTATTTCGCGTAAAGGCGATCCTGGGCGCCAATACGCCTTTGCAGAACGACGAGGCGATCGGCGAACGGATAGCGAGGTATGTATACACGACCAGTCGAGCCATCGCAGTAACGGATATTACAAAGACCGGTCTGTTGACGGATGCACAGGACAGGCACTATAAGACCCCTTCTTTTCTGAGTTCGCCTATCTCTGTCGGAGGGCGGGTCATCGGTGTAATGAATTTTGCCGATCGTGCATGCGGCGAATCTTTCGACCGCGGAGCCCTCGAGTTGTTCGAGGCGATCGCGCCCCAACTTGCCATCGCGATCGACCGGGCCGAGCTAAAGGAGAGGGCCGGACAGTTTGAGCAGCTCTCGGTGACGGACGCACTGACCGGATTGCTCAACCGCCGCTATATTGTGGAACGTTTGATGGAAGAGATCAGACGCTCGAACAGACACGGATACCCGATGAGTTTCATGATGCTCGATGTCGATGAATTTAAGTCATATAACGATAATTTCGGCCACCCGGCAGGCGACGAGGCTCTGAAGATGGTCGGCAGCGTTCTTCGCGAAACGCTTCGCGCCGCCGATGTGGCTGCCCGGTTCGGCGGCGAAGAGTTTGCCATTCTGCTTCCCCAGACTACGAGCAACGAGGCTCGAATCATCGCGGAACGCATACGCGCCAACATCGAACAAACGAAATTTCCCCATCGGTCGATAACCATAAGTATTGGGCTGGCGAGCTGCTCGGCAGAACTCTGCCAAGACGCTGATCTTGTTTCCGCGGCCGACCAAGCCCTTTATCGTGCTAAGCGAGGCGGTCGTAATCGTGTTCTTGCGTTTGAGGACGAACCCCTTCCGGGATCTACAGCGAAATAATGGATACAGTTGCAACACAGACGAAAATCTTTTCAGAAACCGAGAGCTCGGCCTTCGTAGGACGGATCGAGGAGATGTATCAGTTACTCGATCACTGTAGGGACGAGAATCTTTCGAAAGGGCTTTCTGTTTTGGCGCCGCCGGCGTCGGGTTCATCGGAATTGCTCACGCAGGTTTACGATCGACTCTTTTTTGAACAGGATCGCCAGATCCCTTTCTATTTCAAGGTCAGGCCCGGCGACAGGACGGCACTTGATGCGGCAAGACGCTTTCTGCATGAATTTCTCGTTCAAACCGTGGCCTTTCGGATCAAAAGCCCGTCATTGATCGGCGCTGCACCGGAGTTGAAGGAAATCTCAGATCTCGCGCTCGCAAGAGATGCCGAATGGATCGGCGGAAGCATCGATTCGGAAGGCGTTTACAGAACACATGACGATGGAAGAACATTTATCAGGCATTGTTTAAGCACGCCCTTGCGTGCAGCGGCCGGTGGATCTCCGGCGTTTGTTATATTCGACGATCTCCATGAGGCTCTGCTGCTCGAAGACGGCGAGGAGTTTCTTGACGACCTTATGGTGATATTCGCAAGAAGCACTATTCCCGTTGTCTTCTGTGGACGAAGAAGGTTTCTCTACGATCGCACTAAGTTTCCCGTTTTGAGGCTCGAACATTTATCGTTTTCAGAGGCTGGCCGACTCGTCGAGCAGGAAGCGTCACAACTCAAGATCCCGATCAACGACCAAACAAGAGACTTGATCGCTGTACAGCTTGGCTCTAGTCCCGCTCATATATCGGCATTTATTGCGTCGGCAGCCGGAGCCGAAGCCGAATTGTCGAGTTTTGCTGCAACGGAGCAGTTTTATACAGACGAAATTTTCGGCGGCCGGCTAAGCCGACTTCTCAGTAGTATTCTCGACCGAATAGCTCCGGACTCGCAGGTTCAGACGGCCATTGTTGACCTGATGAAGGAGACCATCGATGCCGAAGGTAATCGATTGCCGATCTCCCGATGGCGAGAAAGGCTGGACGCTAGCAAGGAGGACTTCGAATTTCTTGTGAATGCTCTATATCACCATGAGTTCATCAATCTGGATGGGGCAAATGTAACTTTCAATATTGCCGACACTCTTGTTAAAGATTATGTCGAAGCCCGGGCTTTGCTGGGATCGGACGATAAAACCAGGGCACTTACGGTCGGTGAGGTCACCGCAAGAAACGTTAAGCGGGCCCCACAGCTGATGGCTCATTTTTATCGCAAGACGTCATCGCTTGGGCTCTTGGGGTTGATGAAAGCATTCGACGGTCGGAAGATCTCCCCGGCATTGATGGACTATGGCCACTATAAAACTGAACTCAAAGGCGTCGAGCATGACGGGGCACTCAAAGCCGTTATCGAAGATAATGCACGAATGCGGCTGCCGAATTGTATTTTTTCGGCCCACACGTCGGCATACTATCCAAGATTCGACGAGATCTGCGAGTCCGAGCGTTCCGTTACGGCTATTTGTGTAAATGAGGCGGCCGACGAGCCTGAGACCGCATGGCTGGCGGTAGAGATCGATTCTAAGCTGGAGGCGACGCGCGAGTTAGCAGACTTCTGGTGTGACCGGCTCGAGATGGCGGCCGTTCATTGCGGATTCGATAACTACAGGTTCTGGCTGGTTGCCTCCGAGGGATTCGATGAAGAAGCTTTATCGGCACTCGAAGCGCACGGAGCGATCGGATCGAGTCGCTCGCAGGCCGAGCTTCTGGCCGAGCTTTTACTCTATAAAGCTGACGTGAGTGATGAGTCATCGGCAGAGGTTTACGAATTTATAGTGCCGATGGGTGACGATACAGAGATGATCGCCGCACACACCGTGGAAGAGATCGCGAGGCGTCATAATTTCCCAACAAAAACCATCAATCAGATCAAAACGGCACTTGTGGAAGCCTGTATCAACGCGGCGGAACATTCGTTGAGCCCTGACCGACGACTTCACCAGACCTTTTCGGTAGAAAGTGAAAAGATAACGATCACGGTCGCCAGCCGAGGACTTCGTATGGCGGATAAAAGGTCGCAGGGCCCGGTTAGTAATGGAGGCAGGCGCGGCTGGGGGTTGAAGCTCATTAAGGGCCTGATGGACGAAGTTTCGATTGACAGTTCAGATGACGGAACATGTGTTACCATGGTCAAATACTTACCGGCAACGTCTGATCCGCCCATGTAACCTAAGGTTTTAGGTGCATCTTCGCATTGGACGATTGGCATCATATGCTCGACGAAAGTAGGCGGGTTTTCGTAAAAATTGAATTTTCGAGAAGTCCTGTGTATACTGTTAATTGCTAAGCTTTCTCTGCCCCGCGAAAGCCTGCCTAACGATAAACTCGTCCAAAGAATAAATGCCAAGATTTTTTTATGTAATTAACTTACGCTGGTTTGCCGTCGCCGCTCTTTTCGTTAGTGGTCTGACGGTAGCCGGCCAGGATACTCGTCCGCCGCTGCTGCAGGATATATCTGTACAGTCGCAAAATCATTCAGCGACTCCGTCAGCAACGCCGTTGGTTAGAAAAACAGGAAGTGCCGCACCTGCAGGTGTTGGATCAACCGGGGTTCGAACCTTGTTTCCGGTTCTTGCTGATGTAGCTATCCCGGGATATTCAGGGGTTCTGATCGAATCGCTGGACGGCAATGTTGTACTTGAGACGAATTCAAATTTTACTTTCAATCCTGCGTCAAATGTCAAAATTGCCACAGCCTATGCGGTACTAAAGACATTCGGGCCGGAATTTCGTTTCCCGACAAATGTTTACACTGACGGAGCGGTGGACAAGAGCACGGGAACGCTGGTTGGCAATCTTTACGTTTCCGGCAAGGATCCGATGTTCGGCCATCAACACGCGGTTTTATTGGCACACGAACTCAATCGGCTCGGCATTCGCTCTATTTCGGGCGATCTGATCGTGACCGATACATTCGTAATGAACTACTCGACATCGCCGCAGGTGTCCGGACGAGCTTTATTCTCCGGACTGGATCCGTCCAAGCGTTCTGCGGCCGCGACCAGGGCCTGGCTCGAGCATCTTTCGTATTCCGGAAAGTTTGGCACGGTGATCGGCACGCCGGGCGTCGCATTCACCGGAAATATATACGTGCAGTCAGTTCCGACAAACCTAAATCAACTATTCACGCACGAATCGGCCCCGATCCGCGAGATCCTTAAAGCTAATCTTTGCTATTCAAACAATTTCCTTTCCGAACGTCTCGGCGACCTGCTAGGAGGCCCCTATGGAGTTGCTAGGCTCGTCCATCTGAATGCCAGTATTCCGCCCGCCGAGTTCTCAATACAGACCGCCAGCGGTCTTGGCTACAATCGGGTCACGCCGAACGCGATGATGCGGCTGCTGCGTGCTCTCCGTGCTGATCTTGCTAAGCACAAGATGACCTTCGCCGACATCATGCCAGTTGCGGGTATAGATAAAGGAACTTTGGAAGGGCGATTTGATACAGACTTTGCCCGAGGAAGTGTGGTCGGAAAAACCGGGACCCTGAATAGGACCGACGGCGGAGTAAGCGCGTTGGCCGGCGAGGTCAACACGAGAAACGGAAAACTTCTCTTCGTTATTTTCAACCAACGCGGCGGCGTTCCCAGGTTCCGATCGTTTCAGAATTACTTCGTATCACTTGTGCAGGGACAGTTCGGCGGTGCAGTGCCCGTCAAATACGATGCCGTCTCGATCAACTCCAGATTAGCGCGATCGAGGATTATTTATCCCGGCAATTCGACGTCAGGAAATGATTGAAAGTTCATCACTTCAGATAGATCTCTAAAGGGAGCCAAACCGGCTTCCTTTTTTCTTTGCTCTTCTTCGTGAGATAATTTTTGCTCTTACCCATGAGCAAGATCCAACAGCCGGAACCCGAACCCCCCGAAACATCCGGCGACCCGGCCAGCGAGCTCGCCCGTGCTCAGGCTGCTGACGTTCCTGAAGCAAAACACCGGAGCGTTGCCCGCTCAGCCGGAGTCGTTTCGGTTGCGGTCATGTTTTCGCGGGTTCTCGGTCTTATACGCGAAACGGTATTCGCCCGATTGTTCGGAGCCGGATTTCTCTATGACGCCTTTGTTGTCGCATTTAAGATCCCCAACATACTACGGGACCTGTTCGCCGAGGGCGCCCTTTCGGCGGCCTTCGTAAAGGTATTTACCGACTACCAGATCAAAAAAACCGAGATCGAAGCGTGGCGGCTGGCTGCTTTGGTTTTCAATGTGTTAGCCGTAGTGATGAGCGGGATCACGTTGATCGGCATCTTGCTTGCACCTTACGTCGTTCCGCTTCTGGCAAGAGGATTTTCACCGGAAAAGGCTGAACTCGCCGTCACGCTCACACAGATAATGTTCCCGTTCATCCTGCTGGTCGCTCTGGCGGCTCTGGCAATGGGAGTTCTGAATACGAAAGGGCGGTTTGGCATCCCGGCATCGGCATCGACGGCGTTCAACATCTGCTCAATTTTGTTTGGGGTCGGCTTAGCTTACTGGCTCAGCAGCGGCGGCTGGGAAAATCCCCCCGATAAATCGATCATCCCGAGCGATGCAGCCCAGTGGGCGATCATCGGTATGGCCATAGGAACGCTGATCGGTGGCGCGGCCCAGCTTCTGATACAGGTCCCGTCGCTGATCAAGGTCGGGTTCCGGTTTTCCCCGCTGCTTAGTTTTGCCGATCCGGGGGTCAAACGGGTAATGCGACTAATGGGGCCGGCTATCATCGGCACTTCCGCTGTCCAGGTAAAGGTCCTTGTCGATGTATTCGTGGTATCAGGCATTGAAGGAGGACAATCGTGGCTGAGCTTTGCTTTCCGGCTGATGCAGTTCCCTATAGGCGTTTTTGGTGTAGCGGTCGGGACCGCGGCGATCCCGGCCCTTTCTCGACTTGCATCGCAGGACAACATAGTGAAGTTTCGCCAGACCCTGTCGGACGCTATGAAACTCGTCTTCCTGTTGACGATCCCTGCCGCTTGCGGACTGATTGTTCTCGGTGAGCCCATCATCGCAATGATCTATCAGGGCGGCCGCTTTACCGGTTTTGATACGAACATGGTCGCCTGGGCACTCGCTGCCTACTCGATCGGCCTCGCTGGCTATGCCGCAATAAAGGTCCTGTCGCCCTCTTTCTATGCTCTTGATGACGCGAAGACCCCGATGTATGTCAGCCTTGCCTCTATCGCGATACATGCTCCGACGAGTTTCGGTATGATGTATCTGCTCTCAGGCGTGGGTGTCACCCCGGAACGCCCCAACGGCTTTGGTCATGTCGGTGTCGCCCTGGCAACCTCGACCGTTGCTCTGGTCAATTTTTTCGCCCTGACCTTCCTCATGCGGAGAAAGATCAACCGGCTTAACGGGCGAGACATCGGTGCGGCATTTATTAAGATATTGTTTGCCTCGATCGTTTTGTCGGTTGTTTGCTACTTTAGTTACCGATATCTCACCGGGTATTTCGTTGAAAAGAATTTTCTAATTCGCCTGGTCGAGGCGTTCGTACCGATTGCTGCAGGCGGTCTGTCCTTTCTATTTGTAGCTAAACTTCTTAGGGTTCACGAACTCGAACATGTCTATGGCGCTCTCAAGCGGAAACTAGGAAGATAAAAGATCCGTTCAGGAGCTTTTCTGTGTTAATTTAGGGTAATGGAATCCGAAAATTTATTAAAACGCATCACTATGAATCCGGAGATCTGTTTTGGTAAACCGAGTATCCGGAACATGCGGTATCCCGTAGAGCTGATCCTGGATCTTCTCTCTGCAGGGATGTCTAATGCCGAAATACTGGCGGATTACCCCTCGCTGGAAGAGGATGACATCCACGCCTGTTTGGCGTTCGCCACAAAACTCGTTAGGGTTAACAGTATCGAAGCGGCCCTTGCTGCATAATGAGATTTTTTGTCGATGCACAGTTACCACCCACACTGAAAATGTGGCTTATAGAACAGGGCCATGATTGTACTCATGCCCTCGATCTGATCGACAAAGACCGTACTTCGGACAGTGAGATAGTAAAATTCGTAACGAAGGAAAATCGTATCTTGGTATCGAAAGATAGCGACTTTCTCAAGATGAAGTTATTGACTGGTCTGCCACAGAAGCTCCTTATCGTTTCCACAGGCAATATCATCAATCGAGACTTGATGGTCTCATTCAGAATGAATTTCCAGGCCGCTCTACGCCTCTTTGAAACTTTCGAAATCGTCGAGCTTGGAAATCAATTCGTCTCCGGCCGAAATACCGACTTATAGATTAATATCAAAACAAGCATCCACGTCGGGAATGATAAAAGAATTCACTTCCAAATTTCCTACGATCCATGAGAGCTCGTTCATAGCCGATGACGCGATCATTATCGGCGATGTCGAGATCGGCGAGGATTCGAGCGTCTGGTTCGGCTCCATCATCCGCGGTGATGTTAATTTTATCCGGATCGGAGAGCGGACAAATATTCAGGACGGAACGATCATTCACGTTAGCTCGAAAACGCATTCGACTGTCCTGGAAGACGAGATCACGGTCGGGCATCGGGTGACCCTGCACGGCTGCCACGTCGAGAGCGGCTGCCTAATAGGTATCGGAGCGATATTAATGGATGGTGTCCGCGTAGGGGCCAATTCGCTCGTAGGTGCAGGATCCCTCTTGACGCCTGGAACACAGATCCCGCCGCGATCACTCGTGCTCGGTTCACCAGCCAAAGTTAAACGAGAACTAACAGATGACGAACTCGCTTACCTCGACCGCTCCTGGAAAAACTACGTCGAGCTAAAAGGCATTTATTTGGCCGCGGATGGACGCGGATGACGCGGATAATCGGAATGCCTTGAACGTCTTTGATCTGCGTAATCCGTGTTCATCCGCGGCTAATTTTCTTTGCGTCCTAACCGTCTCGGCGTCTCTGCGGTAAACTACCAGTTTATGGCTTCAACCAACCCAGCCCGCGGCATGCGCGACTTTCTCCCAGCCGACGTACGCAAACGCGAATACGTCATCGGCATTATCAAGCAGGTCTACGAATCGTACGGCTTCGAGCCCCTCGAGACTCCCGCCGTCGAGAACATCGAGACCCTCATGGGCAAGTACGGCGAAGAGGGCAATCAGCTAATTTTTAGGATCCTCAAACGCGGTGAAAAGCTCCAGGGAGGCCTTTCGAATCCAAGCTTCGAGTCCTCGGCTTCAAAGCTGTCTGGCAACGATCAGCTTGCCGATCTGGCGCTCCGATACGATCTGACCGTGCCGCTCGCCCGGGTCGTTGCGAACAACAGGAACGACCTCCCTAAATTCTTCAAACGCTATCAGATACAACCGGTTTGGCGTGCTGACCGCCCGGCCCGCGGCCGTTTTCGCGAATTCTACCAGTGCGATGTCGACGCGATTGGCTCAAATTCGATGGTTATCGAAGGTGAAATGATGTCAGCGGTCAGCGAGATCCTGAAACGTCTCGGCTTCGAGGATTTTACGATCCGGCTAAATCACAGACAGGTGCTCGCCGACATTCTGGATACAGCAGGAGTTCCCTCCGAACTTCAATCCGAAGCTCTCGTTGCGATCGACAAACTGGACAAGATCGGCGTCGAGGGAGTCACAGAAGAGCTTTTGTCCCGAGGTATAAGCGAAACCGCCTCGACGATGCTCATGGAGATATTTGCCACAACTCAGGAGATACTTCTCGGCGAGGGCGATATTAACCGAACCATCGTCAGCAATCTGATCAATATCGTAAGCAACGAGGTGCTTTCTGAGATCGGCCAGATACTCAAGTACTCAGACAAGGCTCCGATCGTAGTAGACCCGAGCTTGGCACGGGGCCTTTCATATTACACAGGTGCGATCATGGAGATAAATGTGCCTGACCTCGCAGGCAGCCTTGGCGGCGGCGGAAGATATGACGGCCTGATCGGAATGTTCGGTAAAGAGCAGATACCCGCCTGCGGCTTCTCACTCGGACTCGAACGCATCATCGTCGTCATGGAAGAGCTCGGAATGTTCCCGCCCGAGATCGCCGACGCGACTCCCGCTGACGTAATGGTGACGATTTGGGACGAAGGGTCGATATCAAAATCCCTCGACCTGGCCCGCAGCCTTCGTAAGGACGGCCTCCGCGTCATCGTCTACCCAGAGCCCGATAAGCTGGGCAAACAAATGAAATATGGCGACACGATCGGCGTGCCATGGGTTTGCGTACTAGGCGAAACCGAGATCGCCGAAAGCACGGTGACGCTCAAGAATATGCGTTCCGGCGAACAGGAAACTGTATCCCGCAGCATCGCTGCAGGCAAAATATTGGGATGATGCTAACTGTCAGCTATTCGCTGGATAACTTCTAGATGGATCCTTTCTGCAGCCAATACCACGCCGATGTTCTCCGCTCATTCCGCAATTACAAGAAAATGGCGGAACGTGCGATCGAGCAACTCACGGATGAAGCATTTTTCGCTGTAATTGACCCCGAGTCGAATTCCGTCGCCGTGATCGTTAAACACATCGCCGGCAACCTTCATTCCCGCTGGCGCCACTTTCTGACAACGGACGGGGAAAAACCTGACCGCATGCGGGATACGGAATTCGAGCTGTATGCCGAGGATACTAGGTCGTACCTAATGCAATTCTGGGAAACCGGCTGGCAAACGCTTTTCAAGGCGGTTGAGCCTCTCAACGAAACCGATTTCGAAAGGACAATAACTATTCGAGGCGAGCCCCATACGGTGATCGAGGCACTAAATCGTCAACTCACACACTACACGTATCATATTGGCCAAATAGTATTCCTTGCCAAACACCTCCGTTCATCCGAATGGAATACGCTCAGCATACCCCGCAACCGGACCGATGCATTCAATCGATTTCTCGAGGAAAAACGCGTCGCCGGCCGTAAGCAAAGTGATCCGACAGAGGCACCTTACGAATTCAATTCGACCGTCGAACCTAAGCAGAAAAGTTGAAACCTACGGGCACGTGTCTCGCGGACCCGTTTTTTTGAGACATTTACGCCAAATGTGACATTTACGCCACACGGTATCGACTTGATCGTGGACCTAAGTTAGCATTTTGTGGAACGCGGAAATTAGGGCCGCGAGGATATTTGAAACAATTCGATTTCGAGGTTGAGGGTTTAGATCAAGCTGAGCAGTCCTGGACTCAGTTCAAAAACGGTTAGGTCAATGGTTCTCGCCAATGTCGGATCTACGATTTCCGAATTTTGATTTAGCGTATTCCCAACTTCGCTCAAATTGCGGGACACTTCGAAGTGGTCGGTAACTATTGATGCGGCGGCACTTAAGCGTCATCTGGAGTGTCCCACGCTGGGACACTTTTAAAGAATAGATTGGTTCAACCGCGGTAGTTCTAGTGTAAGAAGTCCAACGAATTTCAGTGATAGCTTTTTTTCGAGTTTAAGCTTGAGGCATCCTGATCGGAACTGCCATCGCCTTCCGATCACGAAACTTCGCGAGTGCGCCAAGAGCTCCACAATGTGTTAACCTAACCTTCTTCAATGTGTTATGAAAGCCATCTCCATATTAGGCTCCACAGGATCGATCGGTTGCAGCACACTCCAGGTAATTGACCATTTACAGGATTTCCGCGTGGTTGCCATGGCCGCCGGTCGCAACATGCCGAAGTTTGCCCGGCAGATCGCCGAATACCGGCCCGAACTTGTTTCCTGCGACGATGAAGATTGTGCTGACGTCCTTGAGCGCGAACTGCACGCTCTCGGAGCGACGCTGCCCAAAATTGAACTGAATCAGTCCGGGATGATCTCGGTGTCAACTCACCCTGTTGCTGACATTGTCGTTTCCGCAACAGTTGGGGCCGTGGGTTTCGTTCCAACGCTGCGAGCTATCGAGTCCGGCAAACGCGTCGCTTTGGCAAATAAGGAAACGCTTGTTATGGCTGGCGAGTTAATGACGGCCGCCGCCGAAAGTTCAGGGGCCGAGATACTGCCTGTAGATTCCGAACACAACGCCATCCATCAATGCCTGCGCGGCGAAATGCGAGGTGAGGTTCGCCGTTTGATCCTGACGGCTTCAGGCGGCCCGTTTCGCGACAAGACGGCCGCGGAGATCGCCGACGCGACCCGTGAGCAGGCACTAGACCATCCAAACTGGAAAATGGGCGAGAAGATCACGATCGACTCGGCCACTCTGATGAATAAGGGTCTCGAGGTGATCGAGGCCAAATGGCTCTTCGGATTCGAAGCCGATCAGATCTCCGTCGTGGTCCATCCGCAGTCGATAGTGCATTCAATGGTCGAAATGGTCGACGGTTCGATCATCGCACAGTTGGGGGTTACGGATATGCGTCACGCGATCCAATATGCCCTGACTTATCCGGAAAGACGCAAAAGCAGCACGCCGCTTCTGGACCTGACGAGGCTCAGCCGGCTCGACTTTTCCGAGCCTGATCTTGACCGTTTTCCGTGCCTTCGGCTGGCATATGAGGCCCTTCGGGCGGGCGGCACAACGCCTGCAGCTTTGAACGCTGCCAATGAGGTTGCCGTCCAGGCGTTTCTTGACGGTCGAATAAGCCTTCCTGAGATCGCCCGGATCAATGAAGAGGTCATGCGTGCTCATTCTTCGACCGAGGTGAGTAGTATTGACGCAATACTCGCGGCCGACCGGAATGCCCGAGCGGCGGCACAGCAGCTTTTCAGGGCAAATGCACAGCCCGCCGCCGTTATGATCTAGTTTGACTAGCCTTTGGCACCGTCTTACACTTTACTGACAACTGTGAGGGAGCATTGTGTTTCTAAACGGCTAGTGTTTTCTAAAGGAATTATTTAAATGCCCGATATTCTGATCTCAATTTTAGCAATCGTTTTCGTTCTCGGTGTCGCGATCAACATCCACGAATTTGGCCACTTTATCATCGCCAAAATGTTTGGGATGCGGATCGAGGCGTACTCGTTCTTCGGACTCGGGCCGCGTATCTGGGGTTTTAAGGTCGGCCATACGGATTACCGTATTTCGGCCATTCCGCTGGGAGCATATGTAAAGCTATACGGCGACGAGGTAACTGCTCCGCTCGAGGGCGGTGCTTCCGAGGGCGAACCCGTGCCGCAGTCCGAGCTTTATGAGCTTCGGCCGCGATGGCAGAAATTTCTTGTCATGATCGGCGGCCCATTCATGAATATCATGCTGGCACTGGCTATTCCGTTCACGATCGCTCTAATGTACGGGGTACCGGCTAACCCGTCGCCGATCGTGGGGTTTGTAAAGGCGGAAGGTGCTGCAGATAAAGCAGGCCTTAAGCCCGGCGACAGGATCGTTAGTTTCGACGGCATTGAGAACCCGTCTTGGGCTAGGATACAAGATGACGCTCTTCTTTATCCGGAAAAGGAGATCCCGATCGTCGTTGAGCGTGAGGGTCAGCGCAGCTCGTTGACGATCGCCCCGACAAAGGTAACCGAAAACGGCCAGTCGGGCGGATTTCTCGATATGGCACCGGACGCGGGCACCGAGCCGGTCGTCGTCGGTTCTATCGATCCGACGATGCCCGCTGCACAATCAGGATTGCAGAAAGGCGACTGGATCACCTCCGTCAATGACAGGGTGATCCGTAACAGCCAGGAAATGAAGATCATGGTCAACGAGGCCAAGGATCAACCGATCAAGCTTTCCGTCAACCGGGACGGTGAACGGACCGAGATCATGACCAGTGCCGTCAATATGGACGGTGACTGGCGTATAGGCATCGCCTTCGATCCGAATTTGATGACCGCTCGTGAATCTGTCGGCGTATTCGGAGCAGCTGCGGCAGCCGTTGATCAAAATATGAGGATCCTCCGGTTGACCGGCCGCGCTCTCGGCCAGGTCGGCACCGGCGAGCGTTCAGCGCGTGACACTGTTTCCGGTCCGATCGGCATCGGTCAGATCATCATCACCACCGTCTTCGCGAGCGGATTTTTCGGCCTGCTTTCGATCCTTATGTACATCAGCCTCAGCCTCGGAATAATGAATCTTCTTCCGATACCGATGCTGGATGGCGGCCAGATAATGATGCTGGGCATCGAGAAGGTAATGTCCTGGTTCGGCAAAACGCTCTCAATGGTCGCTCGCGAGCGTATCCAGCTCACAGGACTCGCGATCGTGCTGCTCCTGATGGTTACCGTCATCTTCTTTGACGTCTCGCGTCTGGTCGGGAATTAGTAGGGAATGGAGTTTTCAGGAATGGAATTTCAAATTTGAAATTTCAGATCTGAAATGCACAATCGACTTAGTCTGCGGGTCGTCGACACCAATTGATGGGTTCCGGGCAAAAGCCTAGCGATGAAGTACTCTACCTTTGAAGAACTACCGGTATGGAATGCCGCAATTTCGTTTGCTCTCAGGGTTTTTGAGTTCACCGCGAATGCTGATTTTCACGGGCTGGGTGACACAAAGAATCAGCTTGAACGGGCTAGCTTGTCGATCTCAAATAATATAGCCGAAGGATTTGAGCGTGGCACAACGGCAGAGCTAATCCATTTTCTGTACATTGCTCGTGGTTCTGCAGGCGAGTCCCGATCGATGATTCGGCTGTGTGAAGGCCTGGACCGTTTCTCAAATCTCAGATCTGAAATTTCAAATTTGACAGGGCAGGCGATCAATATTTCCAAACAGCTTCATGGTTGGCTAGAGTCGCTCAAGAACTCAGATATCAAAGGCGTCAAATTTCTAACCGAGAAAGAGCGGACGAGGGTGACGCGAAAGAACGAACTGGATGAATTCGATCAGGAGATGGCTGATTTCAAGGCAAGGCACGAAAACTGGTTGATCCGTCGTCAGACTGACCCGGAAGCGAAATTATAGGGTCGTTCTTGGTTTTTATTATTTTTTCTCAAATTTAGAATCTCAGATCTGAAATGTTTAACGGCTATGGAGCCATTCAAGACAAGGCAAGTGTATGGCTCGTAAAACAAAAGCAGTAATGGTCCGTGACATCCAGATCGGCGGCGGTGCACCGGTTGTCGTTCAGTCGATGACGAAGACCGACACCACCGACGTCGACGGCACTGTCCGGCAGATCGAAGAAATGGTCGAGGCCGGATGTGAAATCGTACGCATTGCTGTGCCCGACGATGATGCGGCCGCTGCGATGTACGAGATCCGCAAACGTACGACCGTCCCGATCGTCGCCGACATTCACTTTCACTATAAGCTCGCTCTGAAGGCCCTTGACGCCGGCATCGACAAACTTCGTATCAATCCCGGCAATATCGGCCATATCGATCGCGTCCGCGAAGTCGTCCGCGCGGCTGAGGCCCAAAAGGTCCCTATCCGCATCGGAGTCAACGGCGGATCGCTCGAAAAAGACCTGTTGAAAAAGTACGGGACCGCAACGCCGGAAGCGATCGTCGAATCGGGCCTTCGGCATATCCGAATTCTCGAGGATCTCGGCTTCAGCGACACTATCATTTCGCTCAAAGCGTCGGACGTAAACCGAATGGTGGCCGCCTACCGGCTAATGGCGGGTCAGGTCGACTATCCGCTGCATCTCGGAGTGACCGAGGCAGGGACGCCATTCGGAGGCACGATCAAATCGGCGATGGGTTTGGGTATCCTGTTGCACGAGGGCATCGGCGACACGATCCGGGTTTCACTCGCGGCTGAGCCGCATGAGGAGGTCCGCGTCGCCTGGGAGATCCTTAAATCGCTCGAGCTGCGAAAACGCGGGGTCACCGTAGTTGCCTGCCCGACCTGCGGACGACTGGATATAGATAATTTTGTCGAGATCGTCACCGAGGTCGAACGCCGCCTTGCTCATGTTGAGGAACCACTCCACCTGTCGATAATGGGGTGTGCGGTAAATGGCCCCGGCGAAGCCCATGATTCGCAGCTTGGTATAACCTTCGGCCGCAACGTCGGCATGATCTTCAAGGACGGCGTTCCGATGCGGCGTGTGGCCGGAGCCGACATCGTCGAAGAATTTGTTAAGGAAGTAGAATTGCTTAGAAAGGAAGGTTCTTCCGCAAAGGGCCTTCTTGACAGCCAACCGCTGGTGCAGATCACCTGATCACGGAAAGAGGATCGTCAATGGCCAAACCGGCACGTTCCGCAGCACCCCAAACCCGAACACAACGAACAGAAATGCCCACAAAAACTTAGGGTATGTGGGCCACATCGGCAGCCCTTTCCCGCGGACCGCAGTTAAGGCCAGTGACAAAAACACCCAGGAAAAGATAACGACCCAGATCGGGATCAGTGCGTTAAAATCTATCGCCGGAATAATATCGCCGCGAAAAAGAGCGTGAAATCCGCGCGTCATGCCGCAGCCCGGGCACGCAAATCCAGTGAGGCCGAACAACGGACAGACAGGTAAAAGGGTGGATTTGGTCGGATCAAAAAGGTAGACAAGGGTCGCACCGATACCCATCGCTCCGACGCCGGCCGCTGCGAGGGCTCGTTTATGAACCGATCGAAGGGGCCATTTAGGCGCCCCTGCTGACTGATCCTCTATGAAATTCGATGGTGTCATCATTTAGAATGCAGGCCTTATCTTCATCGTCATCTGCCGCACCGCCTGCCGAAGTTCCTGTTCCGACGTATCCAGAGGCACCGTATAAGTCGTAAGTGCCTTGATCTCGCTCACCAACTCGGACGGAATCTCAGCCGGCGCCGAATGCACTATCGGGCCTAATGCCTGAAAAGCCTTCTGCAGCTTAGCCCTGTCCGTTTTACCGCTCAGCACGGTTATGAACGTGACTTCCCTGAGGGTAAGGCCGAGATCAAAAAGCCACGCTTCTCGCGGTTTTAGCTTACCTTTTAACGCTTTGACCACTTCTCTGACAGTGCTCCAGCGGGTTTCAAGAGTCACGCCCTGGCGGTCAAGGGCCAAAAGCCGTGACTTTTCCTCTCCAAATTCCGTGGTCAGGTGTGCCGCAGGCGGCCCAAGCGAGATGTTGTCAAATAGGTATGCTGACTTCAGCGAAGTCCCAAAAGCAAACCAATTTACCCGGCCGAAGGCAAAAGTGTACTGCAAAGAACCGAAAAATGGCACAGCCTCGCCATTGACGATCAGCGGCCGGAATTTCGATTGCCGTGCCGCGTTCTCTGCTGCCACTTTCATCGTTGGTGAGCAGGTCGTCGGACAGATCGCGCTGGTCACATTCCCTTCCGTATCGACGATCAACCTCAACGCCACCGTGCTGCCGTCAGCACCGTCGACCAGATCCTGCTCGGTCAGCTCCGGTTTGATGAGCAGCGTCGTCCGGCCATTAAGGTCCGGCACCTGATATCTTGGCAGTGGCGGCGTTTGGCTTTGGCCAGCGATCATGCAGGAGAGCAGGATGACGGCGATCGATATAAGTCTGCGCATGCGGAGATTGTAGCTTAACTGAACTTCAGATCCAATTTAAATGTTGGGCTCGTCCTAGACACCGGCCATCGAGACAAACAGAGCATCGGCGGCGATCTTTCGATTGATATTTATCTTAAGATCCTCCCGGACATCGTCGATCGATCTCATCCAGCCTACAAGGTCTGCTCGTCCTGCATTTCTTGCAAGACGGCCTATGTCATCGGCGAAGTCGGTGTTAACTAGTCGGGCATCTTCCCCAGTCACTGAGAGTGTCCATACATCGTGAATGATCGACTGAAGAACATTCAGGTTTTCTTCGAAAGAACTTTTGTCTTTCACATCGTTCATTTCCTCAGCAGTCCTCAGCAAAGCCGCAACGCCGCCGTTCTCGATCGCGTTCGACACAACGCCCATCATTTTCTCGCGACGTTTTCTGAACTCCTCAACATTTATCGAAACCGCCCTGCCGATACTGCCTCGGGATAACCGGGCCGCTAAACGCGCTTCATCATGCGTGAAGGCCCGTTCATTGATCAGGAACTCTTCAATTTTCTCGGCACGGACAGGTGCAAACCGGAGTGATTGACATCGAGACCGGATCGTAGGAAGGAGCTTATCCGGCCGCGAGGTCACGAGAAAGATATAGGTGGTTGCCGAGGGTTCTTCCAGGGTCTTTAGCAACGCATTCGCTGCCGGATCGGCCATCTTGTCGGCCTCGTCGATTATGAATATTCTGGCTTCGGCCTCATAGGGCCGGTAGTTCGCCTCAGATTCCAGATGACGTATGGCTTTGATAAGGATGTTGCGATTATAGGGGATGACCATCCCAACATCGGGATGATCGCTGAACACAACGCGTTCATGGTCATCCTTATCGTCATCTTTGGGAAAGGTGAATTTCTCGGCTCGTCGACACGCAGCACAGACCTCACATGCTTCGCCCCCGGTGGGGTCCGTGCATACGAAAGACTTTGCAATCTCGATCGCAAACTGGCGTTTACCCACCCCCTCGTCCCCACTCAAAAGCATTGAGTTGGGCATACGCCCTTTTGCAGTTAAACGCTGAAGCGTCTGTTTTACATTTGCATTGCCGACCAATCTTGAAAACATAAATTCGGATCGGATGACCGCGGTCGTTGGAGATTTTCACCCTTCTACCAATTCGCTTACCGTTTTGACGACCTTCTCGTGAATTTCATTTACCGGGCCCGTGGCATCGATAACAATAAACCTTCGTGGTTCTCGTTCTGCTACGCCCAGATACGCTTTCCGAACTCGGGTATAGAAGCCGGGACTTTCCTCATCCATGCGATTTTTAACGGTAAACGATTCATCACGCGATGCCATTCTGGCTGTTGCAGTTTCGACCGGAATATCAAGAAAGATCGTCATGTCGGGTTTTAGCCCGCCCGTGGCAAGATCGATCACCTGCAGGATTTTTTCTTCCGGAAAGCCCCGTCCCGCGCCCTGATATGCGTATGTTGCGTCGGCAAACCGGTCGGAGATCACGACCGCCCCCTGTTCCAGCGACGGCCGGATCAGGAATTCGACATGCTGCGCCCGGTCCGCGGCGAACGCCAGAAGCTCGGCCATGGGAGAAACGGTTTCGCTAGTCTCTAAGAACGCTTCACGAAGCTTCTCGCCAAGCGGTGTTCCGCCGGGTTCCCGCGTGGTGATCACGTCGACGTCATGCGAACGCAGGAAGGCGGCCAGCATAGCCACTTGTGTGGATTTTCCGCTGCCGTCTATCCCCTCGAAAGTTATGAATTTTCCGCTCAAGCTTGCTGCGCAGGTACCGGTCGGCGTTCCTGTGTGATGGAGGAAATAGCGTGCTTAAAGATCAATACATCCGGCCCGCCGACGTCGAGCAAAAGGGAAAATTTATCAAAACTCTTGATGCGGCCGGATAATGTCGCCCCGGGCAAAAGATGAACGACTACGGTGATCCTCTCCCGCCTTGCCGAGTTCAAAAAGGCGTCCTGGATGTTCTGAGCGGCCTGCTTTTCCATAACACTCCTCAATCAATATAAACAAACCAATGATGGTAAATGAAGAGTATAAACAATTTTAAGCGTTGCGACAAGAGATTTCGGCCTCATGGGCCTTAACATACCGAAGCACATCGCCCACCACTTGTTCGTCGTCCCCAAAGCTTCGAAACCACACAGCACCCGACTCGCGACGAAACCAAGTCAACTGACGTTTGGCATAGTTACGGACATCCTGCTTTGATTTCTCGATCGCTGAGACTAGATCACGTTCGCCCCTCAGGTATTCGCATACCCGGCGATATGCGTGAGCTCCCAGAGCGTTAGTATCAGGGCGAACACCGAAGGCGAGCAATTCCGTTACCTCCTCAACCAGCCCGCTCGCAAAATGTTGCTCCGTCCGTAAATTGATCTTCTCGTACAGCTCAGCGCGAGGCGGGTCGAGCACAAATAGCTGTATCCGGTCGGCAAATGGCGGCGGTTCTGCCCTCTCAGGCTGAAGCGACGAGATCCGCTTCCCCGTCTGCATAAAAACCTCAATTGACCTGATCGTTCGGACATAATCTTTGGGACTGAGCCTGTCGGCCGCGACGGGGTCTAGGCGGGACAATAGTCGATGCAGATGCTCGGCTCCCTTTTTCCGGTGAATTATCCGCAGCCTCTCACGCAGTTGTGCATCGGTCGGCGGGCTGTCGAACAGCGGCTTTCTTAACGTTCTAAGATAGAATCCAGTACCACCCACAAGTATGGGCACCCGACGTTCCTCTATCTCTTCGATAACCGGTATCGCATCCCTAGCCCAGTCGGCCGCCGTGTAATTTATATTCGGATCGACATAATCGATCAGATGGTGTGGCACGCCCCGCATTTCCTCCTTCGTCGGCTTTGCTGTCGCGATGTTGATGCCGCGGTAGATCTGGACCGAATCGAAATTAACCACCTCACCGCCGATCTCGAGCGCAAGCTGGACAGAAAGAGCGGTTTTACCGGAAGCAGTAGGGCCTGTGATGGCGTAGATCGGCTTATTAGATGGAGAGGAGCTCATTACAAGCTCAGGTTACCACAGCGGATTCTAAACGAGATCGCAAAGGGTCAGGTGGTTTTATTTTCCGTCGGTTGTGTATATGATGAGGATGCCCATCAACCTCGTACACTCAGCAGGTAAACGAAATGAAGATAATCCTGGTGTTCTTGTCCATCGCATCGCTCCACGCGGCGGTCACGCCGCAGACCGCGAACTACATCCAATACGTCAACCCCCTGATTGGTACCCAAAAAATGGGTCACACATATCCGGGGGCGACGGTGCCCTTTGGTTCGGTTCAGCTATCGCCGGATACCGACCAGCAGCCTCACAATATTAATGGCGTTTACAATAAGGACGCGTATAAATACTGTGCCGGTTATCAGTATGACGACCGTGAGATAGTGGGATTCTCGCACACACATTTCAGCGGCACGGGACATTCTGACCTCGGGGATTTTCTCGTGATGCCGACGGTGGGGCCGCTGCAGCTCGAACCGGGCAAGAAGAACGATCCTGCGAGCGGCTTTCGCGCGGCATTTTCACACGCAAACGAAACGGCCGAGGCGGGCTATTACAAGGTACTGCTCGAAGACCATAATATCTGGGCCGAGATGACCGCCACGACCCGCGTTGGCTTTCACCAATACACGTTCCCAGCCTCCGCGGATTCGCACATCATCCTCGACCTGATGCACGGCATTTACAATTACGAGGACAAGAACGTCTGGACCTTTGTCCGCGTCGAGAACGACCACACCGTTGTCGGTTACCGGCAAACTAACGGCTGGGCCCGCACCCGTACCGTGTATTTTGCGATGCAGTTTTCCAAGCCATTCAAAAGCTATGGATTCCGGAATTTTGGCAAGGTCGACTATCAAGGATTTTGGCGAAAATTCGACCAAACACGCAATTTCCCCGAGGCCGCGGGAAAACAGATCCGGGCCTATTTTGATTTCGATACCCAAAAGGATGAGAAGGTAAAGATCAAATTTGCCCTCTCGCCCGTATCGACCGCGGGAGCGATGGCTAACTTGACAGCGGAGATACCGCACTGGGATTTTGAGCGAACAAAGCGCGAAGCTCAGGCCTTATGGAACCGCGAACTTGCCCGGATCGATGCAACGACCCTCGACCGCGGCGAGATGATCAATTTCTACACGGCTCTCTATCATTCCTTCCTCGCCCCGACGGTTTATATGGACACCGATGGCAAGTATAAGGGCATCGATCAAAACATTCATCAGAATGTTCCAAATATCCAGCATCTAGGGTCTGTCAAGAAACCCGGGCAACCGCTCATCTCAGGAGCGGTGGTTTCCAGGGCACCGGTGAACTACACCACCTTCTCCCTCTGGGATACATACCGCGCCTTGCATCCGTTGCTAAATCTCATCCAACCGGACCGCAACCGCGATATGGTCCGCTCGATGATCGCTCATTACGACCAGAGCGTTCACAAGATGCTGCCGATCTGGTCGCACTATGCCAACGAGAACTGGTGCATGATCGGTTACCACAGCGTTTCGGTCATCGCCGATGCGATCGTGACCGGAAATCTGACGGGAACCGAGGCGATCAAAGCACTCGAAGCCTCGGCCCAGACCGCCCGCACCAAATACTACGATGGCCTCGAGTACTACATGAAAATGGGCTACGTGCCCGAGGACAAGAATTCGTCGTCGGTCTCGAAAACGCTCGAATACGCCTACGACGACTGGGCGATCGCGCAGGCCGCAAAGAAACTCGGGCGGACGGCGATATACGAAGAATTCATCAAACGCAGCGAGAACTGGCGAAACGTTTATGACAAAGAGAGCGGCTTCATGCGGCCGCGAATGAGCGACGGCAAGTTCCGCGAAAAATTCGACCCCCTCTCGACCTCAGGACAGGGCTTTATCGAGGGAAATGCCTGGAATTACGGCCTCTATGTGCCACACGACCCGGACGGCCTGATCACCACAATGGGAGGAAAGACGAAATTCACCGCCTTTCTCGACGAGCTATTCACGATGCACCTACCGGACGAATTTTTTGCCGGGACGGAGGACATCACCCGCGAAGGCATCATCGGCAATTACGTCCACGGGAATGAGCCTTCGCACCATGTCGCCTATCTTTACAACTGGACCGACGATCCCTGGAAAACCCAGGAGCGCGTTCGCATGATCCTTAAGAACCAATATCGGCCGACACCGGACGGCCTCGGCGGTAACGACGACTGCGGCCAGATGTCGGCGTGGTATCTATTCACCGCTCTCGGCTTTTACCCGGTCGCCCCCGGCTCCGGCCAATACGCCCTCGGCAGCCCGGTCGTAAAGACCGCCAAGATAAATCTCGAAAATGGAAAAACCTTCTCCATCGAGGCCCGCAACCAAAGCGAGGCCAACGTGTACGTTGACAGAGTCGACCTAAACGGCCGCACGCTAGCCCGGAACTACATCACATACAACGAGATAGCCGCTGGCGGAAAAATCGTCTTTCACATGAGCGGGAAACCAGCAATTCAACTCACTCGATAACTTTAGGCTGGCGTCAGATATACCCGTCCTAATGCAAAGATCAGAAGTATCAGGAGCACGATCAACCCCCCGACGATCTGCGAACGCGATAATCTCATTTGGCCTCAAACAAATGCGTTGGATTGATCTTGAACTGCAGCATATTCGCCGTCTCGCGGCCTCCATCGCCGCCTTTTCGCTGCATAGTAATTCGCCCGATCTTCAGGTTGCCGGCACGCGTCATTTCGACTTTTCCTTCGGAAAAAAGCCGTACTGCGTCGGCCGATGATTTTATCACCCATCTGGGCTTGTCCGTCGCCTTGAAAGCGACCATCATCCATTTAGCCGATTCGGCACCGTCACCCTCGATCAGGTCGGAGACTATGTTCTCCTTGTTCACCGTAAAAAAATCGATCACCGTCTTCTGCTGAGAAGGTTCAAGCTCATTTAGGAACATTCGGCGCTTATCCCGCGAAGGCTTATTGGGCGGAACCTCACCTAAATATAGTCTCAAAGCCGCGACCACATCCGCCGGCATATTCCACTTTTTCGCGTAGTTAGCCAGCCACCGTTTGTCGATCTGATTAAAGCCATTCGGCGAACTCACCAGCTTGATCGAAATTCCTTCTACTATCTCACCGTCGCGTAAGTTCTCCTCTCTGCGTCTTTGCGTCTCGGCGGTAAAACTACTTGTATTCAGCCGGATCCGAACCACAACATCCGCCTTCTCCCCATGCGGCTTAACGGCCCGGACTGACTCGATATCGCCGAGCTCGTAATTCATCGCCACAAGCCACGCCCGTGCATCGGCATCCGTACGCCAATTGTTAAATTTGTCGCGGATATCATCCTCATTCTTAAACCCCGCCTTCGCCGTCTGCGAGCCCCGCTCGACCTTTGCAGCCGATGCCGATTGTGCCGGAACCCGCTCTACGAATGCAAGAAGAAGAATAGCGAGCGAGAGCACGCTCCATTTTCTGGCATCGACTTTGGCGATCATAGGATTTTCATAATACCACCCAATTCGAATTTTTAACTTAGCAGTGGTCATGAAACCGTTCGGTTGCACTTACACGTGCAACCTTTTGGTTGCATAATTCTGTTCGAAGTCATGAAACGAGATATTTTCCAGGCCATAGCTGACCCGACGAGACGGGCGATCATTGCTTTGATCGCTCTGCAGGCGATGACTCCGAATGCGATCGCCGAGCATTTTGATACGTCCCGACAGGCGGTTTCTAAACATCTCCGTATTTTGACGGAGTGTGATGTTATCCGACAGGAACAAAAAGGCCGTGAGATCTATTACCAGCTCGAAATCGACAAAATGAAAGAGATCGACGAATGGCTGGAGCAATACCGAATTATCTGGGAGACGCGTTACGAACAGCTCGATACGTTGCTTGCAGAGTTGAAACAACAAGAGAATAACGAGCGAAAGAAATGAAACCTGCAGAAGTGAGCACACCATCAGACCAGGAAGTACTGATCAAACGTAGTTTTGACGCACCATCGATATGGTGTGGCGAGCATATACCGAACCCGCCCTGATGCGTCGTTGGCTAACGGCCATGCCCGGCTGGTCAATGCCGGTATGCGATATGACCACGGATGTCGGCGGCAAGTACCGCTGGCGTTGGCGAGATGACGCAAACGGTGTCGAGTTCGGATTTACGGGAGAGATGCTGGAGGTCGCCCCGCACGCGAAGATCGTGCATACGCAAGTTTACGACCCGGGCAACATGGGTGGGTCGATGGGAGACGGTGGGTCCATTATCACCGTCACTTTCAATGAGACCGGCGGGATGACGAACGTCGCGACCTTGATCAAGTTTGCCTCGAAAGAGGATCGCGATGCGGCGATCTCAACTGGCATGACCGACGGTATGGAAATGAGCTATAGGCAGCTCGATGAGATGCTGGCAGTATTGAAAAAAGAGAAAGGGTCCTAGAGAATTGCCGCCGTTTTCCGCCGTGTTCTCTGTGTCTTACCTTTGTGGACTCTGTGTTTAGCGGCCTTTTTTTAAACACAAAGGGCTCAGAGCAAAAGACACAAAGTTCACGGAGTGTTGAAAAGAAAAAAAATGGAAATGGATTTTATAGTTAATAAAGAGACGAAGACCGTCACGATAACCAAAGAGTTTGATGCCGGGCTGCCGCTCGTCTGGGATGCATATACAAACGCGGAACTGCTCGACCAGTGGTGGGCGCCGAAACCTTTTGCATCACGGACAAAGGTGATGGACTTTACCGTTGGCGGCAGGAGATTTTACGCAATGGTCAGCCCCGAAGGCGCCGAGCGTTGGGTCTTGCAGAAATATACTTCGATCACCCCGAAGACGAATTTCAAGCTCTTCAACACATTCGCCGACGCCGACGAGAATGTAGACCTGCCCGGCTCCGATTGGGACCTGAATTTCAGCGAGCAGAACGGAAAGACCACGGTTCACGTTTCCATCTACAACGAATCCCTCGAACGCCTCGAGCGAATGATCGAATTCGGATTTGTCGAAGGAACAAAGGCTCAGTTGAAAAATCTGGAAGAACTGCTGGCGACGTTATCGGCGGCAAACAAAAGGAAATTAGGAAAGTATGAATGTAAATAAAAGCGCTGGTTCCGAGGCCGAGATTAATACAACGCGTCGTTCATACGCTCATTTGATCTATGCACTTCTTTCTGTGGCCTGTCCGTTTATAGCGTTCGGCTTGATTTCGATCTACCAAAACTACGCATATGAGTGGTATTGGCAGATTGGGGAAAAACCGGGTCCGTTAGACGATGCAGACATCAATGCGGGAGCGATGATGGGATTCGTGATTATTGTTCAGCTAATACTCGGTGTTGGAGTCGGTTCGCTCGTCGGTTTAATATTTGCTGGAATCAGCCTTAAGAAGAGACCGCGATTTTTCAGCTTCGGCACCGCCGCGCTGTTATTTAATCTTATTCCCTCAATCGGCGTGGCATTTCTTTACTTGCGAGGGCGTATATGAACGTACAAGAACAGATCAAAGAGCATATCGCGAATCACCCGGAGGCAAAACTATTAGAAAAATTATGAATTGGAATACGCCAGCACCACTTGTCATGTCGATGCTCTTGATGACGTTCCTATCGGGTATCGCCACGGCGCAGCAAAAACCGACGACGGGCTATGCGCCGGTTAACGGACTCAAAATGTATTACGAGATCCACGGCAGCGGTGAGCCGGTGGTGTTGCTGCATGGGGCGTTCATGGCAATTTCGGGTGACTGGAATGATTGGATCAGCGAACTCGCCAAAACGCGGAAAGTGATCGCCGTAGAAATGCAGGGTCATGGTCGTACGGCCGACATCGATCGCGATATTACTGCTGAGAACCTTGCCGACGACGTTTCGGCGTTGCTTGATCATCTAAAGATCCCAAAGGCAGACATAATCGGTTATAGCCTTGGCGGCGGCGTTGCTATACAGTGTGCGATCCGCCATTCGGAGAAGGTGCGCAAGGTCGTCAGCATTTCTGCCGTGATCCGCCTCGACGGCTGGGTCAAAGAAGGACGCGAGGCACTGCCCAATCTCACGGCCGAGGTATTCAAAGGCTCGCCCATCGAAGCCGAGTACAAGAGGCTTAGCCCGACACCTGACAAGTTTCCGGACTTCGTCAAGCACGTCGTCGCAATGGTTGCGAAACCGTACGATTTCGGCGCCGACAAATTCAAGGCCACCAAAGCACCGATGTTCTTCATCCACGGCGACGCCGACGGCGTGCGTTTCGAACACATCGCCGAAATGTACCGCCTCAAAGGCGGCGGCAACATCCACGGCGACATGCAAGCACGTTCAGCATCGAGATTGGCCATTTTGCCCGACACGACCCATGTCACGCTGATGAATCACAGACAAACGATCGTGCCGATGATAAACGACTTTCTCGATGCGAAGGCGCAAAAGAAATAGAGGATTCCCGATTTGACTGCAATACGATTTGGGCTTGAGAATCAGAATTCGTGATAAAATTCTCGCTAAGGTGAAGTTATGCAAACTAATGTTGAAACATTGATTGAGGCGGCCTACCAGCTTCCACATGCTGACCGAAAGCGACTTGTAGAAGCTCTCCTTCGCGAGAATGACGCCCGGAACGGTCGCCGTCATCTCAGAGAGTTACGTGGATTGGGAAAGGACATTTGGGAAAGCGTGGACGCCCAGGAATATGTAAATGCGGAGCGTGATGCGTGGGAGAACTAGCTTCTCTTATATCTGGTCGGCGTGTGGCCTTTGACACTGCCCCGCTTATTTATTACATAGAAGAAAATCCTGCCTACCTGCCGCTGGTCGATGAACTCTTCGATACGATAGATTCCGGCGCTTCGACTGGAATTACGAGTGTTCTTACTTTGCAAGAGGTTCTGGTCAAGCCTTTGCATGACGGCATGCAGGATATTGCGGATCAGTACCGCGAAGTCCTAAAAAATTCCATAAATATAACGCTCACAAATATCGACGCCACAGTTTGCGAAAAGGCGGCTGACATACGGGCAAAATATACGTGGTTACGAACACCTGACGCACTTCAAATAGCATCTGCAATCCTCCACAATGCCGACGTAATTATAACCAATGACGATAAGTGGAAGCGGGTAACGGAACTTCAAATAGTGGTTCTGCAAGATTTCGTCACAACCTGATGTCGGTCGCGGTCGGACGGCATCAAGCGAAGGGCTTTCCAATCCGGATATCGGGTACGGATCTCGCCCTCACAAATACGCCGACGAAACGGTCAGCGAGTTCTATCAGATCGGCCTGAGCGCGGGGCAAAACCGGGATCACCATCTATATCCACGGCACGCGAAGACAAAAAATACCTTGCCGAAATATACACCTGCAGTCTCGGGGTCGTGACCGGCTATTGCATACGATTCAAAACTCTAAAAGATATAAACCCCGACGTTTTCGAAACGGCAATACGATTTGGGCTTGAGGGTCAGAATGAAAAGAGAGCTGATGAGCTAATTAAATTAAACTCGGTGTCTGGTTCCGCAGGAAAGCGGGGAACCTACTCGGATTCAAGGTGTCTAAAGACATACATGTATTTACAATCGCTCAGATATTTCTTTTCTCTTTTGCTCTTAGCTTTTGCTGTATATCCAGGTAACGCTCAGGTTCGAACCAAAGAGGAACGCACAAAGCTTTTTGCCGATGTTGCGGATGACGAAGAAGCAGTCGCAGCGTGCTCCAAAGTAGCCCGGGAAGAGCAAATAAAGAAATTTGGAAAGCCTCTTCCAAAAATCTCAGGTCATTGTTGGGATGGCTGTCCGATAAAAGTAGTCCAACCTTACTACCCGGAAAACGCCCGTCGATTGAAAATCAGCGGCGAGGTCCTCGTTGACACCATTGTTGATGAGAAAGGGAATGTCGTCTTTGCGAAGTTGACGAAAGGGAACGGCTTGCTGAGAAGAGCGGCTCTCGAAGCAGCCTACGGATCCCAATATCAACCGAAGGTCACCTGTGGCAACCGACCGATCAAATTCCGCTGGAAGATCAAGTATCACTTTCATCCGGATATGTAAGGGCTGAACTTAGATAGGAAAAATAATGAGAAACGTAATTGCAGCTGAATTCATGACTATCGATGTTATCA
This sequence comes from Pyrinomonadaceae bacterium, assembly GCA_041745615.1. Classification (GTDB taxonomy): domain Bacteria; phylum Acidobacteriota; class Blastocatellia; order Pyrinomonadales; family Pyrinomonadaceae; genus OLB17. The sequence goes on along the minus strand of JBGTIP010000016.1, from coordinate 14,521 downwards.
TACAGTCGAGCCCGGAGGACGGGTTCAAGTTTGAACGGGTGGTTTTTCGGATATACGGACGAGGAATCAGGGGAAGTGATACAGAGGCGGCTGGAGAAAGAGGTGGATCTGCTGTTGGGGCGTAAGACGTTTTGACATTTGGGAGCCGTATTGGCCGACGCACTCGCATTTCTGGCCGAATGTGATGACCTCGACGAAGTACGTCGCCTCGAACAAGCGCACCTCAAGCGATTGGCAGCCGACGGTCTTTTTCGGCGGCGACATCGCGGCAAACCGAGTCAGAACCGGGAGCGATAGCGACTGGGTTTTTGAAAGATGATTTACAATAATACCAAAAATACCGGGGTGCTTGAAAGCTAGACATTTCACTCTACGTTAGTCATGATGCCGGCCGAAGAACCCAGTCGCTACCGCTCCCGGTTCTGACATGTCTCGATGCGTTGGAGCTGATGATAATGCCGATCAAGCTCGGTGATGGCAAACGACTCTTCCAGGACGGCACGATTCCGGCGTCCTTCAACGTGACCGACAGCCTGGTCTCGCCAAACGGCAACATCTGCATTACCTACGCACGCACGGCGAAGTAAAAACCGGAGCACCTCAGATCGAAGAGGACGAAGAATAAGAAGATTCAACCAAAGTTGATGTGAATTTTTGCATTCGTTGATCAACGCGATAAACTTTTGTCGATTCGCTAAAAGAAATTCTTGTATAGCTGCATGTTCTCTAAAGGGAGAAATCGATGAAGATATTATTAGTACTGACTTTAATGCTCACGCCGGCATTTATTTCTCGTCCGACCTTCTCGCAGGCGCAGAATGATCGGCAGTTTATCCGGGTTGAAGGGCCGCTGATCGCGCTTACGAACGTACGGATCATCGACGGAACCGGTGCCGCACCGCTCGAGGACCAGACGATAGTCATCAGCGAGGGTAAGATCGGCGTGTTGGGCCCGACCGCCGCAACCACATTCCCCGCCAATGCAAAGGTTCTCGATCTCAAAGGCTACACAGTGATGCCCGGCCTAGTGGGGATGCACAACCATCTTTTCTTCCCGCAGGGAGGCTCGCCGCCGATCTATTCGGACATGGCGATCAGCTTTCCGCGGCTGTATCTGGCGTTGGGTGTGACCACCATCCGCACCACGGGCAGCGTTGCACCATATACCGACCTCGAAACGAAGCGGCTGATCGATGCCGGTCGGATGCTCGGGCCGAAAATGCACATTACCGCACCCTACCTGGAAGGAAAGGGTTCTTTCACCCCCGTAATGCGTGAACTCACCGGTGTGCCCGACGCTCGCCAAATGGTAAATTACTGGGCTGACGCGGGTGCCACTTCCTTCAAGGCCTATATGAACATCTCCCGCGCCGAACTTCGTGCGGTCGTTGAGGAGGCCCATAAACGCAATCTCAAGGTGACCGGCCACCTTTGTTCGGTCGGTTATAAGGAAGCGGCCGAGATCGGTATAGACAATCTTGAGCACGGCCTGTTGGCAAACTCGGAATATGCTGCCGACAAAAAGCCGGACGAATGCCCACCGGGGGCAACTGCCAGCTTGTTAACGCTGGATATTAACGGGCCTGCCGCCCAGGAAACGATACGCACGCTCGTCGATAAAAAAGTCGCCCTCACTTCGACCCTGCCGGTTTTTGAGGCAATGGCACCAGTAGCCCAAAGCGGAATCGGCGCAGCTTCGGCATTGCTCAACCCGCGTATGCTCAACACTATGTCCAACGACGCTCGCGTCAGATATCTGTCCTCGCGGGCAAGGACGCCCGCCAATTCGCCGATCGTCACTCTGATCCGAAAGTCGATGGAATTCGAACGGGCATTCGCCAAGGCAGGTGGGCTGCTTATGACGGGCCTTGACCCCACGGGTAATGGCGGTGTTGTTGCCGGATTCGGCGATCTTCGTGGTGTGGAACTACTTGTCGAGGCCGGATTTACACCCGTTGAGGCAATTAAGATCGCGACCCATAACGGAGCCGTCTTTCTCGGCGAGGATAAACGCATAGGATCTATAGCCTCAGGCAAACAGGCCGACCTGCTGATAGTAAAAGGCAATCCAGCCGCCAATATCCGCGATATCAATAACGTTGAGATCGTCTTCAAGAACGGCATTGGCTACGACACCGAAAAGCTTATCCAGTCGGTACAGGGCCTGGTTGGAGTTCGCTAGGGTATGACTGAAAAGGAGTTGATGATCGTCCAGCTTGAGCAGGCGTTTAGGCGAAAATCCTGGCACGGCACGAATCTGCTCGGTTCCATTCGCGGCATCGATGAGGACACGGCGTCGTGGCGGCCCGCGTCCGGACGGCATAACATCTGGGAGTTGATCGTCCACGCTGCCTATTGGAAATATTCAGTTTACCGCCGATTCGCAAGTGACCCGGCATTAAAGTTTGGCCTCAAAGGTTCAAATTGGCTGGAACGCCCGTCACCGGCATCTACTAGCGACCTCAGATCCGATATCAAACTGCTGAAAACCTATCACGACCTTCTCATCGCGTCGATAAACGTTTTCAATGACAACTTATCAGCGATACCAAGAGGCAGCAGCACCTCATTTCGCGATCTTGCTATCGGGGCCGCCGCCCATGATCTGTATCACGCGGGCCAGATCCAGCTAATTAAACGGCTTTATCCCGGCCTTGTTACGTGAACTGCTCATAACGGGGACCCCGCCTCCAAATTTAACGTCAGAGCGGACAGAATCGGTGGTATTATATGCGGTAATCACAGGAGGCAAGCGGTTATGCGGTGCGGCAGAATGATTTTTCCGATAGTTTTACTCCTCAATATAACTGCGATCGCGCAATTTACCGCTACTCCGACACCGACGCCCAGGCCAGGTTCCCGACAGGCCAGCCTTCCCGGGATCAGCGCGGATAACGAGAAATACGACCGACTTCATTCCATCGAGATGATGATCCCAAAAAATCGGGTTGAAGGTCATCCGTTGTTGGATCCGAAGAAGGGGATCTATCGTAATCCGGGCAAAGATGAGGTCGCTATCCTGGCCGCAGCCGAGCCGCTCGTCGTCGAATACGCCGATTTTCTTGAGAAGCGGAATACGGGAATCATAAAGTTCAATGCTGACTCCTCTTGTGTTTCAGATACGGACGTGATCGTGGCCAGCGAAAAATGCCTCGCCTATAAGATGCCGGGGGCTGGCGCCGCATATTCGTTTAGGACCGAGAGCTACCGCCTTCCCCGGCTCGCAGACGTGATCTTGTTGGACGGAATTTTCAGAACCGGCGGTGTGTTTCAGCATGTGATCATGGCGGAGCTTGGCGACGTTCCGATCGAAGCTGTCACTCTGGAGACTAATGGATTGAAGTATCTGGTCGATCTCAAACCGGTCCGCGACGGCGATGAGTTCATGCGGTTCGACGACCAGATCGTAAAAGGGATCAATGCGGATGGATTCCTGTACCGAAAGGGTCACCCTGTAAAAGAAAACTCCACATTCGCCCTCCGGTCCATCGCGTACCGCGGCACTTTTATACGCTCTGTCGACGGTATCCGGTACGACGAGCTGGAATTTGATAAACGCCGTGATGTGATCGTGGCATTCCGCGTCGTAGAAAGGGACGCCGCCGGAAACATAACTATCGTGTGGAAACGCCTAAAGGACGCAGAATCGCCAAGGCTGAAAGTAGGGAAATAGTTGCGATTAGGCTAGTACGATTTCGTCAACTCCACCCCGGAGTAATAGTGCCGGATTATATCGTCGTATTTCACGCCCATCTTCGCCAAGCCAAAGGCCCCGTACTGGCACATCCCGACGCCATGACCCCAGCCGCGGCCGGTGAAGGTATAGCTCGCAACCCGATCATTTGCACCGTAACGCTTATCCATAACAAACAGCTGCTCTCTCAGCCGCAAAGCCGAACGGATCTTACCGCCTTTAAGAGATTTGACTCCGTTCGAACCAATGATCGCTAATTCTACGGCCCGACGTGAGTAGCCCTTCTGTTTGATCTTAATATCATAGAGCGTGCCGATGCCGCGAACATATCGGGAGAGCCTCGATTGTACCGCTCCGGCGCTAAGCGTAGTTTGCCAATTGGTGAACGGCGACATATTTTCTGCTACCGTTGGCAGATCGGTCGGGCTGATCTCCAGATATATCACGGCACCGGTCGGGTCCGTTTGAAAACTGACGTTCTCGCCCCCGACGAGCGCAGCCTCACTAACCTGATAAAGATCGTTCCCGAATTTGCGAAAAAGAAATACATCCGGGCGAATGGTCAATGGCCGATCCGTTCGTCCGACCCGGAGCATTAGCTTGCCGTCTACACTAGCCCTGGTTGTGCCAGTCTGCAGCCCCGGCATCCACTTTCTTTTTTCATAGATCTGGCGTATCAGCCTCAGCATTTTGGCCCTGGAAAATGGGCGATTCGGCTTGAGGGTCAGGTCCGCGTGCACAGTAAAATACCCATCCCGCATCAGCATTGCCAGCTCGGCGCGACGCTCCCTGGGTATCTCGACGGCATCGTCAAACGCCAGGTGGTAGTTGATATCAGATTCGCTCAGCAGCGAATCGGCATCGCCGGGGTTGTAAAGATATCCGCTGAGGATGCGTGCGAGTTCCGCAGGCTTCGCCGTATCTTTATTTACATTGGGAAACGTTTTCCCAAACCGCGTCGCGAGATTATTCAGCCAGTTGGACATCTCGCCCTGCGTCGGCACATCTTCCAGCCAATCATCCGTTATCGGGTCGGCGATCATCGAAAAGCCGTTTGACGCCAGCAGTGTCATCAGTCTGACAAGCTCCAGGTTGCCCTCGTCCCGTAACTTGGCCGGTTTACGCAGCGTCTTCACCATGAACGGATCAAAGTGTCGCTGCCCTTCGAGCGAACATTCTACGCCTCTAAGATACGGCTCGGCCTTATCAAATACGTTCTCCGAATTCTCCGTTCGTCCTCCGCAGGTCGAGGTGTAAAACGCCGTGATCGGCTTACCCTTATGTGTGGCGACCAATCCGCGGGTTTCGCGGACTGCCTGGGTACCCATTTTCGTCTCGATCGACACGGCCTTGTACACCTGGGACCACACCGTGGGGACCATATCAAACCCCTGCGCACCATAACCACCGATATTCGCAATGGCATAGGTCCTCGCAGCGATCGCCTGTGCCTTTTGAGCTTCCAGCTGCGGCAAACTAAGTTCGGCCGGCACCACACCCAGGAGATATTCTTCCAGCGGGACCACATTTACGACCGTCAGGGTGCCTTTATCATTGACAAAAACCTCGATCTTCCCTCGATATGCCTTGCCGTTCAATCTCACTGGCGTTGCACGCTCATTGAGCGAACCGAACGAGACGGATTTAAGCGAGGAATAACTGGCGGCCGGACTCGGCCCGTTCACGATCACCTCGCGAAGATTCGACGCAACAGGGCCGGTTAGGGCTTCCGTGGACCCGGTCGGCTTGATCAGACTGCGAACCTGGCTCTTGCCGGCGGTCCGCAGCTGCTGTGAAAGTGCGATCGCGTCCGACGATGGCTGCACTTTTTTCTCGACTGCTATCACTGAATCGTCGAAACCCTTTTCTGATAGCTTTGCCTTCAGTTCGTCTGCCTCCAGACTCGTTTCTTTTACGGTACCGACCCAAACCTTCCACGTATTTGTCGTCGGATCCATGCTCGCAAGAGCGGTCTCGCCGGTGGCCGAGCGGATCTCCTTAGCCAGCTCTGCCGCGTCCGATTGCGAGGGCAGATCCTGAAATTCGATTCGGTATGTCTCAACCTCGGGCGGCCGGTACGCTCGTGCCGACACGGTGACCCTCGTGGTCGCGAGCATTCGCGCTGGCTCATCCGGGCTAACGGCAACCAGCGACGGGTCTGAGGTCGTGATCGCAACTGAGCTGGAATTAGTCGATAGCCCGATGCGGATCAGCGGCTCAGCTGGCAGCCGAAACAGCTCGTATCCCGATTCGGTCTCGATGTCGGCGTAGATTCCAGGTACGGAAAAGAGGATGAAAGCGGCGATGAATACAATACTGCGAATATTCATATTGTTTAATAATAGCAAAAGTGGCGATCCAGAGTTTCGATGATTTGTTGGCCCTAACGGCCTTTTGCCGCATGGACCGCCGTAAATTTCCTTACTGCGATCTCGTAGGCCTCGGCTAGCATTGGCCGCAATCTGTCGAAGGTCGCCTCGCTCGGGTTAAGCACACAGACCCAGTAAACGCGGCCGTATGCAGGATGAGGCATTAAAACGTCGAGGGCAGTAAAGTCGTAACCTGCCTCTGTCGGGATCTTTTCGACCGGGAACATTGCTCGGTAAGTCGCCTTCCCTGTCCCGATACTAAGTCGAAAAACTCCGGGACGATCAAGCTCGGAATACGCGTCATATTTATTTGATGTCAGGATCGTCGCAAACGGTATTCTGTTCTGGTTATCGTAATAAAAGAAAAGGTTCCCCTCGTCTTCTGCCACCTGGACCCCATCGAAAGCCTCAAGGATATAGCTCGTGATGCGTCGCTCGTCCATTACCGTTTCTCGAGTGCATTAAAGATAAATTGAAATGTGCCCCAGCTCTGGCCCCGATGCTGCGGGCGAAAACCGAACAGCACTATCCTGCCTTTCCCATAAGCGGCTTCGGCAAGGGCGGCCTTTCCGTTCACAAACTTTTCGCCGAGCATCCAGCCTGATATCAAAGCGTCCTTGTCGGCGTATCGCGCAACGGTCTTCACTTGTTCCGCATCCGTTATCTCAAACGCCGAACTGTTTATAAAATAAGCCGCCGTCCTCTCATTCATACGGCTTGCCAGCGGGGATGCCGTATCGACTTCGAGCTGGACGATCGAACCCGGATTGTAGAATTCGCTGCGTTTCATCCCTGTAAGGACGTTTTTCATCGGCAATTTGAAATGCTTTATCGCCAGGGCGCAGGAATCATCGAAACATATCAGTGTGCCGCCCGCCTCGACCCATTTTTTCAGGTTCTCGATCCCGGCCTCGCCGATCCCGCCGGTAAACTTTTCCGGATATCGGTCTTTGCTTAGGCCCTTCACAATACCGTCCTCGCTGTCCGCGGGAAGAATGATCGCGTCGAATTCAAGCTTTCCGCCGCGAATTTGACTATCAGTTACGGACCGATACGGCACCTGAAACGTGTCAAATACCAGTCGTGTCCAGCCCTCATCCATTGAACCCGGAAATCCCTGGTACAGGCCGACCCTCGGATTCGTTCGCAGCGGATTCGGGTGCTTGCCGAAATCACCTGCCTGCGCATTCAGGTTCATTACAACTCTCGCCTGATTTATATTCGCGACGCGCTGCAGGGTCGACCTGTGTTGTTCCAGGTCCCTTATACTCCAAACCGTTTCGTATTCGATGCCCATCTGAATGGGCAGGGTCCAGCCCGCCACATCGTACGGGGTCTCCGCCTCGCCGGTTGCGGTCAGCCTCTGCGGATAGACCTGCTTCTCAAATAAACTCAGAATATTGTTCTTTTGCGGCTGATTCACAAAAACCAGAAAGCTGCCGAGCGGAAGCTCGTGAAACTCCGGGTCCGCCTTATCGTGCTGGACCCATAGCTCGCGCTTCATTTCGTGGACCTCGATACCCTGTGCCATCAAAATTTCTAGAAATCGGCTGATCGTGCCGGCGTTCGGCTGCCCGGCTGTGACGATAAAAGCCTGAGGTTCGCCCGGTTGAGGGATCAGGTTCACGCGACCGTATTCGTAGAAGTTTCGCAAATATCTCGGCCTGAACTTCGCGGCCATTTCCAATAAACTGCGCGAAGCGATCATCTCCATCTCGGCGATGTCTCTTGGCCGCCATAGCCCTCCTTTCCATGCCGCCGGATGATTCGTCGCCGTCTCGAGCAGCGATGGCAGGCCGCGCGTGCTCCGGGCCCCTTTTAGGTCCTCCGGCGTTATTGTCACCGGCGACATTAGGTCCGCGCTCGACGCCTCAGACAGGATCCCGATGGAATTGTGATAGTAAGGTGCCGACCGAAATCCGCCGTGCCACCACATATCGTACGAGGCATTCGTCGCTACGCCTGTCAATCCCCTCGCTTGAAGATCGGCAGCCATCTTGTAGCCGATCAATCCAACCTCGCGAATGATCGACGGCGAAAGGCGCGGATTAGGCGGATCAAAGAACGGCGGGATCACAAACCTCGCCGTATTCTTGCCCTGCTGGTGAACGTCATAGACGATCTGCGGAAACCACTCTTTCCAGAATAATCTCGTTATGGCCCGGGTCTCAGCGAGATTGAGCATAAACCAATCGCGATTATTATCGTGGCCGGCATAATGATGATATAGCTCCGGCGGTGCGGTGCCCTCGCTTTTTGTGCCAAGCGTTTTTCGATACCAATCGGCGACAATATCGATCCCATCCGGATTTGATGACGGGATCAGCAGAAGTATCGTATTGTCCAGGATCTCCCTGGTTTCGGCGTCCTCGGCTGTCGCCAACTCGTAAGCGAGATTCATCGACATTTGCGACGCAACGATCTCGGTCGAATGGATCGAGCATGAGATCGCAGCGATCGTCTTGCCCTCTTTGATCAGGCCCTCCAGTTCCCTGCCGTCTTTGATCGTCCGTGGATCCGCAAGCCTTGCCGAGATCTGCCGATATTTCTCAAGCCCCTTTATGTTGTTCGCCGAGGAGATAAACGCAGCGATCATCGGCTTGCCGTTAGTGGTCTTGCCGATCTCTCTTACCTGAACGCGATCGCTCGCACGGTCGAGTTTTGCAAAATAATCTGTGATCTGTCCCCAGTCGGCGATGGTCTTATCGTCCGTCGGGTGAAATCCCAGCACCGAACGCGGGCTCGGCACCTGAGCGGCAGCGGCCACTGCAAACACGATCACAAGGCCGTATATACGGAGCGTAGCCGGGAGACAAGAGAAGAAATCCCACCCGGCCGGTTTACGTTCAACACAATTCATGCCCATAATTTCATCTGATCGGTCGGTGCATCTGCTTTCATTCGAACAATAAAAGTTATGCCGAAGATTTCCTTTGAGGCTGTATCCGAAAACAAGAAATTGACCTTTCCTGTACAGAAGTCTAACAAATCGCGGATTTCCGGGAAAATTCGATATTGGTGGTGTTGGTTCGTGGCCGGATCATTGATCTTGCTCATCGGCGCTCCAGCCCTCGTGGTTTTGTGGATCATTGACCGCAGGGAGGCCCTATATCCGCTGGCCCAGTGGGGAGCAAAGACCTGGCTGCGTGCCTGCGGTGCTCGCGTAAACGTGAAAGGCCTTGAAAGCATCGACGCTGAACGCTCCTATGTTTTTGCCTCTAATCACAGGTCGTATCTCGATACCGCGGCCCTATTCTTTTGCGCCGGCACCAAGATGGGCCTTGTCGCAAAAAAAGAGCTGCTGAAGGTCCCTGTGTTCGGCCAGGGAATGAGCTTCGTTAATATCATCGCGATCGACCGAAGCAATCCCGAGAAAGCCGTCGCCTCGATGAACAAGGCCCGGGCGGTGATGGATCGAGGGTATTCCTTCGGCGTATTCGTAGAAGGCACGCGCGCGATGCCGGGTGAGTTGCTGCCATTCAAAAAGGGGGCATTTCATCTGGCCCTGCAGACCGGGGCCCCGATCGTGCCGGTTGCAATAAAAAATACTGACTGGATGATGGGCAAACGGACCGGTGTCGCCTTCCCGGGGGAGATCGAGATGATACTCTTGCCGCCGGTCGAGACCGAGGGCAAAACGTCTGAGGACGTTATGGCCCTTCTGGCTCAAACCCGAATGGCGATCGCTGACCAACTTTCGCAGCCCTGATCCGACTCGCCGCGGACTACGGATTTCTCGGTGTTGGTGAGGGCTCGGGCTCAGCGGGCGTGTCATCGTCCAAAACCCGTACTTCCGTTCGGCCCAATTTGTAATTCGTGTATCTGACCCGCATCCGAAGCTTTATAACGGTTCCATTATCAAATACCAGCTCATCATCCGAGCGGGCATCGGACGGAAACCAGTATTTGCCGTCGATCTGTTCGCGGGTAGTTTCTACCACAGGAAATTTATTCTCCTTGGTCTCGGGAACCGCCTTGCCGCGCGATTTGACGATCATCAGATCATCCGTGTCGACCCAGATCCGACCTGTAAACAACCGCTGCTTCGATTTTTTCGGATCGGGGATCACCTTCGGCGTCACATCGAAAACGTAGAGGTTCAGTTCATCGATCCGCTCAGTTCCCACATAGCGAATGTTGTACTGGTTAATATACGCCGGTTCCAGAGCAAACGGATTAACACCCCCGAGGTCTTCCAGATCTTCAGCTGTAACAAAGCCCGGAGGTGTCGTCGCCACCGGAAAAAAGACCAATTTTTCGAACCGCCCGCCGTCGGCGTTAAATGTCATGTAAGAATCCCGGCGATATGTACCCGTAACTTGGCCCCCGAGCCCAATGATACTTATCGTCGCAAATCGATTAAAAACATAGCTCGACAATGCACCCCGAAAATCCTGTTCGTTTTCGGTTACTTTCTTAATGACCCTTTCCGTATCCGCCGGGCTCAGGTCCCGTTTCGGCAGCTCCGCCGTTTGACCAAACGTGAATGAAACCGCAAGAGCAACCACCGCGACCGCCAGAATTCTAGATATTCGCATTTTTTTCGTTATCCTTAAGACCATCTGAATAGATGCCGGTCGAAAAAGAAAGGTTCACCCTTTAAAGAAAAGGCGGCACTTCGACTCGATCTCAGGCTCGGCCTTCTCGGGCGGCGGTGTGCCGGCGGCTGACGTTGGAGGTGTTGAGCCCCCGTCAGAGCGGCCAACCGGCGAGTGAAAAATGTCCCGGCGGTCCTTGCCTCGTGTGATATGCGAGCTTCGACACCGCTACCACTTAATAGAATTCTTAAAGAGTTTGTAAACAAATTCACAGGCTTCAGATTCCGAATCGAATATCTGCTCGTTGTTTCGATTGCCCCTTTCATCCAGATAAAAGACGTGGCAACTATCATAGGAGTTGAAAAGGACGAATCGATCAGGGATTAGGACCCCATCTAACGAATAAAGCCCGTGGGGAACACCAAGGGCGTCCAATTTGGATCGAAGCTCGGTTATAGTCATATTCTCATTTCACCCCTTCAAGAATACCTCGTTAAGCAGCTCGATTGCGCTCTTCCGAACAAATTATTGCGTACTGAGACCGGTCCGACCTAAGGCAGGAAAACATCGGGTTAGGCTCGCAATATCGCATTTATTCGTTCGAAACCATGGAGTCGTTCCTGCGATCTTCTGTGTGCATAGGTCGTACCGCATTCTTTACTATTTTTGAGAGTCCATCGATGTCAAAACGTTGCTGGGCGGCGGTGTGCCGGCGGGTGACGTTGGAGGTGTTGAGCCCTGTCAGAGCGGCCAGCCGGCGAGTGAAAAATGTCCCGGCGATCATTGACTCGTGTGATAACGTTGTAAACGTCGCCTTCGATCTCATGTCGGGGCTGGAGCAATGAGGTTGTAAAGAAGCATGTATCAATCAAGTTCCTTAAAACTGAGTATTCTAATCGGGATCATTAGTGTCATAGCCATTTGCGTATTTCAACTGGGCTGTAATTACGAAACGTTGCCAGGGGAGAACTGGAGTAAGACGGTGGAGGTCGAGAAGAACGCGTTTTCCGATGCTTATTTGGTTTCCGACAGAGAGGCGGAATGGGTTCTCTTCACATATTATTCTGCGCCGTCGGCTCAACCAGTTCTGGTGGAGAAGATAGGCCCTTATCATTGGATCACCGTCTTCGAAAAGCCCAAAAAAAACCCGCTTGAATGCCTTCGTGTAGAAAAAGTGAGTGAATCCGAATACCGTTTATTATTGGAGTGCCCGCAAAATAATACTAAGGGTAACGGAACTGACAGGGTTTTTGAGAATACTGCTTGGAAAGGCACAAAAAAGTTCGATCAAATGAGCACAACGTGGAAATAAGGGGTCAATCCTGCGATTTCTGGGTGCATAGCACGTACAAATCCTCTACCATCGTCTTAAGAGTAACATCGCTGGCAAAACGTTGCTGGGCGGCGGTGTGCCGGCGGGTGACGTTGGAGGTGTTGAGCCCTGTCAGAGCGGCCAGCCGGCGAGTGAAAAATGTCCCGGCGGTCATTGCCTGCTGTGATGATGTGATATCCCACCACCCTTTACCTCGATCAACCATCGCCGTAATATGCACGGTCATACTAGATATCGCAGCTGCAGGGAATCGAAATCGAAATAAAGTAGGCCGGACCGTGTTTTCTCGTCTATTTAACCTTGCTATTGTTAGTAATCTCGCGTCGGATTAGTTCCAGAAAGGTCTTCTCATCTGAAAAACTTTCTGGGGCTTTGTGCTTTTTAGAAAGAAGTTTTTTAGCACCGTTGTCGAGCGTAAATACCTTTCCTCCACCAAGTTCATAACCCTTAATAAAATAATAATCCTTATTTGTCGCTGTTTTCTTTACGAAGAAAACGTAGCGGTTACCTTCACATGGATTTCCGCGCCCGTCAATCCTAACTTCATATCGGACAATCTTTCCGGAATTGATTCGAATCGCCCCGCCGATTTCATCCAAGACAATGGTTTTAATTTTAGATTGGGCCTCATCACCTTTCAATAGGCTTTGAACTTGCACGGTTATTTCAGTATAAATTTGAGATTTGTTACCTGAAAGATAAGGTTGGATCTTAACGACGCTTCCAACCACGACGACGGAGCTTTCCTCAAAAGGAATCAGTGGAAGCCCTCGCGGAATAAAAGTCTCAACAAAATACTCAAGGTTAGGATCTCGAGTAGTTAGGTCATCACCACCTGAGTCGTATCTCGTATTCTTAGATTTTCTATACTCAATCTCGTCAAGAGCTGGTTCAAGGGCTTGCGCAATTACGTTGTCAATGCAAACCGGGGCCTTCTTCGATAAACTGCGCTGTGACTGTGACGTTGCCGCTAACGCAAATGTCAGAAAGCTGGCGCCCAGAATAAACTGACTTATAATTTTCCCCATTTCTCGATCTCCAAACTTGATTTTCCTTGAGCATAGGCCCAATAGCACATCATCTGCTATTGTTCTAAGAGTAACATTGCTGGCAAAACGTTGCCGGGCGGCGGTGTGCCGGCGGACGACGCTTGAAGATGTTGAGCCCTGTCAGAGCAGCCAGCCGGCGATTGAAAAATGTCCCGGCGGTCATTGCCTTGTGTGATAATGTGGTAGATGCTTACCTGCAAGCTAGATTTCGCTCTTCGCTAATCAACCGATACTCTCCTGAGACCTCCCATCTATAGAGAAAAACATTCACTCGAACATTATTCCAGTTTTTGTCGATTATAAAGTCCTTGGTGAAGTCTACTCGGTAGAACTTCAACGATCCCTGCCGGTCCCAATATATCAAAGAAGGATTCTCAGACAGGCTCACGAAAGACACTGGTCGCCCGTCAACCTCCAGATACCAGTTGCGATAATTCACTGCTAACCCCGAGGCCGAGTTGGGAGTCACTAAAAAAGTCGCATTTCTTCCTCCCGAATAGATTTCATGGGCGTGAAGCACGGTAGGATCTGAAATGGATATAATCCATTCGCTTAGCGGCGGCTTATTGATCTTGCCATCAATAGATGATTTGTCTAACTTTTGAAGGGCAAGATCCGCAGCTCGATCAACGCGACTTTGCTTGATCAAATAATCCTCACAGAACTTTCCACCTCCGGGAATTATTTGGACGTCATCGCCTAAATCATTTCTATCAGGGATGGGAATAGTCGGTATCGGCTTAGCTCGGCTTCTTTCAGTTTCTTGCCCGGGAGGAGACGGCCGCTCATCTGCTCCCTTGTGAACCGTACGGAAAACTTCGTAATGGCATCCTTCCAATGCAAAGACGAAAAAGAGAAAGAAAAATCCAACTGCTTTCACCGATTACCCCTCCCATCCCATCGCGTAGTGTTATGTTGCCATCTTCCAACCTTCAGTCAATCTCATGAACAATGTTCCGCCGTAACCCGGCGTCGACTCGTACTTGTACCCGTAAGGTCGCACCCTATTGTTTCACATGCCGAAGATATTATCTTTCTGATTGGTGAAATTGAAGCCGGTCACATCCCCGGCAAAACGTTGCTGGGCGGCGGTGTGCCGGCGGGTGACGTTGGAGGTGTTGAGCCCTGTCAGAGCGGCCAACCGGCGAGTGAAAAATGTCCCGGCGGTCCTTGCCTCGTGTGATAGCGTTATAAAGGCCGATCTCGAAAGAGTCAGCACGCTATATGAAGATGCTTTCAAAAGTTGTTCTCTTTGGTTTAGCTTTAGCTAATTTTATCTTCATTTGGTCTCATCAACGTTCTCAAACAGGCTCGTCAATTTCGATGTGCGCGTTTTGCCCTTGGTACGATTCATGGAGTTTCACGAGCGAACCCAATATTTTGCTTCTTGCCACCATTTTATTGTTATTCAACCGACGATGGAATTATTTAGCCTCATGCGCATTAAGCGGCTATGTTGTCGTCTACATCTCTTTCTATCTATTGAGATCAATAACAAACTTCGGCTTGCTTGAACTATGGGAAGGTCTCCCCAAAGC
>JBGTIP010000015.1:0-88043 GCA_041745615.1 Pyrinomonadaceae bacterium | reverse complement strand
TCGCGGCGATAATGCCGATGATCACGACGACGATCAAAAGTTCGATAAGCGAGAAACCTTTCTGATTTTTCATTTCTATTTCACAATCTCCTAAAGTTTGAAAATCTTGTACCTTTCCCAGGCCACTGGTTCTATTACAAGAGGCGTGCCAGAAGAACGAGTCGAGAGTGGGTGAGTCGTAAGTCTTGAGAAAACACGACTTAGCGGAACGTCGTGTGTCTAGGCGCTGAGGAAAGCGGTTGGGAATGGGCCTGACAATAACAGTTTTTGGTAACTGAGCACTAACAAAAAGTGTCAGGCTAGGGCCAAAAATACTTAGGAAATTGAAACTTCTAGCCGATTCTTTTAATTTCATTGGTAAATTTGGGGAATGAATTGCAATTGATTGAGGAAATGGAGGAAATATATGGCTGGTTTCAAAAGGTTCGAAGATATCCTGGTGTGGCAAAAGGCGCGAGGTGCGACTCGATCGATCTATCGAGAGACCATTAAAGGCGAGTTTTCGACGGACTATGATCTGCGAGGACAGATTCGCCGTGCAAGCATCTCGGTGATGGCAAATATCGCCGAGGGATTCGGAAGGAATTCAGACAAGGAATTTGCGAACTATCTTAACATTGCTCACGGATCCGCTTACGAGGTTCAATCGCATCTTTATATAGCCCTCGACCTAAATTACATAAGTGAGGAAACCTTTGCGACACTATACGGTTCCCTCGATGAGATTTGTCGAATGCTGTACGCCTTACGCAAAGCCCTTTGCCGCTGATGACTCAAGACTCCAGACTCCGGACTCCCGACTCATTCCCCGCCGCGCATTTGGGCTGAGAGGCTGCGGATGCTGTGTTTGTCGAGTAGATGGCGGAGGGAGCGGACGGGCATGTGAAGGAGTTCGGCGGCGCGAGTCTGGTTGCCGCCGGTGTTGCGGAGGGCTTCGACTACGTATGTTTTCTCGAGATTGTCGAGGTGGCTAGCCAAATTCAGACCGGCTTCAGGCAGGTCAAATTCCGCGAGGATCCTCTGCGGGTTGTAATTATTTACGTGGTCGGGCAGCCGTTCCGGCTGTATTTCGGTGGTGGGTTCGAGGGCAACGGCCCTTTCGATCGTGTGCTCCAGCTCTCGAACGTTGCCATGCCATGCGTATTTCTCGAGTATCTGTATCGTTTTTGGCGATATGGTCAGCGGTTTGCCGGCCTGGTCACAGAATTTTTTTACAAAATGGTCGATCAGGTCTGGAATGTCGCCGGCGCGCTCCCTGAGGGGCGGCAGGTGGATAGGGATGACGGAAACTCTATAAAAAAGGTCTTCCCGGAAAGACCCGTCCTCGCACATCTTCTTCAGATCGCGATTAGTCGCTGCGATAACACGGGTGTCGATGGCAACTTCATCATGGGCGCCGACCGCTCGAACCCGGCGTTCCTGCAGCACCCTTAGCAGCTTTACCTGCATTGCGGGTGACGTTTCACCGATCTCGTCGAGGAAGATCGTGCCTCCGTCGGCAGCTTCAAAAAGCCCTTTCCGGTTGGTGTTAGCCCCGGTAAATGCTCCTTTGACGTAGCCGAATAGCTCCGATTCGAGCAGCGTTTCGGTAAAAGCACCGCAGTTGATAGAGATGAACGGTTTCTCGGCACGCTTGCCGAGATCATGAATTGCCCTCGCAACGAGTTCCTTACCCGTACCGCTCTCGCCGGTCACCAGCACGGTCGATTGCACCTGCGCCACCGTTTCGATCATCTGAAAAATGGCATTCATCTTTGCGGAAGTGCCGACGATGTTCTTGACGCTTCCGCGTTCCCGCTGGGCTCTCTTGAAGGCCCGGTTTTCGTCAATAAGCGCCTGTTTTTCAAGAGTCTTCTTGACGATGAGCTTTAGTTCCTCAACATCGAACGGTTTTTGTATAAAATCGTCAGCCCCGAGCTTAAAAGCCTCGCGAGCGGTTTCGACCGAGGCGAATGCCGTCATCAGGACCACACCCATGTCGGGCTGCGTCTCGCGGACGGCCCTCAACATTTCTATCCCGTCCATGTCCGGCATCTTCACATCCGAGATGATAACGTCCGCCGGTCCTTCCTCAAGCAGTGCCAGAGCCTGTCTTCCGTTCATTGCGGTTCGGATCGAGTTGCCCTCATCCTCAAATACCAGTGTCAGGAGTTGGCGATAGCTTTGCTCGTCATCAACGATAATTATATTTGCCATTTGTTGTGATGTGTTTTGGAAAGGGCAGAACTGATCCTGCCTCTTTCAATTGTCCCAAAAATATTCCAGAAAATTCAAGAAGAATTAATTTCGGCATTTTCTACGCTTTCACGTTTAGAAGATCCGTCAATTTCGATGCCTCGGTTTTCACCTGTCCATTCTTAAGGGCTTCCGGGGACCTTCGTCGATTGTCTTTGGGCAATTCAATCGTAATCGTAGTCCCCATCCCCTCGCGACTTCTTACAGATATTGTCCCGTTGTGGTCTTTGACGATCTGGTAAACGATCGAAAGTCCGAGTCCGGTGCCTCCTGTCGTCGAATTAGAAAAGGGTTCGAAAAGCTGTTCGACCTGCTCGGGCGACATACCGTTTCCGGTATCTTCGAACTTGATGCGAATGCGGTTATTGGGAATCGGTTCCACCGCCATATTCAGCGTTCCTCCGTCCGGCATTGCCTGTAGGGCGTTGCGAGCAAGGTTCCAAAAGATCTGCTTCAATTGGGTTGGATCTGCACAAATCACAGCGGGCGAATCCCCCAGATCCGTCGTTAGGGTGTGCGACTCCTTCACGTCTGGGCTATGGCTCATCAGAACGACGGTGCTTCGTATCGCTTCGCCGATATCCGTTTCGACAAATTCGCCTGCCGCCGGGCGTGCGTAACCCAGAAAATTGGTAATTATGTTGTTAAGGCGGTCTGATTCTTTCAGAATTATGTCCATCAGACCGGCCTGCAGCGATTCGGGCGGCATCTTCGATTCCAGCATTTGAATCGCCCCGCGCATCGCTCCAAGAGGATTTCGGATCTCATGTGCCAGGCCCGCCGCCACGCGTCCTACAGCGGCGAGGCGGTCTTTTCGTCTTACACTCTCCTCCATCGACCGGATCTCGGTCAGGTCCTGAAAAGTGATGATCAGCCCCGTGGGTTGATTTGTTTCCGATAGTAAATGCGAGACATTATAGCCAATTCGGACGGCAAACCCGGTAGGCGTAGTGAGGTCGGCTTCAAAACGCGGAAGTTGTTCACTGCTATCCGCGGCCAGTGAAAGTTCGACCGAATCGCGGATATCCCCGAAAAGGTCAAATATCGATCTGTCCTTCATCTCATCGGGATGGTACCCGGTGATCTCACTCGCCGCGGCGTTGAATGTATAGATAACGCCGTCGAGGTCCGTAGTTATCAAGCCCGAGCGGATAGATTCGACTATCCGTTCATGCAGGACGCGCAGGCTTGCAAGCGACTTGGCCGTTTCCTGCAATTCAATGCCGGATGACCTGCCCTCGGACAAACGGGATGCCAGGATCCCGACGAGTAAAAGGGCCACAACGTGAAAACTCACGATCTGAACGGCTTTTCCCATGTCCGGAGCAAGCCCGGTCGACTCGATAGCACCTGAAACTGAAAGTACCGCGAGCAGCACGAACATCGATGCACAGGCCGCTGCCGTCATCAACGTCGTAAGAGGCTTAAGGAACAAGCTGGCTACGCTGATCAAGACTATGTAGAGCGTAATGTATGGCGACGATAGATCGCCGGTCCGCCATATTAGCCAGGTGATAAGCACCGCATCAAGAAAGAACTGTACTTTTACCTGGAAAGCAAGGTTCTTGTTGAGCCTTAGTAGAAAAAAGTAAATGATGGTCAGTCCGACCGAGATGAAAAAGACAAGAAAGAGGCCCTGCGGAAAACTATCAAACGATAATTTGATCGCCCCGCTATGCCAGACCCATGTGGCTACCAGCAGCAGGAAAATGATCAATAGACGCCCGATGATCAGAGTCTGGATCTTCTGGATCTGCCTGGAATTGGACGAGGTCGCGGATTGGTCTAAACTGATCATGCTCACACTGAGATTATGGAAAATATCGAAGATCAGATCGACGCTCCCGTCTACGAAAAACGTCCGTGGGGAAGTTTTACGGTCGTTGACGAAGGCGCATCGTTTAAAGTAAAGCGGATCGAAGTTCTGCCGGAAAAACGGCTTAGTTATCAGCGGCATTCCCGCCGTGCCGAACACTGGTTCGTAGTGCACGGCACTGCTAAAGTAACATTAAACGACGTTGAAATACTAGTTCAAACCGGCGAAGCCCTTGATATTGCTGTGCGAGACGCTCATCGTGTAGAGAATCCTTCGACGTCCGAATTGCTGATCTTTGTCGAGGTCCAGACGGGCGATTATTTTGGCGAAGACGATATCGAGCGGCTTGACGATGATTTCGGCCGCGCGTAGCTTCTGCGGCGGAAGGATCATGCTCCGGTGATCCGCTTCACCGCCTCGAGCAGGTTAGGCTCGATGAGATCGGGTTGGACCTTGAGGCTTCTCGCATGCTCGGTGCCGTAGCCGGTCAGCACCAGCGTCGTGGACAAGCCGGCATTTTTTCCCGCCCCCACGTCGATCTCTTTGTCACCGATCATCCACGAGCCATTTAATTCGATCTCCATGTCACGGCATGCGGCCTCAAACATGCCTGTGTTGGGCTTTCTGCATCTGCAGCCTTCATCCGGAAGGTGCGGGCAAAAATAAAATCCATCGATCGCGCCCGACAACTCGACCTGGATCTGATCGTGGATCTCATGCATCGCGGATTCCGGGAACACGCCCCTCCCGATACCCGACTGGTTGGTGACCATGACCACAAGATAGCCGCGGTCCTTCAGCAATCGAACAGCTTCTAACGTGAAAGGGAAAAGCTTCAGGTCTTCGATACGCGAGAGGTAATTGACCTCTTCGACCACCGTCCCATCCCTGTCAAGAAACACTGCCGGTCGTTTCATATATTTCCTCTATAGGGTTTGTCAGAGCCAGGGCGGCGGCTTCGAGCAACGCACTGGGCGAAATTCCTGTCATGCACCGATGGTCTATTGGACACTCTCTCAGCATACACGGCGAACACGGGACGTCGTGCCTTATTATCGATGCGAGCGACGAGAAAGGGCTTGTAGTGGCCACGTTGGTTGGGCCGAATATAACGATTGACCGTGTACCGACCGCCGGAGCAACGTGGGCGAGGCCCATATCGTTCGAGATCAGAAGGTTCGCGACACTTAAGACTGCCGCGGCCTCGGCGACATTTGTCTTACCTACGAGGCTCAGTGGCCGTATTTTCGCCAGGCCGGCGACCTGATCGGCGACCTCCGAATCTCCCGCTGAGCCGACGAGAACCACATTCGTTCCCAATTCTGTTTGGAGTTCGTCGGCAAGACGAGCATAGCGATCCGCCGGCCAGCGTTTGGCGTTTGAATTGGTCGATCCGACGCCGAGCAGGACCGTTTGCTTCGAAAGATCTGCACCGGCCGCTATCAATATTTCTCTCGCAGCTTCTTTTCTGGGTTCGGTTATTTCAAGCGAAATATCGGGCGAGGCTGCCGCGACTGTGTCGCGTCCAAGCAATCGACGTTCGGTCTCGCCTATCAGGTTCAGATAATAGAATACTTCATGACGCCGGTTCTTCCATTCGGGCACGGCGACGGGATGAGTTAAGAGAAGACCTCTCGCATCCTTGTTATATCCCACACGCACGGTGATCCCGGACAGGAAAGCCGTCAGGGCCGACTCGAAGGAGTTAGGCAGCAAGATAGCCAAGTCAAATCCTTCATCCCGCAGAAATGTAACATTGTCGTAAACATCGACGGCGGGCCAACGGTTCTTTTCGAACGAAATGATATCGTCGATAAACGATGCGTTGCTGAAAAGACCTTCTAACCACGACCTCGTGTGGAGGGTAATATGACTTTCCGGGAAAATGCGGCGTACCTCACGCATCGCCGGGATCGACATTATCGAATCGCCTATCCAATTTGTACCCCGGATCAGGATCTTTTTCATTTGACGACGGTTAGAAAAGTGTCTTGAGTCCCTTTTTCAGATCGAGCTTCGGCTTCCAGCCGAGCTCCTGAGATATCAGCTTGAGGTCAGAAACATAATTCAGCGGTCGAGGAGCATCAAGGTCCGTAGTTTTATCGATCACCGCCTGCAAGCCTGATACCTCTTCCATCAACTCGATCAATGACGTCAACGAAACGGAGTTCTCCGGCCCGCCACCGATATTATACAATCCGCGGCGGATTATGGATTCGGCGAACGCCAGACACGCCGCGGAGAAATCGTCGATATGAAGAAGATCACGTCGCGGCACCCCGTCGCCGGGTAGTGCGAGCGGCTCCCCCTTGTTAATTGCATCCGCGTAATGGCCCACAAAATTAGGTGTGTTTCCCTCGCTCAAGGGAGCGTAAACGGTGGACATCCTGAAGATGCAGGACCTGAAGTTACCCACGTTCGAGTAATATTCGACGTACCTTTCAGCGATTAGTTTCGACCATTCCAGAGCTGTCTGGCCGGCATAAAGAGTCGGGCAGGTTTCAGGCACCTCGCGAAAATTATCCGCAAACGGCCCGTACACATCCTTGGTGGACGCGAAAATAAACGCTGATCCTTCACGCATTTCCTTCAAAAGATTCAGCGTTCCCTCGACATTGGTGCGGAAAACGAGATCGGCGGCATCGGTTGATTTGTCGAGATGGGCGGCCATGTGGACCACGACATCGTAGTCGCGAACCATTTCGGCGTCGTGTTCATCCAAGATATCAAGACCTGACCGAAACGAGAGGTCATCGGCGTCCAGAAAACGTTTTACATGATTGCCCAGATAGCCGCTGCCGCCGGTAACCAATACTTTCATTGCAAAAGATCCTCACTTGAAAACAGAAAAAGGTTCGACATAATGCACTGATAATCGATAGAATAGAGAGGCCGCGCGCCGAAGTTGATAATCTCATTTCAACTCTGCAATTCCAACCTTTAGATGTCGACAACAGCGAATACAAAATCCGGGAAGTCCAAACGACCGCCGCGAGGTTGGGTGAGGGCCAAGCGGGCCTCGTCATATCAGGCTCCGCCTCCTACTGCATTCAGGCGGTTTTTGGCTCTCGCTTTTAACGGCTGGACCGCCAGCATCGTATTTTTTCTGATTCTCGGCGCATTTCTTACCTTAACTTATTTCTGGTTCGAGTTTTCGGACCGCATCGACCAGAAACTATTGAGCGGAGAGGTCTATACCGCCTCGGCAGGCATATACTCGGCTCCCAAGATCCTCCGGGCCGGTGAGTCGATCTCGGTCGAAGATCTGGTCGATTATCTTAAATCCGCAGGTTACATAGAAAAAGACAGCCGGGCCGACCCATCGCGCAGCCGGTTTTCGGTCGAAGGCGACATCGTTGCGATCGAACCCGGTGTTACCGGGATCATCGACGGTCAGAAGGTCTTTCCCTCCCTTACAGTCAAATTTTCCAAGAACTTAAAGTCGGTGGAAGCCATCGGCGACCGCAGTTCCGGTGCTCAGGTTAGTACAACCAGACTCGAACCAAAGATCCTCAGCTCGATCGCGGCAGAAGGCGATGGACGGCGCAAATCTGTTACGTTCAATGACCTCCCGCCTCATTTGATAAGTGCGATAACGGTGACAGAGGACCGTGCCTTTTTTGAACATTACGGTGTGAACTTCCGGGGGATCGCACGAGCCCTTTGGCGGAGATATGAGGGTGACGAAAATTCTCCGTTAGCAAATCAGGGCGGATCGTCGATCACGCAGCAGCTTGTTAAAAACCTGCTTCTCACCCGCGATCAGACGTGGGAGAGGAAAGTTACTGAGGCGTATATGTCGCTGATCCTGGAAACGCGCCTTTCCAAACAGGACATATTCACGCTTTATGCTAACCAGATATATCTGGGCCAGCAATCGGGCGTCGCGATCTATGGTGTCGGCGAAGCGTCAAACGCCTATTTCGGAAAAGACGTTACCCAGTTGTCGCTTCCCGAGGCCGCATTTATCGCCGGCATCATACGAAGCCCTAACCGTTACAACCCCTACAAGGACCCTGAACGGGTCAAGGAGCGGCGTAACCAGGTCCTCGAATCGATGGCCGAGACCGGCGAGATCTCGCCCGAACAGCTCGCCCAAAATCGGAAACTTGACATAGAACTGCGGCAGATCTCAAATACGCGTGACCTTCAGGGCATGCCTTATTTTTCGCAGTACGCGATAGAGGAACTGCAGCGGACCGTCAATGATCCTGAGGCCCTCCAGCACCTCCGCGTTTACACTTCGATCGATCCCGATCTCCAACGGGTGGCTTATGAGATCGTAAACAAAAGGCTTGCCGCCCTCGATAAATATTTTCCAAAGAAAGCCAAGGGGTCGTTAAATGCTTCACTCGTGGCGATGCGGCCCAAGACAGGCGAGATCGTGGCAATGGTCGGCGGCCGGGATTACCTCGCCAATCAGTTTAACCGTGCAACAAGCGCGATGCGGCAGCCAGGTTCCGTATTTAAGCCGTTTGTGTATGCAGCGGCCATTAACTCCGCATATGACTCATCATCGCGTCAGTTTACCGCCGCCACGATCTTCAAAGACGAAAAAAAGACGTTCACCTTCAATCAGGACACATACTCGCCTGGAAATTTCGGTGATTATTTTTCAAACCAGGAAATAACGCTCAGGGATGCTCTCGTCAGGAGTAAGAACGTCATTACGGTTGACATTGCCATGCAGGTCAATGTCGGCAAGGTAATGAACTTTGCGGCAAAAGCCGGTATGCCGAAGGTCGAAAAGGCCTACCCGTCAATGGCCCTCGGCACGGCTGAGGCGACACCGCTGCAGATTGCCACAGCATACACGGCATTTGCCAACATGGGTGCCCGGACATTACCGATGCCGATCACCAAGATCGCCGCGGGAGATGGAAGGACGGTAACGGCCGTTCAGCCTGACCGTAAAGATGTGATGCGGCCGGATGTCGCCTTTGTAATGAATGACATTATGAAGGACGTGATCAATCGCGGCACGGCAGCACAGGTGCAGGGTTGGGGAATTCGGAATGTTCCGGGAAAAGCAGCGTTTGCCGGCAAAACCGGCACATCGAGGGATGGATGGTTCGCCGGATTCACGCCCGAACTTGTCGTCGTTGTTTATGTTGGGTTCGACAATGGTGACGATCTGGGAATGAAAGGCTCGGATTCGGCAATGCCTATTTGGGGCGATTTTATGAAAGAGGCCCTTCGACTGTATCCGGAATGGAACGGCGACTGGCCCGTACCGACCAATATCCATCGGGCTGAGATCGACATCCGCAACGGATCGTTGGTCCGTGAACTGGAGGCTCATTTGTCCGAGAGTGCTGCGCCGGAGCCCGCTTCGGCGGTCGCGCCTGAGGTACCGCCGGAACTCCAGGAAAATGGCCTGGAGGCGATCCAGCCGGCGGAGATCTTCGTTACGGAGGTGCCGGCGGAATTCAGGCGGATCGAGTATTTCATCGCCGGGACCGTGCCGAACCGGACGTTACTCCCGATCACAGATACCGACAAGGTGAATTTGCCCGAGATCCCTGAGCCAAGCCCCACGCCGGTGTCGGGAACATGGCAGGAGGGCCTGGACCTCTCAGAGACCCGATCGATCTCGGACCAGCCGGGAAGACGGTCCTCAGATAAGCCGAGCCTAATAACCGTTGCGATATGCCCGCTGACCGGTATGCGGGCCACTTCCAATTGTCCCAAAAAAGAATCGAAGACTTTCTCTCCCGGCGAAGCTCAGCCGGAATTCTGTTCATTTCATCGTTAACCTTCTTTTTCTCAGCTTCCTTTTTATAGCCAGCTCGTTTCGCTCGGTTCTTACAGTAGGGCAGGTTTACGCTTGGCCACCGGGGGGGCAGAGCCGAACTAACGTCGATTTCCTTGTGTGTGCTGGCATACACACGGCGGGTCACCATTCTGCCATACTAATCTTGGTTATCGATCTCGCCCCATTTACCGCTGCTTTCCACTCTTCCGGCTAACGGCGGGTGAGGGATCGGCGGAAATTCAGATTACTAAAAAGAGGATTAATTTATGAAACAAGATAAAAGAAATGGATCGGAACATAACTACGGACTGGGTTTGACACCTGGTTATCGCACCGGGCTCGCCTATTTACTGATAGGGGGCGGGATCGGAGCAACTTTAGCCTTACTGTTTGCTCCTAAGGCCGGAAACCAGTTACGAGGCGACATCGCCGATGTGACCCGGAAAGGCTATGATGTCGCCGCCGGCAAAGCACGCGTTTTGAATGAAAAATCCGGAGAGCTGGCCCATACGGTAAAAGAAAAAGCCGATGCGGTCTACAACTTTGCGGCCCGAAAAGTCGGGGCCCATGTCGATGCAGTTGAGGAAACGGCTTCGACCGTAGTCGACGATCTCAAAACGACGGCGAAAAATATTGAGAACCGGGAACAAGAAAATCGCGGGGCCGCGAGAATCGGCTAATCTCTGGACGATCCGGGAAATAACCGCGAATAAGTCCACGAGGAGGACATCATTTATGAGAGTTTATCTTAAAAAATTTACAGGTTTAACAGTCATTGCGCTAGCATTGACGATCTTTTCTACAGCAGTTGATGCGCAGGTACGCGCATACCGAGTGTCGGACCGGCAAGTCCAGACGCTGCTTAACCGCATCGAAAACCGAGCGGACACGTTCAAGAACCGGCTGGATCGGGCATTGGACAGAAGTAATATTGACGGCACCAGGCAGGAGGACACGATCAATTATATGGTCGAGCAGTTCGAGGCCGCCACAAATCGGCTGAAATCGAATTTTGATTCTCGCCGGTCGACGGCCGCAGATGTACAGGAAGTCCTGATGCGCGCCGTTCCCATCAATCGTTTTATGCTGAACAATAATCTTCAGCGTAATGCTCAGCAGCCGTGGAATCGGCTGCGTGCCGATTTAAACACGCTCGCGGGTTACTACAACGTTCGGGTGGACTGGAATGCCAATTTTCCCATTGCGGGGCAGCCGGTTTACCGGGTAGCCGATCGCGACGTCCAGGCCGTTATCGAGCGACTGGAGAATAACACGGATCGTTTTAAAAACCAGATGAGTCGGGCTGTTGACGGTTCGGTGCGCGAACGCTCGATCGACGCGATGATCGCCGACTTTGAGTCAGCTACCAATCGTCTTCGAGATAATTTCAATGATCGACGGTCAACTGCCGCGGATGCACAGGAAGTGTTCAACCGAGGCGCGATGATCGACCAGTTTATGCGAAATAGCCGACTGCCAAACCAGACGGTAAATACGTGGACCGGGATCAGAGGCGATCTCAATACATTGGCAGGCTACTACAATGTGAGAGCGAACTGGAACTATGTCGGAACGCCGACAGGTCCGGTTTACGCTGGCGGTTACACTGTTACCGATGCGCAGATGCTGAATCTTCTGAACAGGCTTCGCAATCGCACATCCGATTTCCGGACCAGGTACAACCGCTGGAATACTCCGTGGCGACGTAATCAGCCAGGTTCAGTGGATATTTCGCAGCATCTGGTAGATTTTGATCGGCACTTGAACACTCTGACAAACAATTACAGACAAGCGAGTATGACCGACGTAGAAGAGGTCCTGCGGGCCGCTACGTTGATCAACAGCCAAATCGTGGCCAATCGCCCGAACAACGACCTGTTCAACAGGTGGGGCTTGGTCAGGAACGACCTGACCACGTTGGCGTCGAACTACAGGATGGCTTGGGACTGGAATAACCCGGTCTACACCGGAACGGGCGGTCAATGGGCCGGCGGAGCGGTCGGTGGAAATTTTGATACTCGGCTCACAGGTTCATACAGACTGAACACCGCGTTAAGCGATAACGTTTCGACGGTTGTCGATCGTTCGATCGTTAACGCCCGTTACAATAATAACCGGCCGAACTTGAGAACCAACCTTGAACGCCGTTTGCGATCACCCGAGTTGATCACGCTCGAAAAACGCGGCAGCCAGGTGACGATGTCTACAGGTAATCAGGCTCCAGTCAATTTTAGTGCTGATGGCCGTGCGGTAACCGAAACATCGCCAAGTGGCAGGACGGTAACGACCCGTGTCGTTTCTACCGACCGTGATCTGACGATCAACTACGAGGGCGATCGGATGAACGACTTTTACGTTAGTTTCATGCCGCAGAATAACGGGCAGCTTCGGGTGACGCGACGCGTATATATTGAGAACCAGAACGAGACCGTTACGGTGAACAGTGTATATGACAAGGTCAGCCCCACGCCTCAGTGGAGCACAGTGCCGGGACCCGGCTGGGTTGGCGGTGGAAATACGGGCGGATTCATTGTACCGAATAACACGACCATTGTCGCATCGCTCAACACGCCGCTTTCGACGCGGACATCGCGTGACGGCGATCGCTTTTCAATGACCGTCGATGCACCGGGCCAGTACAACGGCGCGATCATTGAGGGCCGCGTGATCGGCGAACGTTCGGGCGTTGTCTCGGGCCGAGCGAATATGTCGCTCAGCTTTGAAACGATACGTCTGCGAAATGGCCAAACGTATCAGTTTGCGGGTCTGGTCACACAGGTACGCGAAACGGACGGCAGCCTCGTAAGTGTTAACAATGAAGGCAGCGTTCGTGATGACAGCCAGACGACCAAGACCGTTACTAGGGCCGGTATCGGTGCTGTTCTCGGAGCAATCATCGGCGCTATAGCCGGTGGAGGTGAAGGGGCTGCAATAGGAGCTGGAGTAGGTGCCGGAGCAGGCGCCGGAACAGTGATCCTGCAGGGCCGCGACAATCTCGAATTGGCCCAGGGTACGCAGTTCTCCATAACGGCGACTGCCCCTGCAAATATTGGCTCGCGTTAAGCAGCTAGAAATACTCTCCCAACCGGGAGGACTTATCTGAAAAGACTCGGCCGGATGCCTCTAAAGCGTCCGGCCATTTTTGCGTCTCGGTTTTTGTACATCTGCGTCTGATAATTCCGGCACTATTGCAAGCTCTACCTTTCTTTTTGCGGCTTCAGCTGCCTCTCAAACCCCGCAAAAATCAGCAGCGAATCAGTTTGCAAGAAATCTGATTCTCACCGTTCTAATTCTCAATAGGAGAAATATCTTATGAGAAAGCACCTTTATGGCCTGGCGATCTTTTCTTCGGTTGTTGCAGCTGCCGTTCTGATTTACGGATTCTTCAACATGCCGTCGATTCCCGTAATCCCGACTGTCGAAGACGGGCCGGTCCTGCGCGATCGGCAAATAAACGGCATAGTTACCCGAGTTTTAACCGCGGAATATGACGCCCGGACGCGAAAACTGGCAGCCGATATTGAGTTGAAATGGAGCGGTGCGGGCTCGCCACCTGACACGCTCGAGTATCGCGTTTTTCTTACCGACGCAGCACGAAGTCCGCACTGGGCGATCGAATCAGATCGCGTCCTTGAGCCGTTCGCGGACGGCCGTCGACTGATCAAACGAGTGACGTTTCAGCCGAGCGTTGTCGCGATGTTCAGTAGTTTCGACAACATCTATATGTACGTCGAGACAGCGGAAGATGGGAGTGCACTGGTGAGCCACGAGGAACGTCTGTCAAAAGCCGTGTCGGTACCGGTATTGAAAGTTCATAAGTGAAAAATCCTGCAAGTTCCTTTTCCAGGGCCGTTCTAACGGTCATGCAGCCCTAGTTATTTATTTTCAATCAACAATGGAGAAATAAAATGAAACAGCAAAAGATCTTCTCTTCCCGGTATTTTGCCGGTCTTTTGATTCTAACCAGTCTTATCGTTTCAGCTTGCGGCGAAGCGAGCGTGTCCGATATAGCCGGTAATAGCGGAAATAGAACTGTGTCGTCGACCCCTGTGTCCTATGCGAATTCAAACGCTGCTGCGGCGAATACGGCCCTATCACAGGTCTTAGACAGCGAGGCAATAACGGAGGGCCAATCCGGCGATCGGTACGCCGAGATAAACGAAAATCCGTTTTATGAAACAGCCCGGGCTCCGCTTTCAACATTTTCGACCGATGTCGATACCGCCGCATACGCAAACGTACGCAGGTTTTTGAACGACGGGCAGATGCCGCCAAAGGATGCGGTCCGGATCGAGGAAATGGTGAATTATTTCGATTACACCTATCCGCAGCCGGTCGGCAATGTTCCGTTTTCGGTAACCACGGAGATAGCGATCGCACCCTGGAATCCAAAGAACCGATTGATGAAGATCGGGCTCCAGGGCAAAAAGGTCTCGCTCGATAATACGCCTGCGGCGAACCTCGTTTTTCTTCTTGATGTATCCGGTTCGATGGGATCACCTGACAAACTTCCGCTGTTGAAAGAAGGCCTGAGGATGACGGTAAATCAGCTAAAGCCAAACGACCGCGTTGCCATCGCGGTTTACGCCGGCTCGAGCGGACTCGTCTTACCATCGACCCCGATCAGTCAAAAGGGCGAGATCATCGCCGCGCTCGATCGACTGGAAGCCGGCGGTTCGACCAACGGCGGTGAGGGGATTCGGCTTGCATACTCGGTTGCCGCGAAAAATTTCATTGGCGGCGGAAACAACCGTGTGATCCTTGCAACCGACGGCGATTTCAACGTTGGAGTGACAGGCGACGATTCGCTGGTGGGCCTGGTAGAAGAGAAACGCAAGAGCGGCATCTTTCTTTCGGTGCTCGGTTTCGGTAGAGGTAATCTGAGCGACTCGATGATGGAGAAGCTTTCCAACAAGGGCAACGGCAATTATGCCTACATTGATTCGCGAGACGAGGCTAGGAAAGCACTGGGAGAACAGCTCGCCGGAACGCTCTACACCATCGCCAAGGACGTAAAGATCCAGGTCGAATTCAACCCGGCAAAGGTCGCCGGCTATCGCCTGATCGGGTACGAGAACCGTCTGCTTGCCGACCGCGATTTCGATGACGACACAAAAGACGCCGGCGAGATCGGCGCAGGGCATTCCGTTACCGCTCTCTACGAGATAGTCCCAGCCGGACAAAAGGTGGATAACGGCGGCATCGAGCTGAAGTATTCGAAATACGAGCCGACCGGTACAAATTTCGGTGGCGAGATGGCAACGGTGAAACTCCGATACAAGGAGCCGGATGGTGATGTCAGCAAGCTACTTTCGATCGGTGTGTTGGACAATACCGTAGCGATCGAGGCGGCGTCTGAAGATCTGAGGTTCGCCGCGGCCGTTGCACAATTTGGTTTGGTACTCCGCGATTCGCGATACAAGGGAGCTGCGAATTTCAATTCGATCCGTTCGCTCGCGTCAAGCGCACTTGGCGGCGACGCCCGCGAACGCCGAGCGGAATTTCTCGACCTGATCAGCCGCGCCGCATCGCTCAAAGGTAATGGCTGATGCCGTGATACGGACATTGACCAACGTTCTGTCCACGCCTCTCCTCCGAGAATAGGAGGAGAGGCGTTATCATTATGCCTCAATGAGGTTGCTTCGCATGATTAGAGTAAATTTAATAGTCCTAGCGTGT
This sequence comes from Pyrinomonadaceae bacterium, assembly GCA_041745615.1. GTDB lineage: Bacteria > Acidobacteriota > Blastocatellia > Pyrinomonadales > Pyrinomonadaceae > OLB17. The sequence continues at coordinate 72,558 of JBGTIP010000015.1, read as the reverse complement.
GTAACGTTTCTGTGTCTTGCGTCACCATCGTGCATTCTTTTTGACGAGTATCCGAGCTGCCCTACGGTCTTCGAGGGCGATAGCGCCCGCAATAAATTCGAGTCACTTCGAAACTCCTTATCTGTTAATGGAGTCACGTTCTTCGACGACAGAGTGTATCTGTCCACAAGTAGCGCGATCTTGGAGTTTACCGGGGAACGACTCGACAGGCTATACAAATGTCGCCGGGCCGATTGGGACTCGTTTGACCGAGTAGGAGTCGACCGTATTTCAAGGAACCTATGGTTTGAGAGTGAGCGAGATCGCCGCCTTTTGAAATTTGACGGTTCCAAATGGAGTTCTCAAAGCCTTCCTGCCCTGCCGGAGCCAGAGTACTATTCTCGAGGTGATGCAATAGCTGGATTCAATGGTTTCAATTATGACGGTAAATTTTTGCTACTCAACACCCATCGATTCTGGTTGCCTAACGGGCGTCGAGCTTGGTCGTACGAAACCAGTAACAGCTGGAGCCCGTTTGATTTTCCGGCGTCGGCATTCCACTGCAATTTGGGGAATCCGGACAGACTATCGGAAAAGGGGTGCCTGAGGGAGATCGGGCCGATAGGAGATGAATTGTGTGCCGTCCTCCACGGAGATTTGATAGGGCAGGACATTGCAAGGGGGGAATCAGTTCGAGATGAATTTACGCCGCAGCCGGACATCGTTACTTGTATGCGTGGAGGTTCGTGGAGAGTTTTGAACCCAGAAGGTACCCCGGAATTTTTTAGCGATAAGGTCGTATCCAGAAACAACGCCATGTTCACGACCACCAGGGCTGGAAAGATTTCTCGTATTACGAAAACCGGACCAGAGTCAGTCGCAACGCTGGGCGAAGTTGAAGCTCTCACGGTAAGTTCTGAGGGGAACCTCCTAGTCTGGTTCTCAGGCAAGGGAATATACGAATTGAGAGGGGAGTGGATAAAGTTATTTGATGTTCCTTTCGAACCGAAGTCGAACCTCAAGGGTAGTCTTATCGAGGAAAACGCAGGGATTATCGTTGTCGCGGCGTCACCACCTCTGGACCCTGAGGCCCGCAGGCCGGCACCGGATCTTGTATGGATAATGAAAGAGGGTAGAGTTGTTCAGATTCTTTAGAAATTTGGACGCAACAGATAGCTGAGAGATAACTGAGTAAGTATGGCCGGGGGCCAGTGCACCGAGAATCAAATTCAGGATATGTTCGGAAGAGGGCAGCGGCATTGCGCCGCTGCCCTTTTACTTTCTAAAGCTTCATCCCTAGTTCTTTTACCAGGAAGCCGTAAATATCGGCCAATTCCTCGATCTGTTTCGAGGTGGGTTTGCCGGCACCGTGGCCTGCTTTTGTTTCGATACGTATCAGGACCGGTTCGGGGCCGGCCTGAGCGGCCTGCATGGCCGCGGCGTACTTAAAGCTGTGGGCGGGGAAGACGCGGTCGTCGGTATCGGCAGTGGTTACGAGGGTCGCCGGGTATTTCGTGCCGGGTTTGGCGTTGTGATACGGCGAATAGGCGTAGAGGGCCTTGAACTCGGCCGGATCGTCCGGATCGCCGTAGTCGGACTTCCATGCCGCACCGACGGTGAACTTGGTAAACCGCACCATATCCATCACACCTACCGCCGGCAGGGCCGCTCCGAACAGATCGGGCCGCTGATTGAGCACAGCACCGACCAGCAGGCCGCCGTTCGATCCGCCCTGGATGGCGAGTTTGCTTGGCGAAGTGTACTTACTATTCACCAGGTATTCGCCGGCTGCAATAAAGTCGTCAAACACGTTCTGCTTCTTCAGACGCGCCCCGTTTGCCCACCATTCTTTACCGTATTCGGCACCGCCGCGGATATTGGCAACGGCATAAACGCCTCCCATCTCCATCCAGACAACACGCGATACGGAAAAGCCCGGAGTCATGGAGACGTTGAAACCGCCGTAACCGTAAAGAAGCGTGGGGTTAGTGCCATCGAGCTTCAGCCCCTTTTTATGGGTGATGAACATCGGCACGCGGGTTCCGTCCTTGCTGGTATAAAAGACCTGCTTGACCTCAAAATTCGAGGGGTCAAATTTCACCTGAGCCTGGCGGAAGAGCGTGCTCTTGCCGGTTTTCATATCGTACCGATAGATCGTCGGCGGAGCGTTGAAGCTCGAGTACGTGTAGAAGGTCTCGGTCGCGTCCTGCCGGCCGCCAAAGCCGCCTGCCGAACCGATGCCCGGCAGCTCGACATCGCGGACGTGCTTGCCGTTTTTGTCGTAGATCTTTATGCGGGTGTATGCATCTTTCAGATAGTTCAGCACGAACTGGTTATTGATCATCTGAACGCCGTTCAGTGTTTCAGCGGCCTGGGGAACGACCTCTTTCCAGTTCCTTTCCCGCGCAAGTACATTGACGCTGACCAGCTTGCCGCGTTCGGCATCCTTGTCGGTTCGGAAGTAAAAGACGGGGCCGTCATTACCCACAAAACTCCAGCTGTGAGCCCGATCGCCGACAAGCGGGATAACGGGAGCGTCGGGTTTTGAAAGGTCTTTGAAATGCACCTCATTCATCCTCTGGGTGCCCTTGGTCGCACTTATCACAAACCATTTTCCGTCTTCGGTCACGCGGCCGCCAACAAAGATCTCGCCGTCATCCGGACGCTCGTAAATAAGCTTGTCTTCCGAAACAGGGGTGCCGAGCTTGTGAAAGTAGATCTTTGGGAACTTGTTTGCGGCACGCAATTCAGCACCTTTTTCAGGAGCCGGGAACCGTTGATAATAGAATCCTGAGTTGTCCTTGAGCCAGGAAACGCCGCCCTGGCGATTCGGCGGAAGCGTATCGCGGAGATATTCGCCGGTGTCGGTATTCATAATTCGCCACTCGGTCCGATCAGAGCCGGAAATAGAAACGCCGTAGGCCCAAAGCTTGCCGTCTTCTGTAAATGACGAGCCGCTCAGGGCTGCGGTTCCATCTGCAGAAAGCTTGTTGGGGTCAAAGAAGACCTTGCCCGGGTCATTAATGGACGAAGCTCGATACAGAACGCTCTGGTTCTGCAGGCCATCGTTACGCGAGTAGATGTAGAACCCATCAGTGATCTTCGACGGGGCTGAGATCCGCTCGTAATTCCATATTTCGGTCAGGCGCTTGCGGATCTGCTCACGCTCGGGAATGGTCGATAGATATGAATCAGTTAGCTTGTTTTGGGCCTCTATCCACGCTTGGGTTTCAGCGGATCCGGTTTCCTCCATCCAGCGATAGGGGTCGGCCACCTTTATTCCGTGAAAATCATCTACCTGGTCCGCACGGCGTGGTTCGGGATATTCAAACCTGGTCTGGGCCGGAACGGTAACGGCCAGAAGACAGGAAAACAGTAAAAAAGCGAGGGATCGTTTAAACATACGCGTTGATATACTCCGGAAAGAAAGGATTTCCATAAAGTATAATCCGCGTCAGGTTAAATTCAAAATATTGGCCGAGATCAAAAAACCGGCAGGTTCTCTTTGGAAGCGGGCTGAACGTTGCCGCCTCCCACGGTGTCGGTCAAGACAGGGAGCCAGTTCTGGTTCTCATAGAGAGCTTTTTCAGCCGATTCTTTCGTTAAAGGCCGAGCCAGCAAGTAACCCTGGCCGTAATCACAATCGAGATTCTGGAGCAGCGACAACTGTGCTTCGGTTTCTATGCCCTCGGCGATCACTTTCTTTTTAAGGCTCTTTGCCAGGGAGATTATCGTTTGCAGGATCTCAGAATTTTCGCCGCTCTCGCCCACACTGTAAACGAATGACCGGTCGATCTTTAACGTGTCGAAGGGAAGCCGGTGCAGATAGCTGAGCGACGAATAGCCCGTGCCGAAATCGTCGATGCTTAGCTGGACCCCGAGGTTCTTTAGGCGGTTCAGAACACTAATGGTGTGCTCGGCGTTTTCCATCGCGGCGCTCTCGGTGATCTCAAGTTTCAGTGAAGAGGGCGAAATCTTTGATACTCCGAGCGCATTCTCAACATCGTCGATCAGGTCATCGTTAGAAAGGTGTTTTCCTGAGATATTCACGCTTACTATCAGGTCCTTATGCGCCGGGCTGATCTTTTGCCATCGGGCCAGCTGATCGGTGGTTTCCTTCAGGATCCATACTGTGATCGGGATAATGAGGCCGGACTCTTCGGCGATCGGAATGAATTTGTTCGGGGGGATATTGCCGAGGTCCGAATGATGCCACCGCAGGAGTGCTTCAAACCCTAAGATTCCGCCATGCTGGAGGTCGACAACGGGTTGATAATGCATCGAGAGTTCACCCCTTTCCGCCGCCGTGCGAAGATCGTTCTCGAGCCTTACGCGTTCCAGAAAACGGGTCCTAAGATCTTTAGTAAATACGGCGACACCGCTTCGGTCTTCCTTGGCATAATGCATCGCAATGTCCGCATCCCGAAGGATCTCTTCAGGCGTGCTGTACTCGGTGTCGCACGGGGCTATACCTATATTGACCCTGAGCGAGATCCTGTTGCCGCTCAATGAGAAGGGCTGGGCTATGCTGTCAAAGATCCGCCGCGATACCTTTTGAGCCTTGCCGATGGTGGCCAGATTCCTGAGTATGACGGCAAATTCGTCTCCGCCTATCCGGGCAACCATGTCCGTCGGATTCAGCATGCGGACAAAACGCTTGGCTGCGACCGTGAGCACCTTGTCTCCGATCGAGTGGCCCAGACTGTCATTTATATTCTTAAATTTTCGAATATCCAGGAAGAGTACAAAGAAACAAGCGGAGGGATCGTTCTTATATTCATCGATCAGCCTCGCCAAAATATCTCCGAAATGCTTGCGGTTAGGCAGGTCGGTCAACGAATCATAGAGAGCAGCGTATTGCAGGTCTTTCTCGCTTTTTCTAAGGGCCTCATTGGCCATTTCTTCTTTTTCCAAGGTTAATGCCAGCTGGGCTGCGTGCTTTTCAGCCTCACGGCGACGTACCCGCTCGGTCTCGGCCTTTTCCTTTTCGGCTTCCTCCACCTGAATGATGGCTTCGCCGACCTTTCCGATCGACTGGCGATAGCTCAGATAAGCCAGACTTAAAGTCACGAAGGCGATGACACCCGTTACGATGTCTCCGTAATTAATGACTTTATAGATGATCCCGGCGAGGCCCGCTCCCACCATTTGAGTGAGCGAGCTGGAAAAGCAGTTCGTGATCCATGTTTTCCACAGGTTCGACCGGTCCACCGCCGACCTGAACACAGCCGCGAGAAACGAGGAAACGGCAAACTGAGAGATCGCCAGGGCCCCGAGCGTTGACAGCAAGTGCTGCGTTTCCCCCGGCACGGCGCCCATCATTAACAATCGCTCAAGGAACGTAAGCCAGATGAGGTAAGTGACCGTGATCGAGATCGTATTGATCGAGATATTGGAAAGAACGGTCGTCCGGCTCATCGGCACGCCCTGGTTCCGGAGATAGTAGCAGCTCGCGAGAGTCTCGATGGCCGCCATCACTATGGCGGCCGGGCCTCCGAAATAGAGGAAGGCAAGGAAAACCGCGGCGTCTGAAAAACTGATCGCGAATTTCGACCTCGGTATGGCGAGGCTCATTCGCGGGGCAAGCACCGTGGCGTAGATCAGGATCGCAAGGAAACCCGTTCCGAAAACGTCGCGCGACAGGCTGACACTGGCCAGAGCGATACAAGTCGCTCCCAGCAGGATCATTACCCATTTTACGAAGTTGGCTCGTGGTGCTCGATCCATAGTGTGGAAACTAAACGCAGCGAAGAATGAATTAGGCGGGGATGTGCGAGTCGAGACGCAGCACTCTGCACGAAAAAGATTTTAACACGTTTAACACCAAAAAGACAGCTATTTCTGCATACATTTAGAAGGTTGATGTATACCTGGTACACAATCCATTAGTGTATAAAAAGTATCCAGTGCTATAAGCCTAATGTAACCAACAGCTTAGCGGGGCCTCACAGTTGTTGTGTAAACAAAGTATACATTAATTGTCGGGCCTCTCACGCCCGGGATCCTCGACGAAATATGACTGTAACCGCCGGTAATGCAACACGTTACGAGTCCGGCTGAAGTCCTGGCACGCCGTGGCACGCCCCTTGTAATACATAACTGCGAACGAGCCCCGGGTTCGAAATCAAATTGAAAAATATTTTGGAGAAAAAGAAAATGAAAAACCTAATGAAAGCCATGACCCTCGCGATCGTCCTCAGTTTCGGAGCAACCTTTGCAAACGCAGGTATCCTCGTAACGGACAGAACGAATTCCGCAGCCGGCATCCTTGTTACGGACCGATCCGATTCAGCAGCAGGTATCCTAGTAACTGACCTCACCAGCCGAGCATGCAGCGAACGACGCGGCATCCTTGTAACAGATTTTTTCGGCACCATCGCATCGGTAGTCGGCATCCTCGTAACAGACTTGACCGGCAGAAGCGAAGGCTGCAGCTCAACCCCCAACTCACGCAGCGTAACCAAGAACGGCCAAACTAACTCAGTGGCCGGCATCCTTGTAACCGACTAGATCTTCTTCAGGTTCCAGCCGGGGGAAACAAAGCGGCCGATTCGGGAAACCGGTCGGCCGTCTTCTATTCAGAGACCTAAATAAATACAAGGGGGCAGAAAATGAACTACGTAGCCGATGCTGCCGAGCTTTTTCTCACACTAAATCCCGAGATTCCAATTCTCAGTCCTTTCGATTACCTTTTGATCGCCGAATGGGAAAAGCAGGAGATCCCGCTGATCATGGTTCTCGACGCCATCCGTGAGCTTCAGGTCGAAGCCGAGACCGATCTAAGGCCGCTGCCGCCGGCGCCACTCAGTTTCAGACGACTGCCTGAAACAGTGGGGGCGGGGCTTAACTAGCCGCCTCCGAGCGAGAGAGGGCCCGTAGCGATTCGATTGCCTTTGGCAACACTTCCAGCAGCCGTTCTACATCCGGCTCCGTATTAAAGCGTCCAAAACTGAATCTTATTGCCCCGCGGGCACGCTCATCGTCGGGGTCGAGGGCGCGGATGACGGGTGACGGCTCAAGCGAGCCTGACGAGCAGGCCGATCCTGTCGAGACCGCAATACCCTGCATGTCGAGATTGATAAGCAGTCCCTCGCCTTCGATCGCGCGGAATGAGATGTTTGAGATATTGGGGAGCCGCCGCTCGCGGTCGCCGTTGAAGGTCACGCCCGAAACCACCTCGCCGACGCGGCTCTCGAAGGTATCGCGCATGGTCTGAACGATCGTTGATGAGGCCATTTCGCTCGAGGCGATCTCGCAGGCCGCTCCAAATGCGACAATGTTCGGCACTGATTCCGTGCCTCCACGCCGTTCGCGTTCCTGGTGGCCGCCGATGTTCTGCGGGTGGAGTCGCACACCGCGTCGAACGTAAAGGGCGCCGACGCCCTTTGGTGCGTAGATTTTGTGAGCCGAGAGTGAAAGAAGGTCGCAGCCGATCTCTTCCACGTCAACAGGCAGCTTTCCGACAGCCTGTACTGCATCAGTGTGGAACCACAGCTTCCTACCTTCGTTCCGCAGGTTTCGCACCATTCGGCCGATCTCGGCCACTGGCTGCAGCGTGCCGATCTCGTTATTGGCAAACATAACGCTGATAAGTACGGTTTCGTCAGTGATCGCCGCGGCGACGTCGTCTAGCCGCACGATCCCGTTCTCGTAAACAGGCAGGTAAGTGACCCTGCAGCCGTTATTCTCGAGGTCCTCGCAGACGTTCTTTACCGCCGAGTGCTCAATTGCCGTCGTGATGATGTGAGGAGTGCCATTGCTACGGTCTGAATTTCGCTCCAGAAGGCCCCGTATCGCCAGATTGTTCGATTCAGTGCCGCCGGAGGTGAAAACTATCTCATTAGGGCGTGAATTGACAAGGGCAGCAACCTGGTGCCGGGCCTTGTCGACCGCAGCACGGGCCTCCTGCCCGAAGAAATGAATGCTCGATGGATTGCCGAATTTGTCCGTCAAGTATGGCATCATCGCCTCAACAACCCGCGGATCGATCGGAGTCGTTGCACTGTTATCGAGATAGATCCGGCGAAACATGTCTATATCTTATCCCACTCGATCAAGAAACGATGAGCTTGTGCTGGCTGGGCGAAAATGCCCGGGCCATCGTGGGCTCCTAAACTATTACAATTAAAGTACAAAACGAGGAACCGTCCGTCACTGTAAATCTTGCCCTGGGCTCTACCAATGAGATAAAGTAAAACGTTGCGGTGTAGGCCGGCATCTTATATCGGAGCGCAGTTGTGCGGATTTATAAAGATCATGGATTTTGCAACAAAGGAAATTTTTAAACGATACGCGAGCATACTGATCGGCAAGCCGATCTCGCCTGTATTCCTAAATATATTAGTTACCAGCGTCTGCGATATGCGCTGCACGCACTGCTTTTTTACCGAAGAGCTCGATGACCGTCCGCGTAAAAAGCTGCAGATGAAAACCCACGAGATCGCCAGGATCTCTGAGACCCTCGGCGGAAACCTCGGCGTATTGGTACTTGCCGGCGGAGAGCCTTTCACAAGAAAGGACCTGCCCGAGATCGTCAGGGCGTTCTACGAGAACAACAAGCTAGATTCTGTTTACCTGATGTCCAACGGGCAGATACATCCGCGCATTTTTCCGGATGTGGCCCGGATCATGGATGAGTGTCCGAACCTGAATGTCAGCGTGGCTCTCGGTATCGATGGTATGAAAGATGCTCATGAGAAGATCCGTCGCAAAGAGGGAAGCTGGGACAAGGCTATCCACACGGCCCGAACGCTACAGCAGATGAAGCGGGAGCAATATCCGAGGCTTGATATCCAAACCTGCACGTGTGTGATGCGTTCGAACGAAGATACGATTTTCGATTGGTACGACTTTCTGAAATACGATCTCAAGCCTGACAAGGTCAACATTAATTACATCCGTCCGCCGTCGGCTGATCCTACTGAGCTGAATTTCGATCACAATCGTTACGGACAGCTTTCGCAAATGATCCTCGAAGACACCAAGAGTGCTGCGCTAAAGAACAATTACGGCGGCGACTCGGGCTTTTTTAAGGCCGCGGTCGACATCTACATGCATGACCTGATCGCTAAGACCAAAGAGGAGAATAAAGCTCAGCTTAAGTGCTACGCCGGCAGTGCCGGTGCGGTCATTTACGACAACGGCGTGCTTTCGTCTTGTGAGAATAAGGCCGACGTTCTGAGTCTTCGCGATTACGACTGGGATTTTCAGGCGGCCTGGAAGACCGATCTGATGAAACAGCGCCGCAAAGAGGCAGGAGCCGGATGTTTCTGCACCCACGAGTCGAACTGCTTCTACCCCTCGCTGCCGCTGAATCCGGGCCATTTGATCAAGATCAAAAAGCTCGAAGGCCAAATGAAAAAGGCGGCAAATTCGGCAGGTTTTTCGGCGGCGAAGGAGATCGCATTGAAGGCGTAAGTTTTTGATCTGATGCCCCACAGTACGCCAAAGATCCTCATAATCTCTTCCGACACTGGCGGCGGGCATCGCTCGGCTGCACAGGCGATATCGGATGGGCTTGAGAAATTCTGGATGGGCGGTTCGCCGGTCGTGAGGATCATCAAGGCTGTCGAGGAATCGCATCACATTACCGATAAGCTCGTAGATCTTTACAATTGGATCCTGCGTCACAAGCAGGGGTGGATGAAATACCTCTATTGGGCTATGAACAAGATACGCCCTGAAACTCGGGAATTCTTTCACAGACGCTGTATCGGTTATGTTCGCGGTCAGTTCGAAAAATGGTGCCCGCACATCGTCGTAAGCGTACACCCGCTCACCCAGCATATCTTCGCTCGAATACTTAAGGAACTTAAACTATCAGATCAGGTTCCGCTTGTAACTGTTGTAACTGATCCATGTTACGGATTTTGGAAGGGATGGGCCTGTGACGATGTGTCGCTCTATCTGGTGGCAAACGAGGACGCAAGAGACCAGCTGGTCGACTATGGCATTTCACCTGCTAAGATCAAGGTTTCGGGCATGCCTGTCGATCCCAAGTTCCGTGAGGTGAGCGAATTCGACGCCCAGAATGCCAGACGCATCTACGGCCTCGACCCTGATAAGTTCACGATCTTCGTAAACGCAGGCTGGATCGGCGGTGGCAATATTCCGCAGATCTTTCGCGAGCTGGTCCGGGGACAACTCGACGTCCAGGCTATATTCCTTGCTGGCAAGAACGAAGAGCTCCGTCTGGAGGCCGAGGAGATCGCCCGTACGGCTAAGTTCCCGGTGAAAGTTATCGGTTATTCCGACGAGATCGAAAAGCTCATGCAGTCGGCCAACGTGATGATCTCGAAACTCGGTGGCCTAACGACATTCGAAGCCCTGGCGTGCCGGCTGCCGATAATTGCAGACGCTACGACCCCGCCGATGCCGCAGGAGCGAGGCACGGTCAGCCTTATCGAACGTCGCGGGGCGGGAATTCTTCTTCATCGAACGACAGATATAGTCCCGACGATCCGTCACCTAATGGCGGATAATGCCTCATATTACCGATTGAAGGCGGCGACCGCCGGGATGACTATGCCAAATTCCACTGAATCTATCGTCCGCGAGATCAACGCTCTTCTCCCGGCCCATTTCTCTGAGTCCCGGGCCGCTGCTTAGTGCACCTTTTCAGACTCTCCCGACTTCCTAGACTTATCGCTCGAAATTATCTAACCTTTTCATTTATGCCGATCGTCCAGGAGAACAGGATTTGAGTCTTTTACTAGAAGGAAAGCGTGCGTTCATTTCGGGCGGCACACGTGGAATCGGGGCCGCACTGTGTGAGGTTTTTGCCCGCGAAGGTGCCGATGTCGCATTCAATTATCATTCCCGTGATGACCTTGCCGAATCCGTCAAGGAAAAGATCGAGGCACACGGACGCCGCGCCCTCTCGTACAAGGTCTCGGTAACCGACCGCTATGGCATGAAGCACATTGCCCGCGAGATCAGGGATGCATGGGGCTCGATCAATGTGCTGGTCAATAATGCCGCTGTGAACAAACCTGATAACTTTGCGACGACAACGGACAAGAGCTGGGATTGGGTCGTCGATACGAACGTCAACAGCCTTTTCGCCGTCACGAAGCCGTTTTACAAGCAAATGATCCGCGAACGTGTCGGCAGCATTCTCAATATCACATCTGTGGGGGCGATACGCAGCCTGCCGACCTCGGTCCACTACGCCACCTCAAAGGCGGCCATGATCGGCTTCACCAAGTGTCTATCGCGTGAGGCGGCAAATTTCGGCATCACCGTTAATGCGATCGCCGCTGGCATTTTTGACACTGACCTCGGCAACACGCTCCCGGAACGCCTCCTGCAGATGCACGATTTCTGGGTATCAAAGGGACGCCTCGGACGACCGGAAGAACTCGCCGAATACGCCGCCTTTATGACATCTGACCGGAACAGCTTTATGAATGGCGAGATCGTTATAGTGGACGGCGGAGCGGTTACGTAATTTTATTCACATCCTTATGTCACCTATAGAACAGTGACATAGCGCACATTCCGGTACGATCAGGTTGTGGACAAGATCCGGGGGGAATCCGACAGCGTTCGGTTTTACGGTCGAATTCGCCGCCAGGTAAGCGTCCCAACTTGTCCTGCCTGTGGCGTCAATAAAGTTTGATCGCCGGGCAAATGGTTTTGATACAAAACCCATTCGAGCCAATGAGCTCGCAACAAAAGGCCGGTTCATCACCGGCCTTTTTTGCTTCTTCCGAGCAAACCACTTCTCTGGATCACTGTGTACTTGCTTCCTCGTACTTATATTCCGATTCGGGTGATTCACGATACGGTACACCCAGCCTGCCAAGTGCTTTTTCGAGCAGCACGGCCTTTTTGGGGTCCGTGAAACTCACGCCTCGCGGTCGTTTATTATAGATCGCGGCGAAGGCTTCGTACCTTTCCCCTTCGTCGATATCCAGGACCTGCAGCTCCTTCGCGGCAACCCCGCGGTCGATCCGGTCATTTTCAACACAATAGGGAATATTCACAAAAACCATAACGGCCACCTCAACGACTACTCTGACTATACACCTTCTATGATGCGTGCGTTTGAGCTAAGGTCAACACTTTTCGCACTGCCTGGCTAACCTTCGGATGTGGATTCCTATAGGAACCGGATTGCTGAGACTACTTCTCTAGTCTTTCCTTCGCCCTGTCGACAAAGATCCTGATCATTTCGGCGATGCGTTTGCTCATTTCATTGCTGATGAGGGTCTCGCCGGCGATGCCGGCTAGGTAATGAAGATCGCGGGCCGAACGGCGGCGGAGCTCGACCATCTGCGAGAAATGGACGAGCGTGACGTTCTTGGCCTTTTCGATAAAATCGGCCGAATATCGCAGGAAATTCTCAGCTTCGGTTCGGACCGGCGACCATTCGATGCGGTCTTCTGTATGCTCGGCCAGCTCGACCGCAAACTTCTGCAGCATCTGCCCCACAAACGGTATCTCAGCCTGGATCTTCCAATGCGCGACGCCCTTTGCGTCGGTATGGATCTGCTGAATTCCCGGCATCAGCTCGGCAAAATTAGATACGTCGGCAAAAAATTCGCGGACCTTGTCGATCCCCGTCTGAACCTCGATATCGTTGCTGTAACCCGCTTTTATCGTGAACATAAATGAAGATAGTGGAAGTCTGGGAAGTCTTGAAAGTCTGGTAAAGTACAGAACTTGTTTTGAGTCCCGGCTTAAGCCGGCGTCCGGCTGGGCCGCCTAAAGACGGGACTCAATACTTAGAAACTGCCGGCGAATACAAGCGAATTAAAGAACGGGCGCGAATTCGCTCTTGTCATTCCGCGAAAGAACGGGTCTTCAGCAAAAAGAATGACGTGTCCGCGGCCGTGTGTTTCATCCACGACGTAAGAGGTGCCTTTTAGAAGCCGTTCGGTATTGCCCTCCCAGACAAAGCCCGAGATGGTCAGCGGTTTTCGCGAATTCGCGTCGAAAACCAGGGCGTTCGTGCCTTCCTTTGAATGGCGGAAGAAATACCCGCTTGCGAGCAGCACGGGCATTTCGTTGCGGTCGACGCCATAGGTCAGGTAGGTTGTGCGGTCCACAGTGGCTCGCATGATCGCTCCGGGCAGCGGTTCGGGCACGTTGTTTGCGTTGGCCGATGGCGAAGCGATCGGCGGCAGGCCCGGTGCCACGCCGTCCAGTCTATCGGATGGCAATTCAGGCTCTGGCGTCGGCGAAGGTGACGGGGTCGGGGTCGGCGAAGACTTGTCGTCCGGCGTTTTGCCTTTCTGCTCGTCATCGTCGCTGCCGACTATCTTGACCGAGCTCAGGCCGACATCCTTGAGTGCCGCGAAAACCGACGCCCCGCTAAGCGTGACGATCGTTCCGCCCAGCTGCGCAAACTGCTTCAGCGTGGCGACGCCGCCTGTGCCGAATTGCGACATAAATTGTCCGGGCGAACCATCGGGAAGGATCAGGATATTGTATTCCCGCAGGCCCCCGCCCCTGATCGCACCGAACGACATCGGTGTAAATTTCACACCGTACTTATCAAAGTACCACCAGATCGATCCGTACGATTCCTGCCTGACGCCTTCGTCGGCTGCAACCGCGATCTTCGGCTCGCGTAGCGAAATGACGGCCTCGCCGCCCACGCTGGTATCGCCCTCTTCGGAATAGCCGGAATTCACGGCGGTTACATTTACACCCATTTCGCGAGCAAAACGCCCGACGGCATCGTGGAGCGTATCGGGATTGCGCGATACACGGATCACAAACGTGCCGGGTTTCCAGTTCCGGCCGCCGGCATTGAGCTGGCGGGTCGAGACCGCGACCTTAAAGCCGTTCTGCATCAGCCTCATAATGAATGGGCCGGTGGAATCCGTTTCGTAAGGCACGATATAAGCGATCTGCGCCCGGCCGCTCACATTACCGAGCTTTGCGTTCGCGATGTGGGCATCGTCCACAATTGTCGCCGGTACGCTAGTGGTCTCTTCGGTCCACCACGCATCGAGGCCAAATGCCAAAGGCATCGACCAGGCTGTTATATCGTAAAAACCATATTGTTCCTTCGGTTGGCCGCGGCCTCGCATCTGGTTGCGGCGAAAGCGGGCCATGTTGTCCTCGACAAAGGCCTTGTCCTGCGGTGTGTCCTGCTCGAGGACGGATTTTATGAAGATCCGCTGAGGCTGATCGAGGTCGACAATGTAGGACCCTGCAGGGAAGGTCCGGCGGGCTGCAGGAGCCGCTTTTTCCATATATGTATGGGCCGTAGGCGAAGTGAACGACGCCGTGGCGACCTTGACCTCGACATTCGACAGCCGCAGCACCTCGATCATCTCGGCCGCCTTCACGCGGTCGCTCGATGGATCGATGACCACCCGCTTTAGCTTCGAAGCGGCGTGGTCCGCCATGCCTTTCCGGCGAAACTCATAAAAATCCCTGATCCGTTCAGCCTTGTTCCGGGAGGTTGCCTCCAGCGTTGTCATCGAAGCGACATAGTGCTTGGCAATAGATGAGCGGAAAGTAACGATCGTGCCGTCATCGCGGGTCCAGTTCAGGCCATTCGGCCCGCCGCCGTCGGTCTCGTAGGTCATACCGATCGCACCGTTGAGCGATGGGTACATATCCCAATAGCCCACGTAAAACGCGTCGAACACGTCACGAACATAGTAATCCCACTTATTGCGATCAAACGCGGCGGCGTTAGCCCGTCCATAGATATCGAGCCAGCGGTTATACATCGGCTGAGGAAGGTTAGGATTTATCGGCAGCGAAACCGGCGGGAAAAAGTATTGCGAGGTCTGCCCGTGATGGTCGACCGCGAGCTGCGGATGCCATTCCATATATGCCTTCTGCATATTCCGCGATTCTTTTTGGGTAAATGCCAGCGTGTCGCGGTTGAGGTTGAACCTGTAATGATTGACGCGGCCCCATATCGCCCACGGCTCGCGTTTTTCGATCGCGTTTCGGTCGGGCGAGCCTATCGCGACAGAGTTGTACCAGGTCGCAAAGCGCTCGTGCCCGTCCGGGTTTTCACCGGTCAGAACCAGCACTACCGTATTTTTCAAAATATCCAGCGTCGCCGGCTCGTTCGAAGCTGCAAGCTGATAGATCACCTGCATAAAGGTCTCGAATGATGACGATTCGTTGCCGTGGATCGTATACGCCATCCAGGCGATCGCAGGATTATTCTGCGCGATCGTCGCGGCCTCGGCGGCATTCGTCCGACGCGGATCGGCAAGGCGGGCGTTCTGGGCCTTTATCTCATCCAGCCGGGCGATATTTTCCGGGGCCGAGATCGCCACGAGATACTGCATCCGGTGCTCGTTGGTAGTTCCGATCTCGAAGATCTTGACGCGGTCCGGCGCACCCTTTGCTATCGCCTGTATGACCTGCTCCATCTGGCCGTAGGTCGTATGGTGTTCGCCGACATCGTACCGCAGTATCGACTGCGGCCGCGGCACGTTCTGCCTGTATTCTCCGCGGTCGTAAAAGTCAAACTTCGGCTCGGCCTGCTGTCCGAAACACAATCCCACAAAAGCGAGGCACCCCGCCATCGCCAATTTCAGGTGAACAATCTTCATCTTGTTTATTACGATAGGATCAAACTTTGGATTCGAAAATATTATTCGGTGAGTATACCAAAGACTCGAACATCGAGCATCCCCACGCGACTGGAGCAGCGAGCATCCCTGCTCGCACGTGCATGCTGATCTTACTTTGCGTTCTTCGCGGCCTCTGCGTTATATTTCCGATGGATCACGAACAACGAACAACGAACCACGAACCACGAACAACGAACAACCATGCTCTGCCCCCGCTGCGGCACATCGATCCTAAAAACATGGCTCGAGCTCGACGACGAACAAAAAATGCTCGCCCGACGCCTCCCCGGATCGGCAGAATACACCCCCGAAGAAAGAAAACATCACCGCTTCTGCACGCGGTGCTGGTTTGAAATTTCAGATCGCGAAATGGGACCGATTACATCTTGACGACATTGACCTTCGTTTCTTCGCCGGTGAAGAATCTTATTTACCCTTAAAAATCTAATTTTTTCGAGAATCAAGATAAGGCGCAAAGTCCATCGCGATTTTCGTCACCGTCTTTTCACTCAACACTTTCACCTTAGCTTCGGTCGGCTTCTTCTCCGAGTACATCTCCAACGTAACCTTTCCGCATTGGGGCGAAATTGCGTCAGCGGGGTAAGAATACAAACCTTCAAACGTCGCGTCCTTAATTGATACTAAATAGTTGCTCTCACTTAGAATGTGAGCGATCTTTCCGGGATGAATAGGTTCTACTTCCTTGTCTCCGCACATCAAACGCATTTTGTAGAAATCTGTTTTAAATCGTAATTTTGCCTGCGTCCGGATTCCATAGTTGGCAGCGACTCCGCGCCCCACAGCACCCCAAAAAGATTCGCCAAGCGCGGGAGTCGCTCGGATGATTAAGATTGGCTTATACTCGCCGACATACTCACGCCATCCGTAAAAATCTTCAAACGGACGAAATGTTCCTTGAATAGCGCCATCTTTTTTGTTGCGTTTCTCTCGCGTCTTGGCCGCTTCTCTTTCGGCTTCCGTTTGAATCCGGTACTTGAGGGTTGGCGTTAGCAAGTTTATATTGAAATCATCAATCGATAAGTAATACCTGTCGGAGTCGAATTTCTTCGCGGTTGCAATGTCCTTGATAGCTTCGAGCGGGAAAGTGTCTGTAGGGTCAACGGGGAGTAATTTTGCTTGAGGCTTTTGAACTTCCGCCATTTTCTTTCTTGCGTCGTCAATCAACGACATGGCTTCTTCAATTCGGACAATGCCTGAAACCCCTGCACTGCTTCTGCTGACATCGCCGAAGGTCGTAATACCGACTACTTCGCCAACCGAATTGAACAAAGGACCGCCGGAATTGCCGGGATTGATATTGATGTCGGAAAGAATAGCTCTTTCCTCGATTTTACTGGCAACGCCAGTCGTTATAATTTTTCTCTGGTTAAGCGGACTGCCAATTGTGAAAACTCTCTCGCCTTCAACGATTGCCGGTTCTTCCGAAGAATCCAGTTTTGCAATCGTGGCGATTGTCGCATCAGGTAAGGCGTCTAAATTTATCCATAGTATAGCTACATCTTTTTCTGGACTCGCGGCTAACAAAACAGCCGGAATTTTTCTCTTTGAATCAAATTGAACAGAAATAAATTGCGAAGCTCCAACTACGTGCTGGTTCGTCATTACCAAGCCTTCTTTGTCAATCAGAAATCCGGTTCCGTGACTGGTCTCGCTCCAGACGGTGACGACGCTCGTTTGCAAGCGATTGAAGTTCGATGTTAACTCATCTCGTAGTCGAGCGGGCTTCACTTCACCGGCCGAAGTCTGTTGAAGCATTAATATTACTAAAGAGTCCGGCACTCCTTCCTTTTTTAGCTCTTGCAAAGCAGTCGACGAAGTATCGAATTCAGTTTTTGAAGATTTGATTTTTACCGTAATAATTTCAATTGAAATTCCGGTTTTCACCATTTCAATCACGTCTTTGTTGGTTAGCTTCTCTTGAATCTGTGGGTTGACCGATTGCGAGTAAAACGTACTCGTGAGAAGTAAGAGGTTAAGTAGAAAGAAAGAGGTAACTTTTGAGGTCGGACTTTTTAGGTTTGTCATTCGTGGGTCTCCATTTTTTATACTTTTTGCGGGAGGCAGCACTACAAAAATGGATAGTGGCCGGATCCAGCGACCCCTTGAAAGAACGTGATATTATCACGCCCTTCGAAGTCTTACAACGGAAAAAGCAAGATTGGAAAAAAATAATGTATCAACAATAAAACACTTGACAATCTCTGCAACGATATATAGACTCAAGATGGTTGCTATGACTGCCGCCTACTTACGGCAGCATGGCGTTGACAATTTAAGCAATCACGGGCTTGTGGATCGGTTACGGCATAAGGCGTGCATCGGATGATGGGGGTCATCCGAGGACACGTTCGTAGGCGTTTCTGATCGACAGGCGGTGAACAATAAGCTCTTCGACCAGGCGAGACGCGGACGGGATTTCCATTCTGCCGGCGATGACGCTCATGGCTGAATGATTCGCGAGGGGAACGCGGGTCGTCCGGCCGACGGTCAGGCGGATCTGGTGGTCAAGCGATGAGAGAAAGTTATAGCCCTCGGCGAGGTCGGCGTAAGTTTCTCGATCGATGGCCCCGATCTCGCGGAGCCTGTGGAGCATGAAGTTGGTCGAACGGTCGGCCTCATCATCCGGGACGTTCTTTGCGAGCTGCAGGTAGCGCATCGCGAAATAAACGTCGAGCATACCGCCTTCGCCGTATTTGAGATCGATGTCCCGGTCACGCACTCCGCGTGAGCGCTGTTTTTCGAGGGCATCGCGGATGCGGCGGGTTTCGGTCCTTAGCTCCTCGGTCGGAAGTTGAGACGCACGTTCATGGATGACCGAACGCGTCTCAGTTTCAAGCCTGCGGCCCAGCGGCATATCGCCGCCGACTGCACGAAGCTTAACGAAGGCGAGCATCTCCCAGATCGCTGCCGTCTGAGACATATAGTCGAGGAACACACCGGCCGCCATCGCGCTCGCTCCTTTCGATCCGTAGGGACGCAGTCTCAGGTCGATCCGGTAAAGGCTGCCGTCGCGGGTCATCGAGGAAACGGTGTTAACCAGAATTTCCGAGGCGCGGCTGTAATATTCGAGTTGAGACACACCGTCGGGCAGCTCTTTCGAATCGTCGTAGACCAGGATCAGGTCAAGGTCCGAATCGTAATCGAGGCCCTTGCCGCCCAGCTTGCCGAGTGCAAGGATCGCAAGCGACAATTCACTTGAGACATGGTATTTCGCCGCCAGCTCATCTCGAACAATATCGAGAGCGGCGGCAAGAGTCGCCTCGGCAAGTTCGGTCTGCAGCCTTTTTGTTTCACCGATCTCGATCGTGCCGAATGCATCGCAAACAACGATCTCCAAAAGTTGAGACGACCACACCCGCCGCATCGCGGACAAGCGTGAACCGAGATCTTTCGAAATGTTCGCCGCCTCCGTCATTCGTCTCAGATAATCGGAATCGCCGATCGGCTCGGCCGGGTCGGGCAGGGAAGTCGACAGATGCGGATTTGCAGCGATCATCGACGAGAAATGCGGCGACAATTCGGCCAGCCGCTCGAGAACATCACCGTCCGCCGCGTCCGCCGAAGTTGAGACACTCGATTTGGCGATCGACGCCAGCATATATTTCCTGCTCTTATTCTCGGCCGTCACCGGCGCCGAATTTCGCGGTTCCTCTAAAGCCGCCGAACCAAAAACCCGCTTAAAAATAGTTGAGACACTCTCCGTATTTCGTTTGAGTTCCCGTTCGAAATCTCCGCCGCCGGCAAACATAATCCGGCGGGCGACGAGTGATCGCCGTTCCGGATCGTTTGGGACGAGATGGGTCTGCAGGCCGTTTTCCATTTGCAGCACGTGCTCGGTCCGGCGGAGAAATTCATACGCGTTCGCGAGGTCGGTCAGCTCCGATTCTGAAAGCAAACCCCGATCAGCCAGGCGTGACAGGCAGATCAGCGTGTGAGACGAGCGAAGCCACGGGTCACGGCCCCCGTGGGCAAGCTGCAGGGCCTGGGCCAGAAACTCGATCTCGCGAATGCCGCCGCGGCCGAGCTTGACGTCAAACCCACGCTTGTTCACCTTGCCGAGATCGATCTTCTCCTTTGAAAGCCGGACGTTGTTGAGCGCAGATTCGACCGATTCGCTTTTGGAGAAAACAAGGTCCTCGACCTGGTGGAAAAACTCACGGAATAGCGGAATGTCACCTGCACAGCCGCGGGAGCGGATCATAACCTGACGTTCCCAGGGCCTGGCCTCGGTTTTGTAATAGCGAACGGTATCCGAGACAGACGCCGCCAGCGGCCCCATCGACCCATGCGGCCGCAGCCGAAGATCGACGCGATAAGCACCACCCTCACCCGAGCTTTCTCCGATAAGCCGCGTGATGAATTCGGCCAATTTTATAAAATACTCTCGATTGGTCACCTTGCCGCGGGTCCCGCTGCCGGTGGTTTCGCCCTCGCCGGAATAGAGATAAAGCAGGTCAATGTCGGACGAATAGTTGAGCTCGCGAGAGCCAAGTTTGCCGAGAGCTGCGATACAAAATCGGGCGGGCCGCAGCCGGCCCTTATCATCCGTTTCCTGCGGCTGCCCGTAACGCCCGTCCATTTCATTACGGCCGAGCTTAAGCGCCGATTCGAGGATCGCGTCCGCGAGGTTGGATATTTCTTCGGTGATCTCGGCAATGGTTGCCAGCCTGCGAATGTCACGCAGATATATTCGCAGCAGCTCCCGGCGGCGAAACCGGGAAAAGAGGACGTGCGGCTCGACCTGCGAATTCGTCATCGAGAACTGTGCGAGGGATTCGAGGATCTCATCCTTTGACCTGACGCCCGAATCCCGGCGTTTACGGTTCAGCCACCAGAAATACTCGGTATGCTGAAGCAAAGTTGCCGCGAGCAGAGGGCTGAAAGAAACAATGGCGAGTATGTCCGATAGCAGCCCGTCATCCCGTCGAAGCTTGGCGGCCTGCGAGGGGCTTTGCTCCTCGAGCTGGCCGAGAAACCGCCGGGCCGCCTCGGGATCGGGCAGATCGCGAATGAGATGTTCGATATCGTTCATCGTTTAAAACGCCGCGGATCGATGCGGTATTTACCGATCTTGTAGCCGAGTATTCGCTCGGTCGAATCGAGCATCCGGGCCGCCTGTGCGATGTTGCCGCGGGTTGATTTCAGGGCATCCTGGATCAGATCGCGTTCAAAGGCCTCGACCGCCGAGGTCAAGGTCATTCTCGATTCCGTGCCGCTCACCTCAGCCGTCTGGAGCGTCGGCGGCAGATGATGCCCATGGATCACACTTGCATCACAGACCATGACCGCGCTTTCGATAGCATTCTCGAGTTCGCGAACATTGCCGGGATAGTGATAGGCGGTAAGCATATCGATCGCCGGCGTCGAAATACGGCGAATGTCCTTTTTATGCAGAGGTTCAAATTTTTCGAGAAAATGTTCGGCAAGCAACAGGATATCGGATTTGCGGTCGCGAAGCGGCGGCAGAAACACGGAAAAAGGGCTAAGACGATGAAAAAGTTCGGGATCAAAGCTGCCGTCAGCAACCGCACCTTCCAGATCGACAGCGGTCGAGGCGATCAGCCGGACATTTATATTGATGGCTTCAATTCCGCCGATCCGCTCGAACGCCCGTTCCTCGATCAGCCTGAGAAGCCGCGATTGCGTTGCATCAGGCAGGCCGCCGATCTCGTCCAGAAAAAGCGTTCCGCCGTCGGCGGCCTCGATCCGGCCTTTTTTGAGCGTTGTTGCCCCGTCAAAGGCACCCCGCTCATGGCCAAACAATTCGCTGTCAACCAACTCGGGGGCAAAGGCCCCGCAATTCAATTTGACGAAGGGCCGCTTGCTGCGAAGGCTGTTGTAATGGATCGTGTTGGCGATCAGCTCTTTGCCCGTGCCGCTTTCCCCGCGAAGCAGCACGGTGGCATTAGAGCGGGCGACCTGTGTGACCTGATCGTAAACCTGACGCATGGTGCTTGAATTACCGACCAACCGGCGAAAGTCGTACTTTTTCTTCAGTTCCTGGCGGAGGTGGGTATTCTCTTCCTCGAGTTTTTGGCTTTCGCGGCTCAGAGCCCGCTCTACGCGGACAGCCTGTGCGGTCATAGCCGCAACCGCGGAAAGAATGCCGATCGTGCGATTCTCATTCGGTTCGCCGCCGGGCGAAAAGCCCGCGGCCAGGAATCCGAAACACGTTTCCTTGAGAATGACAGGCACGGCGATCAACATCCGTGCACCGGTTCCGAACGCGAGAAAATTCAGGACCGTGTCACGGCCAAGATCGTCGATCGCCATCGGTTTTTTCAGCTGGACTATCTTCCACAGGCCGCTTTTTGCGATCCGCGATTCGAGCCGCCGAAAGTCTGCAACGCCCAGGCCGCTCGCCGCCAATACGTCGGCCAGATCGCCGTCCTCCTGCAGGCCGATAACAAAGGCGAACCTGGCCGGCAGCATTTCGACGAGATCAGCGGCGACCGCGGACGTGCCGTCACGCAGCCCGTCGGCTTCGGCCAGCTTTAATGCGATACCCGAGATCGCTCCGATGACATTGGTCGGCATTTCCCACGAAATTGTAGGACATTTGCGGTCCATCGGGAAACGACCTTGTATGAAAAGCCAATGGACTGCTGATTCCGCGGCACCGCGACAATTGTTATAGAATTTTACCTATGATATCGCGTATCGAGATTCAAGCGTCAGGCGAGCATTACAAGATGAGGCTCGAGGACTTTTTGCTTGATCATTTTTCCAGCCTGAGCAAAATGTATCTGCGCGAGTTGGTCAAAACCGAGAAATGCGAGGTAAACGGGCGGCAGGAGAATATCGGATACCGGCTTCGGCCCAATGATTTTGTCGAGATCGAGGTCGACCACTCACGCGGAACAGCGATGCGGCGGGAGGATATTCCGCTTGATATCATTTTCGAGGACAGCGAGATCATCGTTGTAAACAAGCCCGCCGGAATGCTGATGCACCCATCGCATAGGGAAAACAGCGGTACGCTGCTCAACGCTCTTGCTCATTACCTCAACCGGGCATCGGCCACACAAATCCGCCCCGGCCTGCCGCATAGGCTCGACAAACAGACGTCAGGGTTGGTGGTCATAGCAAAAACCGCATTGGCCCACCGCCGGCTGTCCGAGAGCTTTATGAAAAAACGGGTAACCAAGCGGTATATCGCCCTCGTCGAAGGCGTTTTAAAGGACGATGAACGCACGATCATTGCACCCATCGGACGTTTCGCGGACCTGAAGATGTGGAACGTCAAAGATGACGGCAAACCATCCGAATCATTACTGACGGTCCGAGAGCGGTTGTCGGATCGTTCGCTTGTTGAGTTAGAGCCGGTTACCGGCCGCACGAACCAGCTCAGGATTCACTGCCAGCTGATCGGCCACCCGATAGTAGGCGACCCGCAGCGAGGCGGCCGGGAATTCCCGCGTCTGTGCTTACATGCGTATCGGCTCGGATTTCCGCATCCGGTCAGCAGGGAAGCAATGGTTTTCGAAACCGAAATTCCTGCAGACTTCGCACAGGATTAGAGAGGCTTTCTCATTATTATTCGGGCATCGACGTCCAGTCCGGCGTTCCGCTCGTTGTTTCTAAATTGGTTTATTTCAGGGCCGAGAGACTCCTCGGTCACTTCAACAAAGCCTAATTTACTGTAGAAGGGAGCATTCCACGATATGTTTCGAAAGGTCGAAAGTGTGATAAGGTCATGGCCCGAGGCCTTTGCCCACTCCCATACCACCTCAACTAGCCGACGTCCGATACCTTTCCGGCCGTGGTTCGGATCGACGGACAATTCGTTCAGATGGGCTTCGCCGTCCGCGATCAAGGCGACCGCAAATCCAACGGGCTTTCCGCCGGATTCACAAGCCGCCCAAACCCGTCCATTACTGATCTGTTCGCTGAGAAACTCGGGCGTCAGACACGCCAGTTCGGACACGATCGAATGGCGGGTGCCGATAAACATTTCCGATGCTCTTTGCTCGATCTCACGCAGCCGATCGATGTCATCGGCCCGGGCAGCCCGTATCACATACTCCGATCGCCTATCGCACGTAGCCATTTCCCCTGATCGCCTGGCCGGACATCGTACCGGTCATCTTCGTGCCGTCATAGACCAACCGGCCGTTGACGATCACATTCAAAAAGCCGACGGCATATTGATGCGGCGATTCGAATGTGGCTTTATCCGATACGGTTTTTTCATCGAAGATCACGATGTCAGCCGCAAACCCCTCTCGGATCTGGCCGCGGTCACGCATGCCAAAGGTGTTTGCCGGCAGGGAAGTCATTTTCCGAACGGCATCTTCAAGGGCCACGATCTTGAGTTCACGCACATACCGGCCGAGGACCCGGGCGTTATTGCCGTATCCTCTCGGATGCGGAACACCGGAGCCGAATTCCCGTACACCGCTGTCCGAAGCGATCATCGTAAACGGCTCGGCCATGATCCGCTTTACGTCATCCTCGCTCATCACCTGATAGACCATTTGAGCACCGCCGTTCGAGTACATATCGAAGATCTGCTCGATCTGCGAGTCGATATCATCGGCGTTTCGGGCCATTTTGGTGATCTGAGCGATGTTCTTTCCGTTGAATTCGGGTTTCGCCTGGTGGTTGGCAACGAAAGCAAAGCTGTAATCGGAAAAGCCCGCCGAGGCCATCGTTTTCTTCATATCGGCAATTATCTTTGCCTTCGTTTCCGGATCGGCCAGACGTTTTTTGCCCTCTTCACGCCCACCGGCAACTGCCCAATTCGGCAATCGAATATCGAGCGAAGTGGACGACGCCGGATACGCATACTGGTCCACCGTGACAGTCAGCCCCCGTGCCCGGGCATCGCGGACGAGGCCAAGGGTCTTTTCGCTCTCGCCCCACAGCGATTTAGCAGAGATCTTGAAATGCGAGATCTCGACCGGCATATTTGCCTGTTCGCCGATGTTTATGGCTTCCTTGATGGCATCGAAAACACCCGTTCCCTCATTGCGAATGTGGCTGGCATAGGTGCCGCCGTGTTTCGACGCGGCCTTGGCAAGCTCGACAACCTCTTCCGTTTTGGAAAAGGTTCCCGGCAGGTAGATCAGCCCGGTCGAAAGGCCGACAGCCCCTTCACGCATCGCCTTATCGACGAGATCGTTCATCCGCTTCTGCTCATCCGGCGTCGGTGCTCGGTCATCGAGGCCCATAATTGTCCTGCGAACCGCATTGTGGCCGATAAGTGTCGAGATGTTAATCGCGAGCGGTTTCTCTTTGATATTGCCCAGAAAGCTGCCGATATCGGTATGCGAGCCTCCGCAGTTACCGGTTATAAGCGTGGTTACGCCCATTCGGATAAAATTTTCGGCTTTCGGCTGTTCGAAGATGTCCTCGCTGTGGGCATGAACGTCGATAAATCCAGGGGCAACGATGTTGTTTCTAGCGTCGATGATTTCCCGTGCACCGCTCGTATCGAACCATCCGACACGCGCTATTTTGCCGCCATTTATAGCAATGGAGCCGCGAAACCACGGGTTGCCGGTACCGTCAACGATGCGGGCATTGGTTATAACGAGGTCGAATTTATCAGCGGTCTGAGCCTGACTCGCCGGAACGCTGGTGAGCAGAAAAGAAAGGAGAAGCAGAAATGTGATTTTTCGCATAATAAGAAAATGCCGTCAAATGCTGAACTAGTCAACATCGACGGCACTATTGGTTTCGATAATTAAACCTGATGGCGTTGTTACGATTTCGCGGGTTCCACTTCGGCCTTAACAAAAGGCTTGTGCAGATCGACAGGACTGCCGCCTTTTCGGATTCGAAGGTTTATCATCTCGACAAAGATCGAGAAGCCCATCGCGAAGTAGATATAGCCCTTCGGCACCTTCTGATCCAGGCCGTCAGCAACGAGAACCATGCCGATCAGCAGCAGGAACGAGAGAGCGAGCATCTTTACTGTCGGATGCTTCTGAACGAAATTACTTACGGTGCCGGCGAAAGCCATCATAAATGCGATCGATACCACGACGGCGGCGATCATCACCTCGATCTGTTCAACCATGCCGACAGCCGTGATGACCGAGTCGAGCGAGAAGACTGCGTCCAGTATGATAATTTGGATCAGCACGCTGGCGAAGCTCGCGTATACCTTCGCTTCCTTGTGGCCCTCGGGGCCCTCGAGGGCCGTATGTATTTCATGTGTCGCCTTGGCCAACAGGAACAGTCCGCCTAGTATGAGAACGAGGTCGCGGCCTGATATCGCTTGGCCAAAAACGGTAAACAGCGGTGCCACCAGACCGATCACCCATGAAAGTGAAAAGAGCAGCAGAATTCGCATCACCATCGCCAGCCCGAGGCCGATATAACGGGCCTTCGCCTGCTGGTCGGGCGGCAATTTGCCTGCGAGGATCGAGATAAAAACGATGTTGTCAACGCCGAGTACGATCTCGAGCAGTAAGAGTGTTCCGAATGCGATCCAAATATTAGGATCAGAGAAGAGTTCCATTGCGTTTTGGCTCCAAAAATTTTATGGCCTAAGCAGTTTTACAATTCCGGCTACCCAAAAAGCAAGGCCACTGCCGTTCATTGCAAAAGTTAGGTGATGATGAGGCTTCTTATCTGAGAATTCAGACCATTTTGCACTATCGCCGGTAGACGACCCGTCCGCCCACGATCGTGGCAACGGCCGCCCCGGTGAATGTCCAGCCGTCAAACGGGGAATTTCGTGATTTTGACATCGAACCGGCGGAAGTGTAGGTCCATTTCAGGTCGGGGTCTAGAATGGTGATATCCGCGATCGAGCCGGGCGCAAGCGTACCTCGACCCGCGAGATTGAATATTCGTGCGGGATTGACCGAGCAGAGATTTACGAGTCCAACAAGGTCGATGATACCCGGATAGACCAGTCGTTCGAAAGCAAGTCCGACAGCGGTTTCGAGGCCGGTGATCCCGAAAGGAGCGCGATCGTATTCAAGGGCTTTTTCATCTGAATGATGAGGTGCGTGGTCAGTGGCTATCGCGTCGATAGTACCATCTCGCAACCCCTCGAGAATGGCCTGAAGGTGCTCGTCAGATCGCAGCGGCGGGGCCATTTTGGTGTTAGTATCATAGCCCTCCACCGCATCGTCGGTTAGTGTAAAGTGATGCGGGGTGACCTCGCAGGTGACATTGATCCCCTCGGACTTGGCCCGTCGAATAGCCTCGATCGTGCCCTCTGTTGAAACATGTGCAATGTGAATGTGAGCACCAGTTTCTTTTGCGATGAGGATATCGCGAACGGCGTCTATCTCCTCGGCCAGAGCAGGCATACCTTTGAGGCCTAAGCGGATCGAAACCCGCCCTTCGTGCATCACGCCGCCGGATGAGAGGGATTTGTCTTCGCAATGATCAATGACCGGCAGATCGAAGTCGTAAGCGTACTGCATCGCTCGCCGCATAGTGCCCGCATTCGGAACCGGACGGCCATCATCCGAAACCGCTACGGCACCGGCCGCCTTCATTTCGCCCATTTCGGCAAGCTCGATGCCATCAGATGATTTGGTTATAGCCCCTATAGGGAAGACGTTTGCCAAACCAGCCCGCTCGGCCTGCTCGATCATGTATCGTGTGATCGCGGCGTTATCATTGACCGGCTGAGTGTTCGGCATCGGACAAATACTCGTCCATCCACCCGCGACCGCCGCTGCGCAACCCGATGCGATCGTTTCCTTATGCTCCTGCCCGGGCTCACGTAGGTGAACGTGCATGTCAATAAAACCGGGCGAAACGAGCAACCCCGCCGCGTCAAAGACCTCGCAATCCCCGGGCAAAGGCTCGTTCGGACTTAGCCAGGCCGCTACCTTGCCGTCTTCGACAAGGACTGACATTCCTGTATTTTCAGCCGCGGCCGGATCGATCAAGTGGCCATTGGCGATAAGTAGTTTCATATCGGAACGCCGGCATCCTGCCGGCAGCGATCAACAATAGCCGGCAAGATGCCGGCGTTCCGCTAATTTTTCGGATAAAGCCGGTCGGCCTTGACCTCTTTCAATTGGGCTAGGTGTCGATCGGCATGGCCACTAATAAAGAGAATACCCTGAACGCTGTCGATCGTACCCATCGGACTTTGGACGAAAGTGGAGCGAAGGTCGGCCTTGTTGTTTTTTATATAATCGATAGTTACGGCACGTGTTTTTTCAAAATTGGCGAGCAGATCAGCTCGTGTTTTCCAACGTCCGTTCGGACGGACCTGTTCGGGAGCCGTGAATTTCTGCCCGCGATTGGTTATCGCAAGGATGAGGGCCGTGTCGGCAAAGCGTGGAATATCCTCGCACTTAAGCGCTCGAGCCGCGTTGGGAGCTGTCATCATGCCGAATAATGCCTGTTCGACCACGGTGATGTGCTCAGCGATCTCAGCTATGGTCCAACGGCCTTCGGCGGCGCGGAAATTTAATTGTGCGTCGGAAATGCCGGTCAATTGCTTGACGTAATCATCTTTAGTTTCGTTGAGATACTTCAAGGCAAACTCGCGGTCTTTTTCGGTGAACACAACCTTCGCGGGCGGCGTCTGCGCCAACGCGGCTGCGGCTCCAAAAAGAACAAAACAGAATGATAATAAATGCTTCATATTAGGCCTCCAGTTAAATTTGCTTCTTAAGACTAAACTAGTTCGCATTTGGCTGCACGGCGGCGCCGCCAGTTGCCAAATATAGCACCGCCATGCGGACCGCGACTCCGTATTTCACCTGATCCAGGATCAGGGATCGCGAACTGTCCGCTACGTCTGATGATATTTCGATACCACGGTTCATAGGCCCGGGATGCAAGACAATTGCATCTTGTTTTGCAAGATGCAGACGATCATTTGTGAGCCCGTAATGTATGGCGTATTCTCGCAAAGTTGGGAAAAAGGCGGAGTCTTGCCGTTCACGCTGGATCCGCAGGATCATCACGACATCGGCCCCTCGAATCGCATCTTCCATGTGCGGACAAACCTCGAGGCCATTTTCCACCAGGTGTTGAAAATCAACCGGTACGAGCGGTTTAGGACCAGCGACCCGAACGGTTGCTCCGAGCTTAGTCAGCAAATGGATGTTCGACCTCGCAACGCGGCTGTGAAGAATATCCCCAACTATCGCTACCTCCAGACCCGATATCGTTTTCTTGTGTTCGCGGATCGTCATGGCGTCTAGGAGCGCCTGTGTCGGATGTTCGTTGGACCCGTCACCCGCGTTTATGACCGCCGCCCGGCTGACCTTGGCAAGTTGGTGCGGAACACCCGCGCTCGAATGGCGTACGACGATGCAGTCAGGCGACATTGCGTCGAGGTTCATCGCCGTATCTATCAGAGTTTCGCCCTTTGACAGGCTGGACGCCGCAACGCTGATATTAACGGCGTCAGCCGACAGACGTTTAGCGGCAAGCTCGAACGAAGTGCGTGTGCGGGTGGATGCTTCGAAGAAGAGATTTATGATCGTTTTTCCACGGAGTGCCGGTACTTTCTTAACCTCGCGATTCGAGATCTCGCTGAAGTTTTCCGCTGTGTCGAGAATACCGGTTATCTCCGCGGCGCTAAGGTCGCGGATCCCTAAAAGATCTCTTCTGCGATACGGCTTGTCCATCAATTTTCAGAATTCACCTATGCGAAAAAAAAGAGCAAGGCCTCAACCCTGCTCCTCTTCGATCACCGGGCGTTCGTATATGCCCACTGCCTCTATATCATCAAATTCCTTCAGCATCACCTTTATGATCTCAGCCTGCTTGGTGGGAACAAGTTTCCCGATAAAATCGGCCTGGATCGGAAGCTCGCGGTGCTCTCGGCCGCGGTCGATCAGCACGGCGAGCTGCACTCGCTTCGGCCGGCCAAAGTCCATGAGTTGGTCCAGAGCGGCACGAATGGTCCGTCCCGTGTAAAGCACATCGTCTACGAGGATCACGATCTTGCCCTCAATATCGTGTTCGAGTTCTGTCCGGTTAACGATGGGATTGGTTCCGACGGTCGAAAGGTCATCGCGGTAAAGTGTGATGTCGAGAATGCCGTAAAGAGGGGCCTGCTCCTCAAGTGCCTCGATTCGCTCTGCGATACGTTCGGCGATCGGCACTCCGCGTCGGCGAATACCCACCAAATAGAGGCCGTCAGCACCGTGATTAGATTCGACTATCTCTGAGGAAAGGCGTTCGATCGCCCGTTTTATTGCCGCCGAATCCATTATTCGGGATTTTTCTACCAAGTTGATTTCATCACCCATCGTGGCAAATCGTAGCAAAGCGAACCTCAAAGTTCAAAGAACATACCTCAATGTTTCAATATCTCCCCCTATTCCGATAGAATCGAGCCTTTCTTTATGTCAATGCTTTGGAAAATGCTGATCAGGCCCTTAATGTTTCGCCTTGACGCAGAGAGAGCCCATGAGATCGGAATGACGGCCTTGAGATCGGGGGTTGCGGAGAAGCTGGGCCTCGTCGGCTCTTCCGCACCGGAATCGGCTGCAGCATTTGGTACGATCGAACGGTTCGGCTTGAAATTCGAGAATCCACTCGGTTTGGCAGCAGGATTTGACAAGAATGGCGTTGCAGTTGAACAACTGGCAAAAGTTGGATTTGGTTTTGTCGAGGTCGGTACAGTTACGTTCGAGCCTCAGCCCGGCAATCCGAAGCCCCGTATTTTCCGCTTGCCCGAACAAAGGGCATTGGTCAACCGACTTGGATTTAACAATGACGGAGCCATCGCCTTGGCCGAGCGGCTGACGAAAATCGACCGAAAACGCTGCGTGGTGGGAGTGAATATCGGCCGCAATAAGGAGGTCGCGAATGACGATGCGGTCGGAAACTACTTGCAGACAT
This sequence comes from Pyrinomonadaceae bacterium, assembly GCA_041745615.1. Lineage (GTDB taxonomy): Bacteria > Acidobacteriota > Blastocatellia > Pyrinomonadales > Pyrinomonadaceae > OLB17. Next base: position 42,217 of record JBGTIP010000015.1, on the reverse strand, counting down.
TCGATCTAGTCAGCCCGTTAGCGGATTACATCGCGGTCAACGTTTCATCCCCGAACACACCGGACCTGCGGGACCTCCAACGCCCGGAATACCTGGAGAACCTGATAGGAGCATTACAAGAGAGGAACGACGGGCGATGCCCCTTGCTGGTAAAGATCGCTCCTGATCTGTCCGAAGCCGAGATCGAAAAGATCGTTGATATTTGCCTCCGGTTAGATATTGCCGGGATCATCGCCACCAACACAACGATCTCTCGCGAAGCGGTCAAGGAGGCTGACGCGGCAGCGATCGGGTCAGGGGGGCTAAGCGGGAAACCGCTGGAAAAACAATCGAACAGCGTGATTTCGACCATCTATCGGTATTCGCGAGGCAAGCTTCCGATCGTGGGTGTTGGCGGGATCTTTACCGCAGAGGATGCATTCAGAAAGATCGCAGCCGGGGCATCCCTGATCCAGGCTTACACAGGGTTTGTTTACGAAGGCCCCTCTTTCGCCCGGGATGTTATCAATGGACTCGCGCGATTGATCGACAAAAACGGCTTTAGCTCGCTCGATGAATCCGTGGGCTCAGACGTTAGAATATAATGATAATCCCCGCAATTGTTTGACAGACACAGCCCAAAAGCTATAATTAACCCTTTGCCTTCTGCATGCCATTTACTTGCAAGAAGAGCAATCGACAATGATCATCGATCTGAGCAGCGTTGGAAAAGAGCCGAAGTCGATCACACGGACTTTTGAAACAGGCGAGATCGATCTTGCCGGCGAAGATGTGGAACTCGCGGGCCCAGTCGAGTTGGCCGGCGAGGTCAGTAAATTGGCTACGAAGACGAGCCTGACCGGAACTATCGGCACTTCGATATCCCGTGATTGTACTCGGTGCCTCGAACCAGTAAGAAGCGATCTGAGGTTCGACTTCGAAACGTCATTCGTCGATGCCGAGGAAGAAGAAGATACCAAGGCCGATGTTGAAGTCAGCTTAGAGGATCTGGACGTTTCGTTAGTCGAAGATGGAAAGGTCGACCTTGCCGATGTGGCACGAGAACAGATATTGCTGGCTTTGCCGATCCAGAATTTTTGCAGCGATGACTGCAAAGGGTTGTGCCCGAAATGCGGTGGTAACCTTAATTTGATAGATTGTAAATGTTCCGACGATGAGATCGATCCGCGTTGGGAAGCACTTAAAGGTTTGAAGTAGCCGCGAATAGGCGATGACGTCTATTTGCGGCAGAATAGTTTGAGGTAAAAAATGCCAAATCCAAAACGAAGACATTCACATGCACGGACCCGTCAGCGCCGAGCCCATGATGCGCTGAAAACGCCACAGTTTTACCTGGACAAAGATACGGGTGAAGCCAAGGTCCCGCACCGTATAGATGCCACCACCGGTAAGTTCAAAGGCAGGCAGATCATCGAAGTAAAGGAAGCCGAATAGATTTTTGAATTAATTCATTATTTGAGTTCTAATTCTAATCAATGACAGCACAAAACGCCGGTATCATCGGGATGGGGCACGCTTATCCGGTGGGCATTCTGACGAATGCCGATCTGGAGAAGATGGTCGATACAAACGATGAATGGATAACTTCGCGTACGGGCATCAAACAACGTCATAAGGCCGCCGAGAACGAATACACCTCGCAGTTCGGTACCAGGGCCGCCCTGCAAGCCCTAGATCGCGCCGGGCTAAAGCCTACAGATATCGAGCTGATCATTTGTGCAACCACTACCCCTGACCAGATAATGCCATCGACGGGAGCGTTGATCCAGGCACAGATCGGAGCCACCAATGCGGCTGGCATGGATATTTTTGCTGCCTGCTCCGGGTTTTTGTACGGGCTCACGATGGTCGAATCGATGATCCGCACCGGCCAGATCAAGTATGCCCTCGTGATCGGGGCCGAGGTGCTGACCAAATACGTCGATTACACCGATCGCGGCACGTGCGTAATATTTGGCGATGGGGCCGGTGCGGCCGTGGTCGGACCAGTGCCGGAAGGCAAGGGGATCCTCGCCACCAAGATCAGGTCGGACGGCCGATACGAAGAGCAGCTCTATGCCCCCGGCGGAGGAACAAAACTCGGTACATCACACAAGACCATCGATGAAGGAATGCACTTCTTTAAAATGAAGGGCAATGAACTCTTCAAAGTGGCCGTGCGTTCGATGGCCGATATTTCTGCCGAAATGCTGGAAAAGGCGGGCTATACGGTTGATGATGTGGACCTCGTAATACCACATCAGGCAAATCAGCGAATTACGGATGCGGTAGCTTCCCGGCTCGGAGTTCCGGAAGAAAAGGTTTATTCGAATATCGAACAGCATGGTAATACCTCTTCGGCTTCGATCCCGATCGCGATCGACGAATGCATCGAATCCGGCAGGATCAAAGAGGGAAGTCTTGTCCTGCTGACAGCATTCGGGGGCGGCGTAACGTGGGGTGGCACGGTCATTAGATTTTAGATGAGCAAGACAGCTTACATTTTTCCCGGTCAGGGCTCTCAGTCCGTCGGCATGGGGAAAGACCTGTTTGAAAATTTTACTGCGGCACGAGAGGTGTTTGAGGCTGCTGATGACGCATTGGGTTTTTCGATGTCGGACCTGTGTTTTTCGGGCGATGAAGCTGAACTTCAGCTCACCGCGAATACGCAGCCCGCGATTCTGACCGTATCCGTTGCCGCTTATCACTCGGCCAGGGCCGAGGGGCTGCCGGAACCGGATTATGTTGCCGGACACAGTCTTGGAGAGTATTCCGCACTGGTTGCGGCCGGGGTAATAGAATTCGCAGACGCTGTTCGGACTGTACGAAACCGCGGTACGTACATGCAGGAGGCGGTGCCGGTCGGTGTAGGTGCGATGGCGGCTATACTTGGCCTCGATGTTGATGATGTTGTGGCCGGCTGTGCAGAGGCAGCTAACGGACAGATCTGCAACGCCGCGAATATTAATTCCCGCACCCAGGTGGTGATCGCGGGGAATGCCGATGCAGTTGACCGGGCATGTGAGATCCTAAAGGCGAAGGGAGCAAAGAGGGCCATCAAGCTTAACGTGTCTGCCCCGTTCCACTGCCAATTGATGCTGCCCGCACAGGAACGCCTGGCTGCAGATCTGGCTACATTGGCGCATTCGGAGTTTTTGTTCCCGATAGTACACAATGTAGACGCGGAGATAAGCGATAATTCAATCGATGTAGCGGACAGATTGACCCGACAGGTTTCATCGCCGGTTCGTTGGCTGGAAACGGTTGAAATCCTGAGAGCGGCGGGTGTCGAAAAGTTTGTCGAGATAGGACCTGGAAAAGTGCTTTCGGGGCTAGTACGTCAGATTGATAAAGAAGCCAAATACGCTAACATTGAAAATACCGAAAGTTTAAGAAATACTTTAGAAACGTTATAAAAAAGGGAGAACAATTAATGTCAGAAGTTCAGGATAAGATCAAACAGATAATCGTCGACGAACTTGGTGTCGATGAAGCAGAAGTAACCGAAAACGCCAGATTCATCGAGGACCTCGGTGCCGATTCGCTCGATCTGGTTGAACTGGTAATGCGGTTCGAAGAGGAATTCGATATCGAAATTCCTGACGAAGACGCTGAAAAGATCCAGAGCGTGCGAGATGCGTACGCGTATGTTGAGCAGCACAAAGCTGCTTAGTTGATCGTGGTCCGTTGATCGTCGTTCGCCGCTTGACTATCTGTTGAGCAGCGGACGACGATTCGCGGACGTTCGCCGAAAGATTATGAAAAGACGAGTAGTTGTCACTGGTCTTGGGCTGGTAACGCCGTGCGGGAACGATGTTCCCTCGACTTGGCGCGCTTTGATGAACTGTGAGAGCGGGGCCGATTTTATCAAGAAATTTGATGCCGAGAAATATTCGGCAAAGTTTGCTTGCGAGGTTAAAGGGTTTGACGCACTCAATTTTCTCGACAAGAAAGAAGCCCGACGGATGGGAGCATTCTCTCATTTTGCGATCGCGGCTTCTGACGAGGCAGTTAAACACAGCGGCCTGGTGATCGATTCGTCGAACGACGAGATGGTCGGAACCTATATCAGTTCCGGCATAGGTGATTTCTGGGCGATCGAGCGCGAGCACGAAAAGCTGCTTAATTCGGGGCCGGACCGCGTCTCGCCTTTTTTTATTGTTTCGGCGATCGTTAACCTCGCTGCCGGAAACGTATCGATCCGCCACGGGGCCAAAGGGCCGAATTCCGCGACCGCAACCGCTTGCTCGGCCGGGGCACACGCCATCGGGGATAGTTTCCGCCTGATCGAACGCGGTGATGCGGACGCCATGATCTGCGGCGGTGCCGAGAGCGCCATTACGCCTATGTCCGTTGCCGGGTTTGCCTCGATGCGGGCACTTTCGACGCGTAACGGCGATCCACAGCATGCTTCTCGGCCGTTCGATCTTGAGCGTGACGGATTTGTGATTGGCGAGGGTGCGGGAATCATGGTCCTCGAAGAACTCGAATTCGCCAAAGCACGCGGGGCAAAGATCCACGCCGAGATCGTCGGCTACGGCATGAGCGGCGATGCATTCCACGTCACGATGCCTGATGAAACCGGGTCGGGAGCCATCCGCGTTATGACGCGGGCGATCAACGATGCCGGAATTTCGCCTGATCAGATCGGGTATATTAATGCCCACGGTACTTCGACGCCGTACAACGATAAGTTCGAAACGCTCGCAATTAAGAAGGTGTTCGGTGAACATGCAGATAAATTGGCCGTCAGCTCGACAAAGTCGATGACCGGCCATGCACTCGGTGCGGCCGGCGGGATCGAGGCCGTTTTCTCGGTCCTCGCTATGACTGAGAACAAGCTGCCGCCAACCATTAATTACGAGTTTCCCGATCCTGATTGTGATCTCGATTACATCCCCAATGCCCCGCGCGATGCTAAAGTCGATCATGTACTGTCCAATAGCTTTGGGTTTGGCGGTACAAATGCGTGCCTGATATTTAAGCGTTATTCTGAGTAGAGGGATATTTATGCGTACCCTGGAATATACATTCTGGCAAGATGGCGAGTTTTTCATAGGCCATCTGAATGACTACCCGGAATACCATACACAAGGCTATTCCAAGAATGAGTTGATCGAGAATCTCAAGGACCTGCTTTTAGATCTGGAATCATCGGACGTTCCTTTTATTAGGAAAGTTGAGGAATTTGTCGTGACTCGATGAAACGCCGCGATCTGATCAGACGATTGGAAGAAATGGGATGCGTTCTCACTCGTCACGGCGGAAAGCATGATTGGTACACCAATCCTGTTGCAAAAAAGTCTCAGCCTATTCCCCGTCATAAAGAAATTAACGAAAATTTGGCACGTTCGATTATCAAGAAACTTACGGCCGAATAACATTCGACGCAAAATGAATGGCCATTCATTTTGTGATAACATCTCTGATATGAAGATCATAGTTTTAATGAAACAAGTCGCCAATAAGGATGCGGTTCTTAGGATCGCGAGCGATGAGAAATGGATCAACGAAGCCGATGTAGCGCAGCAGACCAATGAGTCGGACGGGTACGCTCTTGAAGAAGCATTGCGTACCCGCGAGGCGAAAGGTGATGGCGAGGTCATTGTTTGTACCCTGGGCCCGCAAGGTGCTAAGTCTGTCATAAAGGACGCCCTGGCCCGCGGAGCAGACCGTGCGATCCATGTGATTGTCGATGACACCAAGAGCCTTTCTGCCTATCAGATCGCGAGCACGATCGCCGAAGCGGTCAAAGAAGAAAACGCTGATCTCATATTTGCTGGGCTCCAATCTGATGACGCCAGTCACGGACAGACGGGTGTCATTCTAGCTGAACTGCTCGGTATCCCGCACGCAACGATCGTCATTGAGGTCGACCGCGAAAGCCTGGGCGATACACTAAAGGTCAAACGCGAGCTTGAGAGCGGCTGGTATCAATGGTTCACTTACAAGCTGCCCGCACTGCTGACCATCCAGTCGGGCATCTCACAGATCCGCTATGCGTCGCTGAAAGGTATCATGGCCGCAAAGAAGAAGGAGATCCGCGAGGTAACTCCGACAATCGACTTTTTTGCGTCGGCGTCGAAGATAGAGAAAGTCTATATGCCGCTCAAAACGAAGCAGACCCAGATGCTCGGCAACGGTGATGCAAAGTCCGGGGCGGTAGAACTCGTTGAGAAACTCCGGACGGAGGTGCGGGTTCTCTAAGAGTGACATGTGACGAGTGACAAGTGATGTGAAAAAGAATCTGTCTCAGTTTCTCCGGGCTAAAATAAGCTAATACAAAATCTATGATCTTAGTATTCATCGAACATAAAGACTGCGTTCTGAATCGTGTCTCACTTGAAGCTGTGGCCGCTGCACAAGCGATCGGCAAGGACCTTGCGCTGCCGGTGACCGCGGTTATCCCTTGTGATAAAGATTGCGGCCTGGCACAGGAGATCGCGGGCTATGCCCTTGAGAGAGTGATCGTTGCCAAAAACGAAAATCTGTCTCAATACACTCCTGATGCTTATGCCGATGCCTGGGAGCATGTGGTCAAGGCCTTGAATCCGCAGTATGTTGTGATGTCTCACACCTACCAGGTAAGAGATTTCGCTCCGAAGGTCGCTGCTCGCTTGAGACGCGAGGTCGTGGGCGACTGCATTCGCTACCAGGCCGAGGGCGGAAAGCTCGTTCTTTCCCGCCGCATATTTCTGGGCAAGCTCGACGCGGATGTCTCACTTGGTGGCGACGCTCCATATTTCGTGACTTTCCAGAGCGGGGCCTTCCGCGGCGAAAATGCTGAAAAGGGAAGTGCGGCAGTTGAGACAATGGACGTTAATGTGGGCGAGATCCGCATGACGCCCGAGGCCCCGTTCCAGGAGGCCAAGGCTACGGTCGATCTCACCAAGTCGGAGATCATTGTCGCAATTGGCCGCGGCATCAAATCGCAGGAAAATATCGCCCTGGCCCAGCAGCTTGCCGATGTGCTTGGCGCCGATATGGCCGCTTCCCGGCCGATATGTGATGCCGACTGGCTGCCCATCGACCGGCAGATCGGTTCATCCGGTCAGACTGTCTCACCTAAGCTTTATCTCGCGCTCGGTATATCCGGTGCGATCCAGCATATTGTCGGCATGAAAAATTCCGGAACGATCGTCGCTATCAATAAAGACTCCGAAGCACCGATATTCGACATTGCCGACTACGGCATCGTCGGCGATCTCTTCGACGCTGTCCCAGTTTTGGTCGAGGAGATCAAGAAAGCAAGGGGTTAACTTTGTCCGATCATTCTTGGTTTGATTGCAGGGATCGGTCTGTACCGGTCCCTTTTTTTGTTCATATGAAAAAGACACTTTACACATTGCTTCTGGTTGGTTCCATTTTAGTCGGATCTGCGATCGGACAAACTGCAGATCTAATTTTGACTAACGGCAAGATCTGGACGGCTGCGGCTCCCGATAAGTTCGTCACTTCCGTTGCGATCCAAGGCGAAAAGATCGTTGGCGCCGGAGATGAAAAGAACATCGCCAAACATAGAGGATCCAACACTCGCGTTATCGACCTCGGCGGGCGGTTCGCCATGCCGGGTATCAACGATTCGCACATTCATTTTCTCGGGGCGTCGCTGACGACGACCCAGGTCGACCTCACATCCGTAAAGACCCTCGACGAAGCTCAGGAGGCGATCCGGAAGTTCGCCGCCGAGAATCCAGAGGCTCCATGGATCACCGGATTTGGCTGGCAGTACGCCATTTTCCCGAATGCAAGGCTTCCGCATCGCAGCGACATCGATTCCGTCGTCAAAGATCGTCCGGTAGTTCTTTCGGCTTATGACGGCCATACATCGTGGGCGAATAGCAAGGCGATGGAAATCGCGAACGTTACGAAGGCCACCGAGTTCACCGGGTTTGGCGAGATCGTACGCGATGCGAATGGCGAGCCGACCGGAGTTTTCAAGGAAGGGGCAATGAGCTTCGTCCGTTCAAAAGTTCCGCCGAGGACCCGCGAGCAGCAGATGGACGCGCTGAGACGCGGTTTCCAGAAGGCTTGGTCGCTTGGCATTACCAGCATCCAGAACGCCGGCGGCGGCCAAAACGACGTCGATCTTTATGCCGAATTGCTTGAGAAGGGAGAACTCGGTGTTCGGACGTCGGTCGCATTCAGTGTGGGACCGCAAACAACCCAGGCCGAGATCGACAATATCGCCGATGTCTCTAAAAAGCATTCCTCACCGAGGCTTCGGGTGGGAGCGGTCAAGCTCATGATCGACGGCGTGATCGAATCCTACACCGCTGCGATGCTTGAACCTTATACCAACAAGCCCGACACTTCCGGCACACCGCCGTTTACGCAGAAACAGCTTAATAATGTCGTCCGCATGGCCGACAAGGCGGGGCTGCAGATCTACATTCACGCGATCGGCGACCGTGGGGTCCGGATGGCTCTTGACGCATTCGAGAATGCGATCAAGGTAAACGGCCGCCGCGATTCACGATTTCGGATCGAGCATATCGAGACCATACAGGCTTCCGATATCGCTCGTCTCAAACAGCTTGGGGTGATCGCCTCGATGGAGCCGATCCATGCCGACCCGGCAACGATCCACGTGTGGTCGGAAAATATCGGTGCAGATCGAACCAGCCGAGCTTTTGCCTGGCGAGCATTCGAGCTTGCCGGCGTGAAGCTGATCTTCTCAAGCGATTTTCCGGCCGCAATTTCGATGAGCCCGTGGCGTGGGCTTCATAGCGCGGTCAATCGCCAAACGATCGAAGGCACACCCCGAAACGGCTGGCTCAAACAGTGGAGCGTCTCAGTGCCAACGGCACTCACGGCATATACCGCGACCGGAGCATTTGCCTCGTTCGAAGAAAAAACGAAAGGGACGATCGCCTCGGGGCAGTTCGCCGATATCATTGTCCTCGACCGCGACCCATTTACGATCCCGCCCGCCGAACTTCACAAGATCAGCGTCCTAACGACGATTCTTGGCGGAAAGGTCGTTTTCGAAAGGTAGTTAAGTTTTCAAAGATCCTGGAAGTGCCTCCCAGTTGCTAAGGGGGCATCTTTATTTTATTTCAATTGATCGACCGCCCTGACTATCTGGCCTTTTATCCGATAACGTCACGGCGGACGGTATGAATGTTGTGTTTGCAGTGGATGTTGGATCTGCCATGCCACTTTTCCTGAGTGGTCAACGCCGCAAATTGAACCACGTCGCGGCCCTATTTCAGGTTCAACTCTCTCATCCATCTCATGAGTCGGCCAAAGGCCGAAGCCGGACGGCATCAGGCCGAAGCTGACTATCGCTGTCCATAGTGAGATGAGAGGAGCTTCCAGCTTTTGATAATACCGCCCCGGGCCGAAGCGGCTCTCGATCAGAAGTTCGAGTATGCGGTCGACCTCAACGGCTTTTTTGTCGTGAGAAAAAGGTCCGATAGTGATATTCAGCGGCAGGGATCCGTAGTGACAAAGTGGCTTCTCGTTTCTCATCGATCTTATGGTAGCAATGTTGTTGCACAAATGCAACATTTATTTTACGTGAAACGAAAAAATTTTCGCCAGATGGCTCAGGAGATATCAAAAGCCGCTGGTTGTCGTTGCCATCCATTCAAATATCTCGCTAAAGTTAATGTGTGGGGGATCTAAAGATCGGTATATCGGGATGGACATATGCTCCGTGGCGAGGCGTGTTTTATCCGAAGGGTCTGGCTCAGAAACGTGAGCTGGAATATGCGAGCCGGCAGATGAACTCTATTGAGATCAACGGCACCTTCTACTCACTCCAGCGGCCGGCGAGCTACAGGAAGTGGCATGACGCGACTCCCAACGATTTTCTGTTTGCTGTAAAGGGTCCGAAATACATCACTCATATGAAGAAGCTGACAGATGTACGTCAGCCGCTGGCCAATTTCTTCGCCTCGGGTCCGCTCATCCTTGGGAAAAAACTTGGCCCGCTGCTATGGCAGTTTCCGCCATGGCAGCGGTTCGATCATGACAAGCTGGATGCGTTTATGAGCATGCTGCCGAGAACATCGGCCGACGCCGCCGCATTAGCGCAAGAACATAATCTTACAAAGAAGGACTGGATCTGGATGGAGGCGGTCGCGGAGACAAAGCTTCGATATGCCTTTGAAGTTCGTCACCACCGTTTTTTGGACGAGAAATTCATAAAGCTACTGAGAAAACATCGAGCGGCGCTCGTTATCGCCGACAGCGCTGGTAAATGGCCTTATGCAGAAGACCTGACAGGCGATATTGTTTATATTCGGCTTCACGGAGCTGAGGAGATCTATGTGAGAGGTTACACCGATGAGCAGCTAGAATGGTGGGCCGAGCGTATCAGGCTCTGGAGCCGCGGGGAAGAGCCTGAAGACGCGATCCGGATCTCTGCTAAAGCAACAGGGAAAAAGAAGCGGGATGTTTACGTTTATTTTGGTAATGACATTAAGGTTCACGCGCCTTTCGATGCGCAGAATCTCGCGAGGCTCATTTCAGATAAGCGGTAGGACGGATATGCCATGAATGCACGAGTAATTTCTCTTTATCCTCTATTCGTGCATTTCGTGCATTCATGGCTGCTTTTGTTAATTACTCGCAGGAGACCTCGATCGCTTCGTCGAAGATCTCAAGAGCGACATCGACGTTTTCCTTTGCCAAGATCAGCGGCGGCGAGAAGCGGATGGAGTTGCTGCCGCATCCCAGGATAATGAGGCCGCGGTTGAAACAAGCCATCTCGACGCGGTCGCGTAGTTCGGGGTCGGGGTCAAGCGAGCCTTTATCTGTGACGAACTCAACGCCGAGCATCATGCCGAGGCCACGGACGTCGCCGATGCAATCGTATTTATCCATTAGCTGGCGCAGGCCATTTTCGAGATAGGCTCCTACCTCACGGGAATTATCAACGAGGCCGCCCTCCAGCAGCTCGATCGTTTTAAGAGCGGCGGTCAGAGCGACCGGGTTGCCGCCGAAGGTCGAGGCGTGTGCACCCTTGTGCCAGTCCATAATGTCGGCCTTTGCGGTGCAGGCCCCAATGGGCATTCCTGAGCCGAGGCCCTTTGCCATGCAGACGATGTCAGCCTTGACGCCATCATGATGGTCGAGAGCGAACATCTTGCCGGTGCGGCCCATACCTGACTGGACCTCATCAACGATCAGCAAGATCCCGTGTTCGTCGCAGATCCTTCTTAGTTCTTTCACAAATGCCGTCGGTGCGGGAACGTAGCCTCCCTCGCCCTGTACAACCTCGAGGACGATGCCGGCGACCTCTTCGGGCGGTGTCGTTGTCTTGAACAGCTTATTCTCCAGCCAATTGATCACATCTCTGGACACGGTGGCCTCGTCAGATGGCATATCGGTCGCGAAGTGTCGGAATTTGTTTGGGTAGGGAATATGCACGACGTCGAGAGCCTGCCGCATAAAGCCCAACCTCTGTGCCTTCTTTGAGCTTGTGAGCGAGAGTGCACCTAATGTCCGGCCGTGGAAGGAACCAAAAAACGAAATAAACTTTTGTCGGCGCGTGTGGTACATCGCGAGCTTGAGGGCTGTTTCGATGGCCTCGGCACCGCTGTTGGCGAAATGGGTTTTAGTCGGTCCGTCGATCGGCACGATCTCGTTGAGCTTCTTGCCCAGGTCAGGCATGTGGCGGTAGAAAAAATCCGTACCGCAAAGATGGATCAGCTCGCCGACCTGTTTCTGGATCGCTGCGACCACCTCCGGATGGCAATGGCCTGTCGAGCAAACCGCCACGCCGGCATTGCAATCAAGAAAGACGTTGCCGTCAGGATCGGTGATCCATACGCCTCTCGCATGGTCGGCGACAAGCTTGTAATCGGGACGGGGATAGCTGGGAGTTACATATTGTGCATCTGCCTCAATGATCTCACGGGACTTCGGGCCGGGCAGTTCGGTTTTGATAACCGGACGCTGCAATTCTGATGAAGGGGTCATTTTATTATCTCCAATTAGGTTTAGAAGCGGGCTCGCCCGCGGCCATGTCGAGCAAGCTCGACGCTAAACGCGATTTGGAGATATTAGTCGCCGCCGAAGAGTTCGGCGCGTTGGCGAGCGGGACGGAGTTTTGCAATACATCGCGGGGTCATACGATGGGGCAATTGTATCATAAGCCTGTGAAAGGGACTAGATACTTGCGGACGAACTCCTCTGAGATTAAAATCAGGGCAAATTTCGATGAAATGGTTCGTGAAAACACGCCAACCTCTTTCAACGATCAAACGGGGACCACAATGAAACTGAAATTATTGGCTCTAAGCCTTGTATATTTTGGAACACTAACGGCGATCGCTCAGGCTCCAGAACGGCTCTCCAGCGATGGCGAAGGTTACAGCTTTGCGAGTGTTAAGGGCTGGACGAATTCGGCGAGCGAGGACGGCTTTGCCGTGGTGAATCCAGCGAAAACTATAGTGATCGTGGTCAAGGCTCACGCGTACAAAGATTTTCTGTCCTTCACTGCGGATGCCAACCTTGAACGCGATGGCCTCGAACTTGTCGGGAAGCCGCAAGAAGTGAGGGGCGGTCAGATCTTCAGGACCGTGAAACGAACGACGCAAGGGATGGCGGTGATCGATACGGCCGTGGTGTTCTCGGGTAATGGGGGCGGGGTCGTTGTCGTGGCAATTACGGACGAGGCCAATGCGACAACCGGATTCAACACCGTCGCGGCGATTGCGAACAGCATCTCGTTTTTTCAGCCTAAGATATCCGCCGTCGCGGAAAAGGTCCGCTCCGTGCTTTCCGGAAAACGACTGATCTATCTTTACACCGGCAGCGGATATTCCGAGCGTAAGGACATCATACTTTGTTCGAACGGAGTATTTTATCAGTCAACCGACATGGGCGGTTTCTCGCCCAACGATGTTGACGGCCCGAGCTTTGCCGCAACGGGCGGAAGACGTGGCCGGTGGTCGGTGAGCGCGAACGGGAACAAGCTAGTGATGGCTTTTGAGAGGGCCGGCACGGTTGAATATATCTTAGCCGCGAGGCAGGCCAGCAACGAGATCGGGATGAACGGCCAGCGATGGTTCGTTCAGTCACAGAACGTGTGCCGTTAGGTTTTAGGCCTGAGTTCTCATTCGAGCGCATCGACCGACGCTCGTATATTGCTCGCGCTTTGTCGAATGTTGCATTCACTATCCAATCTCGTAGACTTGTAATATGCGACCTCAATCTGAATTTACGAATCGACTAATTAACGAGACCTCGCCCTATCTGCTGCAGCACGCTCACAACCCCGTCGACTGGTACCCGTGGGGTGAGGAGGCGTTCGAGGCGGCCCGCAAGGCTGATAGACCGGTACTCGTGAGCATCGGTTACTCGGCGTGCCACTGGTGCCATGTGATGGAGCATGAATCCTTTGAGGACGAAAAGATCGCGGCGATAATGAATGAGCATTTCATAAATATCAAGGTCGATATGGAGGAACGCCCGGATGTTGACCAGATATATATGAACTTCGTTCAGCTTACGACCGGGCGGGGCGGCTGGCCGATGAATGTGTTCCTGACCCCGGACAAACGGCCTTTCTATGGCGGAACATATTTTCCGCCGGTCTCGCGCTACAACATGCCTTCGTGGCCGCAGATACTGATGAGCATTTCGGACGCTTACAGCAACAAGCGTGACGAACTCGAACACTCGGCGAACGAGATCGTCGGCGAACTTAGGAGATTGACTATTTCCGAGATTTCGACCGGGGACCTTTCTACCGGCTTGCTGGATTCGGCATTTACAAGCTACACACGGACCTTCGACGCTGTGAATGGGGGATTTGGCGGGGCACCTAAATTTCCGCCAGCGATGTCGCTGGAGTTTCTACTGAGATACCATGACCGGACGGGCAACGACCTTGCATTGCAGATGATCCGCCAGACATGCGACAAGATGGCCCGCGGGGGCATCTACGACCAGATCGGCGGCGGGTTTCACAGGTACACGGTCGATGGGATATGGCTCGTGCCGCACTTCGAAAAGATGCTGTACGACAATGCCCAATTGGCCCGTCTCTATCTTCATGTATTTCAGGTGACGGGCGACGATCTTTATCGAAGAGTGGCCGTCGAGACCCTGGAATATGTCGAGCGCGAAATGCTGGATGACTCGGGAGGGTTCTATTCAAGCCAGGATGCGGACAGCGAGGGTGTTGAAGGAAAGTTTTTTGTTTGGACGCCTGACGAAGTTGCCGAGGTGCTCGGGGAGGAAAATGCGGCGATCTTTAACGCCTATTTTGATGTAACTACACGCGGCAACTTCGAAGAGAAAAATATCCTGAATATTAAACGCCCTGCGGCCGATGTCGCTACGGCACTCGGTATTTCGGAAGCCGAGTTGGCTGAAGTGATCGATCGCGGAAGACGGAAGCTCTATGAGTCAAGGGAGACTCGCGTAAAGCCCCACCGCGATGAAAAGGTCCTGACGGCATGGAACGGGTTGATGCTGGCGGCGTTTGCGGATGCCGCCGGGGTTCTCGGGAACGATCATCTCATGGAGGTCGCCAAGCGTAACGCCGACTTTTTGATCGGGAGCCTTCAGAGGGATGGAAGACTCCTGCGTACCTGGAAGGAACGGAGCGCAAAGCTGAACGGGTATATCGAGGACTACGCAAATCTCGCCGACGGATTGCTGAGGCTGTTTGAAGTGTCGGGCGAGATGAAATACTTTGCTGAGGCGAGGCGGCTGGTGGATAAGATGATCAGCGACTTTTGGGATGAAGAGAACGGCGGATTCTACTTCACCTCGAACGATCACGAGGAACTGATCGTTCGCAATAAGGATTTCTTTGATAACGCGACGCCGTCGGGTAATTCGGTGGGTGCGGATGTACTTCTGAGGTTGGCAAGAATTTCAGGCGATGATCGTTACGAGCGTTTTGCGGTGACGATCCTGAAATTGGCAGCTTCCAGGATCAGTCAGTATCCTCAGGGATTCGGCCGGGCGTTAAGTGCGATGGAATTTTACCTTTCAGACAAGAAAGAGATCGTCGTTATCGGGCCAAGAGGAAACGAACTAGAGCGGGAAGTCCTAAGCAGGTATTTGCCGCGAGCGGTCACCGTATTGACCGAAGATCCGGTGAATGGTGACATTGAATTGACACTGCTCGAAGGGCGGGGAACGGTCGACAGTAAACCTGCCGCATACGTGTGCGAGAATTATGTTTGCGCTCAGCCCGTGACGTCCGTCAGCGAACTCGGCAAATTGCTTTGACGTGATTTATGCCTTGTCAATAAAAAAAGCCCGGCCTGCAGAAGGACCGGGCTTTATTCCAAAATGTTCTTTAGAACTATCTGTTAACGTTTGTGTTAGTGTTTGCGTTTGTCGCCGGGGCGTTGGTGTTCGTCCTCATTGCATTCGACGCAGCGGCGTTAACCTGGCTCGCAGCATTCGACACCTGATTGGCCGCAGTTTGGATCTGGTTCGCAGCATTAGCCGCCATCGCATTGGCGTTTGCCAAAGCGTTTGAAACGGTCCGATTCGCATTCGCATTAGCGTTATTGGTTGCGGTGTCTCCGCAAGCCATTCCTAAAGCACCCATAACAAGGACTGCCGAAAGTGCAATTACTTTTTTCATACTGATGTGATTCTCCTGTCTTCTTCAAAAATTAGATCTAATTTATTCGTATCGAAGACTATGCATTGCACAGTCTTGTCCCAGTTCTTACTTATTTTAGGAACAGTGCACAATATAGATACGATTTCCAATTAAGTCAACACCGATGGAATGTTTTCTTCGTAATATATTCGCTATTAGAGTCGTAGGCGGCAAAAAAATAAACGCCCCGCGATTTGCGGAGCGTTTACAAAAAGACAGCTTCAAACGCACTATGGGGTTTTAGTGGCGCTCGGCGAAGCGTTCGTATTTGCTGGCGAGGTCGTGTTGGTATTGGTGCCAGTTCCGGTGTTGGTCGGGGTGTTGGTGTTGACGGTCGTCGCCGGCGTGGTTGCCGGGGTGGTCGTCATACGGTTAACGTTGGCGTTAGCATTGGCGTTAGCAGGACGATTGGCATTATTATTAGCGGTGTCGCCGCAGGCCATGCCCATAGCGCTAAGGCCAAGAACAGTTGAAAGTACAATTACTTTTTTCATTTTATTCAGACTCCTAATCTTTCTCAAAGATTTTTGTTTATTCAATTTAAAATCGGCTGATCTAACACAGCCGTTTTTGCCGCGAACTCTTTCTATTCGAGGCAAACGTCAATATAGTAATCTAAAAGCTATTAGTCAACCCTGGAAACGACAAAAAACGACTAAATAGTAATATATTTTTAGTGCCCGGAGTGCCTGAAAATTCCCATTTTTACGGCGGAGTACCTCAACTACACTCTGAGAATTTAATTGACTTGTCCTGTGCCGTCGGGCTATCTTGAGAACTGAGAAGTTTTCACGACTTCGTACTCGATCGACCCACCGTTCCCTGGCAATAATGAGACAACTTTTCGATGACTCACTGATGAGGTCTGGAAGTGCTTCCGAGCGGTTCCATCTTGAATTAAGCGACCTCAACGAGCTGATGGCGGGATCGCTTAGTGTAAGGGATGTCTTCCGATCGGTTTCCAGCCGTGTCTCCGAAATCGCTAATTGCAGCAGTACCAGGCTCTGGCTGCTTGACGAAAACCGCACGCACTTGCGGCCCGCTGGTCGATGGGAGAGAGAACCGGCCGATGAGTCACAGGAAGATCTGCAATCGACCGAGGAACCGGCGAACCGATGTTTTGATGGAAAAAGAATTTTGTTTGATAGCCGCCGCGCGGGAGCTACTCCTAAAGG
This sequence comes from Pyrinomonadaceae bacterium, assembly GCA_041745615.1. Classification (GTDB taxonomy): domain Bacteria; phylum Acidobacteriota; class Blastocatellia; order Pyrinomonadales; family Pyrinomonadaceae; genus OLB17. The sequence continues at coordinate 25,477 of JBGTIP010000015.1, read as the reverse complement.
AGCGGCGATACCTTTGTTTAGAGGTGCCGAGGTGATCGGGGTCATGCAGTTATTCTTCAACCATGCTGGATGGCTGCCCGACCGAATCGCTTTGCAATTAGAGGAGATCGGAACGCTCGTGTCGCCTGTGATCGTGGCTTCGATGATATCTGAACGCAGCCGGGCCCATGCATTAACTGATACCGTCACGCAGCTGCCTAACGAACGAGCCTTCTACTCCTTTCTGGAAGATCATATCGCTGCGTCACAGGGGATTGGGGCGTATCGCCCGTTCTCGGTCCTGGCGATCGATATCAAGAACTTCCAGGGGATCAACAAAACTGCCGGGCACTCAAGCGGGGATGCAATGCTTCGACAGGTCGGGCAGGTCGCTCGCGAGAATCTTCGCGAGATGGATTTTTTCGCCCGTTCGCACAACGACGAATTTCTAGCCGTGCTTCCTACAGCCTCAGAAGACGTAACGCTTGAGATCATTGCAAGGATCGAACAGGCCGTCGAGGAATGCGCATTACAGTCAGCTATACCTCGGATCGGCCTGAACATCGGCTGGGCCGCTTTTGGCCGGGACGGTGATACGGGTGCTGCGCTCTTGGCGAGAGCCCGGCTAAGGAAGACTATATCCAAAGAACTTCCGGATTCGCGAAAGTTCCTGTTGTTTCCACAAGCCGCCTTAGGCTGATCCGGAGAACGCCCGGAGTGTCTGGTCTGATATGCAGGATTTTGTTTAAATGTTCGTCGCCTGTATATTGGCTCAATGGCAACGATCACTTTCTACGGCGGCGTCGGAACCGTTACAGGCTCGAAATATCTCCTCGAACATCAGGGTAAAAAGGTCTTGGTCGATTGCGGATTGTTCCAGGGATTAAAGGAATTGAGAGAACGCAATTGGGAGGAGCCCGCTTTCGTGCCCGCCGAACTCGATGCGATCATCATCACTCACGCTCATATCGACCACACCGGTTATTTGCCTCGCGTCGTAAAACTCGGATTCACCGGTCCGGTTGTAACATCGGGGGCCACCGGTGACTTGCTGAAAATCTTACTGCCCGACTCAGGACGCCTCCAGCAAGAGGAGGCCGATTATCGCAATCGCCATAATCTAACCTCGCACACTCCGGCACTACCTCTTTATGATGAACGTGACGCACGGGACGCTCTTGGCCTTCTACGTCTGGTGGCGAACAACGGCGAGGCTGTACAAATATGTCCGGGTATAAAAGCTAGCTTCCTTGTGGCAGGCCATATTATGGGAGCCAGCCTCGTACTCGTCGAGTTGGAAAATGCGCGGCCGGATGGCTCGTCGATCAGGTTTCTTTTTTCGGGCGACCTCGGCCATTACGATCAGCCCATTGTAAAGGACCCGGCACACCCGCCGGATTGCGACTATCTGATGTGCGAGTCCACATATGGTGATCGACTGCACGGGGATGTCGATTCAGCTAGCCAGATCGCCCGCATCATTAAAGAAGCCGCCGATCGCCGAGGCCCTGTTCTGATACCCGCGTTTGCGGTTGGGCGTACACAGGAGCTGCTGTACATGATCCGCGAGCTGGAAGACGAAAAACGGATCCCTGTATTGCCTGTAGTAGTCGACTCGCCGATGGCAGCCCAGGCCACGCAGGTGTATAACCGCTGGAATGAGGAGCACGATCACGAATATGCATCGATCCTCTCGCACAAACGGCATCCGCTCAGGACGGCGTCGATGACGACCGCGGCAACTCGGGAGGAGTCAAAAAAGGTAAATGATCTTCGAGGTGCAAGGGTCATCATTTCGGCATCGGGAATGCTAACAGGCGGCCGCGTTCTGCATCACGCGATGAGGATCCTTCCTGACGAGAACGCGACGCTCGTATTTGTCGGATTCCAGGCCGCCGGCACTACAGGACGGCGGATCCAGGATGGCGAGCGGGAAGTTAAGATAATGAAAAACTGGATCCCGGTCCGATGTCATATCGAAAGGGTAGAAGGATTCTCGGCCCATGCCGATTGGAAAACAGTACTGAATTGGCTGAGCGGACTTGAGAAAGCTCCCACAACGGTTTTTACAACTCATGGCGAACCAGAGGCTGCTGAGGCAATGGCCGGGCACATCCGGGAGCGGTTTGGTTGGAATGTTGTCGTCCCGGGATATGGCGACACCGTTGAACTATCATAGATGCGACGTAAGGGTTCGGTCAGGGTAAAATGCACGTAAGCGAGTCCCGATGAAATATCTCGAAAGCATGCCCTCGCCGCGGCTGGCGAGGTTCGTAAAGCGGTTTTGGTCTCTAGAATATCCGCTGAAGGAGGGCGGAGATTCACCAGAGCCAGTTGTGCCCGATGGCTGTATCGAGATCGTTTTTAATCTTTCCGACCGATTTCGTCGTTGCCATGTTGACGGCAGCATCGAGACCCAGCCCAGTTGCCTCGTTGCCGGCCAGATACAAAACCATATCATCATCGCCCCGTCAGGCAGCGTTCGGTTGTTCGGGATCAGGTTCAGACCTGACGGTGCCTTTCCTTTCTTTTCTTTTGAAATGAGCGAGCTTGTGGATCTGATCGAACCGCTTGACTCGTTCTGGGGCCGATCCGCGTTCGATTTCGAGGATAGGCTGCGATGTTGTTCAACGTTCGGCCAACAGATCTTAATAGCAGAAAACTTGCTGCTTGATCGAATGTCGGATCGCCCGACAACCGATCTGATGCTTGAGCGTATCGTAGATCAGATCACTTCGTCAGGTGGTCTTTTTCGGATAAGTAATGTTGCGAGAATGATGGGCCTGAGTGAACGAGCCCTGGAAAGACGTTTTAAGCGATATATCGGGCTTACCCCAAAAGGGTTTTCGCGGATCGTGCGCTTCCAGCGTGTATTGCGTGCGATGGAGACAGGCGCGAGTGAGGGTTTTCTCGACGCGGTCCATCAGTTCGGCTATTATGACCAGTCACATTTAATTAGCGATTTTCGACAGTACGCCGGCATGACTCCCACCGCATTTATTAAGAAGAATAGTGGATTAACAGAAATTTTGATCGCCGATGAATAGATTTGTCGGATATTTCCAATACATCGGACGGGGCGGGAGGTATTATCCTCGTCACGCACTAAATGCGTCCGAAATTTACTAGTCCGTCTATAGAAACAAATGAAAAATTTGATCGCCACATTTATCATCGCGCTCTCTTTCACTTTTCCGGCAGTGCTGAATGGCCAGGAGTCCAAAGCTTCGATCGACTCACTTGTCTTTTTGTCAGGCTGCTGGGAGATCAGCACTCCGGAGAGGAAACTCCTGGTATCCGAGCAATGGATGTCGCCCGCCGGCTTCGCGATGATCGGTATGGGCCGAACCGTTAGGAATGGAAAGATGGGCAGCTACGAATTCCTGCGGATCGTGCAGGACGATACAGGTATCCATTACATTGCTAAACCTTCGCAAAGCAAGTCGGAAACTTCGTTCAAGCTGGTAAAGTGGGCAGCTAACGAGGCAGTGTTTGAAAATCCTGCTCACGATTTTCCGCAGCGTATCATCTACAAGCTGTCGGGGACGGATTCGCTAGCCGCACGGATCGAGGGCACTATGAATGGCAAGGCGACCGGTATGGATTTCCCGTATGTTCGGGGTAAGTGCCGGTAGCCGCCAGTCGATCGTTATTCGTAACGCAGGCATTCGATCGGATCGAGTTTTGCTGCCTTGCGCGCAGGCAAGACGCCAAAGATCAGCCCAATAAGAATCGATATCGTTATCGAGGTAAAGATCATCCACAGTTCAACTTGCGCCGGAAGAGCTGGTACAAACAGCAGAATGAGGTTGCTCACGCCGATAGACAGTACAAGGCCGACTATCCCACCGAAAAATGTTAGAGCCATCGCTTCCGCTAAGAACTGGAGGACGATAGCCCATCTCGTAGCTCCGATCGCCTTGCGGATCCCGATCTCTTTTGTCCTTTCGGTGACGGAGACGAGCATGATGTTCATTACACCGATCCCCCCTACCAGGAGCCCAAGCCCCGAGATCGCGATCGCCGCGATGCCGATGCCGGCAAGCATCCCATCGAACTGACGCATAAAGTCGTCCGCGGTCTTCATATCAAAATCGTTCGGATCGCCCGTCTTCACGCCTCGGCGGACACGAAGGATGCCTTCGATGTCCTGTACTGCGTCATTCAAAGCGCCGGGCTTGGCTTGTACAATGTGGAGTACGGCATCGCGTGCCGGGGCCACCTTACGAGCGGTTCTGTATGGCAAAAATATCTTTCGGTCTTCTTCGTTCTCGCCGAAGAACCCGGCCTCGCGTTTCTCGAGTACGCCGACGATCTCCCAAGTCTCCCCGTTCATCCGTATGACTTTGCCCACCGCCTCGGCAGCGTCATCGTCAAAAAGCGCTTCAACAGCGCTGATACCTATCACGAGTACGCGCCGCCGCTCGTAATTGTCCGCTTCGGTGAGCCACCGGCCCTCTTTTATCTTAAGATTTGTCACGGCCGGGTAATTCGGTGTAACACCATCGGTCAGGGCCCAGCGATAGTTCTTATCCTTGTAGACCATATTGTCGTCAAACCCCGTCCCCCAAGACCCGATATTGACCGCGACCGTTGCGATATCGTTCACCGAAGGCGAGTGAGCCATGATGGCATTTGCGTCTTCGAGCGTTAGCGGTTTTCGATTGCGCTCGTCGCGATTAGATGGTCCGAACCCCGTCGAAAGATGAAATAGGTAAACATTGTTCGTACCATAATCCTCGAACATCTGCACGATCGTTTGCCGCATTCCGGTAAGTATCGAGGCGACGACGACAAAGGTAAGGATACCGATCACGATTCCGAGAATTGTCAGGATCGACCGAAACTTGTGCGTTATGACACTGTCATACGCCATTTTAAGGACTTCGATTGGTAACGAGGCCGAAACTCCCATATATTCACCGTATCAATTAAACCACGACAATCTAATTGCGTTGCTCGATCCGCCCCTTTTCATAAACTTGTACCTCTCGGCTATTCTCGGCATCATCGGAAACTAAGTCTTCTGAAGAGCGACGATCGGATCGAGCCGAGCAGCCTTCCAAGCGGGATACAGTCCCGCAACTATTCCTATCCCGCTGGAGACCAGGATCGAGATGATCACATAAAAAGGGGTGATCGTCATCGTCAGCCCAAGTGCGGCCCCGACCGCGGCCGTCGCAGCGAATGAAAGCAATATCCCCAATAATCCGCCGACCACGCACAGCAGGGCCGATTCGATCAAAAACTGCGATAGTATCTGGCTTCGCGTCGCTCCGAGAGCTTTCCGCAGTCCGACCTCAAAGGTTCGCTCGGTGACAGAGACGAGCATGATGTTCATGACCACGATCCCTCCGACGAGCAAGATGATCGCCGTTATCGGGAGAACGACCGCCGCGATCGCACCGGTAACCTGGTCCATCGTCGAGTTGAATTCATCCACGTTTACAACCGAAAAAGTGCTGGAGTCGTAGCCGCTCAACTGCCGCTTATTACGTAGAAGCGTCTCGGCCTCTTCGATCGACGGCTTGAAATCTTCATCGATCACAGTCTTGCCATGGATCTGCAGCCCGCCCGAACGGTTGAATATCCGGTTATGAAGCGTAATTGGTATGTAGACGTGACGGTCCTGCGACTGTCCAAAAAAGGATCCGCGTTTCTGCTCGATCCCGATTATTGTGACCGGCACTCCGCGGATCTTGATCTGTTTACCGATCGGCGAGGTGAATTCGAACAGACGTTCCTTAACATCGGTTCCGATCACAGCGACAGCCGCGGTGCGAGAAACCTCTTCCCTTGAGAAGAAACGGCCTTCTTCCAGCGATTTGTCTTCGATCTCATACATGTTGTCCGTCACGCCGATCATTCGGACCGACGGCATCTCGATGGAGCCTTCCTGGAGGTCTGCTCCGGCGTTCATCTGAGCGCCGACGTACGTGCACAGTCGGCAATTGTCCCGAACGTATTCGTACTCTTCCCAGATCACGTCCTTGTTCAGCCTGTTCAATCGCTCGTACTCTTCGCCCGACGTTCCGCCTACCTGAGCCAGCCGTGTGATCATGAAGTGGTTCGAGCCGAGGACCTTTGAGACCTGAGCAATAACATAGGTCTTGAGACCCGCGATAGAAGCGCTTACAACTATCACAGCTGCAACGCCAATTATGATACCGATCAGCGTTAGGAAAGCGCGCAGCTTATGTTCAAGGATCGACTTAATTGCGATCCAGAAGGCGTCAGCATAGAAAGAATACAATTGCCGCATATTGAACGAGCCGAAACGTACGAGGTTGACAACAGTGAAGTAAACGAGGATCAGGCACGCAATGTTTCGACTTTTTCAATTTTATAGACGCTTTGAAGATTGCATTTGTAAACGAAGAGTGTCATATTTTGCGGCACTGAGAACTTTCAACCCACCAGTGAGTCGGGCAGCCGACTCTGTACTAATACAGCTCACAAATTGACCTGAATAGAGGAGAACGAAAATGAAGACCAGAATAGTTTCAATGATGTTGATAGCCGCGGTGGGCCTGATCTCGGCTTGTAATGGTGTGTCTGAGAACAAACCGGCTGCGAACGCGAACGCCGCGAATGTAAACGCATCGAAGGTTAACGCCAATACCGCGGTGAAAACCGCCGCTCCTACAGCAGAAGCGCTCATTGCTATTGAAAAGAAGGCCTGGGAAGACTGGGCGACAAGAAACGTCGGTGGCCTTGAGACCTATATGGCTTCGAAGTTTGTAAACGTAGGCAACAACGGCGCGAGCGTACGAGAGGATGCGATCAAAAGTTGGACCAGTCATAAGTGTGAAATGAAGGAACTTACTTTCTCAAATGAGAAGGTCACTGAACTCTCCGACGGAGTCGCTTTGCTCACATTTCAGGCGAAATCAGATATAGCATGCGACGGTAAGACCGGGCCTGATCCTCTGAACGTTTCTGTCCTGTATGTTAAGGAAGGCGATGCGTGGAAGGCGACATATTATCAGGAAGTTCCTGCCACCGACGCAAAGGGTGAATATGCTCCGCCCACAAGTCCCTTTGACAAGGAAAAGGAACTCGCAAGCTTATCGGCCGCCCCCGATGATCTCGTTGCAGCTGAGAAGAAGCTTTGGGAAACCTGGAAGACTCAGGATCGGAAAGGCTTCGAAGCACACATTGCTGACAACATAGTCGCAAATGGATCGAACGGGCTGATGGATAGAGCCAAATATTTGACTTCGGCATTCGAGTCAGACTGCAAGATCGACACAACTTCGTTAGGCCCTATGAAATCCACGGAGATCTCAAAAGATCTTACAATGATGTTTTATCGTGCTTCCGTTAAGGGAACTTGCGGTAAGGAACCTGTACCTGCGAACACTATTGCCACGACGATCTACAAACGCGAGAATGGGACACCGAAAGCGATCTACTTTATGGAGAGCCCGGTACGACCATAGGATTTCTTATTAGAGTGAAGGCGCCGGCGATTTAGTTCGGCGGAGCCTTTCCACTTTTCCGCCCCTCCGTTCTTAATGCTATACTCTCACATTATTTTGGATCTAAGGAGACATCGCTTTGGCAGTATTAGTTGACAAGAATACACGCCTGATCGTTCAAGGCATCACCGGAAAAGAGGGCGCCTTTCACATGCTGCAGATGCGTGACTACGGCACCAATGTCGTAGGTGGCGTCACACCGGGGAAGGGCGGGACCTCGCACGAAAGCGTACCCGTATTTAATACCGTCGCCGACGCCGTTAGTGAGACAGGGGCAAATGCGTCGGTGATCTATGTACCGCCTGCTTTCGCCGCGGATGCCATCATGGAAGCTGCCGACGCTAGTTTGCCTCTGGTCGTCTGCATTACCGAGGGCATCCCGGTGGCGGATATGGTGAAGGTAAACGAATATCTGAGGTCGCGTTCGACGCGTATGATCGGCCCGAACTGCCCCGGCATCATCTCGCCGGGCAAATGCAAGATCGGTATCATGCCCGGCCATATTCATAAAGAAGGAAGGATAGGCGTTGTTTCACGCTCAGGCACGTTGACCTATGAGGCGGTCGGTCAGCTCACAGCACTCGGCCTCGGCCAATCGACCGCCATTGGCATCGGCGGCGATCCGATAATCGGTACCAACCACACCGACGCACTAAGGTTATTTCAGGAGGACGACGAAACCGACGCGATTGTGATGATCGGCGAGATCGGCGGCACTGCTGAGGAAGACGCTGCTGCTTACGCGAAAGAAAACGTATCTAAGCCGATCGTAGCATTCATCGCCGGCCAGACCGCACCTCCCGGACGTCGCATGGGCCACGCGGGAGCGATCATTTCGGGCGGCAAGGGAACCGCGGCGGAGAAAATGAAAGCGTTGACGGAAGCAGGGATTCGTGTTGTCGAGTCACCGGCCGATATCGGAAAGGCTATCGTCGACGTCTTGGCGCAACGATCCGCGGCATAATTTATTCAGGAGATTCTTTTGTATGTCAGACCAGTATCCGACGCTTTTGCACCGTTGGTTTGACGAGGTTTGGAATCAGAAGCGGACGGACACAATAGAGGAAATGATGTCCGCGGAAACACTTCATTACGGTCTTACCGGACCGGGCGGGCCGCCGATTTCCGGCCTTGATAGCTTTCGAGAATTTCACGCAAATTTCTTGACCGCGTTCCCCGACCTTAAGATTACGGTTCACGATGTTGTATCCGAAGGCGACAAGATGGCTTGCCGTTACACGGTAACGGGAACCCAGCGTGGCCCGCTGAGCGAACTTGAGGCAAGCCGTGTGAAGGTCGAATTTACAGGCGGCGGAATGTGCCGTCTGAAGACGGCAAATTCGTCGAGGTTTGGAATGAGATCGATTTTTCGAAGATGCTTTATGATATCCAGACACGCGAGCCAGAGTCGGAATGAGAGATGGCTAAATCGCGGGAATGGATTGGGCGGGACTGAAGGGTAAGAACGATCTATCAAATCATTCGATGGTAAAATATAACTGAGGTCCTTATGGATAAATTCTATAAATTGCCGCTGGTCCTGGCTCCGCAGCCTGAAGGTGGATGGACGATTACTTGTCCGATCCTGCCGGGGCTCGTTACAGAAGCTGACACGGTGGATGAGATATCAATAAATGTATCGGACGCAATCGAGGCTCTGATTGAAGGGTATGAGGAATTGGGTGAGCCTATTCCCGAAGCTCTGCAGCCGGTCCGTAACACAAGCCCTTTTCTTGCCGACACACTTATCCATTTGAACGCAGCATGAAGTACCGCGAGGTCGTCAGAAGGCTTTCGAAACTCGGCTGCATAGAGAAACAACGGAGGGGAGGCGGATCGCACCGTAAGTGGCACAACCCTGACCAGTCACCGATCGTGGTAGTCTCGGTTCCCGATTGGGGTAGTAAAGATCTGAAAAGGGGTACATTGAGAGGCATCGTTAAGGATCTCGGATTTGAGTGGGATGAATTTACATCTGCATAAGAAAATGAAACAGAGTTTTGTTCAGGCGTTCGGGATGATTCTAGTCGCCACGACAATGGCTTATGGTCAGAAGCAGACAAATACTGTATTTCTTACCGGTACGGTTTACGATCAGATAGGAGTCGTTTGCCCATACGCAAAGGTAATCGCTACGAATCAGGAGGGAATCGCTTTTGAGACCGTGACCGACGAAGGAGGCGGCTTTAAGCTATCTTTACCAGGGAACGTTTACAAGCCAGGCGGTGATTTTCGCAAGCGAATTTCGACTTATTCTGCGAAGGTATTGTTAACAGGATTCAAGGTAACGGAGATCCATGGAATGAAACTCGTCCCAACGAGATCTGGATTTCTGCGGCTCGACGCCGTACTTGAAGTAGGGATATTGGGCGAAAACTGAATTTACAAAAAAATATACTTTATATATGAGCAATTTAACATTTGGAATAATTAAGCCCGACGCGGTTCGGGCAGGGAATCATGGAAAGATCATCGCGAAGGTACTTGAAAATGGATTCAAGATCCGCGGGATGAAATTGGTGCATCAGAGCCTGAGAGATGCTGAGGGGTTTTATGCCGTCCATGCCGAGCGTCCATTTTATGGCGAGCTTACGGAATTTATGTCGAGCGGGCCGTGCGTGGTCCTGGCTCTCGAAAAAGAAAACGCCGTACCTGCCTGGCGGGAGTTGATGGGAGCGACCAATCCTGCTGAGGCTGCGGAAGGTACACTTCGTAAAGAATTTGCGACCTCGATCGGTGAGAATGCCGTACACGGGTCGGACTCTGACGAGAACGCGGCGATCGAGATCTCCTATTTCTTCAGCAAACTTGAATTAGTTTAGGCCGAAAGGTATAAACTCAATAAGCGTCAGGTTTTCGGTCTTAGGTATTAGGTGAAGCTAATACCTGGCGGCATCGTGCAGTTAATTTCTTTTGAAAAGGAACTAAGAACCATGAAAAAGTGCCCTAGTTGCGAAAAAACTTTCGAAGACTCAATGAGGTTCTGTCAGGTAGACGGAACCCCGCTGGTTGACGATTCTCCTCCAGCAGACGATGCGTCTTTTGACCCATTCGCGACTATTGTCGGGGTTGCCCCTCCTAAGGTACAGTCTGATCCGCAGCCATCCGAAGGCACTTTCACCGCTCGCGAAGAGGCGCCTGCGATCTCGGAGCCGGACGACGTGCTCGACTTGCCGGGCGAAGATCCGCTTAGGACGATGTACGTCTCTGATGACGAGATGAAGGCGGCCCTTAAGCCGGACGAAAGTTCTCCGGAATCTGAGGAAGTCGAAGTGCAGCCTATCGACATCTCAGCCGACGAAACCGTTGTCGATGAGGACGATGGTAAAGACCAGAATTTCGGAATGCCTGCTTCAATGCCGGAACCGGAACTCCCGAGTTTTAGTGAACCGGACGTGCCCGCACCAAATTTCGGGGACATGTCGCCTCCGCCGTCACCATACTCATCAGGCAGCGCCGCGGATATGCCGATGCGGGCGCCCTCATTCGACGAGCCGGCGGCCCCGTCCAAGACTTTTAATGAGGCTGAAACGATAATACAGGGTGATTTCGCCAATCCTTTCGAGGCACAGCCCGCTGCACCAGTTGCCGAATGGACGCCGCCCCCGGCCCCGGAACCGGGCTGGGAAAACCAGCAGGTAGGATCGAACACGCCGTTCCAGCCGCCCGCGGTTTCGCCATCCGGACAAAACAAGACCTTACCTATTGTTTCACTTGTCCTCGGTATTATTTCTCTTTGTTGTTACGTTTCGCCAATAACCGGTCTGGCCGCCGTCATAACTGGTTTTATGGGCATGAAGAACGCCAATAACATGCCCGATGTCTACGGCGGAAAGGGCCTGGCCATCGCTGGAATGATTCTAGGCGGGCTGTTACTCGTGATCGGAATCGTTTACTGGGTGTTCTTGTTATTCTTTGGCGGATTAGGAATGATCATGGACGCGGCGAGATAGTATTTTTCTCGTAAACGACTTTATTTATTCTATGTCGGTAATTTCAGAAGTAATTCAATCAACGGTCGCCATTCTGCAGGGTATGAAGCGGACGCTTTCAGAGATCCCTCGTGAAAAATGGACCGTCCAATATCCCGACGAGCCGATCACCGTCCAGCCACGCTACCGTGGTCAGCATCTGCTTCACGTTGATGAAGCCGGAAAGGAAAAGTGTGTCGCGTGTTATCTTTGTGCTGCGGCCTGCCCGTCTGACTGCATTTATATCGAGGCCGAGGACGATCCCCGGCCCTATGCCGAACGAATCGGGCGCGATGAGCGTTACGCTCGCGTTTATAACATCGATTATGGCCGATGCATTTTCTGCGGTTTTTGCGTTGAGGCCTGCCCGAAGGATGCGATCACGCACGGTTATAACTTCGAGCTCTCGGTCTATAACCGGACTGACTTGCTAAAGACAAAAGACGATCTCCTCATAACTAAACAGATACAGTCAAAGAATTACCGGGTCGCGTTATCCGGCGAAGACGTAGATTCCGAATTCAAAGAAGTTTGAAGCCGGTTGACGGTGGCTACGCGGTAGCTGTCGGAATGACCTCTTAGCTCTCGCAAACGGGATGGATCTTCCTCCGACACAGAAAGGGCGGCACCACGAAATACGGGCCCTGGGCCTGCGTCAATTTGCCGGTCTGCGCAGCGACCATCAGCGACTCGATCCATTTAAATTGGCCCAGTTCGCTAAACTGTTTGTCGCGTCATTTGACCAGATCGCACCATTGCTGACCGAGGCCACAAAGCAGCACCTGATCGGCGATGGAAAGAATGCATGGTCCGGCGGTGCAGCTTCACACACCCTGCCCGACGGGCGAAAGCTAATCATATTAAATCCCACTCATGGTAAAAACCGGCAGAACGCCACCCTAATGGAGGAGATCTGCCATGTTTTCCTCGGACATACACCGAGTCGGCTCTCAATCGAAAAGCGGAATAAGAAAGGCGAGATCATCGCCCGCGATTATAACGAGGCTATTGAGGAAGAGGCCTATTCGACCGGCGCCGCTGCTCTTGTGCCGTATACCTCGTTACGCCGGATGGTCGAAGAAGGCAAGGCCACGAATGAGATCTCTCGTCATTTTTATGTCAGCCGAGCTCTGGTAGAGTATAGGATCAAGGTTTCGCGGCTTTGGGAAACCTATAAAGCACGAGTTTTTAATGCCGAATAACCACGCTACAGTTCCTCAAAAACCCGAGTCGAGAGAGGAGTCTATCTCGACGATCGATAAACTGCGCCTCCTTCTCGATATAACCAAAACGATCAGCCGGTCACTCGATCTTGAGGAGGTGCTGAATCTGGTGATGGACACACTGGGTTCTTTGCTGCCATACGATGCGGCTGGTATTTATCTGATCGAGTTCGGCGATTCGGACAAGGACCCTTATATCTTTAAGTCCAAGGCAATTCGGGGTTATCACATTAGTTTTGACCTGATCGAGCCGCGTCTGAAAATGGGCGAGGGCTTTTTAGGAACGGTTGCCCAGACCGGCAAACCCATAATTTCTCACGATGTGAGCACGGACTCCAGATATTTCGCTGCCCGTGAAAAAACACGCTCAGAGATTGTCGCGCCGATCATTTCGAATGACCGGGTGATCGGGGCTTTCGATCTCGAGAGTGACCAGCTCAACGCATATTCCGAAGATGACCTTGCGGTGCTCCAACTCCTGACATCTCAGGTCGCGATAATCATCGAAAAGGTCCAGCTCCATCAGCAGGTGGTCGAGAAAAAGCGGATAGAGGCGCAACTCGAGATCGCGAGACAGGTCCAGTTGGAGCTGCTGCCATCAAGCGACCCTCAGATGGATGGGTTTGATATCAGCGCGTATGTGTTTCCGACCGAGGAAGTGTCGGGAGATTACTACGATTGGGTAAAAATTTTCGATGATCAGGTGGGGATCATTGTCGCGGATGCTGTAGGAAAGGGAATTCCAGCAGCCTTACTGATGGCTTTCCTGCGGGCTTCGCTGCGTTCATGCGTGCAGATCGGGTATGCTCCGAATATAGCCTTTTCCAAAGTTAGCGAACTGCTGTGTGAATCGATAGAGGACAACCAATTCATTACCGCGGTCTATGGCATTCTCGACACCACAAACCGGACCTTTGTTTTTTCAAATGCCGGACATAATCCACCCTTGCTGATCAAGCCGGACGGCGAGTATCGTTTTGTCGAATATGGCGATACTCCTCTGGGGATGTTTCCCGGGACCCACTTTCACCAACATTTTATTCGGTTTGAAGATCAGCAGGTGATGGTGATATATACCGATGGTATCACTGAAGCCGCAAATCCTAACGGGGAAGAATATGGCCAGGAGCGTTTCGCCAAACGCGTGATGGACGGCATAGATCTACCGGCTAAAATGCTTATCGACCACGTTAGAAAAGGCGTTTCGGATTTTACCGAACGAAAGCTTCTCGATGACGACGGGACTCTCTTTATCGTGAAGGCGCTTTAAAAGAAGGACGCGGAAGGCCTCCTTCTGCTTGGCTACCTTCCGCGTTCCTTCAGTTGACAGGGAATTGTATAAATTAATGTGCCGTTATCGAGCAGTGCAGATTATCGCCGCCGGGCACAACCGGCGTTGAGTAATCGTCGTAGTTGATCTTATCGTTCCTGGTCGAGAAAGCATAAATATCGAAACCGTAAGCGTCAAGAAAGTCGGTAAGTTCCTGGGAACGATCCAGGTAAAGGGTTTCAGAGAATCCAAGTTCTGCCCTGATCTGTAGCAGCCTTTCGATAACCTGAAGCGGAGCAAAACATAAATCCGGATCTTTATAAGTAGCCATAAAATTGCTGCCATGACTTTCGTCCGGCAACAGTTAGATAACCAAAAGCATCGTATGGGTTGTTCACATTTTTTGTAAACGTTTCCAATGATCAACTGCATTGGAATTAATTGTATTTATTTCTAAATCGGCTTATTATGATGTTAAGACCCAACTTTCCCCGGGAGAAAATATGAATAGAAATACCATTACGACGTTCTTTGTTGTTGCTCTACTGGCGGTTTCGGGCACTGGAGTAATTGCCCAATCGACGTCCGCTGTTGCCGATAGGTATATTATTTCCGCAAAGGCCGGGGGAATCAATTACATTCAAGGCTCGGTAGCCGTTGCCCGCCAGGACGGGACCGGGGGCACCCTTCTAAGAGGCGACCGGCTTGAGATCGGCGATGTCGTGTCCACGGGGCCTGCAGCCAGGGCGGAAGTGCTGCTAAATCCTGGATCATTCATGCGGCTCGGCTCCGATTCGGAATTTCAGTTTGAGACCACAGCCCTTGAAGATCTTCATATTAAGATGAGTAGGGGAAGCGCCATTTTTGAGGTCTTTGCTACCGATGATTTTCGCGTAAATGTGAGTACCCCGAAGGGACGGGTTTCGATGATCGAATCAGGGGTTTACCGAATTGAGATCCGGCCTGATGGCAACGCGACTATAGCTGTTACAGAAGGCAAGGCCCAATTGGGAGATTCGGTGTCGACGATAGTGAAATCGGGCCGGATCGGGACGATCGGCGATTCGCTGGCGATCGCCAAGTTCGACCGCAAAAAACGTGACGAAATGGATGAGTGGAGCCGTTCGCGGGCCAAGGATCTGGCGAAGGTGACTTCATCGCTGAAACAGAAAGATATCAGGGCCTCGTTGATCAACTCGTTCAATTACAATCGATGGGGAATGTATGATTCGTTCGGGCTATGGGTGTATAACCCGAGTTTTGGAAGCTATTTCTTCCTTCCGTTCGGAAACCGTTGGTCCTCGCCGTACGGATATGGTTTTGGATATGGCATGAATTGGGGGTCGATGCCATGGTGGTATCGAGTCCCCGCCTACGGTCAGCAAGGCACCCAGGGCGGCACCGGCACCGGTACTGGAACCGCCGTACAAACTAAAGAACGGCGCCCCCGCGCTACCACCGCTCCGCCGTACACTTCGGTCGAAAGGCAGAGTCAGCGACAAACTCGAATGAACGATTCGCAGGATGCTTGGCCGTCGCGACGTTCGGGTTCTGTCAGGGGAACTTCAGATACGGGCTTTACGCCGGCTGTCTCGGCTCCGATCCAGACGAGTCAGCCAGCCTCGAGGCCAGCCAGGAGTTCGAGGCCGATCGATTGATCACTGTTTAGCGAAATGTGTGAACTAAGAGAACGCGCGTGAGGCTTGCCCTCCGCGCGTCTTTTATTTGAGTAGATCAATGATCGCGGCGGCCTGATCAGGAAGCATTGGAACAGAGATCTCTGGCCTCAGTATCAGAAATACTGACTGGATGCCGTTAAACAGAGTATGAAGGATCACGCAGGGGAGCAGATTGTTTGATTTGACCCGGATAGCGGTCAGCGTGAGGCTAAGCACCGTTAATAAAAAGATCGTCGAATAGCTAGGGTAATATTGCGGAACGTGGACGATCGCGAACAAAACCGTAACCAAAATGAAAGCGGCGGGGATGCCCAATGCTCTCTGAAATGCTGAGTAAAGAACCCCGCGATACACGACCTCCTCAACGAGCGGCGCCGTAATGGTTGCGACAATGGCCACAATGTAGATCGCCGATCGGGAACTTTGCAGGATCCGGATCAGTTCGTTTTCCTGTTCGGGAAAATAGCTCCCGACAACGCCCGCTAATGCAAAAAATGCCACAAGGATCACTACATAGTGCCACCACACGAATCCGCCTTTTTCCCACCCCAGCATCTTAAGAAACGAAAAACGCCGTCCCCGGGTTACGACCACCCAGGCAACCAGGATCGTAAGCAGGTGGGCTGGAATGATCGCAGCGATCTGCAGAATGATCGCTGTTGGGTCCGTCCTGGCAAATTCCATCAGGGCCCGCGAATCGGTGATCGGCGGGTCCTGAAGTGCCAAATAAGGCAGGAGCAGAACAGTTGGAACGACGATTATGAACAATATGCTGACGATCCAAACCGCCAATGCCGGTACTGAGGTCCAAGGCGGATCATTGGGAGTAGGGGAATGGGCGATTATCGCCTCGGCGGCTGCGGGAGTGATCGGTTCAAACTCCTCGTTGGGTTGTATTTCTTCGGATGACACGTCAATGAGTGTAGCCAATGAGTTTTTAAGTTCCAAGTTCGTCTTTTCGTTCTTGATGTTTGGGCCAATACGTTCTAACCTAAAATCCCGTGGAGCAACGCGGGTTTAACCCCAAACAAAATGTGATCGCTGTGATTCCCGCACGCTATTCGTCTACACGTCTGCCGGGCAAGATGCTGGCCGATCTACTCGGGACGCCGCTTATAATACGGACGTTAGAGCAGGTTAAGAAGGCGCGAACAGTTGGTCAAGTGATAGTCGCTACTGACGACGCGCGCATTCGCGACGCTGTTTCAGCTGTTGGCGGCGAGGCTGTAATGACATCGCCGGACCATCTATCCGGCAGTGACCGGGTAGCCGAGGTTGCGCAGGGCTTGCCGGAAAATTCGATAATAGTGAATGTCCAGGGCGACGAGCCGCTTATTTCACCCGAGACGATCGACAGGGCGGTCGAGGCTCTTCAGGGTGATGATGCGGCTCATATGTCCACGACATGCGAACCCATCACGCGGAAAAACAGCGAACTGCTTAACGGCAATGTAGTCAAAGTGGTGGTGTCGGACGAAGGAAACGCAGTATATTTTTCGCGCTCACCGATGCCATTTCCACGCGAGGCATCGCTCAGGTACGACGGCGATCCGGGACGGGCGTTGGATGAAGAGCCTGATCTGATGGCCATTTTCCGAAAGCATACTGGAATATATGCCTACAGGCGAGAGTATCTGCTGGAGTTTACAAAATTGCCGCCCACGCGTCTCGAAAAGATCGAGATGCTCGAGCAGCTCAGGGCGCTTGAGAACGGTGCAAAGATCAAGGTAGTTGAGGCGGCCGCACCGTCGATCGGAGTCGACACGCAGGCAGATCTTGACCGCGTGCGGGCGATCTTAATGGTGCCGGATATTACTTTTCGGCGGGCGACGATCGACGACCTGCCGAAGGTGGCTGATGTGCACATTCGTTCGTGGCAGCAATCCTTTAATGGAATCGCACCGGACCACTTTCTGGATAACATGACGATCGAGCAACGAGCCGGACGCTTAAGAGACCGTTTCGATCGGGCGTCGTACGCGATGATCGTTGCGGAACATCCCACAGGAGAGATTGCGGGATTTATCGATTTTGGACCTTCCGAACTCGATACCGGCAAGGATGCGCAGATATTTTCGTTTTATTTCCTTGTGCCATTCCAGGGCTTGGGCATCGGAAGGCGACTATTCGAATACTCTATCGAGGAGATCCGGAAAGCAGGGCACAGATCGTTCTGCCTTGATTCGCTTGAGGTAAGCCCGTACCGTAGATTCTATGAGAAAATGGGCGGCAGAGAGATCGGCCGCGATAAGCATGAACTGGGATCGGAGGATTTTGAGACGGTTATTTACGGTTGGGATCATTTATGAGCGACTGGATCGGAGCCGCATTTTTAGTTTTGCTGGTGGTCGGAGCGATCGTTGGGCTTCGGGCCCTTGCTAAACCCAGACCGCGAACAGCCGAGGAGTTTGAAAGAAATGCCGCCGAGGGCACGACGGCTCTTGGAGCATCTATGAACGCCCTGCAGGAATTAATGAATCCCGAGGCCGCAAAATCAAAAGAGGTCATCGCGCAGATGAAAGACGGCCGCTATCAAAAGAAAAAGCGGGAAGGGAAGGCCGGAGGTACTGTCGAGGACGGCGAGATCGTCGAGGAAGAAAAAGAAACATTATGAGTGACAAAAAGACAAAGTACATTTTTGTAACGGGCGGGGTGGTTTCGAGTCTCGGCAAAGGGCTCGCAGCTAGCTCGATCGGCTGTTTGCTCGAGACACGCGGTCTGACTGTTCAGATGATGAAGCTGGACCCGTATATAAATGTCGACCCCGGTACGATGTCGCCATTCCAGCACGGCGAGGTGTTTGTTACCGACGATGGAGCCGAGACCGACCTCGACCTCGGACATTATGAGCGGTTCACCAACGCCAAGCTATCACAGGCAAACAATTGGACCAGTGGACGGATCTATTTGTCGGTGATTGAAAAAGAACGGCGGGGCGACTATCTCGGCAAGACCATCCAGGTGATCCCGCATATAACGGACGAGATCAAGGCCGCAGTACGCACGGTCGCCGAAATGCATGAACCGGACATTCTCATTGTAGAGATCGGCGGAACGGTCGGCGACATCGAATCGCTGCCGTTCATGGAAGCTATCCGCCAGATGGGCAATGAAGAAGGCCGCGACAATGCGATCTTTGTACATGTTACCCTCGTGCCCTACATTGCCGCAGCGGGTGAACTGAAGACTAAGCCTACGCAGCACAGCGTGCGTGAACTAAGAGAGATCGGTATCTCTCCGGATATTCTTCTCTGCCGCTCGGACAGGCCGCTGTCGGTTGATCTCAGAAAGAAGATCGCTCTTTTTTGCAATGTGCAGGAAAACGCAGTGATCTCGGCGCTCGATGTCGGGACCATATACGAGGTGCCGCTGGCATTTCACGAGCAAGGCCTCGATGATCTGATCGTCAGTAACCTGCACCTTATGGAACGATTTCCGACGTCTGACCTGAAACGCTGGCGGGAATTGGTTGCGACGGTCAAGGACCCGACGGCTGGTGCTGTTCGAATAGCGATCGTGGGGAAGTACGTCGAACTCGAGGATTCTTACAAATCTCTTCGCGAAGCGTTGACGCATGCCGGGGTGGCAAACAATCTAAGAGTAAACGTGAACTGGATCGAATCCGAGAACCTGATGCGAGAGGATTACGAGAACGAATTGCAGGATTTTGACGCCATCTTGGTGCCCGGCGGGTTTGGAAAGCGGGGGATACCCGGGATGCTGCGGGCTATCAGGTACGCCAGAAAATCAGGCACTCCATATTTCGGTATCTGTCTGGGGATGCAGACGGCATGTATCGAATTTGCCCGGGATGTGTGCGGGCTGCGCGATGCCGATTCGACCGAGTTTAACGAATCAACCCCTTTCCCGATCATTTTTAAGCTCCGCGACCTTGTCAACGTCGAAGAATACGGCGGCACGATGCGCCTTGGCAACTGGCAATGCTCTCTGAAGGAAGGGTCGCTGGCAAACGCTATATACCGCGGATCAGGCGAGATCGGTGAGCGTCATCGCCATCGGTATGAATTTAATCCGGAATTTCGCGACGTTCTGGAAAGAAACGGGCTGGTTTTCAGCGGAATATCCCCTGACGGGAAATTTGTCGAAATGGTCGAGCTTCCCAAGGAAACTCATCCTTTCTTTATCGCATGCCAGTTTCATCCCGAATACAAATCAAAACCGCTTGCTGTTCATCCCCTTTTTGATTCGTTTGTAAAAGCTGCATGGCAGAATAGGCTTCATAGCGAGAATCTCGAGCACGATGTCGCAAGTGATAAACAGATCGAGAGGACGGAAAGGGCTGAGATCGGATCTGATGACTAATATGCATTCATTTCAAATCGGCAATGTGGGATTTGGGCAAGGCCGTCTCTCTTTCATCCTCGGCCCCTGCGTTGTCGAATCGGCCCATCATGCGCTTTTTATGGCGCAGGAGATCAAGGACATTTGCACGGAAGTGGGCGTTGATGTTGTCTACAAATCGTCCTTCGATAAGGCCAACCGCAGTTCGATCGAGAGTTTTCGTGGTGAGGGGATGGAATTTGGCCTTGGGATCCTTGCCCAGGTGAAGGCAGAGATCGGCGTACCTGTGATCACGGATGTTCACGAGCCCTGGCAGGTAGAAAAAACCGCCGAGGTTGCCGATATCCTGCAAATTCCGGCGTTTCTATGCCGGCAGACCGATCTGCTGGTCGCCGCTGCACAATCCGGCAAGGCCGTGAACGTTAAGAAAGGCCAGTTTTTGTCGCCCTGGGACGCAAAGAACATCGTCGAAAAACTGCACGCTGCCGGCTGTGAAAAGATACTGCTTACCGAACGCGGGGCGAGTTTTGGATATAACAATCTGGTCGTCGATTTTCGGTCCTTTCCGGTCATGCGTTCCTTCGGAGTGCCCGTCGTTTTTGATGTGACCCATTCGCTTCAATTGCCCGGCGGCCTGGGCAAGGCAACGGGCGGGCAGTCGGAGTACATCGAAAACTTTGCTCGTGCGGGTGTCGCATGCGGTGTGGATGCAGTATTTATGGAAGTCCATGATGATCCGGCGAAGGCACCCAGCGATGGTCCGAACCAGCTTCCGCTTTCAAGGCTCGAAGGATTGCTGAAAAAACTAAAAGAGATACACGAGTTAGTTTCCGAAACGGCCGGAGAAATGAAATCCTGATGATTAAAATTGCTGGCACCTTATCTTCCGTACTGATCCTCGGAATATTTTCCGTCATGTTTGCTCAGGACGCTGATCGCAGCGGCCCGTCCGCCACCTGGCAAGTCCAGAAATACGACCTCGATGTTTCAGTTCCGTCGGCTGCATCGAGGACCGTGGGTGTGAAGGCCATCCTCACTTTGAAAAATGTGTCCGGTGCTCCGGCCACTACGCTTTCGCTGCGCGTTACGCCGACGGCGGAGATAAGTGCAGTCAGAGTTAATGATTCAGCGGTCGATTTCTCAAAATCGCAGGAAAAAGCCGGGGCGGTCGGCAATTTGCAGCGTGTGACCCTTCGTCTTCCGGCGGCTGCCGCCCGTGCGGTGATCAATACGGTCGTCGATTATAAACTGGTACTAAAAGAAAACGCAGCGATCGGGTCTATCACACCTTCGTCAACGGTCTTTCTGCCGCTGTCGTTTTGGTATCCCACCCCGAACAGCTGGTTCTTCCCTAAGGGCTCGGATGCCGCTCCGGTAAAGATCCGGGTAACGGCCCCAGGTGGCCAAACTGTCATATCGTCAGGTCTCGAGACGTCGGGTGCGCTGGAGCAAAAGCTTAATGTCCAACCCTTTTTCCTGACCGGCAGTTGGGAAACCCGGAACGAAGGCGGAGTAACCGTCTACATGCCGGTCGGTGCGGGGGCGGACGGGCAAAAGCGTGCCGCTGAATTAGCCGCTCTATTCCAGGAGGCAAGAACGTACATCTCCGGAATTTTAGGGAACGCCCCTGACGTGCCGCTCCGAATTGTTGGGGCTCGCCGCGGGGCCGGATTCGCGTCGGGCGGTACGATAATTGTCGAAGAAGCAGCTTTTAGGCGTTCGAGTCTTGATTCCTTGACGGCAATGAATATCGCCGAGTCCGCCGCAAAACTTTGGCTGGGCAATTTCGTCGCTGTCAATAATGACGGTTACGGTGTCGTCAGCGAAGGTTTATCCCGATATTTGGCCACGCAGTTCATCGAGAGCAAATTCGGTAAGGAAGTGGCCGATGTTGAGCGGATGAGGCAGCGTAATGCCTACTCGGCCGTGTCTAAGCGTGATGCTCCGATGGCGATGGTCTCGCCCCTGGATGATTATTACTATCCTGTGGTCGCTAACAAAGGTGCGATGGCATGGCGGCTGATCGCGGGCCGGGTCGGGGCCGCTGAATTTGGAAGAATCGTCCGTGCACAAATGCAGGACGGGAACCTTACCCTTGCGGAATTGCGAAGTGCCTTTTCGTCGAACAAGGAATTGCTGGACTATCTCTTCGACCAGGTGACGGACATGAACTTGCAGATCGGCCTGCCCCGTGCTTCCGGGGCCGAGACCAAAGCTGCGCTTCGAAATACCGGCAGCATTGATGTCACGGTCGATATTGTCGCGACAACTTCGACGGGTGAAAAGATAAAGACCTCGAGTACGATCAAAGCTTCAGATTTCGGCGAGGTCTCTTTTCAGACTCCTGCCAATATCGTCCGAGTCGAAGTGGACACCGAAAACCTGTATCCGCAGACCGATTATTCTGATGATGTGCAGCCCCGCGAGAGCAGCGACAGCGATCCGGTTCTCGCCGCCAAACGTCCGTTTGATAGACAGGATTTCGCCGGGGCCGAGACTGTATCGCGTGCATTGCTGAGGGATAATCCCCGCCTTGACGACCTGAGGATCATACTCGCAAGATCACTGCTGGCTCAAAATAAAACGGCCGAGGCTGAAAAGGAATTTCGAGCGGTTCTTGAAGAAAGGCTGCCGACCCCTCGCAGTATTGCTTGGGCGAACGTGGGGCTTGCCGAAGTCGCCAGCCGCTCAAATCAAAGGGATGCCGCCATTCGATTTGTCGAAGCCTCAATAGCCGCCGATGCCGAATACGGGGCGAGCCTCGCCGCCCGGAATATCAGGAACAAGCTCGGTGTTTCCGCGAACGTCGATCCTGAGGTTAGGACGTTTTTTGCTGAGTTTGACAAGGCGGCGTCATCTAATCGCAAGGCGGACGTTGAGTCGCTCGTGATGCCGGGCGAAGTAACGCAATTCGCAGGCGGAGTTTCGGGATCTACAGAGAGTTGGCGGACGCAGGTAAAACAAGTAGACCGGGTCGACGCCAACACCGTGCTCGTCGAAACCGAAATGAATATTAAATTACTAAATAAGGAGCCTGAAACCGGCCTGGCCGTTTTCAGGCTGGTGAAGGTAGGAAATTCGTGGAAGCTCGCGGCGGTTGAGATGTTTGAGGTCAGATAGAAAGTGGAATAGCGGCCTTATCCGAGGTTTGTGTGAAAGGTCCAATAAATGAAAACCGGCGACATCATTAAATTCAAGCAATTGGTCGATTGAGAAACTTGGAACTAAGAGATCGCGCATCTAAGATCAAGCT
This sequence comes from Pyrinomonadaceae bacterium, assembly GCA_041745615.1. GTDB lineage: Bacteria > Acidobacteriota > Blastocatellia > Pyrinomonadales > Pyrinomonadaceae > OLB17. The sequence goes on along the minus strand of JBGTIP010000015.1, from coordinate 2,319 downwards.
GCTTCTGATGGATTGCGACGGCGTCCTAACCGACGGCCGTCTTTATTTTGGTGCTTCCGGCGAAGAACTGAAGGTATTTCATGTGCGCGACGGGCAGGGAATCGTCGATTGGCACAAAGCCGGCTTTCGATCCGGGATCATTTCCGGGCGAGATTCGCCGATCGTTGAAATGAGGGGTAAACAGCTTGGTATCGAATTCATATTTCAAGGAAGGAATGACAAGGTCTCGGCATTGAACGAATTGATACTTGCATCCGGAAATCTTAGGGAAGAGGTCGCATTTATCGGCGACGACACACCGGATAGTGAAGCATTCCCGTTTGTGGGGTTGGCTGTGGCTGTGGCTGATGCTCATGAGACCGTTCGGTCAGCAGCCCACATGGTTACAAGCCTCGTCGGCGGCCGCGGAGCCGTCCGTGAGGTAATTGACTTCTTGCTTGCAGCAAAAAAAGTTGATCCTTTCAATTGAAGTCATGCTATTATTCTCGAAAAAGCGGGCGTAACTCAGTGGTAGAGTGTCAGCTTCCCAAGCTGAAAGTCGCGAGTTCGACCCTCGTCGCCCGCTCCATATATTTTGTATATCTGACCTGAGGGTTATGAGAAGTCTGCTGCTTACCTCGATCGTCGCGTTCAGCTTTTTCCCGATATTCTCTCAGTCTGTCCAGGAGCGGCCTTATTCGATCAAAGGGAAGGTCGTCGATGATCGGGGAAACCCGGTTCCAAAGGCCCGGATACAGGCTTCTTTGCCCTATAACGTCAATGGCGTGGCGTACTCGGATGATGACGGAAGTTTTGTTATCGGAGTGCCCAGGGTCGGTCCGTATGCATTGACAGTTGTTAATACCGGACTAGGATCGCCCTCGACATATGATCGTTTTTACCATCCCCACGATAAATCGAGGCCGACGGTCGTCGTGGAAGAGGGGCGGACCACATCCGCGATAACCCTCGTTCTGCCTGCTCGCCATGCCACAATTAAGGGGGCTATAGTCGAGGCCGGTTCGAGAAGACCGGTTCCCTCGGCAACCATAAGGTTGTGCAGGTTAGATGAACCTAACTATTGTTCCACTACCCGACTGCGCGATAGATCCGGGAGTTTTAATCTCGCTGTGATCGACGGCCCCTTCTCCGTAGAGATCAGCTCCGAGGGATATGATCCCTGGTTCATGACTTTACGCGACGGATTAAGGGCGGGTTCGAGCAGGCAGCTCGACATAGCCATAGAAAGAGAGAGTAGTGCCTCTGATATGAGATCAGGCCGCTTGCCGGCTCCCGATATCGTATTTCCCACCGATGGCGAGGAGCTTTTCGGTTTTCCTCGAATTACAAAGCTACAATGGTCACCCGTTCCCGATGCGGCATCATACAGTGTCGAATTGGAAGGGTGCCAGGGCAATACTAAAGAAAAGGGTTGCTTTAACAGCTTTCCGATCGCCTTACCGAGGTACCCGCCTATGTCAGGGATCAAAGGGACCAGTTATGAATTCGAGTTCCTTGGAAACCAACCGGGCCGCTATAGGATCTGGGCTGTCGATGCCGACGGCAAGCCGGGAAAGAAAACACCTTGGATCGTTTTCTATTACCCTTGGACCCTCTAAGACTATCGATCTGCCGATCAGTATTTTTTTGAATTCTCGGGCAACCAGAATTCGAACTTTCTAATCTTAACCTGCTCGCTTGAATGAGCGAGTGATTTGAAAACAGAGCTCAAAAAAAATGAGCAACCCTTGATAAGGTGATAACATCTTATCTAGCTCGACTGAAAACGAGCGAGTATTTACCAAATACTTATTCTCTTCATTCATTTGAAGGGAATTTATTTTCGGCCAAATACGAGATTTTGATCTTTGATTTATATTCTGAAACCCTGATCGATGCCCTAAAAGCGGTCTTTTTAGTGGTCATGTAAGAAAGATTACAAATCGACCCGACTTCGCTTGACAAAGCTCGGTCTGGAGTACAGAATCATAAATTGCCTCTGAGCCTGACCGGTTCGCTGGTTTGAAAAGAAAGTTAAAAACTTTCGCTTGGTTGGTTGACATACAGATTAGGTTCTGTATAATCAGTAGTTTCGCCTCGATGGAGAAGTTGAGGTTGTGAAGTTGATATTTGAAAACTAAATATGCGTGTCCATGTGTTAATTCGTATGAACAACAAAAAGTCCAACAGATCTCCATCTGTTGGCGGGCCAAGCTTTAGGCTTGGTTGTCAAAATGATGAACTAGGAAACTAACGAGAGTTTGATCCTGGCTCAGAATCAACGCTGGCGGCGTGCCTCAGACATGCAAGTCGAACGATTAAAGCTCTCTTCGGAGAGTG
>JBGTIP010000014.1:0-3513 GCA_041745615.1 Pyrinomonadaceae bacterium | reverse complement strand
TCATGATCATTTGCTAAGAGCCCAAATGGTCGTCTCGGTTGAGCCTGTCGAATCGGGTGTAGATGTTATCTGTCTCGACAACGGAGAGGTCCACGGTTTTCATTGCGAAAGGGTGATCTTTGCGTCACCGATCTTTACTGCGCCGTATGTGATTCGCGGATTTCGCGAAGATGCCCCATTCGCAGCGGCCGAGTTTCAAAGTAATGCCTGGTTTGTAGCCAACCTATTCCTGAAAGATCGGCCGAACACACGATTTGCCAAGGATTTTCCGCTTGCCTGGGACAATGTGTTGTACGAAAGCCCATCGCTCGGCTATGTCGTGGCAACGCATCAAAAAGGCATCGACTATGGTCCCACGATCCTCACTTACTACTACCCGATGTGCGAGGACCCGAATGGCCGGACCACCCTTTTCAAATACGATTGGAAGCAGCTCGCCGACGTCTGTCTCACCGATCTGGCGCGGGCGCATCCGGATATCTATGATCTGACGGAGCGGATCGACATCATGCGCTGGGGCCACGCGATGATCAGCCCGCGGCCCGGGTTTATCTGGGGCGGCGAACGAGAAAAAGCAATGCGCCCATACCGCAATATACATTTTGCTCACACGGATCTGAGCGGCATCGCACTTTTTGAAGAGGCGTTTTATCATGGAATTCGTGCTGCGAATGAACTTCTAATCGCTAAGCCGCAAAGACGCTGAGAAGATGCAAGAGTTAGACGGCCAAAATTCGAGCTCAAAATCTTCTCTCTCCGCATCTCTGCGTCTCGGCGGTTCAAACATCTGGCTCTTTTCACGGAATATCGACCTCTCGGTCTTTCTCGGCAGCGCCATTGCGTCACTTGTATTGCTTGCGATCGGGTGGCAACTTGGATTGCTCGACAGTGATTCGCCCGAATGGACGTGGATCACCGCGATCCTTCTGATCGACGTAGCGCACGTCTGGTCGACAAGCTTTCGTGTCTATTTTGATAAGGAAGAGCTAAAGAGGCGAATGTCGCTTTATCTGCTCGTGCCGGTTCTCGGATATGCGGTTGGCGTCGCCCTATATTCCGAGGGCGAGCTGCTTTTCTGGAAAGTCCTGGCCCTTGTGGCGGTGTTTCATTTCGTCCGGCAGCAATACGGGTGGGTCAACCTTTATCGCAGAAAGTTGGGCGAAACCGAGCGATGGACATGGTGGGTCGACACATTTGCTGTCTATATCGCAACCATCTATCCGCTGGCGTTTTGGGTGACTCAGCTTCCAAGAAACTTTCAGTGGTTTGTACAGGATGACTTCGTGCCTGCACCGGCGATCGTCGAGACCGTTCTTTTCCCGCTTTACGTGATCGCTCTTTCGGCTTATGCGGGAAAGTCTATCTATCTTTATTTCATGACCGGTTTTCTGAACCCCGGCAAAGACATCGTCGTCGCGACAACGTCAGTCTGCTGGTATGTCGGGATCGTCTTCTTCAATTCCGACTACGCGTTCACCGTTACAAATGTGATCATCCACGGCGTGCCGTATTTTGCCCTTATATGGGTTTACGCAAAGTTCAGGCGAGAGACCAGCGGACGTGTCTATCGCTCACTTTCGTCACACTGGTTCGTGTTTCTCGCCACGCTATGGGTACTTGCTTACGTGGAGGAGCTTTTCTGGCACCGCGGCGTCTGGCAAGAGCGGCAATGGCTCTTCGGCAGCAACTGGGATTGGCAGAATTTGAAAATGTACCTAGTGCCGCTGCTCGCCGTCCCGCAATTAACGCACTACGTGCTTGACGGGTTTATCTGGCGAAAAAAGAATAATCCCGATTTCAGATTAATATAAAAAAGGCGGCTCGAGAGCCGCCTTTTCTACTTAGAATGATGAATCTCAGATCACCCACCCGCGAAACAGAGAGTCGAGCGGAGTCATTCTCGGAGCTGTTGGACGGGGGAGTAGAAGCTGTTCCGTAAGCGGCTTCACTTGTCTGCCTTCGTCTGTCTGAAAAAAGGATCCGCCGTCCTTCGCGGGTTCGGGCGTAACCGTAACGTTCTGGCGATTGCCGTCCCGTACGAGATCGAGTGATATCGACCCATCCTTTTTCTCGTTTACCGACCGGATCAAGTCGATCTCATTCGTGATCGCTTTGCCGTCGACCTCAAAAATAATATCACCGGCCCGGAGCCCGGCCTTAGCGGCGGCTGAATTCTCACGGACGGTGTTGATCATCACCCCGCCCTGGACGCCATATCGGTCGCCGAGTTGTTTAGTCAGAGGGTAAACTGACACGCCGATCTGGCGGCCTGTACGCGAATTCCAGACGAATGATTCACCTTCCGGCAGGTTGAACCTTTTCGAAAACTCTTCCATCTTGAAGTTTTCAAGCTGCGGCCAGTCCTTTAACTTGCTTAGATTAAGGTTGTCCGGGCCTTGCGGAACGTCGAATTTGAAATTTCCGCTATTGAAAGTCGGTGTTGGGCTCTTTCCGATCGTTGCCATGATCTCTTGCTCGGCACCCGCGCGAAGCACGGTCAACCTTACCTGATGGTCCGGCGAAACTTCGCTAACCAACCGCGACAGCTTTCGGCCGCTGGTGACATCCTCGCCGTTAAATCTGACGATGACGTCGCCGTCCTTCAGTCCGGCAGCAGCCGCGGGGGAACCCTCAACGACTTTCGTCACAGCTACCCCGCGAACCTCACGAAGCCCGAAGTTCGAAAAATTCTCTTTCGTGACCTCGTTCGTTTGTACGCCGAGATAACTTCCGCTCCCGTCGAACGAGAATGCAAATGCCCGATTTAGGGGCGTTTCCCTATCCAACTTCGAGTCAGGAGTCTGTGCGACGACGGCCATTACGGACAGCGCAGCTACAAACGTAGAAATAATTAATTTGTGGTACATAGCAACCTCCAAATATCTTAAAAGAATAAAAAATATAAGCTGGCGAAAACGCCAAATGTAATAATTTTGAAGCGAGATCGAAACAAAAAGGTTGCCTCAGCCGCGGCTTAGCTTTTCAAGCCGTTCGGCTGCGGCTTCGAGTGTTTCGTCCTTTTTGCAGAAGCAGAACCTTACGAATCTCGATCCCATTTCCGCCCGATGATAAAAAGACGAACCGGGCACCACCGCGACACCGATCTCTCTTATCAGGTGTTTCGTAAACTCGATATCGTCCGTAAACCCAAATGCGGAAATATCGCACATCACGTAATAAGCTCCCTCAGGATATGCACAACCGAATCCCGCCTTCTGCAGGATCGGCACAATGAAGTCGCGCTTTTTCTGATACTCACTCTGCAGCTCGTCGTAATAGGTCCGATCGAGGCCCAGTGCGTACGCTCCCGCGTGCTGCAGCGGGTTGGCGGCACCAACGGTCAGGAAATCGTGGACCTTTCGGATCGCTGAGGTAATGTCCGGCGGGGCGATGCAATAGCCGACACGCCAGCCGGTCACCGAGTACGTTTTTGACAGCGAATTGACTATGACCGTCCGCTCACGCATGCCGTCGATATTGGCCATGCAGATATGCGGCGGTGCCGATTTCGTT
>JBGTIP010000013.1:0-32920 GCA_041745615.1 Pyrinomonadaceae bacterium | reverse complement strand
TACGTGAAGCGTATCAGCAACTTTCTCAAAAATCAACAAGTTTTTATTTTCCGATATTAATCATATGATCACCAATCCTCTTCAAACTGCTTCAAATGGTCTCGGGCAAAGGATCAGCCAGTCGCCCGAGCGGGTGGATTTTTCCAAGATCTATACGACTGCACAAATTCCCAATTTGATCGAGGTCCAGCGCGAATCCTACAACCGGTTTTTGCAGATGGACCTGATCCCGGAAGAACGTGATTACGTTGGGCTTCAATCGGTCTTTGCATCGATATTTCCGGTCTCGGACTTTCGCGAGACGGCAACGCTCGAATATGTCGAATACCAGATAGGCAATTGGCAGTGCAAATGCGGAAATCTTGAGGGCCTCGAGCATCTCCGTGCCAACTGTCAGAATTGTAGTGCCAAGATCAAGGTAGACCCTTTCAACCCGGCCGAGGTCCTCTGCAATAACTGCGGCACGTTTAACGTGGTTCGCCCGAATCTTTGTAATAACTGCGGTGAACCGGTCGGCCTTAAGCATAAGCACGATCAGCAGGAGTGTCAGGAGCGCGGAATGTCATACAGCGTGCCGCTGAAGGTGAAGATCCGGCTGACGGTCTACGACAAAGATCCCGAGACCAATGTATCGACGATCCGGGATATCAAGGAAGAAGACGTCTTTTTCGGCGAGATTCCGCTGATGACAAACAACGGTACGTTCATTATTAATGGTACCGAGCGCGTCATCGTATCGCAGCTTCACCGTTCGCCCGGCGTATTTTTTAAGGGGGACCGCGACGAATTCCTCGCGAAGATCATTCCTTACCGCGGCTCGTGGGTAGAGTTTGAATACGACCAAAAGGGTATTCTCCATGCCCGACTCGGCAAGCGAAAGATCATTGCGACCGTGTTCCTCCGTGCCCTGGGGCTGTGGCTCAATCCTCAGATCGACATGAAAACCGTGTCGGACAACATTCTTGAGGAAGTCGTAAAGAATGCCGAATACTCTAATTCCAGCATTCTCAAACTATTCTACGTGACGGACGAGGTGGCGATCGAGAAAGGCAAGCTATACCTCAAGGTTAGTCCGGAGGGTGAAACTCATATTGTCGGCATGCGTGCCGAAGAGGACATTAAGGACAAGAAAGAGGATGTCTCCCGCAAGGGCAAAAAGGTTACCAAGTCTGCCATAGCCGAACTGCGACGAATGGGCCGTGAAAAGGTCGAAGTGGCCGCTGCGGATTTTGAGGGAGCATACGCTCTCGATGACGTCGTTAATACCGAGACAGGCGAGGTAATTGTCGAAGCAAATACTGAGATCGTCGCAGGCAAGCTTCAGCAGATCATCGAAGAAGGCGTCGAAAGCTTTTCTATATTTTTCCCCAAGCGTGACGTGATCGGCGAAATTATCGCTGCAACTATCCGAAAAGACCCAATCGCAAAACCGGTCGACGCTCTTCTTGAGATCTATCGCAAAATGCGTCCGGGCGACCCTCCGACCGTGCCGACGGCCTACCGTTTGCTCGAAGGGATGTTCTTCGACACCCGGCGATTCGACCTGTCGAGGGTTGGGCGTTTGAAATTCAATATCAAGATGGGCCGTCCCGAACGCGACCGTATTACGGATCCGCTGCTGAAAGCAGGCGATTTTATCGAGGTTGTCAATTATCTCCTTCGGATGAAGAGGGACAGCGATAATTACAGCCAGGATGACATCGATCACCTCGGTAATCGCCGCGTCCGCGCGGTTGGCGAACTGCTCGAAAACCAATTCCGCATCGGTCTGGAGAGAATGGAACGGGCGATCAAGGAAAAGATGTCGATCCAGCAGGACATGTTCACGACGATGCCCCGTGATCTTGTGAATGCGAAGCCGGTCACGGCCGCGGTCCGCGAGTTTTTTGGCTCATCGCAGCTTTCGCAGTTCATGGATCAAACGAATCCACTTTCCGAGATCACGCACAAACGACGCTTGTCGGCCCTTGGGCCTGGCGGTCTTTCGCGTGAGCGAGCGGGATTTGAGGTTCGCGACGTTCACCCGACGCACTATGGCCGCATCTGCCCGATCGAGACGCCTGAAGGACCGAACATCGGCCTGATCTCGTCGCTATCGTGCTTTGCTCGTATCAATGAATTTGGCTTCATCGAATCGCCATATAGGCGCGTCGTTGACGGGCGGGTTATTGAATACGTGCGGATCTACAACGGCGGGGATACCAAATTCAAACCGCGTGAACATGTGCCGCTCGAGGACGTCGAGGCCGCCAATAAGAAGATCAAGGGCGGTAAAACGGCGACCTTCGACCCGTGGCCCTTCTACCTGACCGCGTGGGAAGAAGATCGTTACATTATCGGCCAGGCCAATATCGTGCTCGACGAGAAGGGTAATTTCGTTAACGAACGCAACGCGGCACGGCAGAAGGGTGAGTTCATTACAGCGGATCGTTCCGAGATCCAGTACATGGACGTCTCGCCCAAACAGCTCGTTTCGGTCGCCGCCTCGCTGATCCCGTTCCTTGAGAACGATGACGCTAACCGTGCTCTAATGGGTTCGAACATGCAGCGTCAGTCAGTGCCGTTACTTCGTGCCGAATCTCCGTATGTCGGGACCGGAATGGAGAAGATCGCCGCCCGCGATTCGGGTGCGGTTGTAATTGCCAAGCGTGACGGCGTCGTCGATTTCGTCGATTCCGAGCGAATCATCGTTAAAGCCGACCATCAGGTCGACGGCACGATCTCTCGTGAGGTAACCGCAGATATTTATTCGCTGGTCAAGTTCAAACGATCTAACCAGAACACTTGTATCAATCAGCGGCCTATCGTAAGGGTTAGCGAACGTGTTAAGAAGGGCCAGGTCATTGCGGACGGTCCGTGCACCGATCGCGGTGAGCTTGCTCTCGGGCGAAACATCCTGGTGGCGTTCATGCCTTGGCGTGGATACAACTTCGAGGACGCTATCCTTGTTTCGGAGAGACTCGTTAAGGATGACTATTACACGTCGATCCATATCGAAGAGCTGGAGATCGAAGCGCGTGACACCAAGCTCGGACCCGAGGAGATCACTCGGGATATCCCGAATATCGGTGAGAACATGCTTCGCGACCTCGACGAGTCAGGCATTATCCGTATCGGCGCTCAGGTCAAGCCCGGCTCGGTCCTTGTCGGAAAGGTCACTCCAAAGGGCGAGACCCAGCTGACCGCCGAGGAAAAGCTGCTCCGAGCCATCTTCGGTGAGAAGGCGGGCGATGTTAAGGACGCCTCACTTACATGCCCTCCCGGAATTGACGGTACCGTAGTTGACGTCCAGATCTTGACCCGCAAAGGTCAGGACAAGGATGAGCGCAGCCTCGACATCGAGGGAATGGAGGAAGAGGATTTCCAGCGTGATCTCGAGGACGAGATCCGTATCCTCCAGGAGCAGCGTGACGAACGTATCTACGAGCTTTTCGATGGCCGAAAGCTCAACAAGGATCTGGTCGACGGCAAGGATGTCATTCTTAAAAAGGGAACGACATTGAATCGTGAGGTTGTCAAAGACATCGAAACCAAGCTCCTTCGAAAGGCGGATGTGGCCGCCGGCTCGATCGATATTTCCGGTGAGGTCAAGGAGTACGAGCAGAGGACCGAACGCCAGATCAACATTCTTCGTGATATTTACGACGAAAAGATCACGAAGCTCAAACAGGGTGACGAGCTGCCTCCGGGCGTTATCAAGATGGTGAAGGTATTTGTCGCCATGAAGCGAAAGCTCAGCGTTGGCGATAAGATGGCCGGACGCCATGGTAACAAGGGTGTTATTGCCCGCATCCTGCCAGAGGAAGATATGCCGTATTTGCCGGACGGAACTCCGGTCGAGATCGTGCTCAATCCGCTTGGCGTGCCCTCGCGAATGAACGTCGGACAGATCCTCGAGACCCATCTCGGCTGGGCCGCACGTGTGCTGGGCCTTCACTTTGCGACGCCCGTATTTGACGGGGCCAGCGAAGAGGAGATCAAGGGATACATCGGCCAGGCGAATGATAAGTACGATGAGTTAGGTTTGCCGCCGTCGGTCGGTCCGTCGGGCAAAACGCGGCTCTATGACGGCTTGACTGGCGAACAGTTCGAGCAGAAGGTCTGCGTGGGCTACATTTATATGCTTAAGCTCTCGCACCTTGTGGATGACAAGATCCACGCCCGCTCGATCGGCCCGTACAGCCTTATCACCCAGCAGCCGCTGGGCGGAAAGGCACAGTTTGGCGGACAGCGTTTCGGCGAAATGGAGGTCTGGGCCCTCGAGGCCTATGGTGCGGCCCACATCCTCCAGGAATTGCTGACATGCAAATCCGACGATGTCGCCGGCCGCTCGAAGATCTACGAAACGATCGTCAAGGGTGTATCTAATTTCGAACCGGGCATTCCCGAATCGTTCAACGTGCTTGTTCGCGAGCTTCAGAGCTTGTGTCTCGACGTGGAACTCATTCAGGAAGAGGAACTCGATCCCGACGCGATCGTCGCCGGTATTGACACATTAGTAGGAGCGGACTAATCAGTCTGGAGTTGAGAGTCTTGGGTCTGGAGTCTTAAGCGGCTTCAGCTCATGACTCCAGACTCGAGACTCAAGACTTAACGGAGAATTCATGTTTCGATTTAATCAAGATAACAAGACTCAGCTGACGACAAATTACGAAGCGATCCGCATCAGCCTGGCGTCGCCGGAAAAGATCCGCTCGTGGTCGCACGGTGAAGTTACCAAACCCGAGACGATCAATTACCGGACCTTCAAGCCGGAGCGTGACGGTCTGTTCTGCGCACGTATCTTCGGCCCGGTCTCCGACTGGGAATGTCTGTGCGGAAAGTACAAGCGTATGAAGCACCGCGGCGTTATCTGCGACAAATGCGGTGTCGAGGTCACGCAGTCAAAGGTCCGCCGTGAGCGGCTCGGCCATATCGAACTAGCTAGCCCGTGCTCGCACGTTTGGTTCTTTAAGGGACTTCCGTCGCGTATCGGCCATCTGCTCGACATCACTCTCCGCGATCTCGAGAAGATCCTTTATTTTGAGACCTACATCGTCGTGGACGAAGGTGATGTGCCCGACCTGAAGCAGAAAGATCTGCTTACGGATGAGCGGTTCCGCGAATTGACGCGCGATTATCCGAACCAGTTTGTTGCCAAGATGGGTGCCGAGGCGATCAAGGACCTGCTCGCCCAGATCGACATTCAGGAGCTGGTCGACGATCTGCGTCAGAAAATGCGTGACGAAACCTCGCAGCAGAAGAAGCTCAAGTATTCGAAGCGTCTGAAGGTGTCTACTTCCTTCCTTCGTTCGGGCAATAATCCTCAGTGGATGATACTTGACGTGATCCCTGTGATCCCGCCGGAGCTTCGCCCCTTGGTGCCCCTAGACGGCGGCCGTTTTGCAACGTCGGATCTCAACGATCTGTACCGTCGCGTTATAAACCGCAACAACCGTCTTAAGAAGCTCATCGAGCTTCGTGCTCCCGAGGTTATCGTCCGCAATGAAAAGCGCATGCTGCAGGAAGCAGTCGATGCTCTTTTTGATAACGGACGACGCGGCCGCGTGCTTCGCGGTGCTAATAATCGCCCGCTCAAATCGCTTTCGGGAACTCTCAAAGGCAAACAAGGACGTTTCCGCCAGAACCTGCTTGGAAAACGTGTTGATTATTCGGGACGTTCGGTGATCGTGGTCGGCCCCGAGCTTAAGCTTCACCAGTGCGGTCTGCCGAAGAAAATGGCGCTCGAGCTGTTCAAGCCGTTTATTTACAACAAGCTGGAAAAAGACCAGCATGCGGCCACTATCAAGCAGGCCCGCGAAATGGTCGAGCGCCAGGAGCCGATCGTTTGGGACATCCTCGAAGAGGTCATCCGCGAGCATCCTGTCCTGCTCAACCGAGCGCCGACGCTTCACCGTCTCGGTATCCAGGCTTTTGAGCCAGTCCTTGTCGAGGGCAAGGCCATCAAGATCCACCCGCTTGTCTGTACGGCTTTCAACGCCGACTTTGACGGTGACCAGATGGCGGTGCACATCCCTTTGTCGGCCGAGGCCCAGATCGAGGCAAGCGTTTTGATGCTTGCATCGAATAACCTGCTTTCGCCGGCCAGCGGCCAGCCGATCGCGGTACCGTCGCAGGACATTGTTCTCGGCTGCTATTACCTTACGCTTGCCCGGGATGAAATGAAGGGCGACGGCAAGGTCTTCGGCTCGATCGATGACGTGCTGCTCGCACTCGACGCGGGCGTCGTGGAAACTCAGACGAAGGTGAAGCTGCGATGGCGCGGCGATCTCATTGATCTGACGATGGAGCACCATTCGCAGGATGTGATGCGAGCGACCGCGAGGGAGAATGTCGATCTTATTCTAGACACGACGGCCGGCCGGGTGATCTTCAACGAGCGTCTGACGCGTGATGGCTTGCCCTTCGTAAACGGTGTTCTTAAGAAGAAGGGCCTTCAGTCGCTGGTTACGTTCTGCCATCTCAAACTCGGTCACGAGCCGACGGTTGCGATGCTCGACGATCTTAAGGCGATGGGCTTCCTTTACGCTACCAAAGCCGGCGTGTCGATCGGTATTGACGACATGGTCACCCCGGCAAGCAAGAAGGGGATCATCGAAAAGGCTCAGAAAGAGGTCGAAAAGCTTCGCAAACAGTATCAGGATGCGACCATGACCGACCTCGAACGTACCAATAAGGTTACGGCGATCTGGTCGGATGTTACCGACCACGTCGCGAAAGAAATGTTCGCGGCCATGCACACTCGTGAAAAGGAACGCAAAGAGCTTAATCCGATCCTCGTCATGGCCGACTCGGGTGCCCGTGGTTCGGATGCCCAGATCCGCCAGCTCGCTGGTATGCGCGGCCTGATGGCGAAACCGTCGGGCGAGATCATCGAAAATCCCATCCTCGCGAATTTCCGCGAAGGCCTGGATGTTCTACAGTACTTTATTTCGACACACGGTGCCCGAAAGGGCCTCGCCGATACGGCCCTCAAGACGGCCGACTCGGGTTACCTTACCCGCCGCCTGGTCGACGTCGCGCAGGATGTCATCGTTTCCGAACAGGACTGCGGAACGCTCCGCGGTGTCTGGGCCGAGGCGATCATCCGTAATGGTGAAGAGGTCGAATCGCTTCGTGACCGCATCGTTGGTTGTACATCGCTCGACGATATTATCGATCCGGTCGACGGGAACGTCATTGTCGAGGCAAACACCGAGATCAGCGAGGACCTTGGTTCAAACGTTCAGCTCTCGGGGCTGCAAAAGGTCCGTATCCGTTCCGCACTGACCTGTGAATCGCGTCGCGGTATCTGCGTCAAATGCTACGGCCGCAACCTGGCGACCGGTAATACGGTCGAGATCGGTGAGGCTGTCGGCGTCATTGCCGCCCAGTCCATCGGTGAACCGGGCACGCAGCTTACGATGAGAACGTTCCACGTCGGTGGTACTGCTCGGCTCGAACAGGAAACCAAGCACGCAGCTGCCATGGACGGTACGGTTAAGTATCTCGGCGATCTTAAGGTCGTCAAAAACCGTGAGGGCCAGAATGTCTCGATGCGTCGGCAGTCCGAGCTTGCTCTCGTGGACGAACGAGGCCGCGAGGTTGCACATTACAAGGTCGTTTACGGTGCCGAGGTCCACGTCAAGGACGGCCAGAAGGTCAAGGAAGACCAGGTGCTTGTCACGTGGGATCCCTTCACTTTCGCCATTCTCACCGAGGTCAAGGGTACGGTCAAATATCAGGACCTCAAGGAAGGCAAGACGGTCGAAGAGGAGATTGATAAGGTCACCGGCCAGAAACGGCTCGTGGTCAAAGACTCGGATGAGAAGAATCAGCCGCGTCTTGAGATCCGCGCGGGCAACAAGGTGCAGAAGACCTATCAGATGCCTATTCGGGCCAATCTAATTGTCGAGGACGGCCAGGAGGTCGAGCCCGGCGATGTCATCGCGAAGATCCCGCGTGAGACGACCAAGACCAAGGATATCGTCGGCGGTCTGCCGCGTGTTGTTGAGCTCTTCGAAGCCCGCCGCCCGGGTGAAACTGCTATGATGTCCGAGATCAATGGTGTCGTTAAATTCGGCCCGATCGCAAAGGGTAAACGCAAGATCATCGTCATCGGTGACGATGGCAGCGAACGCGAATACGACATCCCGCGTGGTACGCACATCAACGTGCAGGAAGATGACCGCGTTCGTTCGGGTGAACCGCTTATGGACGGCCCGCTCAACCCGCACGATATTCTTCGTGTTTTGGGAACAGGAGCTTTGCAGAATTACCTTGTGAATGAGATCCAGGAGGTCTATCGCCTGCAGGGTGTGAATATCAACGATAAGCACATCGAGGTCATTGTTCGCCAGATGCTCCGCTGGGTCAAGATCAAGGAGGTCGGCGATACCGATTTTCTGCTTGAGGAACAGGTCGACCGCTTCCGCTATGAGGATGAGAACCGGCGTGTTCAGGATGAGGGCGGCCAGACATCGGTCGGCGAACCGCTGCTGCTCGGTATCACCAAGGCTTCGCTTTCGACCGACTCGTTCATCTCGGCGGCCAGCTTCCAGGAGACGACCCGCGTACTGACCGAGGCGGCTATTTCGGGCCGGATCGATTATCTCCGCGGCCTCAAGGAGAACGTCATCATGGGACGCCTCATCCCGGCCGGAACCGGTATGAAATACTACCGCAACGTCCAAGTAGCCTACGATGCAACCGAGAATCGCAAGCAGGAAGACGAGTTTGACGAAATGGGCGAGTACATCCGCGGCGGCATCGACATCCCGATGCCGGTTGAAGTAACCGGGGTCATCGATGACACCGACGAAGGTTACGACGAAGCCGAGGAAACCCTCGACGAGATCAGCCTCGAAACGGAAGAGGTCTACGACGACACCCTCCAGCCCGGCGCGATCGAGGTCGAAGACGACGAGCTATAATTTCGCAACTGCCTGCGTGAGCGGGTAAGTATTTAGTAGTTGAGGAAAAGGTCCTAAGCGGTGAGCTTAAGGCCTTTTTCCTTTTAGTACACTAGTAGCAGAAAAGGTAGAAACGGTTGATAAACCATCGCAATATTCGTATTATCAGCGGTGGTATAAAACAGGAGTTGGTCATGGAGATTCAAAATCTAGAAATTCCCCCGATCGTCCTTAAGTGGACGCGATGGTATTCGTGGGAGCAGATCGCTTCCGCTTCGACATCGAAGAATGAGGTGGAAATCAGCTCGGGTCCGGGTGTTTATGAGGTTGCCAACTCGAGATCCAAGCGGCGACTCACTATTGGCAAGTCGGTAAATCTGAACGCCCGCATTCGAAATCAGCTGGTGTTGGGGAGAGGGAAGCATTCCACTGGTAAACGTATCAGAGCCTCTGAAGATGCTTCCAGGCTTCGTGTGCGCTGGGCCGAAACAGATAGGCCTTGCGCCGCAGAAGAAGAACTTCATATTCATTATCGGGAGCGGTACAAATGTCTGCCGCTGTATACGAAGCATACCTAACACAACTCATCCAAGCGACGTGCGAAATCTCATGGGGGGCGAATTATGAGCTTATTTGGTGAAGATCAGGAAATTTTGGACGCACAGGCGCAAGCTGAGGCTCAAACTACGTCAAACTTATGGGTAGCCGTTGCTGTTTGCGCTATGCTCGCCTACGCTTTTGGGCAGATGATTGACCGCGACGGTAGTTTTGCGAGAAATCTAGGTTCTGCATTTGGTTCTCTTTTGATTCCAGGTTTGGTTTCTCTGTTTTTCAAAGGTAAGAGAAAAGTCCTTGCTTTTATTTTTGCCTGGGCAGTTTTGATGCTTAGTCGAGTTGTTGTTTTTTTTTGCAATAACTGAAGGAGTGTTGATATCACACTCGACGTTTTCCCGAAGTCGTTCAAAAGAAAAGGGGGTGTTTAAATCAACTTTCCTTTGGCTGAAACAAAATCTGCTCCTCTTGCTCTTCAAAGAGGAACGCAGTCAGTCCTCGTGACCGACGCTCGGAATCATGGGCAGCTACGAACATGCCGCGCAGTTCTACGACCTTCTTTACTCGTCAGAGAAGGACTATCCCGCCGAAGCCCGACTCCTCGAAACCCTTATCAAAAAGGAGCATTTCTCTGCCCAAGCGAACCTGGGCGCTGGATGCGAACGAACTCATTCCCGACTAGCTTACCGGCCTATCGAACTTTATCGAAGTACTATTTGCCTGGCTCCTGAAGGAAGACCGAGCGGTCGACATCGTCGGGGTTGCCGACCACGACAAACCGAAGATTTTTCATATATTTATTCGCGACGGCCTGTATATCGGCTGGCTTGACCTTACGCATTCGGTCGAGAAAGCCCTGCGAATTTCTCCACCCGCCGCCCATCAGCTCATATTGGGCTAGCTCTGCAACCTGTGCCGCGTTCGTTTCCTGCTTCATAAAGTAGGTTGTCAGGAAAAAGCCGGAGAGCTGGCCCAGCGTGTCCCCGTCGACCGGATTATCTCTGAGCTTCTGGATCTCGTCCAGCATCACCCTGACCGCCTCGTTGGGATTTACGGATGTCACTGAGATCGAGCCCGTATTCGCCGCATGATCGTCCACAGCCGCGTCGGGAGCGTAAGAAAGGTTTCGCCTGACCCGTACCTCCTGAAAGACCGCCTGCTGCAGGATCGAGATCGCCACCCGCATTGCATAGTAGTCCGGATCACCGATCGACGGAGCGGCAAAGACGCCCTCGACATAGTTTGTTTGAACTGTCTTAGGCGTAATGTCGACAGTGGGCTTTGCAAATGCAAGCGGAGAGATCGGCGTGGCCTTATATTCCCCTCTCGGTAAACTGCCGAATGAAGCGGTGATCTTCTTTTGAAGTTCAGCCGGGTCCACATCCCCCACGACGACGAGGAGCAGCCGCGAAGTTTGCATGAGCCCGCGGTGGTACGCCGCCAGGTCAGCCGACTTGAACCGGTTGACCGTTTCGATCGTGCCTGATGGAACGTTCGAATAGGGATGGCCTGCGAATATGATCTTTCGCCGCTGAGCCTCGAGCGAGCCTTCGGGAGAATCGTTCTCAGACCGGAGCGCAGTCAAGATGTTCGACCGGATACGTTCTACATTTTCCGGAGCAAATGCCGGGTTTAATGCGAGGTCCGTAAACATCTGCCACGAACTGTCAAAGCTCGCTTTGGTACTGGCCAGTGCGATCACGCTAAAGTCGTAATTCGATCCCGCGGAAATGACCGTGCCCACGCGCGACGTTTCTTTGCGAAGCTTCTGCGTGGGAAACGACTTGCTGCCCTCGACAGCGGCGCTGAGGGCAAAATTCTCGATGCCGGCATTCTTTGCGTCGGTGTTTCTGACCCCGCCGCGTATAAATAACCCCGCTGCCACCGTCGGCGCGCCCTGACGCCGTTTTACGAGAACCTTCATCCCATTGACGTCAAATTCCGTTACCTGTGATGCCGTAGCGGTGCCGGCCTGTCCCAAAACGGGAAAGCTGGCTGCGGCGAATACAAAAAATATGAGGACCCTAAGTGACCCCGGGTAAATTCTTAATTTCATTATTGCTTGCCTCCGATCAGATCTTCCGGCGTAAGTTTGGCAATCGCCTGCTGTTCCGGCGAGATCAATGCGAGGCCGACATGAGGCTTGTTTTGTATGTACGTTTGTACGTATCGGGTAATATCGGCCCGTGTTGTCGCTCTAAGATTCTTGTGATAGCCCCGGAAATAGTCTATTCCGGTGGTCGACCACCAGAAACTCAGCGTCCGGCCGTATTCACTCAGTTTTTCCCGGCTGTAGAGGTCGTCGGCCTCGAGCAGGGTCTTTGCGCTTTCGAGCTCTTCATCGGTGTAGTAACCGGGTTTATCAAACTGTTCGATCTCAGCATAAAGAGCCTTGATGGCAGCCTTTGCCTTTTCAGGAGTGGTTAGAAAAATAGCCTGTATCGGGCCGACATTTCGTTGGGTGTAATACCCGATGTTTGTGCCGGTCGTCAGGCCCGAATCGACCAACGCACGCTGAAAACGTGAATCAGGCTGGCGAATGATAAATGAGAAAACATCCGCTGCATACGTGGCGGCGTCATCCTTGCCCACCGACGGCCCATGCCAGCCGACCTGGACAAAAACACTCTGGACGGGTTGGAGGACTATCGCCCCCTCGCTTTTCGTGAGCGGTGGATGCTCTACCAGCGGAAATTCCTTAAATGGGTCCGCCGCCCGTTCCCAATCGCCGAAAAGCTCCTGGGCGAGCGTGAAAATGTTTTGCGGATTCACATCGCCTGTGACTACCAGAGCGGAATTATTGGGCACGTAGTATCGTGATTGGATCAGCCGCATCTTATCGGTAGTCGCGGCCGCTACGGTTTCACGGGTCCCACCCGGGCTTTTCCGTGTCGGGTACTTGTAAAACAGTCTTTCCAACAGCGCCTGGTTAAGGTAGTACCCCGGCTGCGACATATTGCGTTCCAGTTCGCCGAGCACGACCTCCTTCTCGGCGGCAAGCTCATTTTCATCGAATACCGGAAAGCGGGCAGCGTTCCTGATGAATTTCATCGCAGGCAGGATATTCGGGCTTGTCGTGGTGAAATAGTACTGCACAACCTCTTCGCGGGTCGTTCCGTTATTGACGATCCCCAGCTGGTCTATCTCGCCCATATAGGATACGTCACCGACCTGCGATTTTAGCTTGAGCTCGCTATCGCAATTAAGCTGACGAAACGCCTGTGCATTGCGAAACCTGAGATACTCGCACCGGTAGATCGAGGTCGCACGGTTCGTCTTGAAAAACATGTGCTCATAAAGATGCGAAAGGCCGTTCAGCTCTGGGGGCTCGGTAAACGAACCGTTGCGAACGGCAAACTCGACCGTGACCAATGGCACCGAGGAATCGGGGAAAACGATGATCTCCATTCCGTTGGCGAGAGTTTTGGTAACTATCGGGATCTCGTACGCTGGTGCAGTGCTTGCCGGGGTCGCAGACGGCCGTGCCGCTGCCGGACGGGTATCTTGCGCGAGACTCACCGTCGGCAGTAATGATAGAATTAAGGTAAACGATAAAAGAAAATTTTTCACTAAATAACTCCAATTATTGCTGATATTGGAATGTAACGTACGGAGATACATTTATGGAACGCGACAATTTGATGCACGGAGCCCGCACGGCGTTGAATACGAATCAGGATATTCGTGCCTGGGCGGAGGAATATCTGAAAGAAAAAACACGCTCAGAGAATACGCAGATGAGCGAAGAAGAGTTTGAAAAATACTGGCGCTATCACAAACCCGAGATCATGCACGCCGGCGCCGCGGAGGCGGTCAATGCCTGGAAGCGAAGGGAAGTAGGGAAGTAGGGAAGTAGGGGAGTGGGGGTGTAAGGGTTAAGATGGCTGGGCTTGTTACACGACATCAGGATCTCGATGTATATCGAATGGCGTTCGAGAATGCAATGGCAATATTCGAGATAACGAAGAGATTTCCCAAAGAGGAAACCTATTCCCTTACTGATCAGGTTCGACGGTCATCAAGATCTGTTTGCGCCAACCTGGCCGAGGCCTGGCGAAAACGGCGATATCAGGCGGCGTTTATAAGCAAGCTCTGTGACGCCGAGGGTGAAGCAGCTGAAACTCAGACATGGATCGAGTTTTCAGTTCGCTGCGGCTATCTCGCACGTGATGACGCGAAAAACCTCTTTCGCTCGTATGAGGAAGTAATAGGAATGCTGGTAGGAATGATCAATCGTCCAAGACAGTGGGTCTTGCCGAGCGGTCGTAAATAAAACTTCCCAGCGATCCTACTCCCCGATTCCCCGACTCCCGTACTCCCGTACTATTGCTAATCCACCTTATCGAAACACTTCTCGACCTTTTCAAAAGTGTTCGGGTCGAGGGTTCCATTAAGGCTGACCGATGAAAGCTGGATGCTGATCATTCCCTCCATGACGATGCTAAAGGGGAGTTTGACGCCGCCGACCTGTCGGTAGTCGCTGAGCGTATAAAGGACGCCCGGCGACGAATAGGTTGCGAGCATCCGGGTGGAGGAATCGAATGAGAGCCCGATCGGTATACCCTCAGCAGTTTTGCCCGAAAGCACTTTCCGCTTGCTTCCCTCAACCTCGAATTCCCCTTCGTACTTGAGGCTTTTCAGAAAGGCAGTGTCGACCGCGTCGAAGACGGGCGAGAATATATTCACCCGGGTCGTATCGGTGCCCTGAAACAGGTTTCGTTCTATCCCGTAATCGGCTTGCAGGAGAGACATCTTGCCGTTATAGATCTCTCGGATCTCGCCAAGGCTGGGCGACTTCAGTACCATCAGAAACTTGTCAGGTGTCTGACGAGCGATGTAAACGTCCCCCTCGGTCTCTCCGCGCGAGCCTGTGGTCGCACGGCCCTTCGCTTCGTAACTCAAGATTGCTTTCAGCGCGTCATATCCGCCGATCGCCGAGGCAAATTCCCGTATCGCCTGCTGAGACTTCGCGTCACTTACAGATTCAACGATCTCGCGCTTTGTGACTGGCGGGGGTGGCGGTCCGCCAGTGCCGGAACCTACAGCCCGCGGCGGCGGAGGCGGCGGCGATGCGCCTCCGAGCTTTGTGAGGCGGTCCAATCTCATTTCGACAACTGGTTCTGGTCCTTTAGGAGACACGATCGAGATAGCGATCGCTTTTTCGAGCTGGGTATCCACGCCCTTCAGAAGTTGGCCGCGATCCAGGGTCACTACATGATCAGGCAGCAGCCCCTTGCCCTCGAGCGATACCCCCTTCGGCGTGATGAAATCGGCGATCGGATAGAGCATGACGGCACCGGTCGCGAGCCTAATCCAGATCGCCGGCAGCGATTGGCCGCCGGTGCGTTCGCCGACTACGACAGCTCGTCCGTGCGCCTGCAGACCCGCGGTAAAAAGTTCAGCGGCCGACATCGAAAGATTATCGACCAGGATAACGAGTCTGCCCTTAAAATTTTTGTTTTTCGACTGAGCGACGAATGGTGAACGGCTGGCACGGGAAACAAATGTTCCGAGCGGTAGATCATTCGAGCTGAGCATGCCTGAAAGCCCGATCATCGAACCGAGAATGCCGCCGAGATTTCCGCGCAGATCGACTATGATCGATTTTTTGTCATGAAATTCCGAAAGTGACGCGCAGAACTTTTCGATCACCGGGATCGCAAACGCATTGAATTTGATGTACCCGACATCCGGATTCAGAGAACGGGCCTCGTATCTCAAGAATTGCTCCGGGAGATTGCTGCTTATCGAGACCGACTGGCCGGCCAGGCCCAGCCTCGGGACCGTGAACTCTGATGGTTTGTCTGATTCGTCAAGACATGTCAGGTAAACCGTTGTGTCGGGGTCGCCATTGAGAAATGAATCGACCAGTTGGATCGGAAAGAGATACTTTATCTCGGCGTCAGAGTTGCCGTCGATCCGGGCCTGTCGGATCATGTCGCTTACCGAAACGCTATTTATGCTTTCGATCACATAGCCGGGTTTGAGGCCCGCTATTACGGCTCCTGAGTAGGGATCCACTCGTGTTATCACGATCCGGCCCTCGATCATTCTCAGTTCGACCCCTATCCCGTACCGCTCGCTCTCGTCATTACCGAAAATATTGTCGTCCTCTTCCTCGTCTATCTCCGGCCCGGCCTGAGCGGCAGCACGCCTTTCCGCGCTCATCTGTTCGCCTTTTGCACGCGCCTTTTCTTTTGCCGATTCGATATTAGCGAAATATTCCGGAACGATTATGCTGAGGTGTGACTTGCCGAGCCGCGACAGCATCTCGTCGAGCAGCCTGTGAAAAGCTGCGTCGGTCTTCGCGGCTTTTACACGCGGCTGAAACTCGGCTCGCACCTTGTTCCAATCGAGGCCGCTGAATGTCTTGTCGAAGTAGTGTTCATTGATCGTCGACCATGCCGCCGTAAATGCCTCTTGCCGCCGCTGCTCCGGCGTCGGCTCCGACGACGTAACGGCCTGCGTGATCTGTTTGCGGCCATTCCGGCTCGGTTTTTTAGCCTGGGCCGCGATACCGCCGTTAAGGACGGCTAGCGCGAGCACGATCAGGAACGGGCGAATGTAATAGGGAGTCGTCATAAGGTATGTGAATGTCTGGAGCGGGAATCAGGCAGGGTGGGCGTCTGCCGGGCTCCCAAAACATTCTACCGCACATCCCGGTAAAAAAGACCGGGAAATTTCAAGTCGTGCTTGGACTTAGTTTGTATAGCAACAAAGTCCAGCCGTCACTAACAATGAAAAGTCCTGTATGTCACTGGGTTTCTCCGAAAGCATTAATGAGAGCCAAGCTGATAGGCTAGAAAAGTATGATGGCGCGGAAGGGTTGAGAAATTAAACACTCCAAAAAATTTACTTACCATCCCGCATTTACATCACCATCTTTGATTTCAGCCATCTTGACCTAGACGGGTTCTTCAATCGTCGTGTTTTTTTAGTTCGAGCTGTTCCATTCTAAAGAGAACGTCGTAATTCTTAGGATTAATTTTCAGGGATCTTTCAAAGTTTTGGCGAGCAAGCTGCGGTTTCCCGGCTCTGAAATAAGCCTCGCCGAGAGCGTAGTATGCCCGATAAGAATGGGGGTTGTCCTGTGCATTGGTTTCTAAAATCACAGCGGCATCGTCGTTCTTTTTCATTCAATAATTGTTGCGCCGCTTCCAGCAACGGCTGTTCGGTGCTGGCATAATGATTGATCGGCTGAGCTTTAAACTCACGGAAACTCTTTACAGCAGATTGAACCCCGCCCGCGGTTAATGCGTCAATTAATATTTCATTGAGCGATTTCTGCGGCACGTAATTGAGTACGGCGTCCACTGCCGGATCAAAATTGTTTCGGTAATCTTCGGCCGACAATGCCGCTGTTAAATGCGGAGCCGTCCACATCCGCGTATCCCACGGCATCCAATTCTGCCAGTAATAGACCGACACTCTGACAATGATCTTACTGTTCGGCAGCGTAACCCGCCGAGAATCGCCGTAATGATTGCCTTTCGAGCCGGATGGCTCGCCTACAAAGATCGTGTTCGTCGTTTTTTCCAGATCGTCTAGTAAAAACTGGGCGGCAGACCACGTGCTGCGCCCCATGATCGTAAAAAGTTTGCCCTTCTGATTGATCTTCGATTTGATGGTGTCCAAAACTAAATGCTGCAGCAAGGTGCCGTTGCCGCCACGGTTCAGCCGGAGATCGAAGACGAGTTTATCTACTGGGTTGGATTCGATGAACGCAAAAAGCCGTTTGGAGAAAGCCGCTAGAGACTCTTCCTTCTTATTCCCTACTTCATTTATCTGGGCGTATACGATCCGCGAATCGGGCAGAAATTCGAACCAGAATTTGTTAGTTATGTCTTTAAGCCACAGCGGAGGCGAAACCCTCGCCTTATCGCGCATGTCAACCGAACCCGGCTCGTTAAGCCAGCTCATGTCAAAATGATCGAGTTCTTTAACTTCGGTCGATCCGCCGGGTTTGATCGAAGCGCTATGCCGCTTTCCTTCTTTTTCGACGATCAGCGGCACACTTTCCAGATCCTTGATGATTTTCAGCGCATGAAGTATTTCCGGTTTAACGAGCAGGTACGGAGCAAAAAATTTAATGTCCATTTCGTTGTCGCGTCCGACCAGATCGCCCACGAGCGCCACCGCCCGTTCGGCTGAAACTTCTCCGATGCGAATGACGCGTGCGCCGACCAGCCCGGCGTGTTCGGCGGCGGCTGAACGAACGAATATTCCGTCCTTAAAGATATATAGGTTTATCGGTAATGTGTGAAATCGAACTTCTGGGTCGTGTGCGAGTCTCAGATTCGTGTGGCCGTCCTCCACCATCGCCACAATTCGCGCGAGTTCGACGATGATCTCGTGCCTCGCCATCCGCGGAATTCGCCGTTCGAGATCACTGACGGCAGCTTGAAATCGCTCTTTGCTCATCGTGTGATAAAGATTCCGGTGGAACTTTTCCATTCCTTTTTCCATATAACGCAGATCTTCGCGCCATTTTTGGATCTCCGCTTCGGTGAGCGGAACCCTTTGCAGTCTGGCCTTACCTGCTGTCGTTGCCGATAACAGGCTGACCGATGAAAACGTGATCAATAAACAGCAAATCGATCGAGTTAATTTTTGATACTGGATAGTCTTCATGTGCCCTTGGGTGTTTCAAACTGGATATTCGAACATGAATTAAACACCGCGACGAATCGAAAAATGACGATTACGGGATTGGAAATTTGAGAACAGCTCCGGTCAACCTTCGATCATGGGCTCCACTTAAACCTGTTGACTGGCCGGCCAGAGCGATGATAGAATGTTGCATGCATGGCACATCGTGTAATACATTGTAATATTTTATTCTGAGAAAAAATCGCTGGTACAGTCATAGGTTGTTGTAAATACCTGAATGAACTGGAGTTAACTCGCTTTAGACTGTCCCGCGGTGGTACAAAAACAGGGGGTGTGAAACAAATCTCATGCGGAAAGTAGTGGCCATTTCGATGCCTGAGGAGATGTATGGCGAGCTTATACGACGGCTTTCCAGAACCAGGTATGCGTCGGTGAGCGAGTATGTGCGCGAGCTGATACGGAAGGACGACCCCGGTTACGATAAACGGGCACGTTCAAAGAAACCGGCTGCAAAGGCTGATTCCGAGCCGGAACCGCGGTTCATCATCAAGACCGCCAACGAGTGGCTGAGAGAGGGCTTGGCAGAGCAACGCGGGCCCGGGCTAACTGATCTTTGACAATCAAAAAAAGGTAAGGGGAATCGTTTATTCGGTTACGGGATCAAATTCGGCACGGCCCCCAGCGGCCGGTCTTCGAGCCGAATCAATTCGCTTTATCTGAGCACTTATAGGCTCGTTCGAATTTGACGCTTCACGGTGCCGAATCAGAGCGATGAAAGGCGGACGCTGATCACCCTTCGAGATCAACGGCAGATTACCTTATGGATCTTTGATAATTGCGAAGATAGCTAAGAAGAAAAAAGGGAAAGGTTCTGTACGAATCTTTCCCTCCTATGGTTTGAGCCGCGGCCCTACTCGGTATGGCCCTTGACCGCGCTTTCGGCTCCCATTTTCACTTCGGCTTCGCTCTTAACGTTTTTCATCATGCGAGCGATGGGTATAGCCAGTAAGGCGAGGACAATAGCCGCGATGAACAGTGACCAGGCGGTCACCGTAAATAGCTGGGGCATCTGCTCGAGCTTTTCGGGATCCACATTTCCGCTGACCAGCCCGCCGATGATGTTGCCTATGGCCGACGCCATGAACCAGATACCCATCATCTGGCCAACGTAGCGTCTGGGCGCGAGAACGGTCATCG
This sequence comes from Pyrinomonadaceae bacterium, assembly GCA_041745615.1. Taxonomy (GTDB): domain Bacteria; phylum Acidobacteriota; class Blastocatellia; order Pyrinomonadales; family Pyrinomonadaceae; genus OLB17. The sequence goes on along the minus strand of JBGTIP010000013.1, from coordinate 13,670 downwards.
AGGCAAGTCCGACGGGGCTCAGAAACAGCTCGCCGACCGTTTGGAAGAAGTAACTGGCAACCAGCCACCATGGTGCTACTCGCGTTGCTGCTCCGCCGCTGACGACGATGTTTGCGGCGAATATCATAACGAAGAAGCCCAGACCGGCGAATGCCAGCCCTAGTGCAAACTTGACGGGATACGAGAGGTGAAAGCCTTTGGCCCCGAGCCGCGTCCACATAATCGCAAAGAGCGGCGCGAGCGCGATGATGAATAGCGAATTAACCGATTGGAACCACGTTGCCGGTATCCACCGGTCCTCAGAGAGCATTCCGCCGAGGCTTCTGTCAGTAAAGTCGAAGGCGAAAAGGTTCAGCGAGGTCGGTGCCTGCTCGAACGCGGACCAGAAGATGGCCGCCGCGATGAAAAGCACGAATATGACAACCATTCGCTTCTTTTCATCCAGGTTCAGGCCGCCAAAGCCGATGATGTACGCGAAGAAGGCGATCGCCAGTCCGAGGATCCCATATACGTAATACTCGCCGATGAGCTGCGGATTCAGCGTAATGGTTCCCGCCATCGTAAGGGCGATAATGAGTGCCAGGATGCCGAAGCCGACGTACATTGCTGTTTTGGCCCGCCACATCTGCTTTGCCTGGATGTCAGGATCAGGGTGCTTTGTAGGTTCGAGCCCGATGTCTCCGAGCGTCGATTGAGCCCGCAGAGCGAAAAGTATCGTTCCGATGAACATACCAACGCCCGCGGCGCCGAACCCCCAGTGCCAGCCGTAGATCTCGCCGAGAAATCCAGTTACGAGCTGGCCAAAGAATGCGCCGATGTTGATACCCATGTAGAAGATCGAGAATCCGGCATCGCGCCGCTCGCCGCCTTCTGGGTAGAGGTCGCCGACAATGGCCGAGATGTTCGGTTTAAGAAGCCCGGTGCCCATCACTATAAGTACGAGCCCGAGGAAAAACGCGGTCGGGCCGCCCATAAAGGCTGAAAGGCCGATCGATAAGTGTCCAAGTGAAATGAGTATCGCCCCGTAGAGGATCGCCCTTCGCAGCCCGAGGATCCGATCGGCTATCCAGCCGCCGGGCAGGGCCGATAAGTATACGGATCCCGCGTAAATACCGACGATCGCCCCAGCATACCCGCGATCATAGGCGTAACCGCCATCGATGAGTGCGGCCGTCATGAATAGCACCATTAGCGGCCGGATGCCGTAGAACGAGAACCGCTCCCACATCTCGGTAAAGAACAGCGTCGAAAGGCCCTTTGGATGGCCGAAAAATCCGCCGTGGGAATTGGCCTTTCCAGCATCAATAACTGCGCCCATACGTTTTACCCCCTACTGACTGTTTAAATTTACGGAAGAGTTAGGCAAAATATAGCAGATAAAACGTTTATCAAAAAGTCAATAAACTCCTGCGAGGAGAGCATGTTTGTCCCATGCATACTCACTCGCCTCGGTATGAAGATAATGCGATAAGATTAAATTATGATACTGGCAATATTAGCGATCTGGTTCGGATATAAGAAAGCTCGGGATACGGGCCGTAATCCAATTCTTTGGGGGGCGATCTGCGGAGGCACATTCATTGCGGTACAGGCTTGGGTCGGAGTTGCGATCGGCACGGCTATGGGCATCGGCGTGGAAGTCTTTGGATGGAGCGAGTCGGTGTACGAGGACTACAGCTGGGTTTACACGCTCATTGCGATCGTAGCCAGCTCCTTTAGTGTTTGGCTATTGTTTCGCTATCTCGATCACGTTCCTGACGATGAGCCTGCCATTCAGCCTCCGCCACCTCCTACCTTGGATCAGTAACAGAATATGGAATTGTTTCAACAGCTTGGCGCAGAGATAGAATCGCTCTGGCTCGACAAAAATTATAACGAGGACGATCTGCCTGCGATCGCGGCGGATGCGCTAAAGCGAGCCGATCTACCCTCAAAACTCTCGGCCTGGGATGTTGTCACCTGGTCTTTGGAGGCGTCCGAATTGCCGCCGCAGCGGGATGTGCAAGGCCGATTTGGGGATCCACCGATCACAATATTTTCCGGGCTGCGATTTCATATAGATCTATACTTTTGGTTTGAGGGCACGACGGCGATCCATCAGCACGGATTCTGCGGGGCCTTTCAGGTTTTGCTCGGCTCGAGCATCCATAGCTGGTACGAATTCCACCGTAAGGAGAAGATAAACACATTTTTTGAGATCGGAGATATAAGCCTTAAAGTGTGCGAGATCCTCGAGGTTGGTGATGTTCAGGAAATATGGGGCGGTCGGCGATACATCCACTCGCTTTTTCACCTCGACCGTCCCTCCGCAACAATCGTAGTGCGAACGGACCGCTCACCGATCGATCTGCCTCAGTTCTCTTACGAAAAGCCCTATTTGGCCGTCGACCCCTTCTTCGAGCAGCAGACGACCGTAAAGAAGATACAGATGATGGGAACGCTCCTACGGGCCGAGCGACCAGGGGCGGATGAGGCGATGATTCGTTGGTTACGGTCATGTGACCTGCAGACCTCATTCGCGGTACTTTCGAATCTACGGGCGGGCCTGCGGTCGGACCAACTGAAGCAGATGTTCAGCCCCGGAGAGGCCGGCTCCCGATTTAGTCGAATGTTGGATATTGTGATCGAGCGTCATCGGCCCAAGGCTGCTGTTCTGAAGAAGGTATTCGAACACTACGATATGCTTGACGAGATCATAAAACGGCGTGGCTATGTATCCGACCCCCAGCACCGATTCTTTATGGCTTTGCTGTTGAACGTCGACCGCCGGCCGCTGATCTTTGAGCTAATTAAGCATCGTTACCCGGATGCCGACCCCGTCGAGAAGATCCTGGACTGGGTTTTTGACCTCGCAGAAACCAGGGTCGTCGGCATCGATTCGTCCAATGCTCTCGGCATCGCTGATTTCGGCGAAACTGAGATGTTTGTGCTCGAAGGCATCCTGCGTGACAAAACAGATGAACAAATACGGCAGGAATTTTCATCTCAAACACAGCCGTCGGCGGGCCGGCCAATCGATGACGCGATCGCAGCGATACGAAACGCAGTTATTTTTCGCCCGTTGCTTGGTCCCTGACGCCTCCGACAATTTGCGGGAGAAATTGGATTGAACTAAACTAATTAGCATGCCCTTGTAGCTCAACGGTTAGAGCAGCGGACTTGGGAAAGAGGGCCTAAGTGGGTGAGCCAGAGTTGTGAACTTCGGCATGGCAATTTAAGCAGAGAAGAAGACATTTGTTCGCTTCGACGATTAGATTGTGCCAGGAACTGTTCGAACATTTCCTGAGGTCGATTTGAAAGGATTTCTCCGTCGGATGAATGTGATGAAAGCATAGAGCCGCTTGGTTCTTGTGATAGCCGCATATTTGACACCGACCTCCTTTCAGTTCAACCAATCGTGCCTTTCGTTCATTACCACGGCGTTGTTGCGAAATATAGTTCTGGTGTTTGTTATTGGTAAGAGCGGATTTGCACTTTGCAGAGCAAAATCTTCTCTGCCGTCCTGATAACGGATTACGACAAACTACGCAGCAGAAATCCATAAGGTCTGAATCAACTGGGTTGCTAAAGTGTTACGAACAGCATTTTAGTAGAATCTGTTAAATTCGGGGAAGCCTAAACATAGTTTATGCATGGTGATCCCGAGCCAAGCCGACCTAGGTCGGAAGGTGTAGAGACTTGACAGCAGACTCGTAAAGAGAAGAGAAAGTCCAGACCACAAACCCGAAAGGGGCGGCGAAAGCCGTAGCTGGTAAGCATAATCCGTTGGTTGTAGGTTCGAATCCTACCGAGGGCACCATTTCTAAAAAGCGACGGCCTTTTTTAACAGGCCGTTTCGTTTGAATCAAAGAAAATGGCCCCCGATAAAGGGGCCTAAACTATTATAATTTCAAGGAAAGTTAGACTGCTGCGTCGGTTATCTTCTTTTCTTTATCTTCGTGACCGCAGCATGGGCAGCAAGCGTGGTCTTCGGCGGTCATATCCATCGGCTTGCCGTCGGCGGTCATTTGATGGCCTTTGCCGTTCTTCATCGGGCAGGACTCCTTATCGCCGTGCTTTGCGTCCATCGCGGCGGATGGCATTTTACCCTTCATCGGGCACGATTCGGCGGACATTTTATGCACTCCGGCCTCGTCCATTTTGTGGGCATCGCCATCCGCCATTTTATGAGCGGCGTGATCCATCTTGCCCTTCATCGGGCACGAATCTCTGTCACCTTTGCAGCAGTCTTTGCCGTGCTCGGCGTGCGTGGCGTCAGCACTGACCATCATCGCTTTGACCGGGCAGGAATCTCCGCCGATACCGAAGGCATACGCCGTTATGCCGAGGCCGAGAACCAGTATCGCCCCAATGACAAAAAGTACATTTCGCTTCATATTTGTTTCTCCTGATGCAGATCAAAAACTACTTCGTGAGTTTATCACAGGAAATGCGATTTTCATCGTGACGCGGGTCACGAACGAAGGCAAAAACTTCGTCCGGGACTGGCTACACATTAAACCGAAAATCCACCACGTCGCCGTCCTGCATAATGTAATCTTTGCCTTCGAGGCGTGCAAGCCCTTTTTCGCTTGCGGCCTTTCGGCTGCCGCAGGCAACGAGATCGTCGTACCCGATGATCTCTGCCCGAATGAATCCTCGTTCGATATCGGTATGGATCTCGCCGGCTGCCTGCGGCGCCTTTGTGCCGATTGGGATTGTCCAGGCTCGGACCTCTTTTTCCCCCGCGGTAAGAAAGCTCATCAGACCGAGCATATGATAGGCCGCCTTGATCAGCTTATCGACGCCGCTCGATGCAAGGCCGAGGTCTTTTAGATACTCGCCGCGCTCGGAAACGTCCAGGGCAACGAGCTCGGCTTCTAGTTTGGCGCAGATGACGACCACATCCGATTTCTCCGCCGCGGCCTGTTTGATGACGGCCTGAACGTGCGGGTTACTTTCCGGATCGGCGAGGGTTTCCTCATCGACGTTCGCAGCGTAGATCGTGGGCTTGGTTGAGAGGAAGAACCATGTCCTGACGATGGCCCGCTCTTCGTCTGTAAGGTTCGCAGCCCTCGCCGGACGGCCGTCTTCGAGCACCGGCTGTATCTTGTCAAGGATCTCGATCTCGCGTTTTGCGGTCTTATCGCCAGACGCTTTTATCGCCCGCAACGCTTTTTCCCGCCGTTTTTCAGCGGACGCGAGATCGGCCAGAGCAAGCTCGATCTGGATGGTTTCGATATCACGAATGGGATCGACCGAACCTTCTACATGGACAATGTTTTCGTCCTCAAAACAACGCACAACCTGAATGACAGCGTCGGTTTCGCGAATATTCGCGAGAAACTGGTTGCCGAGTCCTTCGCCCTTCGAAGCTCCCCGGACCAAACCGGCGATATCCAAAAATTCAACGGTCGCCGGCACGACCTTCTGAGCCTTGTTCAGCTTCTCGAGAACAGCGAGCCGCTCATCCGGTACCGCAACCACGCCGACGTTAGGCTCGATGGTGGCAAATGGGTAATTCGCCGCCAGCGCTGCCTCTTGAGCGGTCAATGCATTAAAAAGTGTAGATTTTCCGACGTTGGGCAATCCAACGATTCCAGCTTGCAGCATATGGTTATTTCAAGATACCTGTACAAAAACTCTCATTTTACCTTGAGCGGATCAGTTTTAGAAATGAGCAAGCGGTCAAATGAAGCATAATTGTCATTAAATAGTTGCCCCCGGTTCGCAACCGGCTGTCGACCCTGGCCTAATTGTGTTTTTCCTGCGATTTGCAGTAACTTAACTAGAAGTTTTCCTCTGTTCCATATGTTGATCTCACTAGTCCTGATTGCCCTGATCGCGGCCGGCGGCTTGGCCATAACGTACCTGATCGCCGACGACGAACCGTTAATGTGGCGGGCCGCGGCGGCCGCAATTATCGGATCGGCAATTTTCGGAACCCTCCTGTTTATTGTGGCGTCATTTGTGGGTCTGAGTACCGCGACGTCCGCGATCTGCATGGTAATTACGTGTTTGCCTGCCGGATTATTTTGGCGCCGCGATATTAGCGCTCGATTTCGAAAGGATAGACAGCGTGCAGGTGACAAACTGCAGGGAATAACCGCCCCAAAGCTGATGCGGTTCTCGTATTATGCATTTTTCCTCATAATCTTCTGGCTGTTCTTCGAACGAGCCTATTTCCAATTGGCCGATGGCATCTATACCGGCGGATCGCAAAATTACGGCGACCTGCCTTTTCATCTGGGAGCCATCTTCAGCTTTACCGAGGGAAATAACTTTCCTCCACAAAATCCTTCCTGGGCGGGGGCCAAATTCGCATATCCGTTTATTTCCGACCTGCTGACTTCCGCGTTCATGAAGCTCGGTGCCGATGTTAAAGGTGCCATGCTCATACAGAACGTTTCGTGGGCCTTTGCTTTACTCGTACTCATCGAGAGCTTCACAGCGAAGCTGACCGGCAGCAAATTGGCGGGTCGTCTGGCACCGGCCATTCTTTTCTTCTCGGGTGGCCTGGGCTTCGTGTGGTTTTTCAAGGATTACTGGGAATCCGGAAAGAGCCTGATCGAAACCCTCTTTCAGTTACCACGCGACTACACCATCAGCGATAATTTTCGATGGGGTAATTCGATGGTCGTGCTGTTCCTCACGCAGCGGAGCATTCTCCTGGGAATGCCTCTTACGATCATTGTACTCGGCTATCTCTGGCGGACGTTCAGCCGAGTGGAAGCAACATACAACGAGAAAATGCCGCTTATCAAGCGTTTTTCGGCACCGGTTCTCATTGGAGCTTTGGCCGGAATGCTGCCGCTTATTCACCTTCACAGTCTTGCCGCGCTTTTCATAGTGACGGCTTGCCTTTTTGCCATTCAGCCAGCCAAATGGCGGGAATGGATCGCCTTCGGCGCCGGTGTCTCGTTGATAGCAGTGCCCGAGCTGCTATGGTCTATTACCGGAACGGCCAGTGACACCACAAAGTTTTTCGACTGGCATTTCGGATGGGATAGCCGCGATACTAACGTCATTTGGTTTTGGATCAAGAATACCGGCCTCCTTATACCGCTGATCGGGCTTGGGATCTATTTGTACTGGACAAAGCCTGCTCCCGAAGTCCCGAAAAAGCCGGCCCGAGTTCCGGCTCCCGTCTTCGATCCAAAGCCGCTTCTGCTTTTTTATATTCCATTCGTTCTGCTGTTCCTGATCTCCAACGTTGCCAAGCTCGCTCCCTGGGAATGGGACAATATCAAGATATTGATCTACTGGTTCATCGGGTCCATCCCTTTTGTAGCCTACGCGTTGGCGAGGGCGTGGAGCGGAGGAACTCTGCTTCGTGCCGGGGCGATCACGGCGATAGCAGTGTTGACCTTATCGGGCTCGCTTGATGTTTGGCGGACCCTATCCGGGCAGGTCAACAGCAGGGTCTTTGATCGCGATGCGATCGAGATCGCTGAACAGATAAAACGGCGTCTACCGGCTCGCACCCTGATCCTTAATGCACCGACATTCAATTCGCCGGTGGTCCTAACAGGGAGGCAATCCCTGATGCGTTACAGCGGCCACCTTTCTTCGCACGGCATCGATTACCTGCCCCGCGAGAATGATGTAAAACGCATTTACGAGGGCGGCGGTGTTTCGGAAATGCTGCTAAAAAAATACAATATCGAATATGTCCTCTTTTCACCTGAGGAACGTAACACTTTAAAAGCGAATGAAGAGTTCTTCAAGAAATACCCCGTGGCTGCCGAAGCAGGCCAGATCCGTTTATACAGGGTCAAATAAAGTTGACGATGAAAGAAAACGTTGAGGAAAATGTATCCGCCTCGGTCGAGACTCCGGAACGCGAAAGGCCCGACTACCTTTGGCTGGTGGGAGCATCGCTGGTCACGGCGCTGGCCGCCTTTCTGCGTTTTTTCTGGCTCGAACTTAAGCCCTTTCATCATGATGAAGGCGTAAACGGGTTTTTCCTCACTAATCTGGTCCGCGATGGGATCTATAAATATGACCCCGCGAATTATCACGGCCCGACACTCTATTACATCGCCCTTCCGTTCGCGAATATCTTCGGGCTCGAAACGATCCCGATGCGTGTCAGTGTCGCGATCTTCGGCGTGCTTACGGTCGTTCTCGCCCTTTACTTATGGCGGTATATAGGGAAAACCGGGAGCATATTCGCCGCTCTCTTCATAGCCCTCTCGCCGGGGATGGTCTTTATTTCCCGCTATTTTATTCATGAGATTTTCTTCGTATTCTTGAGCCTGGCCATTGTCGTATCGGTCCTTTTCTTTATCGAAAAGCGGTCGGCGGGTCTCGGTGCCGTGATCTGGATGGCCCTCCTGCTGCTCGTATGTTTCGTTCCTTCGGCGTTCAATCTGGCAGCATATCTCGGCGGTGACAGCGAGGGTGCCGTTTGGACGCTGCGCGTCGTTTTCCTGATCATCGATGCAGCCATTGTCTATTACCTCATCAGTTTGCTGTTGGCATGGGATGAGGGCCGTCCGATATATCTCATGCTGGCTTCGGCCAGCGTGGCCTTGTTTTTCGCGACCAAGGAGACGGCCTTCATCACCCTTGGAACGATGATCATCGCCTGCGGATGTATTTGGGCCTGGCGGGCGATCATCAGCGGAGAATTGGCGCGAAAATGGGCGGTAAATTTCGTCATCGCCCTTCATGCCGTCGCCTTGATCGCCGCACTTTACTTTCGCGAAACTCTGATCGACGGCGGCAAATGGCTATATACCACCTTTCTCGCGAACCCCTTTCGCCCATCCGAACGATTTGTCGTGTACTCGATCATCTTCCTGATGGCGGCCGCCGCAGCTGCCTGGGTGCTCTTTCTCCTTGAGCTTAGACGGGAAAATCGAACGGAGCTGAATGAGCCTGTCGAGGCCATCTGGAAGAATTTCCGCGAGCGGATCGGCGGGCGAACGGACCTGCTAATTATGTCGGGCGCGATCGCGACGGTATTCGTTTATGTCAGCGTTCTTTTCTTCTCGTCATTCTTTTCCTATGCGGAGGGCGTTGGAAAAGCGTTTGAGGCCTACGCGATCTGGACGAAGACCGGGAACAAGGACCACACTCAGAACGGCTACTTCGGCTACCTTAAATGGGGGATGAAGGTCGAGGCCCCGATCCTGATCATTTCTTCGCTGGGAATACTCATCTCCCTTTTCAAAGGCCGTCACCGCGTTGCGATGTTTACCGGCCTGTGGGGCCTCGGGCTTTTCCTCGCATACACGATCATCCCGTACAAAACGCCGTGGCTCGCCCTGAGTTACCTGCTTCCGCTTTGCATCATCGCCGGATATGCGATCGGCGAGTTATCGTCAGCCCGTGACATACGGCTTCGCGTCCTTGCCGGTGCCCTTGCGGTTAGCGGATTCTCGCTGCTCGGCTATCAAACGTACCAGCACAATTTCGTCAGATACGATGACGACGAGATGCCGTACGTTTACGCCCACACGCGCCGAGGCTTTCTCGACCTGATCGGCGAGATCGAACGCTACGCCGAAAAAAGCGGCAAGGGCAAGGACGCCACGATCGAGGTGGTCTCGCCCGATTACTGGCCAATGACCTGGTATCTGGTCACTTACACCCGGGCGAATTTCCATGGAAACCTGATCCCCGCGAGCACCGCCGAGATCATTATCACCAAGAAAACCGACCAGGACGTTTCGGCTATCCAGATGTACGGCCCTCATTACAAATACGCCGGCGTCTACCCTCTCCGCCCCGGCGTCAACCTGGTCCTCCTCGTCCGCAACGACCTCGCCGACAGCGATGACCAGGATATAAACCAGATCAAGGAATATAAACCGGTACCGGGATATACGAATTGAGTTGTCGGTTGTCGGTTGTCAGTGGTCGGTGGCTTTGAGCAGTGGTCAGTTGTCGGTGGTCGGTGGCTGTGAGCAGTGGTCAGTTGTCGGTGGCCCGTGGCCGATGGCTGTGAGCAGTGGTCGGTGTCAGTGACAAGTGATCGCAGCCGATTTTCCACTCTCCGTTTTCCGCTCTCCACTTGCCACTCTCGATTCTCCATTTTCGTTTCACACCCCCCGTTTTTGTACCACCCTGGGACAAGGAAATCCCCGTAACTATCTTTTGTAGGTGCACTTACCGGTTTATACCGTGTACCACGCTTTTTCCCAGAACTGTATTACAAACGCGCGCAGCAGTGGCCCATGCCCCGCCAACGATCAACGATCCACCATCAACGAACAAACCCAACGACCAACCATCAACCATCAACCATCAACCATCAACGATCCACCATCTCAATTATCAAAGATCCTCCGGACACAATCCGTAGCGTTGCAAGCATAGCACATAATTGCGTATGTGATCAATACGTTTGCTCGGTATTCGGTATATTTCGTCAAAGATCGTTCAGATCGCGCGTTTCCCGGTCATTTCGGCCGGGGCTATGCCCTTTTCCACTGCGGTCGGGCTATGCCCTTTTCCACTGCGGTCGGGCTGTGCCCGACCGTAAGTAGCTTTTAGATTTTCAGGGAGGCTGTGCCTCCGTTATACGCATGAGTGAGGCACAGCCTCATGGATCATTAGGGAGCGCTCACGGTCGGGCACAGCTCGACCGCAGTGCGTGGCGGCACAGCCGCGAGGAAGCCCGACCTGGCTTAGCCATGTGATCTCTTCATTCCAATCGATCTTATCCAGATCGACATCAAGCGGTTCATCCAGCAGGCGGCATCCGTGAGATATCGTTCAGGCCAAAGAAGTTTTGATTCCTGGCCGCCGGGCGGCAGGCCGGTGCATCGGTCAAGACGCTGTCAGAACTTGGCGGACTGAACGCCTCGACCATCAGCCGGCGCAACGATGCGGCACGGCTCAAGCTGAGAGAAAGCGAAGCGATGCAGGCACTGCCACAACAAGCTGTTTATTATGCCCGCGATGTTTCCTACGCTCCCGATGAGAAAACATTTCCAGGGAAGTTGTGTATCGGTTATTATGCAGATATGAACACTGTCGAGACAATTCAGTCGAAGTTGATCCATCTGCCGCCGGAGGCACAGGAAGAAGCGCTCGGAGCGATCGAGAGGATCGAGGCGAGATATAGGTCGGTGCACCGCCGGGCCGGGAACGGCGATATGGACCAATCGAAAGATCTTCTTGAGCTATTATCCGAGATAAAGATAGAAGGTCCTGCGGATCTTTCGGAACGACATGATCATTATGCCCACGGGAAACTGGAGGAATAGACCAGATTGGCAGACATACGGATATTTATTGACACATCTTACGTTTATGCGCTGATCAACACCAACGATCAATGGCACTCAAAAGCAGTTAACTGGCGGGACGATGCAGCTCCTAGTCCGAAATCCGAAATCATGGGTCAGTCATGCAATATTGCGATTCTTTTCATACTTATCCAGAAGTTCACGCGAAGAGGTTTTATCATTGTTGGGTTTTTGCATGGCGGAGGTGTAGCGGCGGCTGACGGTTGAGCTGTTGAGGTTGGTGAGGCGGGCGAGGTCGGCGATGCTCGCTCCGAGGCGGCGTCCGCAGACGATCAGGGCTTCCTTGGCTTCGACGATGCGGGCGGATTTGACTGTCGAACATAACTCGTTTCGCCGAACGTCAAAGATCTCTTCCACGGCCGCGAGCAGGGCTTCTGTGTCGAGTTCGGCTTGCCGTTTAGGCGTTCCTTTGGGAACGTGTTCGCCGAGGCGATGGATCGTCGCGTCAACGAACTCATCGCTGCCCAGGATGCCGACCGACCCGTGGTCGAGCATGGCATCGATCGCATCCGAGCGGTCCGGGTCATCAGCTCCGTCGACAAAGGCCGAGAAGTGTTTGCGGGCCTCGGCCTTCCTCGATCCGAAATGACGAAGCACCGGGTCTACGTCGAGCGGCCCCGCCGGATCGAGCCCGAGATACGCCCGGTGGCTGCTGAACGGATAATCAACGGCGCGCGAAACCATGTTCGCCCTGACCGGACTGAGATGTATATAGCGAACAAGCGTCGTCAGGTATGTTTCAGACTGGCACAGGACCGCCTTGTACCGTCCCTGCAAAAGGTGCCCGGACTTTTTGTAACGGCGGTTATAGTAATGGGTGTATGCCGTCAGCACCCGATGCATGATACGCCCGATGTCGTCGGTTCGCCGCTCTATCAGCAGGTGAATGTGATTTGTCATCAGGCAGTAGGCGTATAAATAGAACGGCAAATGCCCCTTCTGAGCCATCAGGATCTGAAGGAACTTGTCATGATCCACGCGCGAATGAAAAATGTCCCTGCGGTCGTTTCCGCGGGTGATCAAATGATAAAGTCCGCCCTCTACCTCGATTCGAGTTTTTTCTTGCCATTACATTCTGCCCCGATGTATTATCAAATAAGGAGCAACATATTGCAAGATTGCATGACTGATGCTATGAAGTTGATCCCGTCGGAGTCGAGTTCGGTTAAACTCGTGTTCTGACAATAAACAATCCCACAGGATCAACAATGACAGTATACATCGGGGTTGATTTTCACCCATACGAACAGTCGGTTGCTTATTGTGATGAAGTGGATGGAGAGATCAGGTATAAGAGGTTTCTGCATTCTGATAAACAGTCGATCAAAGCATTCTATCGCAAGTGCGGGACGGACGCGGTGATCGGCGTGGAAGCCGCAGGATATCTGTGGTGGTTTGAGAAGTTGTTGGCAGAGCTGGGGATTAAGCTACTGATCGGGGATGCCAGGATGATCAGACGAGTGGCACTATCAAGGCACAAGAACGATTTCCGTGATGCGGAGACGATGCTGGACCTGCTGATGCGGGGAGACTTTCCCGCGATCGTGCCGCGAAGCGAGCAGAGTCGAGAGGTGCTGGATCTGCTGAACTATCGGCAGGCATTGGTCAGGAAACGTACGTCTGTTGCGAACCAGATCCATGCCTTTGCGAGATCAAAGGGCTTTGCGAAGTTTCGGATGCCGGCAGTGAAGGCGAGAAAGAAGCTGATCGAGGCTCCGGGGACCGAGACCGAGCAGTTTCTATTAAGCTCTCGACTGGTTTTGTTTGACGAACTCACACGGCAGATCAAGGTCCTTGAGGTCAAACTTGAAGAAGAGGCGAATAAGGAGCAGAGGATACAGTTGGTCCGTACACACCCGGGCATCGGGCCGATCACCTCGCTGGCATTGATACACACGCTTGGCGATGTCCGCCGCTTCCGACGCAAGGAAGAGGTGGTGGCATTTATCGGGCTCGATCCCTTGGAAAAGAGCTCGGGCGAGACAAGAAGGATGGGCCAGATCAGCAAACGCGGCTCACGCTTGGTACGTCATCTGCTAGGTCAGGCCGCCCAGGCGTGCCGTGATAAGAAGATCAGACAATTCTATTCTGAAGTTAGCCGCCGGAGAGGCCGCCCCAAAGCAAAGGTTGCAGCGGCCCGGAAGCTCCTCATCAACTGCTACATCATGCTTCGTGATGGCATCGGTTATGAGGAATTCGTCCGGCGGGGCGAAGTCGGCTTGTGCGAGGGGTCAGGAGAGCTGGGCCGAAAGGCCGCAGTCTCTGGAGGACTGATGGCACGGCCAGCCATTTTCGAGTAGTCGAGAATGAGCCGATTCGGTTTCATGTAGCAGGCACCGAGCCTTGCACGAATAGATGATGGCATTCGCTAACTTAAGGCGAGCGATATTTGAAATAGACTAACTACTTAAAAGGAGGCCGGGATTGTTT
>JBGTIP010000012.1:0-39208 GCA_041745615.1 Pyrinomonadaceae bacterium | reverse complement strand
TCGGGCTAATTGATCAGGCTATGCCGGCGAGGCACGGGCGTTTGTCGGGGCGGGCGTCACGGCGGCGAGAATGTCGATGTCGCGGACGATCTTGTGTAGCTGAATTCTCACCACGTCAGCGTCCGTTGGACGCTTGCAGGCTAGGGTGCCTGCGGTCCGGCGGGGCAGGTAAGCGGCCTGCGGTCCCGGCGGAATGGGTAACGGGGGTCTGCCTTCAGGGGGCGGGAACAAGAGGCCGGTGGGATGGTATTTAAAAAAAGATAGCGGGCTGCGTGGCCCGCTATCAAGACTGTATTAAGTTTTTTGCTATTTGACCAGGTTCGCTAAATTGACGGGTTCCTGCGGCAGGAAATGCCGCGGGTTGATGGGTTTATCGTTCAACCGAAGCTCGTAATGAAGGTGAGGCCCGGTCGAACGGCCTGTCGATCCGACATTGCCGATCAATTGGCCGCGTGAAACCGTGTCCCCGGCCTTTATCTCGATCTTGGATAGATGGCCGTAGCGGGTCGTTAGACCATTGCCATGGTCGATCTCGATCAGGTTGCCGTAGCCGCCCTTATAGCCTGCGTCCAAAACAGTCCCGCTTGCGGGGGCAACGACGAGGTCGCCGCGTTCGCCGTCAATGTCCATACCGGCGTGGAATTCATAGGCCCGCCCGCCGAATGGGTTGCGGCGAAATCCGTATTCGTTATTTATTTTGCCGAGATGGGCCCACATAGTGGGTACATAGGCGGGATCGGAATTAAGCCGGATGGTGTCGATCTGTGCTGCAAGCTCAGTGTTTTCACCGTCCGATTCGTCTGCCCACGGGCCGCCGGAATTTACGGCTATCTCCGAGGACGCTTCCGGTCTTGAATAGTCGAAACCGTCCGAAGCCACCTTAGGTTCGGCACGAAGAAGGGCTGCCGGTGACGCTTTTGATAAAGTTTCCGCAAAAACGGTGCTTCGTGCAATGCTGTTGATGCCGAGAGAAAGTGTTGTTATACCTATTAAAAGAAAAATGCCGACCGTTCCGAAATGCAGATGGCTTTTCGAAACTTCGACCCGCTTGATATAGATTTTAGATTTTGATGAATGCTTTAGTAGAAAAGAATACGACTTGTCGTCATTCTGCATTATGCTTTTAAGCTCCTTTAAATGATCTCACGCGTGATCTTGTAACGATCCACGCGCTGGAATCACGCAAGAATAGCCGCGAGCGACTAACGCGATACCTTCGAACAAGAGTTATTTTAGGAAAAACTTGAAACTCTCGCTGTTTATGAAAAACCCGCTTGTAGCTTCCAAATAAATAATAAGGAATGAATTATATAAGCATAGGCCGCTAAAAAAGGCAAGCCGCCGGGGCGGCAGAGCATTTTGAGCGGCCCATTAGAGCGGACAGTTCTGAGCCTTAGCTACGGCGTTTCTTATCCTGCCAGGTGCGATAGATCATGATCGCAATACTGCCAAAGACGCCGAGAAAGACGAGTATTATCAATACTTTAATGGCAAAGGCGAGAAAACCGACGAATCCGATCACAGCCTTTAAAAGCGTAATGATGAGTGCGATAAGAACGACGAGGCTTCCGAATATTCCGGCGGCTTTAATAAACATAAAAACTCCTAAAAATGACTCCTATCAGATGTCTCTCCACCTTCCGCTTCGCGTTCGATCGGAGAATTCCCCGGTCGTGGGATAATCGCCTTCATTATAGCGCGACTGGCTAAGTGCAAAGCTAGTCGACGGGGGGGTGTCCGACCATCGCGGAACTTCTGCCCTTGGCTTAAAGATGTATCCCTTGAGCACATAGATGCCCAGGCCGATCAACAGCATCGGCAGAATCCCACGCATCAGGAATCCCAAATTGAAAACTCTCTGAAGCAAAAATGCTGTGCCGAGAACCGTCAACACGATACCCCACAATTTCGGATTTCCCGAGAAACGCTGCACGAGGATGTCGTCGGCGATATCCGGCGTCAGCCCGGCGCGGATCATCTGTGCGGTCCGCCACGAATCGAGGGCCGAGAAAAGCCACATTCCAATAAATCCGAGAACAAAAAGCGGCGTGCCGCCGGTAAGTACGGCCATCTGAAAAAGACCGACAAAGATGGCGAAATAAACAAGTGCCTTTACGGTCTGACCGTTATACGCGGCACCAAGACCGGGGCAGATCATGGATAGAAGCGTGGCGATGACGGGCGAGGTACGTTTTTTGACAAACGGCACATGTTCCAAGCGGGTCTGCTGACGCAGCAGATCGACGCCCTGCACGATACAGTCCTGGCAATACGGAAACCCCTTGATGCGGTGGTCGCACGCAGGGCAAAGCGGCTTTCCGCACCCATTGCAGCTAACTACCGCCGCACTATGATTGTGATAAGCACAATTCATTATTTCTGTTCCTCGTGATTGACGATAGTCGTGCCGTTGATCGGATCGGATGCGGGGGCCGGTTCGGCAGGTTTACCGCTCCAAACAGCCGAGCTCTGCTGATAGGTCTGGCCCGCAAGTTCAACGCTTCTTTGATAGACACCCGCGATCGTACCGTCGGCAGAGATGGTCTCGCCAAACATCAAAAAGGCAAAGGCAAGGATCATAGCCACCGGTGCCAATTGAGGCACTACCACCGGGAACCTGAGTCCGCGGAGCCAATCGACGGCTTCCTTGATCCAAGAAGTCTTAGCCTCTTTTAACGCGACCGAACCGGTGGTTGACTGCAAGATCCGTTCGTGGAGACCGGCTGGTATCGCAAGCTCGTCCATTTTGTTTGTGTAGCAAGCCGCTATCGAGCGGACGACCATGCCGGGAAGGTCTTCACATGAACTGCAAAGGGCGGCGTGGCGTTCCCACCGATGAAAAGCGACAGCGGGTAAAAATCCGTCCAGATAATCTGTAAGGTGGCTCTCAAAATCATCGCAGTCCAAGGAGGTCTGCGGAGCCGTCATTGCCAATATTCGGGCCTCGATACGTGTCATCGGCGTTGCCGGAGCTGTTATCTCACGGCAAACGGCAAGTGATTCCTTCACGTCATTGAGCAGAGAATGGCACAGCGGACAGCTCAACGCGTGAGCAGCCACTGCCTTATGGGCACCGCCGTTCAGCGTCTTATCGAGATAATCGCTCAACAGCTCTTCAAACTGTGAACAATTCACTATGTTTTGCTGCTCCTGTTTCATAACTTAAAACCCCTTGTTCCGTTTTGAGTCCCTGTTTTGAGTCCCTGTTTTGAGTCCCGCCTTAAGGCGGCTTCGTCGCCAAGGATGAGCCTGCTAAAGCAGGTACTCAAAACTTAGATGAGCCTGCTAAAGCAGGTACTCAAAACTAAATCGTTACTACTCTCATACGTCTCAAAACCTTTGCCAGTTCGATCCGGCCGCGATTTATTCGCGATTTTACTGTTCCCTCCGGTATCTGCAGTACGTCAACTATCTCCTGATAGGTCAATTCCTCAATGTCACGGAGGATCACGCACGTCCTGAGGTCATCCGGCAGCTTGTCAATTCCTTCCTGCACCTGGCTCGCGAGCTCTTTCCGCTCGATCTCTTTATGGGCCGACGTGCCCGCGGCCCGTAAGTGATACGAATGATCGTCCACCGCATCGGCCATCGTGTTCTGCGGATTTCGCTGGCGATGGCGGTAATCGTCAATTATCAAATTGCGGGCGAGACGCATCAGCCAATTGGATAGGTCGCCCTGTTTCGCATCGAACTGGTCCAGCGTTTTGTAGATGCGAATAAAAACATCCTGCGTCAGATCCTCGGCAGCATCCACACTTGATGTGAAACGGTATGCCAAATTGAAGATGCGACGGGAGTAACTTGAGACAATATCCTCCCACGCGGCGCCGTCACCTGCACGGGCACGCTTTACGAGATCAGCACCATCAAATTCGGTCACAGCCTTTAATGCTTCCAAAGTGTCTCTCTCCCGAAACCAGCTTCCGGACCACAGCAGCAAAGCCAAAGCTGCCCATTGTCAAGATTGGTTACGAAAGACAAAAAACAAAAGTTCCAACTAAAACCCTACCTCGGCAAAACCCGCGAACGTTCGCCAGGGCGACGAATTCATCTAAAATATAGTTATGAGTGAGAAATGATTTGGCGTTAGAGTAGGTGGTGACTGAGTCGATATGTTCGGGCTCATCTTTGTGGATCAGACAAAGGAGTCCGGAAGTGTCGATCAGCATATCAGTTTAGTCTTCGTCGTGCTTTCTCATAAATTCATGAGCCAGATCGGCGTCAATGCTCTCGTTCTCAGAACCTGTCGGAAAACCGAGACTGACGGAACCGAATAGCTCTCGGATACCCGCGCCATTCGATCGGATCGAATCAGGGACATATGATAACGCTCCTCGATCTTCTCGACCATTTCGAGTACCTCCTCCTGAGCTTTCGGCGGCAGGTGAAAAACCTTCTCTCTGATCGTTTCAACTACGTTCATAACGGTCTGATATTACTATTATTTAATACACCGAAACAATAGATTTCGGTCACATCGCTGCTATTAAACTCGTGTTTCGCTACCCTTGGTCCGTGCGTTCGCCTATGTTCACAAACGAATTCCGCGGCGCGCAGCAGACGCTGATAAGATTTGCCCGGTCGGACTGCATTTCTTCATCGATCTCCAGAGCCCGCATGAGGGAATCGAAGATCTCGGCGGCCCTGGGATCTTTCGGAGGCGTAAGACTGTAATGCATCCACTTGCCGTCACGGCGGCTTTTCACGAGGCCGGCCCGCTTGAGGTAGGCGAGGTGGCGAGAGATCTTAGGGTTATTGGTGTCAAGGGTCTCGGCGAAGAAACACACGCATACTTCGCCGTCACGCATCAGGTTGAGCAGCCGCAGCCGCGTCCTGTCGGCGAGAGCGGCGAAGAATTCATCAAGTTTTACCGGGCCCGTTTTTCCCATACGAAAAAAATTATAACATAATTCAATTATGGCTTGACATAAATGTATTTTGGGTTTATTGTGGATCTACAATTATGCATAAGCGTAATTGAATAAAAGTATTGAGTCCGGGCTTTAGCAGGCTAACCGCCTAAAGGCGGGACTCAGAACGAACAGAGTTAAGCCGCCTAAAGGCGGGACTCAGAACGAAAAAGGGAGAATAAGACAATGACTGCAATAAATACAATAAAGGCACATCTGGCGTTGAACGTCAGCAATGTAGACGAGAGCATTGGATTTTATAAGAAGATGCTCGGCATCGAGCCAAGCAAGGTGCGGACCGGGTATGCAAAATTCGACGTCCAGAATCCACCGCTAAATCTCACGCTTAATCAGTCGGTTAACGCGAGCAAGGGAAGCCTTTCGCACCTGGGGATCCAGGTTGCGACATCTGAGGACGTGACCGCTCTGAAGCAGCGGTGGGAGGCTGAGGGCTTGGTCACGAGGGAGGAACTGCAAACGACGTGCTGCTACGCCGTACAGGATAAGGCTTGGGTCCACGATCCGGACGGCAACGAATGGGAGGCTTTCGTTGTGCTCGAAGACAATTTGCCCGAAGGGACCGCGAACACCGAGGGCGAGTGCTGCGTTCCGACATTTGAGGCCGTCGGCGGTGTCAAGAAGGAAGTGGCGACAGCCTGCTGCTGATCAGGGAGGACAGAAATGACATTAAGCACTAACAACCGTTCCGGCCCAGGAACGACCTGCTATCTGCGGAGTATATGTAAAACGGAAGCCGACCGGGAGTTCGTCGATAGGCTCTTTGCTCATGACTGGGAGTATTTCGTGATAAAAAAAGATGACCGGTCAGACCAGTTTGGCACATTTGTCGAGTGCTGCGGAACGCAACTCAAGGTCGGGCAGTAATACCAAACATGTCAGCAATAAACTGTAACCCGACGCGGCGCCTGTCATTTTTGGACAGATTCCTGACACTCTGGATCTTTCTGGGAATGGCGATAGGCGTCGCAATCGGCTTCTCATATCCCGGCGTCGAGGGAGTGATCAACTCTTTCAATTTCGGAACGACGAATATCCCTATCGCGATCGGACTGATCGTGATGATGTACCCGCCGCTCGCGAAGGTGCGCTATGAGAAGCTCGGCGAGGTATTCCGAAACACAAAGGTCCTCGGCCTGTCGCTTGTCCAGAATTGGGTGATCGGCCCGATACTTATGTTTGCATTGGCCATCATTTTCCTGCGGGATTACCCGGAATACATGGTCGGTCTGATCATGATAGGGATCGCCCGCTGCATTGCGATGGTCATCGTCTGGAACGAACTCGCCAAAGGCGACAGCGAGTATGCCGCGGGACTTGTGGCATTCAACAGCGTATTTCAGGTCGTTTTCTATAGTCTTTACGCATGGGTGTTCATAACCGTGCTCCCGCCTTATTTTGGGCTTACGGGCGTTGTCGTGGACGTTGGCATCGGGCAGATAGCGGAAAGTGTATTTATATATCTCGGCATACCATTTTTCGCGGGAATGCTGACCAGATTCTTTTTGGTCAGGGCTAAGGGTAAGGAATGGTACGAGGGGACGTTTATCCCACGCATCAGTCCGCTCACGCTCGTCGCGCTGATATTCACAATCATCGTGATGTTCAGCCTGAAAGGGAATCTGATAGTTCAACTGCCGCTGGATGTCGTGAGGATCGCGATCCCTCTGCTCATATATTTCGTCGTGATGTTCCTGATCAGTTTCTATATGGGCTGGAAGATCGGGGCTGATTATTCAAAAACGGCATCGCTCTCGTTTACGGCGGCGAGCAACAATTTTGAACTAGCGATCGCGGTCGCAATAGCTGTTTTTGGGATCAATTCGGGCGTGGCGTTCGCGGCAGTGATCGGGCCGCTTGTCGAGGTGCCGGTTTTGATCGGGCTTGTAAACGTGGCGTTATATTTCCAGCGAAAATATTTTGCTGCTGAATCGAATATCGTCGCGTCGGAGACCGGATGAATAAAATGAAAAAAGAACGAGTCTTAATACTCTGTACGGGAAACTCAGCCAGAAGCCAGATGGCCGAAGGCCTGCTCCGGCATGTTGCCGGCGATCGGTTCGATGTTGAAAGTGCAGGAACGATCGCGAGCTTCGTTCGTCCGCAGGCGATCACTGCCATGGCCGAGGTCGGCATCGATATTTCGGGCCATCGTTCAAAATCTCTCGATGAGTTTCGCGACACGCCGTTCGACTACGTCCTAACAGTGTGCGACAACGCGAATGAAACCTGCCCGGTTTTCCCCGGCCCGGCAGAACGCATCCACTGGAGCTTTGACGATCCTGCGGCTGCTGATGGAAACGATGAGGCGATTCTGGCCGATTTTCGCAGGGTTCGGGATGAGATCAGGGAAAAACTCGAAAAACTCGCCTCTGAACATCTTTGAGTTAGAGCCGCCATTTAGATTTCCTTTCAAATACTGTATCTTTTGACATTGCCAGGGTTCGAAAGACTTACAGAAGGAATCCGGCGCTCAGCCGGCATCAAGCAGTTTGCGCAAATACATAAAATTCATTTTCCTGTTTCTGTTCACGGTCTTTATTTTTTGGTTTTTCGGCCGAAATCTGGATTGGCAGCAGGTTTCCACCGGTCTTAAACGGGCCGACCCGTGGTACCTGGGCGCCGCGGTATTGATCATTTGCCTTGGTTATTTGCTAAGGGCTGTGCGGTGGAAAGTTCTTCTTTCGCCCATTACGCCATCGAGTCTGAGGGAACTCTTTGCGACTACCACTGTCGGATTCGCGGCGATCTTCCTGATCGGACGGATGGGCGAGATCGTAAGGCCGATGTGGCTTCCGATGAGAGACCGACGGGTGCGGCCGAGCGCGGCCCTGGTGACCCTGGGCCTGGAACGTATCTTTGATATGGCGGCGCTTACCAGTTTTTTTGCCGTAAATCTGATCTGGTTCACCCCGCAGATCGGACGTGAAGCCGACTTCGAGTATGTGCGTTGGGCCGGGCTTCTGATGCTGCTGGGCGTAGTGACCGGATTCATCGTCCTGATAATTTTTCAGCGAAACTCCGATCGCGTAACCCTTTGGGCAGAAGGTTTTACCGATCGCCAATGGATGCCCAAGCGGTTGAGGGCGATCTTCCTGAGCATTCTCAGACAGCTCGGATCCGCACTGGCGATCCTGACGAACTGGCGTCAGACCCTATTAGTGAGTTTCTGGACATTTTCGCTATGGATGGCGATCGCTATTCCCACATGGCTGGTGCTGCTGGCTTTTGACCTGCCGCTGACCTTTAGCGATTCGTTATTCATAATGGGCTTTGCGACCGTCAGCTCGATAGTCCCGACTCCGGGCGGGGCGGCCGGGGCGTTTCATACCGCTACGGCAGTTAGCCTGCTTTTCCTTAAGAACGACATATTGGTAGAGGATGCGGCAGCCGTCTCGATCGCCATGCATCTTGTGTACTTCGCGCCTGCTGTGTTTTTCGGTTTATACTATTTCTTCCATGGTGATATAAGTATTGAACGCTTTCGTAGTTTGCTCTCGAGCGAGAACGCTGAGCGCGAGATCGAATCCGATTCGCCCGATTTTGAGGGTTCAGAATCCACGCTTTAGCGTGCTGATCGTGGCCGCCTAAAGGCGGGACTCAAAACATATGCGCTGTCCTTTTTGCTCACATATCGAAGATAAGGTCGTGGATTCCCGCGAATCGAAGGACGGCGATTCCATCCGCCGCCGCCGCGAATGCCTAGGGTGCGGGCGGCGATTCACCTCGTACGAGCGCATTGATGAGATCCCGTACATGGTGGTGAAAAAGGATGGAAAACGAGAAGGGTGGGACCGCAATAAGGTGCTTGCCGGGCTGTTCCGAGCTTCCGAAAAACGTCCAATATCGACCGGCCAGCTCGAGACCATTGTCGATGAAGTAGAAAAAAACGTCCAGGATTCGCTTGATCGCGAACTCGCGACAAGCGAGATCGGAAAGATCATCATGAGGCGTTTGAAGGTACTCGATAAGGTCGCCTACGTGCGATTTGCGTCCGTTTATCTCGAATTTGCGGACGTTTCCGAGTTCATGAACGAACTCAAAGTATTAGTCGGTTCCCGAAAGCCCTCACCTGTGAAAAAACCGAAGAAAAGCAAGAAAACCTGATCCGATTCGCAATTCTCTCGCAATCATTCCAGACGCCTGAAAGGCCCGAGGTCGTTTCATGTTTCTGCCAAAAATCACCTCATTGCCCTTTTCAGGTTATTTTCCTAACATATAAGTTTATGGTCGAATTAGACGAATTTCCGGTTTCGATGGCCGAGGCAGAAGCGATCGAGCCGATGATGCAGATCCCCTCGGAACTTCCCGTGCTGCCTCTTCGCGACATTGTAATTTACCCTTTCATGATCGTTCCGCTGTTTGTTTCGCGGGACCGGTCGATCAAGGCGGTGGAACAGGCGCTGAGCCAGGACCGCATGATCCTTCTGGTTTCTCAGAAGGATGTGAACAAAGAAGAACCTGACCAGGATGATCTTTTTACCGTCGGAACGGTAGCGATCATAATGAGAATGCTCAAGCTCCCCGATGGCCGGATCAGGATACTTATTCAGGGCCTATCCCGAAGTCGCGTCGACTCGGTTTCGGGTCAGGGAGAGTACGTTAGGGCAGAAGTAACTCCGATCTCCGAACCGTTGGCTCCTGAGAATTCGCTTGAAGTTGAGGCTCTTGTCCGCAATGTCCGCGGCTCGATGGAACGGGCGGCGAGCCTTGGTAAAAACATTTCTCCGGAGGTCCTCGCGATCATCGCTAATCTCGATGACGCCGGACGTCTTGCCGATCTTGCTGCCTCGAACCTTGAGTTGAAGGTCGAGGACGGGCAAAGTGTCCTCGATATTGAAAATCCTGTCCCCCGGCTCCGACGTGTCAATGACCTGCTTAGCAAAGAGATCGATGTATTGACGGTCCAACAGGAGATAAATACGCAGGCGAGAGCGGACATAGACCGTTCACAACGCGAATATTTCCTTCGTCAACAGTTGAAGGCGATCCAATCAGAACTAGGTGAAGGCAATGAACTTTACGAGGAAATAGAACTTTACCGGGATAAGGTTTTGAAGGCGAAAATGCCTGAGGCTGCAGAAGAAGAATCGCTCCGCCAGCTCAAAAAACTTGAACGGATGCATCCGGACACCGCCGAAACGGCGACCTTGAGAAATTGGCTTGATATCATGACCGATCTTCCGTGGTCGACAGCCTCAAAGGACAATTTGAACCTGTCAAAAGCGGAGCGAATACTGGACGAAGATCATTACGGCCTCGAACGCGTAAAGGAACGAATTGTCGAATCACTCGCGGTTAGAAAGCTCAGAGAAAAACCCAAAGGTTCGATCCTCTGCCTGGTGGGGCCGCCGGGAGTCGGCAAAACTTCGCTTGGAAGGTCGGTCGCACGTGCTCTCAACCGAAAGTTCATCCGTTTATCGCTGGGCGGGTTACATGATGAGGCAGAGATCCGCGGACATCGGCGCACTTATGTCGGAGCGATGCCTGGGCGTATCATCCAGGCGGTCCAGCAGGCGGGAACCAACAATCCGCTGATCATGCTTGACGAGATAGATAAGGTCGGAGCCGATTTTCGCGGCGACCCATCCAGCGCCTTGCTCGAAGTGCTCGATCCTGAACAAAACTCAACGTTCCGCGATAACTACCTCGGGGTGACGTTCGATCTGTCGAATGTAATGTTCATGACCACGGCGAATGTTCTGGACACTGTCCAGCCCGCTCTACGCGACAGGATGGAGATAATTTCTCTTTCCGGCTATACGGAAGAAGAAAAGCTGGAGATCTCTAAGCGGCATTTGATCCCCAAACAGGTGGAGGAGAATGGCCTGAAGAAGGGCGATGTCCGTTTCGATAGAAAGGCGATAGCAAAGATCATTAGTGAATATACGCAGGAAGCGGGACTGCGGCATCTGGAGCGCGAGATCGGGAAGGTCTGTCGAAAAGTCGCCCGCAGTAAGGCTGAACAGGAAAGCGATTTTAAGCCGATGCGTATAGGGCCGGACAACGTAAAGGACTTTCTTCGTGTTCCGCGGATATTCAGCGAAGGAGCTCTCAAGAAGGACCAGATCGGTACGGTCACCGGCCTCGCATGGACGGCTGTGGGCGGTGATATCCTGTTTATCGAGGCACTTAAGACCAAAGGAAAAGGAAAGCTTCAGTTGACCGGCCAGCTCGGCGACGTAATGCAGGAGTCGGCTCATGCTGCTTTTTCTTACGCCAAGGCAAGATCCAAAGAGCTTGGCATCGATGAATCTGTGTTGGAAAATTTCGATATTCACATCCACTTGCCCGAGGGAGCGATACCGAAGGACGGGCCCAGCGCCGGTATAACTATGGCGACCGCTTTGGTTTCTGTTTTGTCGCAGCGGCCGGTTAGAAAGGACGTGGCAATGACAGGCGAGATCACATTACGTGGCAACGTTTTACCGGTCGGCGGTGTCAAAGAAAAACTGCTTGCAGCGCGTCGGGCCAAGATAAAGACCGTGATCCTGCCGGCACCGAACGAACGGGACCTGGAGGACCTTCCTCAGGAAGTTCGTGACGATTTAACGTTTATATTTGTTGAGAATGTGCTCCAGGTCTTCGATGCCGCACTCAGAGAAGCAAAACTCCCATCGGAAAAAGCGAAAGCTAAGACACAGCGGGCGACATAGGAATGCCGGATCGGGCCAACTCCTTATTTTATGAGGGTTTCGGGTTTTGACCAAAATTCACAAAAATGCTATTCTGCGTGAGGTATTGGCGTGCAGCTGCGATCGCAGTTGGAACTTTTCGTCGGTTACGACGTTAGAACTTAATAGTGAAAAAGGGCCGCATTGAACTTCTAACCTGATCGGCCTTCAGAAAACGTCCAATTTAAAATTACGAATTAAATGAGAACACATATTCATCGGATCTTTGGTTTATCAGCATTAATATTACTCGCATTTGTTTCGCTACCCCGTTTTCAGGTGACTAGCACCAGCTCAAGCAACACGACTCTGACGCCAGAGGTTGCTCGGGCACAGGAAGCCGTAGACCGAGTACTTTTGGAGTCTGGGGTTTCATTTAAGGAAGGCCTGCTTGCCTATGTCGATAACAACCGTCAATTGGCAGGTGAGAAGTTTAACAAATCAATTGAAGTTTTCCTTTACTCCACACTGAACATTCAGGGCCAGCAGAAGCTGCAGACCTGTTATAACCAGCTGATCGAGACCGTTTATCGGATCGAAATTCCTTCGGAGACCCAATTGCCTCAGGTTAGAAATCTGGCATTGACGTGCAGCTGGAATATCGACCTTGCCCTTTCCGATACCGTGGCTAAAGTAGCCAGGGACTCGACTGTAGTGCCGTACGGCCCGCCGAGCACCACGACGGCAGTCAGTGACACTTCAATTGCCCAGACATTGATGGTCGGATTCAACTCTCAGGAGTTTGAGCCATCGCCGCTCGACGAACTGTCCAGGCTGGAGCTGACGCCTGACGAGCAGGAGATCGATTCCAACCCGATCGCCCAGCAGCAGTATCAATATATTCAGCAAGCAGTCGCCAATAAATCGCTCGGGTTTGCCTTTCAGGTTCATCCGATGATCCAGCAATATATCAATTACTACAGGGGCCGCGGCCGAAAGACGATGGAGGTTGGACTCTACCGTTCGGGTATGTTCATGCTGATGGCGCGGCGTATTTTTAAGGAAGAAGGTATTCCGGAGAATGTCGCCTGGCTTGGTCAGGTAGAAAGTGCCTGGAAGCCTAGTGCGATGTCTCATATGGCAGCATCGGGTCTGTGGCAGTTCATTCCCGGTACCGGGGCCCGTTATGGACTCCGCCGCACTGCTTATGTCGATGAGCGGAACAGTTTTGACGAGGCTACACGAGCCTCTGCACGCTACTTGAAGTTTCTTTTCAATCGTTACGGGAACTGGGAACTTGCCATTGCCGGATATAACTGCGGCGAGGGCAATGTCGACAAAGCTATCCGCCGAGCCGGAGTCGCAAATTTCTGGGCTGCGTATCCTTATTTACCTAGGGAAACACGTAACTATGTTCCTAATATTTTGGCTACGATCCTGATCGCTAATAATCCTCATCAATATGGATTCGGGCATATCAGGCCGGCAGCACCGCTGCGATATGACAGAGTCCGCGTTCCGGCTTCGACCAATCTCGGGCTGCTGGCACAGTCATCTGATACGACGGTCCAGTACCTGCGGTATCTGAACCCGCATCTTCGCAGTAATATGACGCCGCCGGAGCCTTACATCGTCAACATTCCAGCAGGCAAAGCTAATGAGGTCGTGGCGCTTTTCAGGCGTCTCCCTGCATCGAAGGTGAACAATACGAACCTCGCCAATTCGTCGGCAGGTGAGACCTGGCAAACGATCTCGAATCGTACCGGTGTGAGCGTTGCCGACCTAATGGCGGTCAACCCGGGCATGAAGAAACCGGCTGGCAAGGTATTCGTTCCGGTTGCGGGCAATAATGTGACCGCGACCAGCTACAGTCGACCGGCCAATGTCAGAAATACGGCCGTTGCCAGTGACGTAAGAGTGGTGAAGGCAAAGGCAGGCGACACTGTTGCCAAGGTCGCGGAACGTCATAACGTCGACGCAACCGAGGTCGCTAAGTTCAATGGATTGCTTCCGAATTCGGTGCTGGGTGCCGGCCGGGAGATCAAACTTCCCGGAAACCCGGGTAAGTAGTAGGTTCCGATATCGTAAGATGAAAGCCGGGCCGCGTCCCGGCTTTTGTCCGTTTAAATCGCCTTGACAATGGATGTCAACTGTAACTATACTTGTTACAGATGGCAGCGAACAGTCAGTTTTCCATGGCGGTACATATTCTGACCCTGCTTGCAGGAGCAGGAGACGAAAACGTCAAATCGGAACAGATCGCTCGCAGTGTCAATACCAATGCGGTCGTGATCCGCCGCGTGCTCAGCCATCTGAACCAGGCAGGCCTCGTAGTTTCTCAGACCGGTGCATTGGGGGGAGCGAGGCTGGCAAGGCCGCCTGGCCGCATATCGCTCTGTGAAATTTATAAAGCCGTATCATGCGGTGAAGTTTTCGCGCTTCATGGGAAGTCGCCAAACCAAGACTGTCCCGTTGGGCGGAACATCGAAGACGTATTGTGTAATCTGCAAAAAGAGATCGATAAAAGTGTGGGAGAAAAGCTTGGACAATATACCCTGGCCAATATTCTCGAAAAGGTGTCGCACTAATACATCGCCTTGGTACAGATCCTGAGGGGGAATGGCGGTCCAGGTTCTAAGATCGAAAATTTTAAGGAAGAATATATGAAGAACGTGTCGTTTACAGCATTAGCATTCGGATGTTACCTGTCGCACGGTTCTTGCTCTGCGACGGGAGGTCAGAGTCCACGAGCATCAGAGGATAAGACTGCCGCGCAGGACGAACCGATCTGCGAAGACACCTTTGTGTGTTCAGAGACAAGGTCGCCGAAACAATGAAAGCATACGAGATAAACGAGTTCGGCATCGATAAGCTAGAGTTAACGGATAGAGAAGTGCCCGAGCCCGGTCCAACCGACGTCCTGGTTCGACTGCGGGCAGCATCGCTCAACTATCGTGACGTAATGGTCGTGACCGGAACCTATAACCCGCGAATGAGGCTGCCTGCGATCCCTTTCTCAGACGGGGCTGGCGAGGTTGTTAGCGTCGGCTCGGCAGTCACTAAATGGCAGGCCGGCGACCGTGTGATGCCGATCTTTGCTCAAAGATGGTTTGACGGCGAAACGGATGAAGAAAAAAGGCGGACGTCCCTCGGGGCAGGCTCTCAGTGGGACGGCGTCTTGCGTGAGTACGCAGCTTTCAGTGAAGAATCTTTGCTGAAGATCCCGGATCACCTTTCGTATGAGGGAGCTGCCACGCTGCCGTGTTCCGCGGTAACGGCCTGGAATGCACTTGTCGTTTCGGGACAGATCAAGGCCGGTGAGACCGTGCTGACCCTCGGTACAGGCGGCGTATCGATATTCGCAGTGCAGATAGCCAAGCTTTTCGGAGCACGGGTGATCTCGACATCGAGCAGCGACGCGAAGATAGAGAGATTGATCGAACTCGGTGCTGACGGGACGGTAAATTACCGTGAACGGGAAGATTGGGACCGCTCTGTACTCGAACTTAACGGTAAACGGGGCGTCGATCATGTCGTTGAGGTCGGCGGGGCCGGGACCCTGGCGAAATCGCTCAATGCGGTAAGGCTGGGCGGTCACGTAGCATTGATCGGAGCACTAACGGGAGCGGCCAGCTTTGATCCCGTTACGGTGTTTATGAAGGCAGTCAGACTGCAAGGGATATTTGTCGGGTCGCGAAGGATGTTCGAAGACCTGCTAAAGGCTGTCGACGTGGCAAAGCTGGAACCAGTTATTGATCGTGTTTTTGCATTCGAAGAAGTTCGCGAGGCCCTCAGGCATATGGAAAGTGGAGCGCATGTTGGCAAGATCGTTGTACGGATCGGTCACTGATCGCGTGAAAAGACATTTTCCGCATCATCCGATAAAATTTAATCAAGCAGTTATAAAAACAATCAGGAGACACTAATGGCACACTTTGCAAAAGAAATAACAGACACTAACTTTGAGTCAGATGTATTGGGCTCGGATAAACCCGTCCTGGTGGATTTTTGGGCGGAATGGTGCGGGCCTTGCCGCATGATAGCACCGACGGTAGAAGCGATCGCTGAAGAATATCAAGAAAAAGCGGGAGTTTATAAGATGAATGTTGATGAAAATATGAATATTCCACAACAGTTTGGCATTCGCGGCATACCGACGCTGATACTCTTTAAAGGCGGGCAGGAACAAGAGCGAATCGTCGGAGCAGTAACCCGAGATGCGATTGCCAAGGTTATCGAAAAATACGTATAAACCTATCGCAAGCATAAAAGCGAGGGCGGGGATGATCCCCGCCCTCGCTTTATTTGAACTTAACTGATCTTACTTGAACTCCCAGATCGTTGGAGTGTCGATTTGAGTGCCGACTCGCAAGCCGCCCCATTTTTCCCACATGACTCCGCCATTGCTCAGACGGATGATGAAGTAGCCGTCCAATGGTGCGGGATTCACTCCCGGGGAGCGCCAGATTCCAACATCCGTCTTCCCGTCTCCGTCGTAATCGCCATGAACTTCTAGATCTGTATCGGCAGCACCCCAGTTGATGTATTGAATTGGCCCGCCACCGCTAGGCTTTATTATCCACCTGAGGTTATTCGGAAATACGACACGAGTTACCGCCAGATCGGTTTTGCCATCACCATCATAGTCGCCTGGAACGTAAAAGTCAGTGGGCAGCCCCCATTGTTCCGTATGAAATTGTGTTCCGGACAGGTCCGCACTTCCAAAGAGCGTATATATCCGTGATCGGCCAGGGGTACCCTCGGTCCTTACGACGGTAAAGTCAGCAAATCCGTCGCCATTGTAGTCTCCAAAGAGGGCAATGTCGTCTAGAAATCCCCAGGGCACGGCCGCATGCTGCCCGGCAAAGGGCCCACTTGACGGAATAAAGTAGAAAACGCTTTGTTCATCTCCGCGACGGAATACCGCCATATCGTCTATACCATCGTTAGTATAATCGGCAATGACAAGCGGATCGTCTCCGGGCTGGCCAAAAGGCGTAAAGTAAACGCTGCTATCGCTGCTTCGCATGACCCAGAACCCGGAGCCACTCGAAGCCGGACGCCAAATAGCTATATCGGAAGCACCGTCACCATCGAAATCGGCAGGGATAATGAAATCTGAATTGAATCCAAACTGCGTGTTGGAATGAGTGCCTGGTTGTCCATTAAGACGAATCCACCAGGTCAACGTTCCAGTTCCACCTCCGGGGCCTGGCCTCACTATACTGAAATCGGTACGGCCATCTCCGTTAAAGTCACTTGGCGCATTATGAGATGTTGCAGTGGTATTTGACACCGCGGGAGACTTGCCTGATCTGACATTGCGATCCGAGGTCCGGAGCCCGTCGCCCTGACCCATGACGCCTGCAGCTATTAACAGGCTTAATGACAACAAAAGTGCCATCCGTGTTACATTAAATTTTGACTTCATTACCACTCCTCGTAAGATCTGATTTTTATTTAATTCGGTGGACAAGAAACGATGTGCACTGATTTTATCATCCGAAGCAAATCGTGAGACGAAAATCTTGACAAATCATAACACATATTTCTCTCCTAAATACAGCAATATTTGGTCATTCAATAAAATTGCCGAGGTGATATTTGATACAATAGACTCTATCGAGGTTCAGAAATAATGTTCATACGAATGTTCCTTTTATTGCTGCTGTTTAGCTTTGGAATGTCAATTGGAACGTATGGCCAGGAGAGGAAGCCGGCGGATACCGACGAGGTCATCCGGGTAGATACGCAGCTTATAGACGTGCCGATCTCCGCGCTCACGCCGAAGGGTGAGTCCGTTCGCGGACTTAAAGCGTCCAACTTTGTAATTTACGAGGACGGGAAACGACAGGAGATCGCAGATTTCTCGGCGGTGTCCGAACCATTCGAGGTTGCACTTTTGCTTGATACATCGGGTTCGACTCGGGGGGAATTGGGGTTGATACGGCGGGCGGCTACCGAGTTTATTGCCTCGCTGAGAGCTGGTGACCGGGTATCTGTGATCGCATACAAGACAGATCGGGAACCCGGCCGAGCGCTGGCTGCGAGTGAAGTTTTTACGCCGCTAACCGATGATCGAAACCTGCTTCGTTCGGCCGTCGAAAACATAACCACGAGCCACGGGACGCCTTATTACGATTCTCTCCTTCAGGTTGCGGAAACTGTATTCAGTAAGCCGCCGACTGAAGCATACCGGGGCCGGCGGGCCCTGGTCGCACTCACCGACGGCGTCGATTCGACCAGTGCGGCTGATTTCAGCCTTGCAAAGGCTCAACTGGAGCAGGCAGGCATAGTAACGTTTTTCATCAAAGTAGATACCCGCCCGTTCTTTGAAGAGGAATTGATGGGCAATTGTCAGGTGACGATCAGATTTTCGGCGGCCCAGCTTCGTCGGTATTATCGAAGCTTTGGCCCCAAAAACCCTAATCTGACGACCAATTTTTGTGACCTCGGCGAATTCGAACGCCTTGCCGTCAGCAAGCGGCTGTACGAGATAGCAGAAGAAGAGATGACCGATCTGGCACGGGTGTCGGGAGGGAAAGTCTTTCCGGTCGACGACCTTAACGGTGCCCGATCTGCATTCAAGAGTGTCGCCGAAGAAATTGGGACTAAATACACCTTGAGCTATTATTCAAGCAACGAAAAGCGGGACGGAACATTTCGGAAGATCCGCGTCGAAGCGAAGGGCCTGCCAGCGGGCACGATCATCCGTTCGCGCGAGGGGTACAGGGCGCCGATCAAATAGTGCATCAGGCCGTGCGGACAGAGCGATAGATTCTCAAGTATCTGATTATGGACCACAAGTTTAAGCGTGTCTGTCTAATCGTTCTGGACAGCGCAGGCATCGGTGAAATGCCTGATGCGGCCGATTGGGGCGATGCCGGAGCAGACACGCTCGGTCATATTCTGCAATCGCGAGCGGTGCATTTACCGAATTTGCGGACACTTGGGTTAGGCAACATAAGGCCCCTTGCCGGACTTCCCGCTGTGGACAACCCGATCGGATCTTTTGGCAAATGTACGCTGCGGTCAAATGGCAAGGACACCACAACGGGCCATTGGGAGATCGCGGGAATAGTTCTCGAAAAAGCGTTCCCAACCTTCCCGGACGGCTTTCCGGCGCGGATCATTAATAAGTTTGTGGCCGATGCCGGCGTGCCCGGCGTCCTGGGTAACACACCTGCAAGCGGAACCGAGATCATTAAACAGCTTGGCGAGGAACATGTCCGTACCGGCAAACCTATTGTTTACACATCAGCTGACTCCGTATTTCAGATCGCGGCGCATGAAGAGGTCGTCCCTATTGATAGGCTTTATGAGATCTGTAAGGTCGCCAGGAAACTTCTTAGTGGTGAGGACGAGGTAGGTAGGATAATTGCCCGGCCGTTCGTTGGAAGCAATGCCGCCGACTTTCGGAGGACGGAGAACCGTCATGATTATGCAGTGCCGCCACCGTCCAATAATCTGCTTCCGCTCTTGAAAAGCAGAGGGCTTGACGTGGTCTGCATAGGCAAGATCGCATCGATATATGATTCGGTCGGCGTTACCGAAGACCTCATTGGAAAAAACAACGATCAAGTCATCGATCAAACAATAAATGCGCTGAATGCTGATTCAAAAGGCCTTATTTTCAGCAATCTAGTCGATTTTGATATGCTGTATGGCCACCGGCGGGATACCGAGGGATATGCAAAGGCACTCGAACACTTTGACGATCGCCTGCCTGAGATCCTTGATGCACTCAATGATGATGATCTGCTTGTAATGACCGCGGACCATGGCAACGATCCGACAATGCCGGGTTCGGACCACACGAGAGAGTACGTGCCGCTGCTCGTTTATGGCCGATCGGCGAAAGGTGGAGCCGATCTTGGTACGCGAGGGTCGCTCTCAGATATCGGGCAAACGGTCGCCGAGAATTTTGACCTCTCGCTGAGTAACGGAAAGAGTTTTCTTCGGCAGATAACTGCGGACGAATAAGGCTCAGAAATACCACTTCAATTTTAGAACCGATTTTTGGCCATTTACTAACAACGCCATTTGCTGGCAGAGGTACGGAAACCACTATGCAGGCTACCAAATATCTGATCACTCTGGTCCTGGTATTCACGTTCTTTCAAACATCAATATCGCAGCCCCCCAATATAAACCTTGATGCGTATAATGAGCCGCCGTCTCGAATGCGCGGAATGATCGAGAAGTATGGACACGACCAGGGGATTCTTAACAGGTATTATTCGGCGCAAACGTCGCCGAATCGGTCGGCGAGATTCAAGAAATTTCTGGCCGGAACGCTCGATTCGCTAAACGGACTCAGCTTTAACTCGCTCAATCACGACGAACAGGTCGACTATATTCTTTTCAGAAATCACCTCCAGCACGAACTCGCGGAACTCGAGCGGTCCGAATTGCAGATGGCGGAATTGGCAAGTCTCATTCCTTTCGCGATCACGATCAGTGATCTCGAAGATGCTCGCCGCAAGCTGGATTTCGCGGATCCGGCCCGGACGGCGGTGGTCCTCGATGGACTGTCGCGACAGATCGCGGCGACACAAAAGGCCCTCGACTCGCCATCCGCAGTGAAACCGAAGCGGACCGTGGCAAATCGTGCGGCTCGCACGGTTGACGGCCTGAGGCGAACGCTTCGCGGCTGGTACACGTTCTATAACGCCTACGACCCGATGTTCACATGGTGGAACGAAGCTCCTTATAAATCGGTCGATGATTCCCTTGGCAAATACAGTACGTTCATCACCGAAAAACTCGTGGGTATCAGAGCTGACGACCGGACCACGATCATTGGCGACCCGATCGGCCGGGCGGCGCTTATCGATGAGCTTAAATTCGAAATGATCCCCTATTCGCCCGAGGAGTTACTCGAGATCGCGAATAAAGAATTTGACTGGTGCGTAGCGGAATTCAAAAAGGCATCGCGCGAAATGGGCTTCGGCGATGATTATATGAAGGCGATCGAGGCCGTCAAACAGAAGTACGTCGAACCGGGGAAGCAGCCTGAACTGATCAAGCGGCAGGCATACGAGGCGATCGAATATGTCGAAAAGAATAACCTCGTTACTGTGCCGGCATTGGCCCGTGACGGATGGCGGATGGAAATGATGACGCCCGAGCGGCAGTTGATCGCACCGTTTTTTCTCGGTGGGGAAACAATACTCGTTGCCTATCCGACCGATGGAATGTCCTATGAACAAAAGATGATGTCGATGCGGGGAAACAACCCTCATTTTGCACGTGCGGTCACCCATCACGAGCTTATCCCCGGCCACCACCTTCAGGGATTTATGACACGGCGCCACCGGCCTTATCGCGAGACGTTTCGCACGCCGTTCTGGGGTGAGGGATGGGCTCTTTACTGGGAATTTATCCTTTGGGACCGGGGCTTTGTTCAAACACCTGAGGACAAGATCGGAGCGCTGTTCTGGCGCTCGCACCGTGCGGCGAGGATCATCTTTTCGTTAAATTTCCACCTTGAAAAATGGACGCCGCAGGAATGTGTGGATCTGCTCGTGAATAAGGTCGGCCACGAACGCGATAACGCGTTGGCCGAAGTGCGCCGCTCTTTTTCGGGGGACTACGGGCCGCTATACCAGATGGCCTATATGATGGGCGGATTGCAGTTTTATAATCTGCATCGTGAGCTGGTCGGGACAAAAAAGATGACCGATAGGCAATTTCACGATGCCATTCTCAAAGAAGGAGCGATACCCGTTGAGATGGTGAGGGCAATTCTGACCAAACAGAAACTTTCGAAGGATCATTCCGCCAATTGGCGATACTATACCGGCTTGGCAAACTAAAGTCTCCAGAACCCGTAATACTGACAATGAAAAACATATTCAAACGATCCCGAATGATCGCCGTCCTCTTGTTGTCGGCGAATCTTATCTTCCTGGCCCAGACAGGGGTGCAAGTTGTTGATGAGCGAAATGTCCGCGCTCAGATGAACTTCCTCGCAAGCGATGCGATGCAGGGCCGCGGAAGCGGGACGGTTTTTGAGCGCATCGCGGCCGAATACATCGGTTCGCAGTTTATGCAGTTTGGAGTGGAACCGGCGGGCGAGGCTGGCTGGGATGGAAAGCCGACATTTGTTCAAACCGTGGGCAGCACACGAAACAGCTTTGCAGAAAACCCGACGCTAAAGTATGGAGCTTTAACTCTCGAGCATGGTAAGGAAATGCTCGTCGTTCGGGCCAGCACCGATGCGGTCGGTGGAAGCCTTCAGAAAGCCTCGCCGGGGGACAAACCGAACGCGAATGCGGCCGTATTTCTGAAGTTGCCTGAGGGATCGACCGGAAATCCGACTCAGGCGATGCAGGCTATGGTGACCGCCGGAGCGTCTATCGTGATGATCGAGGAAACCCCTCAGCTGCGTGCCGCATGGGCAAATATGGCAGTCCGCAGGCTCACATTTACGGTAACTTCAACACCGGTAAAACCTTCGGCACTTGTCGTTTTGAGCAAAGAAGCCGCGGCTGCAATAATAGCCCTCGCAGACGGAACCAGGATCGACTTTGGCGGCAAGCTTGCCCCTGCGGAGTTCCGGCAAACATGGAACGCGATCGGCAAGATCACGGGCAGTGATGCAAAGCTAGCTGCTGAAGTGATCGTGCTTAGTTCTCATCTCGACCACCTTGGTGTTCGTGAAACCGAACCCGGTCCGGACAAGATCTTTAACGGAGCCGATGACGATGCTTCGGGCACAGTCGCCGTTATGGAGATGGCTCGAACGCTCGCGAAGGGCGAGCGGCCAAAACGCACTGTCTATTTCATCTGTTACGGGAGCGAAGAAGCCGGCGGACTCGGTTCAAATTATTTCGCGAATAATATGCCTTTTCCAAAGGAAAACCTGGTGGCAAATCTGCAGTTTGAAATGATCGGCCGGCCGGACCCTAAGGTTAAGCCGGAGGAACTTTGGCTTACAGGTTTCGAACGGTCAAACCTCGGGCCCGAACTAGCCCGGCGAGGTGCCAAACTTGTTCAGGATCCGCACCCCTCGCAAAACTTCTTTCAGCGGTCCGATAACTACACGCTTGCAAGGCAGGGTGTCATCGCCCACACCGTCTCGAGTTTTGGCCTGCATAAAGAATATCATCGGCCATCGGACGA
The DNA here is from genome assembly GCA_041745615.1 of Pyrinomonadaceae bacterium. Lineage (GTDB taxonomy): Bacteria > Acidobacteriota > Blastocatellia > Pyrinomonadales > Pyrinomonadaceae > OLB17. The sequence goes on along the minus strand of JBGTIP010000012.1, from coordinate 16,539 downwards.
GCTTAGAACGATAGACTTTGTGCACATGACACGCTCGATCGAATCCATGATCAAACCGATCGAATGGCTAGTAAATTCCGACTTTAAACCGGCATGGAATGACGGCCAAAAGCCCTGACATGCAGTTCATGAAATTGATCAAACACTTTTGAAAACATGGGGGCGATCTTTTTCTCGATGAGCGAGCTCAGCGTGCGAGACGATGGCCCAATAGGGTAGCCGGATAAAACACTGCTAGGCTGATGAGTGTAACCCATAGTGGATGGTAAGGAATAACGACAAAGAAATTAAGGATAGCGCCTACAAACAGCAGCGTTGCGAGAATAAGGGGCAATGACAAGCTCGAGCTTACGCGGCGCCCCATTTTTGCAACTATAAAGCCTCCGCCGAATGCCGCCACGACGTACGTCACGATCAAGACAATGAAAGCTTCGGAAGGTAGCTCGTCCATATACGCTCTGAGTATCTCAGAGTCTCCCCAAACGGCTGTCGGGGGCGGGGACCACATCGTAGCCATAAGCATCTGCCCGATCATCATTGTCGCAGCGGCCACGATCCAACCGACTACGATCGCCAATATTTTGCGTCCCATGCCTTCAAAACCTCCAGATCGCAATAGTTTCGGAAGTTTCTTTGTAAACCGATATGGCCTGGAAGTCAAGCAGTATTGCACTCAGCGATCTGCGATAAAAAAATTCCCATCTGATCCTCAAACGATAGTATTGAGAAGACAATCGTATAAAATATAAGTGCAAACGTGTTCATAGGACGGAGAATACCCCTGCAAAAATGACCCCGGAACGCTGGAAACAGATCGAAGAGATCTTTCACGAGGCATTGGAACTCGGCGAAGCCGAGCGCTCCCATTTCGTTGACAAAGAGGCTGGCGATGATGCCGAACTTAAAGCCGAGGTAGAAAAACTCCTGTCACAGTTTGACGAGGCCAGCAGCTTTATCGAGCAGCCTCTCTATGACGGGGCTAGAGACGGTGTCCTTTCTGCGTTGTTGGATGACAGCGATGACGACCCGATGATCGGAAAAGCCCTCGGGAGCTATGTCATCGACCGCGAGATAGGACGCGGAGGCATGGGGGCGGTTTACGAGGGGCATCGAGCCGATGGTGAATTCCGGCTTCGAGTCGCGATAAAGGTCGTAAAGCGCGGTATAGACACCGATTTTGTTTTGAAGCGATTTCGAAACGAAAGGCAAATTCTGGCTGCTCTCGACCATCCTTTGATCACTCGTCTTATAGACGGGGGCACGACCGATGATGGCAGGCCGTATTTTGTGATGGAATTCATCGATGGCCTCCCGCTGTACCGGTATTGTGACAAGAACCGGCTGAATGTAGAACAGCGTCTATCGCTTTTTATACGCATTTGTGAGGCCGTCGAATATGCTCATCAGAAGTTGGTGATCCATCGAGACCTAAAGCCGTCTAATATCATCATTTGCCACGACGGGTCGCCCCGTCTGCTCGATTTCGGCATAGCAAAATTGTTGGATCCGGAGATGGCCTCCGACACGCTGCAGCCCACTGCGACCGCTCTGAGGATGATGACCGTGGATTATGCGAGTCCCGAACAGGTCCGCGGTGAAAAGGTTACTTACGAAACGGACGTTTATAGCCTGGGAGTTATTCTTTTTGAACTTTTGACTGGCCACCGCCCGTATCGGATGGATAGCCGATCGCCTCACGATATTGCCAGGGCTATCTGCGACGATGAGCCCGCTCTTCCGAGCAGATCATTCCTGCATGACCACGCCACGCCGGCTGTCAGGGTTAACGGACAGGCCCCAACCCTGATCGATGTCGCCGGGTTGCGGGCTGAATCCGCATCAAAGCTGGCTGAAAAGCTCTCGGGAAATCTCGATAATATCGTGATGAAAACCCTTCGTAAGGATCCCGGGCAGCGGTATCCTTCCGTTCAGGCACTTCGAGAAGACATCGCTCGGCACCTGAATGGTGAAGCGGTTTCGGGACCCCATTATTTTAGCCGGAGACTGGTAAATTCGGCCGAATCTGCTATTGATGGGTCAAAACTCGTTGCCGTTCTCCCGCTCAGCATAATGGGCCCTTCCGGGGCAGAAAACACTGACGAATCGTATCTCACTGTCGGACTCGCCGACGCCATAATTACTCGTCTAACGAGCGTCGATAAATTGACCGTCAGGCCGACGAGCTCAATCACGCGGTACAACGAGCACCATGTCAATCCTTTCCGGGCCGGGATCGAGTTAGGTGTTGATTTTGTGCTCGACGGGCGAATTCGCCGTTTTGGCGAACGATTGAGGATCTCGCTCCAGCTTCTTGACGTGAAGCGGGGGGCTGCCATCTGGGCTGGGCAATTCGATGAACATCTGACCGACGTGCTCGAGCTCGAAGACGCGATCTCAAAACAGGTTGCCACCGCCCTGATACCCCACCTTACCGGCCTTGAAAGACAAAGGCTCGCTAAACGCGGTACGGATGATCCGAGGGCGCATGAATCTTATCTGCGCGGCCGCTTCTATTGGAACCAGTTCACTTCGCAGTCATTTCCAAAAGCCCTCGAGGCATTTCGGAAAGCTATCGAGATAGATCCCGATTACGCATTGGCATATGTCGGCATCGCCGATTTCTACATTTGGGCAAATATTTACGGTCTAATCCCTGTTACCGAGTCGTACGAGCAGGCCGAAGCGGCCGCCGGCCGCGCTCTCGAGATCGACAACCAGCTCGGAGAGGCACATGCGTCGATGGGACTGATCGCGCTCAATCGACACGAATTTGAAAAAGCAGAAAACCACTTCCGCGAATCGATCAAACTCAGCCCGAGCTATTCTCACTCGTACGAGTGGTATTCGGCGCTTCTCATCGGCAACGGGGACTTTAGCCGCGGTATCGAGACGATGGATCGAGCAGAAAAGATCGATCCACTTTCGCTGAGGACCAAGACCCTTGTCGCGTGGAATTATTATCAGACCGGCGATTTCCAGAAAGCACTGGAAAAGGCCGAGGAGATCGTGGAGATCGACCAAAACTATCCTCAGGGCCATCTTCAGCGTGGATACACCCTGGTCGAACTCGGGCGAGCTGAGGAAGCCATAACCTCGATCGAGCGCGGGATGGACCTCATGCCTGGCTCATCGCTTGCACAATACCATCTTACTTTTGCCCTCGCTGCCGCCGGCCGTTCGGACGATGCCAGAAAACTCGTAAGTGATATGAAGGAGCGGGCAGAGTCTGAATATATAAAGCCGATGTTTATCGGCCTCGCATCACTCGCTGCCGGGAATATTGATGAAGCTTTCGGGTATCTCGAGCAGGCGGCCGACGAACGCGACCCGTGGCTTAACTGGATCGGTACCGAGGCAAAATACCGGCCGTTTCACGACGACAGCCGGTATCTGAAGATCCTGAAAAGAACCGGCCGCACATTGGACGCCGGAAAGGTTCGCCCGATAGATTCGCCCCCGCGAAGCGAAGCCACATCGCTGATCTTCGGTGACAGCGAAACGGCCTCGGCGCCGAAGATAAATATCCTAAGTTATACGGGCAGGTCGATACGAAAGCATCGAATGAAGATCGCTGCCCTATTGATCGCGATCGTCGGCCTGTTCACCGCATACCGATCCGGGTTGCTGACTGTCAGTATTTCTTCCGATCCGCCCGCTTCGAATTCGGCTGTTTTGGCTAAACGTTCGATCGCTGTGCTGCCGTTCGAGAACGCAACGGGGGACAGTGAGCATGATTACATTTCTGACGGTATGAGCGAGATCCTCATCAGCCGTCTGGCAAATGTATCGGAGGTCCGCACAGTCTCGCGTTCCGCAGCGTTGAGCTACAAAACCAAAAGATCCGATCCGCTTTCGATCGGGAGGGAACTTGGCGTCGGCAGCATTCTTATCGGAACGCTGGCTCGCGAGCGGGACGAGTTTGTCGTAAGCATAAGACTGATCTCTGTCCCCGATGGGAACGAACTGTTCACAAATACGATCTCGGAAAACGTCGATCGCACATTCGCTCTGCAGGACGAGATCGCCGCGAGGGTGATGCAGTTCGTAAATGACGGTGCTTCGAAAGATATTTCGAAAAAGGGCTTCACTGATAACAACGAGGCGTTCCAGCAATATCTAAAGGGTGAGTTTCACCGCCAGAAAGGGACGCCCGCCGACATAATGTCCAGCATTGGTCTATACGAAACCGCCATTCAGTTTGATCCGGACTATGCCCTCGCCCATCAGGGACTTGCGTTGGCGTTGCGTTCGGCCCCGGCCTACGGGTCGTTGACGCCCGAGCAGGCGTATCCACGTGCAAAGGATGCCGCGCTGAAGGCGATCTCCCTTGACCCGACGCTTAGCGCTGCCAATGTAGCGCTGGCCTCGATGAAGGCAACTTATGACTGGGATTATCCCGGCGCCGAGGCTCAATATAAACATTCCATTCAGGTCGGTCCGAACAATGCGGAAGCGCGTTTTTCGTACGGGAATTTCCTGGTCGCGATGGGCCGTCATGATGAAGCACTGGCGGAGTATCGCTATGCTCATCAGGCCGATCCGCTTTCACCGAACATTGCCACCAATATCGCCTGGGCACTCTACATCGGCGGCCGATATGACGAGGCCCTGGCCGCGATCCGCGAAGTCATAGCCCGGGACTCCTCGTACGGTCGGGCCTACATGAACCTGGGCGAGATCCTGCAGGAACAACGGAAGTTCGACGAGGCGATCGCCGCTTTTCAAAGGGCTCGTGAAATTAACAAAGATCCGATCGCGGACATGGCCCTCGGACACGTCTATGCCGACGCCGGCAAAACGCGGGAAGCCCGGGAGATAGCCGAGAACCTGGAAGAAAGGGCCCGCCGAGGCGAGGTTTCACCCTTTTTCCCGGCCGTGGTCTTCGCCGGCCTGAACGAAAAGGACCGTTCCTTCTACTGGCTCGAAAGAGCCTATCAGGAACGGTCTAACTGGCTAACTCTGATCAAGGTCGGCCGCCGATTGAAGCCGCTTCATAACGATCCGCGATTCGATGACCTGTTGAAACGGGTCGGCTTCTAAAATTTATGGTAAGGCGGTAAACGGTTTTTAGCACCGATGCCGCCCTAGCCTCCCCCCTCCCCCTAGACTCCGATCATGTTCACTATCGCCTGTGCGGCCTGCTCGACGATGGCCGAGATGATATCGTCGCCGTCACTCTGGGCTTTTGCCTTGAATTGCTTGGCGAACTGCGGTTGTGTGGCGTCCGGTGACTGCACCTTCAGATCTAGCGAGATCTCGTCCTTTTTCTTGACGCTGCCGGCCAGCGAGGATGCCGTGATCGCGGTTGAGATCACCTGGCTTGCCACGACGCCCGGCATACCTGCCGCCATCGGTATTATCGGTGCGGCCGCACTCAGCATCTTGCCAAGCCCAAATCCTCCGCCGCCTTTTTTATGGGAGACATTTGAATAGACCACGAAGTCGCATTCCTTTTGTTTGCCTTCCTCAGCCTGGGCTGAAGCCAGCTTGGCTTCGAGCGGTACGACCTCAATTTTAGTCCCCTTCAGGTATTCGCCAAGCGTGTTTCGAACTGCCGCTGCCAGATCGGCCGCCGATATTCCTTCACCTACCGCCCCCGTTTTTACTGGAGCCAGCCCGAGCCGGATGGTTCCGGGCTGTTTAGGGCCGAGGGTGTTAGATGTTTCGTTGGCGCTCTGTGCTGATGCCGCCTTACTTAAGGTCGAGCCGAGGCCGTTCGAGGCGGGCAGCGATGGATTGGCATTGGCATTGCTGCTTCCGTAATTTGCGTCGGGTGCCGCGGCGGCCGCGTACAATTCGCTCATGTCCTTGACCTCGCGATAACCGGCGGGTGCCTCGAATAGGCTGGCGTCGAGCGTTGCCTTGGATATCTCGATCACCTCCTGCACCATCGTAAAGCTTTCCTTGCCGTTTCCGTCATAACTGGTCATTTTCTGATAGACCGGATAACCCATTTTCGCTGTGCCGATGGTCTTTTGCTGGATCCTGTCACGACAGCCGCCGGCGTTGCTGTTGGCTGAGGAGCGGTATTGCCTGGTCGCCCCGCAAGATAGGCCAAATTCCGCGTCGATCACCCACATGTCCATCTGCATTTTGGTTTTCGAGACCGAGCACGCGTCGGGTGAACTGTCAGTTTCGATCGTCTGAAGAATTCGCCGGGCCGTATAGCCAAACATCTGTTTGCGTTCGCCGGTATCTTTAATGGTCGTGGTCACAAACATCGTTCCGCCGCGCGTGACGGGCGCGTTGCCGGCATTGCTGCCTTTTGTATTCACGGCCGCGTTTCCTGAGCCGTCATCGAAAAGATTGACCATGTAGGTCTTGGTCTGTGCGTTCAATTGCAGGTCGCGTCCGAGATCGCACTGCGTGATAGAGATATGCGAGCCGTTCATCATCTCGTTTCGCTGCCGTTTCCCCTTGATAAAGCTCGTGCTCTCCGAGACCTGTCCGCTCATCGTCTGTTTGGTTTTGACCTTTACATCGGCCATTGCCGTCATTGTCATCGCCAGTATTGCCGTCATTAATATAATTGCTGTTCGTTTCATCGGATATTCCTCTGATTAATAAGAATCGCGGGCGAATATCGCCGCTCGACATGTAAAGCGTAAACCCCGAACGCAAAGTATCAGGAGCGCGAAAAATATTTGGCATTAATTATCGACATCGATCTGTGTCTTCTGCCATACCGCATGGCACCCCGGCGAAATGATCAAATAGGCGTCAGACGGAGGTTAAAGAGATGACACAACAAAATAACGATCCGAAGGACCTAAGGGAAATCGATCGTGATGACACCGGTGACAGTTCTGCGGGGAGTCAGGCAGCGACGACGGGGTATGGGACCGGGCAGAGCCAGGGGGCCGCACCTGCACAGCAGGGTCAGCAAACGCCTTCTAATGCGGGGGACGCGGGCTTTAAACCGGACGAGGCCGCTCGCCTCGGCGATGCACGGACGGAGCAGATGAGCCACGCGGATGGCTCGAACATCGACGACGATCCGGACGTTTAGATCGCTTCGTCCGCGTGTTCTTCTGATTCGCGCTCGCCACGAAGTTTTGCATCGGGGGCGCCGGCCTTGGCGGCTGCGTTCTCGATCTCGGCGTTTATCTTGCCGCCGAGCAGGATCGCCGCGCCTGAGAGATAGAACCATAGCAGCAGAACGACGACGGCACCGAGCGAGCCGTAATTATTGCTGTACATGTCGAAATGCCGCAGGTATATCCGAAACAGCAATGAAACGCCTATCCACAGAGCCACCCCGACCAGCGAACCGGGCGTGATCCAGTACCATTTCTGCTCCTTCACATCGGGAGCGAAATAATAGATCATCGCAAATGCCAGAAGAGCGAAAACGACCGCCATTGGTACCTGGCCGAGCGTCCATAACGTCGTGAACAGCTGGCCGCGTTGGAAATGGTCGGCGACGCCGACGCCGATCTCTCCGCCGTAGAGAATAAGCAGCAGAGCAAACACGATCAGCGTCATCAACACGGCAGTTAGAGCCATCGCCGAGAGACGTACGTGCAGCCAGCGCCGCGTTTCGTGGACGCCGTACATCACGTTGAGCGACTCGCTAAGGGCCGCGATGCCGAGCGATGCGAGCCATAACGCCGAGCCGAGGCCGAGCCAGAATTTGAGCCCGATGGCCGATGAATGAAATTCTCCGATAGTGGTCGTTACCAGAGCGAACGCCGAGGGCGGGGCGATCTCGCCGAGAAACCTGAGCAGGCTGTTCTGCAGCCTACCGCCGACCTCGCCGAAGTATTCCAACAGCGTTGCCAGTATCAGCAGCAGCGGAAAGATGGCAAAAAAGAAATAGAACGCCAGCGCCGCCGCATGTGTCAGCAAACCGCCCTCGTACAACTCGTGCCAAACCCGCCTTAGCAGTTCCTGCCAAGGCAGCCCGCCCAGTTTCCAGATCGAGATCCGCGCGGCCTTAGCCGCAGTCGGGTCGTGAACGTCATTCGCCATTGTTCCTATAATAACAAATGGGCAGGGCGGTGGTCGGTTGTCCGTTGTCGGTCGTCGGTTGGCAGATGTCGGTTGTCGGTACCGGGAGCGTTAGCGACCCTGGCTTGTTCCCTTAACCGACTGCGTTAATGGATGGATTTGGCGTCAAAGGCCCCAAAATATAAGATCGCACCGCTGTGCTTATTGCTCGGCGGGCGTTTTCGGGCTACACTTTCGAAGCCCAGAACATCGAGGTTGGCTAATATAATATTGACAAACCCAACCGCTTGGGTTTAGCATCGAAGTGTCAGGCGGTTGAGGGCAATGTTTCTCACATGAGCGCCAAAACAATTCAAGGCATTCGTTTTAATGTCTATTCGAACGATCACGATCCTCCGCACGTCGATGCTGAGGTGGATGGTATGAAAATGAAGATCTTCTTCGGGACCGGATCCACACCGCCGTCTATCGGTCCTACGAATCCGAGGATCAAGAACAATGATGCGAGGCGGGCCTTCCGGATCTTCCTGGAGAATGAGGAATCGCTGAAAGAGTTTTACGAGAAAGAGCGTGCCAAAGTTAATAGATAAAAAATGGGTTTTTACCGCTAGCGAGATCGATGAGCAAATAGAGCGCGGTAAAGAACTTTATAAGAAGGAAATAAAGGGGCGACCGGTCGCCACTCACTTCCGATTTGATCCGGAGACCCGCCTTTTTTCTATTAGCGCTAGTGACGGCTCTCGCATCGATTTCCCGGTGTCCAAGATCAGAGAACTGCAGAATGCTTCAGATAAAGAGATCGAAAGCGCCTACATCACCAAAGCAGGCGATGCGATCCACTGGGATGGGCTCGATGCTCATTACACCGTCGCCGGGCTCGCGGCGAATATATTCGGAACACAAGAATGGATGAGCGAACTCGGGAAGAAAGGGGGGAGCAGGACCTCACCCGCAAAGGCCAACGCCGCCCGTTTCAACGGCCGGAAGGGCGGACGCCCCCGCTCTGCCAAAGCTGTCGAAGCTCGCTCCGCCGGAACTGCGAAATCCCTGGCTCGTAAGAAATAGCCGAGAGCACACCACTCTCTCACCGGCCCGCGTACCCCCGGTTATCCGCGGTCAAAATGCCTAGTCGGTGACGACCAAGGTTTTGTCTTTGATCTTTTTGGCGTCGAGGGGTTTTAGTTTCTTGACTTCGGCAGCGGCCTTGTCATTGTCTTCGAGCAGGATCTTGCCGCCGCCTTTCCACATGCCGGCCTCGATCCCGACGCGGAAATAATAAGTATTGCCGCCGGTCATATTTAGCTCATAGCCTTTTTTCTCGTCGGTCATATGGACGATATGCTTGCCCGGGGCGAGCTTGACCACGAAATACCGCCCGTTATCCATCCTGGCGAGCTCGGTGCCGTTGACGAAGATCGAGGGCTCCAGCGCTCCGCCGACAAATTTCTTCGGCCGGTAGATATAAAGCGTCACCTTCTCATCAGACGCTCCTGCCGCATGGCCTTCCGTCTGAACGGCGACGAGCGTGTCGCCCTCGACGAGGAACGTACGCCCTTCACCTGCATATACCGTGATCTTCGTGCCCTCTTTGACAACGGCATTATCGCCTTTCTTAAGCATGGCGAATGGTCCTACGACGTACGAGAGCCCGAGTACCGTGCCGGTTTTCGCACTGCCCTCGGAACCCTTCGCGGCGTTCAAACGCAGCGGCTGGCCGTCAACCGTCGTTGTCGATTCCACCTGTACGGCGAGCTTGCCGGATTTGCCCATATAGCCGCCTTTTTCGGCATAAATGACGCTGCCCACCGCCGGCGTGCCCTTCTTTATGATCACCCGGCCGTCGACGGTCACGTCTTCGTCGACCGTAAAGCTGACCACCTGGCCCCGCTCCGCCGTCTTGCTCGAAACGTCCTTTGCCAGAACAAGCGGAACCGCCGTCCCCTCAGCAAAAGTCACATCCTGCGCCCGTACCACACCCGCCGCAAGACTGACCCCCAACAATACCGCAGCCCCATACAGACCCGCCCCAACAAACACCTGGCGTATTCTTGACATAACTTGTAGATCCTTTTTAATTCAGAAATTGGGAAAATAGAAACAGATAAATTCTAAGTGATAACCTTTGTCCTGTAAATCTCACAACGGGGTAGCGGCCTTCCATTCAGCTAATATAGTCACTGAAGATACATTCGAAGGACGAACACGCTAATAAATAGAATCCCGATCAATGCATGCCGATTTGAGGATTCCGGCCATATGAGAGCTTGCTAACGCTCAGGATTTGAAATAGAATCCATTGCTTCGCTTCTCAAGCGGGCGGTTCTCTCACAAAAACGAGTCCCGATCAACACAATCAGTTACAAATGGAGATTATCAAATGAAACGGTATTTATCGGCTCTCACCATCCTTTCTCTTTCGATCGCGGTTCTTCCCCTCGCAAAAGTCACATGGGCGCAGGACGATAGTGCAGTGACACAAGCTCAAAATACGGCACTTACGAATATAGACATCGTGAAAATGCTCCAAGGCGGACTTTCGCCCGAGATCGTCATCGCCAAGATCAGGACTTCAGCGACAAAATTCGACACTTCGGCCGAGGCGATGACGCTACTAAAAAAAGAAGGGATCTCGGATGCCGTAATTCTCGCCATGGTCGAGGCAGGCACCCCGAAGGTTTCTTCGGCGGCATCAGGTGAACTTACCGAGGTGAAAGTGGCGGATGGTCAGGAACTCGAAGTCGAATTGTCACGAAACGCTTCGGGACAAGACATGAAAGTTGGCGACATCGTGGATTTTACCGTGACGCAGGCTGTCATCGTAAACGGAGTTATGATCATAGAAAAAGGTGCTCCCGCACGAGCCCACATCACTACAGCCAAACAAGCCGGAAGATGGGGCAGAGCAGGGAAGCTTGAGTGGGCTATGAAAGACGTTATGACCGTTGATGGTAATAGAATACCGGTTCGGTTCACAGAGCGATCTTTAGGTGACAGCAGAGGCGGAACCGTAGCCGTAGCAGCCGTCGCAACAACCGTTCTCCTGGGGCCCCTCGGACTACTTTGGGGGCTGAAAAAAGGGAAACCCGCAATTATTCCGGCTGGAAACAGGTACGCTGTTTTTGTTCACGGCGACACAGTAGCCAAAGGCCGGGCCGCCTCGCTGTAAGAGTCTCAAGAGCTGGATTCGGGTGAACGCATGCGGGCTTGTCCCCGGCGTATGTTCGATCCCATGTGAACGACAAGCGCGAGGGTGCCCTCCGAAGAGGATCACCCCGTTTGTTTGCCGCCCCCCGACGACCTGTGCCCGGACATTTTCCGAGCGTTTTCTACCTAATATCAAGTATTCCCACTTAATATTAACTGTAAAATACACGAAACGGGATCGCCGTACTGTGCGCTATCGAACATTGGGATAAAAACCGAAAATGGAAACGGGGGCACGGGGTGAAGTGTGAGCGGGCGGTCGCGAAATGTTTGAATGAAAATAACAGGCGCCGGGGTACTCCCGGCTTCCTACTGCCGCCACCTTCCTTCCGAGCGTGTCCTACCTAAATGTTTAGACGGTAGTTTATACATATGTAGGACCGAGGTATGTGCGCTTGCATACATAAGAAATGTGAATAGGAAAGAGGACGGTGGGGTAGGGTCGCATCCTGAGGGGTGATTTTCTGCATCTGACATTTTAGAGGTGGCATTATGGAATTCAGATTTAGCAGGCAGGGATTGTTGCATGGGCTGACGGTTGGGTTGGGGGCGATCGTTTTGTACAGCGGAGTCGCGGGGCTGTTTGGCGAGAGAGTGCAGACGGTCTCGGCGCAATCGGATATATTTTTGTCTCGGCGGATCGATCAGGTCGAGCAGCGTTTTTATCAGATCGAATCGCGGCTGAACCGCATCGAGATGGAATCGCGTACGGCGGTCAGCTCTCCGCGTTTGCCGGATACACGGGACAACGAGATAGCTTTGCTGCGTTCGCAGGTCGACAGCCTGCGTACCCGCATCGGCGAGGCCGAATGCGGCCTGCTCAAGCTCGATGAACGCACCTTGCCCGCAGCCCAACGCCGCGGTGCCGCCGGCAGCGATCCGTGCAGGCAGAATTGGGGAGCGCCCGTCAGGCTGTCAGTGCGGCCGGGACAGTGAAAAAGTGGAGAGTGGAGAGTGGAGAGTGGAGTGAGCAACGAGCCGTGGCAGGAATTACCGGTTCTTGATCGGTTCGGCGAGTTTTGTGTTTATCCAGGTATTTAGCGAAACACCTTCCTTTTCCGATTCTGCCGCTAGTCGACGATGAAGGGTTTTTGGCATTCGGACATTGAGCTTTCCACTAAAGCTTCGCTTGCTTAGAGGGATCGGTGCCTCAACACCTTCGCCTTTCAGATCTTCGAGCACGTAACCTACCACGGAGGAAATTTCCTTTAAGGCCTTCTCCTGCGTCGAACCATGGGCGGCGAGTGATGGGAATTCGTCGACCCGGCCAATAAAGCACAGATCATCATCAGACCAAACTACGTTAAAGCTGTATTCCTCGGCTCTTGTTCGAAGGCGAGCCCTTTCGGACGAAGTCCTTTCACTTTTAGTTCCGATATTTCGTTTTACATTCATTCTGATTTTTCCTTGAGTTTAACCAAGGCCTCGATGACCTGATCGACCTGATACGGCCTGGCTTTGCCCTTGTCTCGCTGCAGGTTGATCCTTGGATCGCCCGGCCAGGGTGTCTTGAAAATGTGATGACTTCCCCTGATCCTAGGTTCTCCGAAAAATTCTGTGCATATCTTGACCAACATTGAAAATCGGATCGATGACTTACTACCTTCGAGATCCTGAATAAGGTCATCGATGTTCATTACTGATGATGGTACTATATTTAGTACTACAAATCAACATTTTGACGCCTTGGCTCACACCATACAAGCTCGGCATCTTTGTCTACTTCTCCCCATAGAATGGCGGATTGGTGGAATTTTTGGGCGAGGCTGATCGCTTCGTCTCGCGGTATGTCGAGGATGAAGAGAGATGCTTCGGGAGGCCAGTTTTCGCCGGTGCCGTAGCCGTGGAGGTATTGGTAGCCAAGTTTTCCGACGAGTCGGACCAGTTCGGCCTGCCGGGCGAAGTTTTGTTCGGGTGACGCGGGTTGGGAAAGCGGGTTATAGGCGGTCAGGAACGCCCATGTCCTGGCTTGGCGGTCGTTCAAGACGGCTCGAAGCTCCGGGTTTTGGCCGTCGATCCGTATTGTAAAGTTCATCCCCGCGTCATCTATAACATAGTCGGCTTGGCGATAAAGGGTTTCGAGGTCTTCCATTTGATCTAGGATAGAAGAGTCTCGGAAGGGAGGGAAGTCTGGGTCGGGCGTGATCTCAAGCTGAGCTAAGTTTCCCGCAGAAACGCAGAGATGCAGAGACGCAGAAAGGGCGCGATGCAGAGATGGAACCGGGATAGGCGGGTAAGAAAGGTCACCGCCTAAGAGTCGACGGTGAACCTGATCAGCCACTTTTCCTTACGAGATTTTTGCGGATATATTGACCGACGAGGCGGTCGTATTCGTCTGAGACCACCTGATAGCATTCGCAGCACGCATTTTCCAGGCCTTTGCGGTCAAGGATATTTACCGTGCCGCGGGCATATTCTATGTAGCCCATGTCCTGCAGATGCCCGGCCGCTATGGTGACCCCCTCGCGGCGAACTCCTAGCATATTCGCGACCAGGTCGTGCGTCATTACGAGTGTATCCGCAGGCAGCTGGTCATGGTTGATAAGCAGCCATCGGCAAAGCTGCTGTTCGACGGAGTGGAGCCGGTTGCAGACAGCAGTTTGTGAGATCTGGGTCATCAGCGACTGTGTGTACCGGAGCAGAAGGTCCTGGAAAATGCCGCCTCGTTTGAATTCCGCGCGCAGGGCATCCGGCTTCATACGAACGGCCCGTCCCGCGCTTTGCACGACCGCACGATTTGACGTCGTATCTCCGCCCATAAATAGCGCGACGCCGACGAGGCCGTTATTACCGGCGATGCCGATCTCCGCCGTGTTGCCGTTCTGCATGATGTACAGCAGCGAAATGATCGCGGTGGTCGGAAAATAAATGTGCGTCATCCGGTCGCCTGACTCGTACAGGACCTGACCGAGTGTGAGCGGGACGAATTCGAGGTGGGGAGCGATCCGGCTGTAGTCCTCAGCCGGGAGAGCAGCCAGTAAATGGTTATCTCTGGGAGTTTCGGTTACAGACATACTCAATGGATTAAAAACTATATCGGCCCTCCCGCCGACTTACGATCAACCTATATTGCTGGTGGAATAACTATCTTACTACGATACCTGAATTTTTCTTAATCTAATGTGCGAAAGCACACAGACGGACGGTATTTATCTACTTTACTCTCTCATTGAGCCACTGGAACTGTTGAAGGTCCGCCTGGACCGATCAAACCTTCCGAGTTTCCAAAAAGCTCTTTCGGTATTCAGTGGTTCACTTTTCGCGTAGAGGGGAGATTACACAGGACAAATATTTAACAGATCAAGGGGGAGTTCCTGTGTTGGGCTTGTCTAACTGATACGCGAAATGGGCGATGATGTGTGATGCATCATCGCCCAATATTATTTAGACACCGATCAGTGTCTATTGCGTTTACCCGACCAGACCTGCGTAGTTGTTGGTGTATTTGGGCGGGAGCGGAGATTGTAAGAACGCCGCCCAATTCTCAGGCGTGGCCATTTCGACATATTTGGCGGTCATCTCGGGTGTGTTGACCTCGATCATAAACCGGTCCTCGACCCAGAATTCGATGAGTTGAAACAACCCGCGGCCGCGGTTTGCCGTAAAGCAGCGCCAGCCTTCGCGGGCGGCGATCGCCTTTATGGTTTCCTCATCGAGCGGTGAATTGATGTTCAGGTGGACCGATCCGAAGAGCGTTGTTTCATTGTCAGGCACAAATGTAGCCTCGAAATCGTCCGTAATAGTCTCCTGAGTAAAGCCCTCTTCCTCGGGCAGGCCCATTCCGGGAACGAGCTGTACGTGCGCCGGCACGACCTCGACCATCGTCCCGCGGCCGTCATCGGCAAATGCGACATAACCGCCCGGACTCGGCGGGAATGGAAATGCGTATCCGCCCCAAAGCTCGGCGATAATGTTTGCGACCTTTTCCGGGTTGGTCACCCCGATAGAAATATGATTGATCATTGCAGTTTCTCCTTGTTATCAATGCTGGACATTCGTCCTTCATCAATTAAGGCGAAAGAGTCGCGAGGAAAGTATCACGGGAAGCAGTCAGTAGTCAGTAGTCAGTAGTCAGCGATAAGCGGTAAGCAATTAGGCGATTCGCCAAGAAAATAGATAGAGGATTGGTTTGGTGGGTGGAAAAATCCTCCCGCAGACACGGGAGGCGCGGAGACGGGAGACGCGGCAACTGACAACTGATAACCGACAACCGACAACCGACAACTGATAACCGACAACCGACAACCGACCACCGACAACCGACAACCGACAACTGACTACTGCTTAGTCAGTTGCCCGTACAGCCACGCCTTGGTCATCTTCCAGTGGCGTTTGATGGTGATGGGGGAGACGTCGAGGACCTCGGCGGTTTCGTCGGTTGTCAGGCCTCCGAAGTATCTCAGTTCGACGATCTGGGCCTTGATCGGGTCCATCTTCGCGAGCTCGGTCAGGGCGTCGTCGAGTGCGATCAGCTCGGTGCTTTGCTCGTCGGCCTTGTCGATCTCTTCGTTGAGGGTGAGGATGTGAAATTCGCCGCCGCGTTTCTGTGCGTTATGCTGGCGGGCATGATCGACCAGTATGCGCCGCATCTGATTGGCCGCGACGCCGATAAAATGCGCCTTGTTCTGCCACGACACCTGTGTGATGTCGATCATTTTCATGTAGGCTTCGTTGACGAGGGCCGTCGGCTGCAGGGTGTGATCTGAGCGTTCGCGCCGCAGGTAATTTGCCGCGATGCGTTTTAATTCGTCGTAGATCAGCGGCAGCAGTTGATCGACGGCCTCACGCTTGCCGTCTGAGAACTTGATGAGAAGGTCTGTTACGCCCTGGGTTTCCATGAGGGTTATTTTGAACTATATTAACCTTGTAAAAAACAATTTGCTATTGTCTGGTGAAACGTGCATCATAGATTCTGTTAATCCTACTCTCGCGTGGTAACTTCACGCGCTTCGTCTAAAGCGATTTTGGATAAGTTTGAGAGCGGGCCCTTATTAGTAAACAGAAGTCACTCTCAGTAGTTTTTTGAGTATCCAGGATCGATCGCTTCGCGGCATAAAGTTTTCGAAGACATATCGGTTCCAGCTTCTTTAGAATTCCCGAAAAGGGAAAAGGTAAATATTAAAAATGTCAATGAAACTTTACGTAGGAAATCTTTCCTTCAACACAACGAATCAGGATCTTAACGACCTCTTTGGCGAGATCGGAACCGTAGAATCGACCAACATCATCGAAGATCGCGAAACAGGCCGCTCACGCGGATTTGCTTTCGTCGAAATGTCGTCACAGGCAGAAGGCGAAAATGCCATCTCGCAGCTGAACGGCAAAGAAGTCGATGGCCGCGAGCTCAAGGTCAACGAAGCTAAACCGCAAGAAAAACGCGGCGGC
>JBGTIP010000011.1:0-30840 GCA_041745615.1 Pyrinomonadaceae bacterium | reverse complement strand
ATTCAGCAAACCAAGCGGGTTACGGGTATTGAGTGGGAGTTCCCTGATCTGTTCCTGCGAGATCGTGGTGCTCAATTCCGCGTTGGTCGCGTTGATGGCCTCACCGCCGCCCGCGGTAACGGTAACTTCCTCGGCGATAGCTCCAACCTCGAGAACAGCGTCAAGTGTGCGCTCCCGGCCGGCATCCACTTTAACATCAGTCGCAACAAAGGTCTTAAAACCCGGAGCACTGATCCTGACCGTGTACGTGCCAAACTCGAGTTGGCCTACAGTAAAGGTACCGCTCTCACTCGTGGTCAGTGTTTGGGTCTTACCCTTTTGATTATCGGTGACGACGACAGTCGCACCGGCGATAACGCCGTCTGAAGCGTTAACAGTCCCTACTATTCTGCCGCTGGTATCCTGTGCGATGCCGAGCGTCGCTGACAAAAACAATGTCAGCAATAGCGTCAAATATTTAAACATATGATTCTCCAACCTTTTGGTCTTCTTTATTAAAGCGTGAGGATTAATATCGGGTTGGGCCGATCAGTCGTTCACGGTACCACGCACTTCCCCGTAAAGACATTTCGTAACCGCTGTTGAAGTAAATCTAAGCGGCTGCGAGAGTTATAGGGTCAAATAGGGCAAGTAGCGTACCACGAGGTGTAGAAGGCGGTATAAATGGAAAACGCTCCACAAACAAAGACGTTTCGGGTTCTCTGGGCGTTAGAGTTTTGGTCAAAAAATGGATTTCCGAAAATATATTGAATAAAACTTCATATTTTTGGAGAGGTCGATCTATACGCGGAATTCGATATTGTAGTTCTTGATCTTGGAATTAAGGGTTGTAGCGTTCAACCCGAGCAGGCGGGCCGCGCGGGATTGGTGGCCGCCCGTCTGCTCCAGCGCTCTATGAATCAGGTCGATCTCAAATTTCTTGACCTCGTCATAAAAATTAACGCCTCGGGCAAGATCGATATCACTAGAGACGCCGACGGTAGCGGCCATCATTTTGAGGGCAAGTTCCGGATCGCGCACTTCGGGGCGCAGACATTCGACCGTTATCTCGTCCGTAGGGGCGATCACGATCGCACGTTCGATAATGTTTTCGAGTTCGCGGACGTTGCCGGGAAAATTGTAATTTTCCAGCAGTGAGAGCACATCCGGCCGAACCGTTTCCGAGATATCCCGGTCATTCTCGGCGGCATATTTTCGAATGAAATGCTGGGTCAGCGGTAGAATGTCCTCGCGCCGCGCCCTGAGCGGCGGGAGTTCGAGCGGCACTACCGACAATCTATAATATAGGTCTTCGCGAAACTGCCCGTTGCGTACCGCCTCTTTCAGATCGACATTCGTGGCCGCGATAATGCGCACATCTACCTTGATCTGTGTCGTATCGCCGACCGGCGTAAATTCCCTCTCCTGTATCACCCGCAGCAAACGCACCTGGGTTTCCGGCCTCAGGTCGCCGATCTCATCCAGAAAGATCGAGCCTGTGTCCGCTACTTCGAACAGCCCCTTTTTCGCCGCGACTGCGCCGGTAAACGCACCTTTCGTGTGACCGAAAAGCTCCGATTCGAGCAGTTCCGAAGGGATATTCGAGCAGTTTACTACCACGAATGGGCACTGCGACCGCGGGCTTGATTCGTGGATCGCCTTCGCGACCAGTTCCTTGCCGGTACCGCTTTCGCCGGTTATCAGAACTGTCGACCGTGCGGCTGCGACGCGGTCCACCAGTCTGAAGACACTCTCCATGATCTCCGAACGCCCGATGAAGCCCTCACGTTTTACCGAACGGACCATCGCATGACGAAGCGTCTGCCGTTCCTCTTCCTTTCGTCGTTTTCGTATGCCCTTCGCGACGAGTGCGAGGATCTGCTCGTTCTGGAATGGTTTTCGAATAACACCTGCTGCCCCTTTTTCCCACGCCGAGATCGCCGTGTCGAAGGTCGCATAGGCTGTGACCATCAGGACCACAGCTTCCGGATCGAGTGAGATAAGCTGCTCGAGGGCGGTAAGGCCGCCGATCCCCGGCATCGATACGTCCATCAGAACGACATCGAAGGGCTTTTGCGAATAGACCTCCAGCGCTTCTTCACCCGTTTTTGAGATCTCGACCCTATAGCCGGCTCCGGACAGGATCGTCTCCAGTACGTCGCGCATGATCTCTTCATCGTCACAAATAAGAACAGAACCTTTTTTTGCCATATTCAGCGAATCAAATATACCCGTACGATAAGCCCTACATTATAACTAACAACACATAAACGGAGGAATCGGATAAAGATACTGCCAGAAGTCGGTTGGATGCCTTTTTCGGGTGTCGCGGGTGTCTCATGACTGTCTTTTCGAGTTTCGAAACACCACGCACCTAATATCGGACCAAACATTTCACACTTTCTTTCGTATTATTTAGTTGGGACAAAATTCGATTATCTCCCGATCTATTATAAAATTCATTAACCATGGCAATGTCTAAAACAGGAAAGATTTTTTTACTCGTTGGCGGAGTTCTCTTCGCTCTTCTGATCGTTGGTGCGATCGGGCTCATCTTCGCGGTCCGAACGATGGGTCGCCCCGATGTGCCGAATAACGGCGTCCTCGTACTAAGTGTTTCAGGCAGCCTGCCTGATCACGTCCCGGACGAACCGCTCGCCAGAGCCTTCGGTATCAGCCCACAGCAGTCCTTTACCAGCCTTCTTACTCAGCTGAGAAAAGCTAAGGTCGACAATCGCATCGGCGGTGTCCTCCTCGATATCAACTTTCCTGGTATAGGCTGGGGAAAATCCGGAGAATTGCGCGACGCGATCATCGATTTTAAAACTTCGGGCAAGCCGGTGTATGCCTATATGGAGCTCGGCATGAACCGCGAATATTACATCGCGACCGCCGCCGACAAGGTCTTTCTGCCGCCGGCGGGCGATATCTGGATAAATGGGTTTGCCGCCGAAGCAATGTTTTACAAGGGCTCGCTCGATAAACTCGGCATCGAGGCTGATGTCATTCAGGTCGGCCCCAAATACAAGAATGCTCCCGACCGCTTTACGAGAGAGGAAATGTCCGAGGGCCAGCGTGAAGTGGTCAACGCCATCCTCGACGAATACGTAGCCCGCTTTACCACCGCGGTTGCCGAATCGAGAAAAAAATCTCCCGAAGATGTACAGACCCTGGTCGATGGCGCACCTTATAACGCCGTGCAGGCAAAGTCGCTGGGTCTGATAGACGAAGCTTTTTATCGCGAGCAAGTCGAGAACGATCTAAAAGCCAGGCTTGGCTATAAAGAGGACGAAAAGCTTCGCACCATCCGCGGGGGCGCCTATCGCGACATTCCTTCCGACAGCCTTGGCCTTAATAATGGTGAAAAAGTAGCCGTTATCTATGCTTCGGGAGCGATAAACATCGGCAAGTCGAGCAGCAGTCCGCTGACCGGCGAAATGGTCGGCTCTGACACGATCGTCGAAGCTGTAAACACTGCTGCAAATGACAAAAGCATAAAGGCCATCGTCCTCAGGGTAGATTCGCCGGGCGGCTCTGCCCTTGCATCGGACATGATGTGGTATGCGATCGAGAATGCCAAAGCCAAGAAGCCCGTCGTTGTGTCGATGGGCGATGTCGCTGCTTCCGGAGGTTATTACATAGCCTGCAACGCCAATAAGATCGTTGCCGAACCGGCCTCGATCACCGGCTCGATCGGCGTTTTCATGGGTAAACCTGTCATTCAGGGACTCTATGACTGGCTCGGTGTTTCTAATGAATACACGCTGCGCGGCAAGAATGCCGGCATCTTTCGCGAGACTCAAAAATGGACGCCCGAGGAACGCGCCAAGATGGAGCAGCAGACCAACAGCATCTATTTCGACAACTTTATTCCAAAGGTCGCAACGGGACGAAATAAGACGATCGAGGAGGTCGACACCCTCGGCCAGGGCCGGGTATGGACCGGCACACAGGCCAAGGCCAACGGCTTGATCGACGAATTCGGAGGCCTCGAACGTGCGATCACCATTGCAAAAGAGCTCGCGGAGCTGCCTGCCGACAAAGATGTCCGCCGCGTCGTTCTGCCCGAGCCGCGCCCGTTCCTCGAAACATTTTTCTCGAATGACACCGCTCTGTCCGCCGAGCAAAAGGCCCAGGCCGGCCTTCTCGAATCCCTCCCCGAGGACCTCCGCCGTGTGTTCCGCTACGCCGCAGTGATCGACCGAATGCAGCGAGGCGAAGCCATGCTCATGATGCCCTTCGACCTGCAGATAAAATAGGGGTGAGGATTTGAAGGCGGAGAGAACACAATTCGTCGATTCCAAAACAATGCCGCGAATTGACTTTTTTCACCTCCGCGAATAAAGTTTCCTCACGCATACACATCAAGGGGATCCGGAATTTCAGTAAATTTCGAATTCCCTATTTTTATATTAGGAAGGTATCGGAGGAAACACATGCTCAAGATCATTCTCGGTGTTATCGTCGGATTTATTGTCTGGTCGATCGTATGGGTCGGCACCCACCAGCTTTTCATAATGCTCTTTCCGGAATGGTATGGAACTCACGCGGCTGCCGGAGAGGCTGCTCTCACAAGCGGCCAGCCGCTTGACTCGCCTATATCTATACTGGCAATAAACCTTCTCCGTACCATATTTACCACCGTCATAGCGGGGTATATGGCCGCCCTCGTGGCGGGCGAATACAGCCGGTCGACCCTGATACTCGGCGTTGTTCTGCTTCTCGTCGGGATCCCGGTCCAATACATGGCATGGAACCTCGCCCCCGCGTGGTATCACATCCTGTTCCTGGCCCTGCTCATACCAATGACCATCCTCGGCGGCCGCCTGCGGCGATCGAGCTAGGACGTTAGCTAAACTGCGGTCTCAAAAAGCTAAGCCGTCTTCCTCGCGGCTTAGCCTTCGCCTTTTAAGGCATCCTCGAAAAAGCACCCTGCTCCTTAACATTGCGCCCTTTTTCTTTGCGTTCTTCGCGGCTTTGCGGGAGCATTTCTTCAACCCTCAAAGTCTGTCGAAAAAAAAATACTGTTTCACAAATAAAATGCTTGACAAGCTATGCAACACGTGTTAGATTCACTACGTCGGCTGTTGTGCCGTCCGCCGCCGCCTCCATACGGTGGTGCATCTTTGACAATTTAAGCTGATTTTCCAGGACTGGTTCGCGGGGCGGCTTTCGATCAGCCGATCGTGACGAAATGCGGTGTCGTCACGCATCGCCTATCACTCTTGAGGAAAAGCAGCAGGCCACCGAAAAAGCATCTACTGCGATAAACAGCACACATTTGCCCTCAGGACATTCATACCTTTATATATATTTTATACATCATCCTGCGGGTAATAAATGTATGTAGAATTTCGTGCCAGTTAGTGTTATTTCCTGGTTTGGCTTCTCGCAAAGCCTTAACACCGATCGGGATCGTCCATCGGTCCTGTCGCTGAAGGCGACACAGAATATAGCCTGGTCGCAGCGAGTGGAGTGAGCGGAACCCCAGGTATAGGATTACCGTCAAAGGCTCCCTGAAGGGGAGTTAGCTGGAAGTTGAGACAAACGACTTCCGATCTGCTTCAACGAGTTGAGACGAGGTTGCGATCTGACCACACAGACGACCTGAGACACGCATCGATTTGAATCGGGTAAAAGCAATGTAGCTTCTTAAAGAGTTGAGACGCGACTATCCGGGATGATCAAACCCTCAATACGTAGGCCGAAAATCTCCGATTCAAAAGTTGAGACGAACTATCGTCGGCGTTCCAAGGCAACCGGAAGCGGAAACAAAAGTTGAGACGAGCCATAGACCCGCCGATTCAGATCGTCCACCTCTTTTTCACGTTCGGCCAGAAGTTCATCGGGCGGCACGTCGGCCGAATTTTCGTAACAGGCATGTGAGACACACGGCAGCGGCTTGGCTGTCGAGTGTACGAGGCATCCGGTTCCGGATTCAAAGAGCGGGCAAGAAAAAGTTTTCGAATAACTATCACCTTCCCGATCGAGACCATATCGGCTGATCGCATCTGAGACGCGGGCCCGAACGGCATTTCGTTTTTCATCCGGCAGGCTCTCAACGATTTTCCCGATCGCAGCAGCTTCGAGCCTTGAGACATGCACGTTCACAAAATGAGCATCCGTGCAGCACGAACCCTGCACTTCGCAGTTGAGACAGTCTTTTGCCCGAGGCTCATATCCGCTGCGGATCTCTTCGCGGAAATTCTCCCTGATCCGGTTGAGACGCTTTAGTCCTTCGGTTTCGCTCAACAGTTTCATAGCATAATGGTACAATCGGAAAATTCGATTCTACATTTTTTGCGGACTATTATGATAAAAGAAGGCGACCAAGCACCAGATTTCACCGTTAACGATCAGAACGGCAACCCCGTAAAGCTGAGCGATCTCAAAGGCCAGCGGGTCGTTCTCTATTTCTATCCCAAGGACGACACGCCGGGCTGTACCAAACAAGCATGCTCATTTCGTGATGCTGACGACGTTTACCGAAGCAAGAATATTCGGGTCCTCGGGGTATCGACAGACGACGAAAAGTCTCATCAGAAATTCATCTCAAAATTCGAACTGCCCTTTGATCTGCTTGCCGACACCGACAAACAGATCGTCAGCGATTACGGCGTTTGGGGCGAGAAGAGTATGTACGGGAAAAAGTACATGGGGACCAACCGCAAGACGTTTCTGATCGATGAAGAGGGCAAAATAGTGAAGATCTTTGATAAAGTAGATGTATCGGCACATGCCGACGAAGTCCTGGAGGCATTTGGTGAGAAATAAAAACTTTATGATGATCAGTCTTTCGTTAATTCTCAGCCTGACTTTTTTGCTGGGCTGTCAGGATAATACAACGGTCGCCAACCTCACGAAACCGGCAGCGACGCCCGCGGCAGCGAAGCCTTCGGCAACCCCCGATACGGAGAAACCTGCAGGCGACGCGAAGAATTATAAGAGTGCTGCCGAAGTTCCGCGGATCTCGGTAGAGGAAGCTAAGAAGGCCTTTGACGCGGGGACAGCCGTTTTTGTGGACAGTCGTCCTGAACCTGCCTACAAAGATGAACATATTCGGGGCGCCATCAGCATCCCCAGCGGAGCAAATGCACACGAGAAATTTTCGTCTATACCGAAGGGGAAAAAGGTGATCGTCTATTGTTCCTGACCGGCCGAAGGAACGAGTGCCAGTTTGGCACTCCAAATGAACCAGAAAGGCATCCCTGACACCCACGCATTGGTTGGCGGAACGCAGGCCTGGAAATCGGCCGGACATCCGATGGGCAAGTAAACTAAGCTAGCCCGCGATCAGTTCGTCACAGATCCGACCCGCCGCTTTGCCATCCCAGAGCGGCGGGACCTTATGAGCGGCCGCCGTTTCGCGATCAAGTACCTTCTCCGCGGCCGCAACGATCTTTTTAGGATCGACGCCAACCAGCTCATTGGTGCCCAATTCCACGGTTACAGGTCGCTCGGTATTGTTGCGTAGAGTCAGACAGGGTATCCCGAGAACGGTGGTCTCTTCCTGCAGACCTCCGGAATCGGTCAGAACGATCTTCGCACCGCTATACAGCCGCATAAAATCAATATAGCCAAGCGGGTCGATCAGCCGGATCGAAGAATTGCGGATGAGTTCACCATAGCCAAACTCTTCAATTTTCGACCGGGTCCGAGGATGGACCGGGAATACTATCGGCAGCAGCGACGATACTTCGAGCAATGCCGAAAGTATGCCCGAAAAAGTTTCAATTATATCGACGTTAGACGGACGATGAAGCGTGAGAACGGCGTATTCGACTGATGACACGCCGAGATCTTCTCGAATGCTTGACCGCTCGGCGAGCTTCAAATGGTCCATCAATGAGTCGATCATTACATTGCCGACAAAGCGTATTTTGCTCTTTGAAATTCCCTCCCGCTCCAGATTAGCGTCGGCATCCTGGGAGGTAGTAAACAACAGGTCAGAGATCGCGTCTGTCAGAATGCGGTTGATCTCCTCCGGCATCGTCCGGTCACCCGAACGCAAGCCCGACTCGACGTGAGCCACCTTCACCCCGAGCTTCGAGCATACAAGGGCGCAGGCGATGGTCGAATTTACATCACCGACGACCAGCACCCAGTCTGGCTTTTCCCTTACCACAACGGGTTCAAATTCCATCATGACCTTGGCCGTTTGGATAGCATGCGATCCCGATCCTACACCAAGGTGAACATCCGGCTTGGGCATACCCAGATCGTCGAAAAAGGAATCCGACATCGCCGCATCATAATGCTGGCCCGTATGCACGATCTTCGGCTCAAAGTCGTCAGTCCGCCGTTTCATCTCAGCAAATATCGGCGCGACCTTCATAAAATTAGGCCGGGCGCCAGCAATGAGGAGTATCTTAAACATGGTCAATCCAATTAATCTTCGTCAGATCCGATTTCCATGGTCAGGATACGCCAATTGCCTTTTTCCGGAATCCATAGAGATGTAAAAATAAGAGACGGGCCTCGGCCCGACTTCAATCTGGTAATCACGTACCGTACATGGGCTTCCGCTACTTTGTGCCTAAATGACTCTCTGTCATCGAATTTACACACGAAGGCAGTGTTTGAGGCTTCTGAGTTACTGCGAAGTCTGTATATGTGAAAATATGATTGCCACTCTTTTCCGAACGAGATTGTTTCAGCGCCGCCTAATAGGTCCGCTCCAACTGACGTGGCAACATCGTCTAGCTTTGACCAGCGCGGTGAATCAGTCGGATCAAGCATCTCTCGGAAGATCGAGAGCACTTCGTGCTTGGACAACTTTTTCTTATTCGCGAGTCTCTCCGGGATAATGCAGCTTCCAGCGATGGCGTTAGATGAAACAAATCGCAATGCGCTTGGAAGATCCCGATTTATTAACCAAGTGGTCAGGAAGTCCTTAACGGTAATTGGCAGCTTGGAATCTGGGCGCGGTAACTGTGCCTGAACTATTCTCGGTGAAAGCAACAAGAGGAAAAGAAGACAAACAACCGGCACCCGTTCCAGCCATTTTGATTTTTGACCGTGTTTCATTTTACGACTTAAAGCCGAACAACCCGAGCTCTACTACCGTTGCGAACGTCACTTGACAGAGCATTTCTTGTATCAACCACCAGCGGTGCGAGCTCACACACGCGGCTGTAATCCAGATCGGAATGATCGGTACAGATGATCACGCAGTCTGAAGAGGATATCAGGTCATCGGTTAGATCCTGATTATGAAGAGATTCGCCGTCACCGATCGTGTATGCGTGGTCGAAGGTCACTTCGTCGACAAAAGGATCGTGATAACAAACTTCGGCCCCGTC
The DNA here is from genome assembly GCA_041745615.1 of Pyrinomonadaceae bacterium. GTDB lineage: Bacteria > Acidobacteriota > Blastocatellia > Pyrinomonadales > Pyrinomonadaceae > OLB17. The sequence continues at coordinate 21,559 of JBGTIP010000011.1, read as the reverse complement.
GGCCCGCAGCAGATCGATGATGGATAATGCCGGCGATTCTCTCATATCGTCGATATCCTTTTTATAGGCCACGCCGAGGATCAGGATCTTCGAACCGTTGACGGACTTTTTAACCTCGTTGAGGGCCGTAGTTGCCAGCTCGACCACATAATTCGGCATGGTCGAATTGATCTGCTCGGCAAGCGAGATGAATTTCGAGTCGAATCCATGCTGACGGGCTTTCCACGATAAATAGTGAGGATCCAGCGGAATACAGTGTCCGCCGATGCCGGGACCGGGGAAAAACGGCATAAATCCGAAGGGCTTGGTTGCCGCAGCCCGGACGACTTCCCAGGTATCGATGCCCAAAGCGTTACAGAGCTTGGCCATCTCATTTGCCATGCCGATGTTTATTGCTCTGAAAGTGTTCTCCCAGAGCTTTGCGGCCTCGGCCACACGAGCCGAAGAAACCGGATGCACTTGGTCGACGATCTCGTTGTAAAGCTGGGCCGCGACCTCGGTCGAATCTTCCGATACGCCGCCGACGACCTTCGGAATGTTGTGGGTTTGGAATTGAGGATTGCCGGGATCGACCCGCTCGGGCGAGAAAGCAAGCAGGAAATCTTCGTCAAGCTTGAACCCTTTCTCCTCGAACATCGGTTTTAGAATTTCGTCGGTCGTGCCGGGATAAGTGGTGGATTCCAGTATGATCAACTGGCCGGTACGCATGTACTTCTGGATCTCGGCACCGGCCGTCAGGATATACGACATGTCAGGATCCTTGGTCTTGCGAAGCGGGGTCGGAACGCAGATTATGATGACATCGCAATTGTTGAGTTCGCTGAAATCCGTAGTTGCGGTAAGTTTGCCGGCGTCGATGCATTTCTTAACATTCTCATTCGTAACATCCACGATGTATGAACGCCCGGCTTTTATCTCGGCAGTTTTGAATTCGTCAACCTCAAAACCAATGGACTCGAAGCCCTTTAGGCAAAACTCGATTATGAGCGGCAGGCCTACGTATCCGAGCCCGATCACGCCCACACGGGCATTATGTTCGGAAATTATTCGTTTCAGATCGTCTTTTATCATTATCTTTTGATTTAAAGTACTATGATGGCTAGGTATTCAATGCGGACAAAAACATAGGTAATAAAGCTCACGCTTACTATTCCAGTATAGCTACGCGGCTTCTCAAGTAAATAGTCCTATGTGATAAAATCGGGAGACTGAACACGAAAGCTCCGACTCCCGAAATATTTTATACGTTTAATGACAGGATTTCTCCTGTCGATTATGAATTCCGAGATCACATCCAGTAATCCGGTGGTTCGCTCAGTGGTAGAGGGAACGGCGCCTCGTGGAGCGCAGATCGCGGCCTCCCGTGGAGCTTTGCCCCTTCCGCAAAACGATCTCCTCGAGATCTTGGTGAACTTTGCCGAAAGTTCCGATCCTGAATTGAGGGAGAATGCGATCGGCACTCTCCGAGCGCAGGATATCGCTGCACTCCAATCAACACTTCGATCGTCTGGATCCGCACCGCGTGTGCTTGCCTATTTCGCTGTCAGCCAGGGCCTTCCCCCGGAAATATACGAGTCGGTAATAACGAACGCGGAAACGCCCGGCTCGGCTATTGAAACTTTCGCCGCGACCACGCAGCACGGCCCGCTTCTTGAGTTGATCTCTCTTAATCAACAACTCCTGATCCGCAACCCAGGCATTATAGATGCCATTCTCAGGAATGTTTCCCGAACTCCCGAAGCCGAACGCAGGGCCTCAGAGGTAAAGCGCGAGTTTTTCGAAAAAGAGCGCGGTGCCGAGCAGATCGCGAACGAACTTCGTGCCCGCGGTAACGAGGCGGCCGCCGAATTCATTGAGCAGGCTGAGTTTACGGATGATCTCGAAGGGTCGGGACTAAGTGTAGAGGATGCTTTGTTGATCGCCAAGCATATCGAATCGATGGACCGCGAAACCGACGATTCGTGGCTGGGGCTCGAATTTATCGAGGAGATATACGAGGAATCCGCGGAACAGCGGGCCGCCGCGGTTGGCAAGATCCTCGGCGAACTCCAGTCGGAGGAAGAGGCTGATCTTACAGGCGAACGCATATCCATGATCAACAGGATCATGCGAATGGGCGTAAAAGATCGCGTGAAACTGGCCATGAAGGGTGACCGTGAAGCGCGTAATATCCTCATACGCGATCCGAATAGACTCGTTTCTGCGGCCGTGGTAAATAACCCGCGGATATCCGAGCAGGAGGTCGAATCGATGGCTGCTATGAGATCGCTAAGCGAAGATATTCTTCGCCTGATCGCTTCAAACCGGCAATGGTCACGGAGCTATAATGTCATGCATAACCTCGCCAAAAACCCAAGGACTCCGATGGCCAGCGTCATGACGATCATGAGCAGGCTTCAACTGCGCGATCTTGTTAGCTTGTCAAAAAACCGAAATGTTTCGGACGCCGTACGCCGTCAGGCGTTACGGCTCTACACAGCTCGCACCGGCGGCAAACGTTAGAAAAATTTCCCGGTTCGACCTGTGTTGATAAATGACCCTGCCATATCGGTAAAGGTATGGCTCGCAGCCCCAGCCCATAATCCGGCAAATATCAGGACTAGGATGTTCTTCCCGAAATAAGCTCGGAGAGATTCGCCCATTCGGCTCCACATCCCGACGATATCGTCGAATTCGGGCGATACTCCAGCCGTAAGTGCCTGATATAGAAAATTCGCCATCAACAGGATCAGAGTTACGGAGCCCAGGAAATAGACCACACGGATCAAGGCTCCGAAAGCTAGTCCGTGTGAAAAGCGGGAACGGTGTGGGAAAAAATACTGGTATGGAAGCCAGATCGTACGAGCCGGCCCCCATCTCGAATAAGGCCGTGAAACAGTATCAAGGTCCGGGCCGAACATCAACCCGCCAAAGATGAAGGCCGCACCACAGATCAGCGATGCCTGCCAACTGCTTGTGGCGAGATATGCACTCCCGAACGCGGGAAGGGCCAGCCCGAGCGTTACCGCATCATGAACCTTTCCACTTGGCATTTAACCTTTCTTCTTTTCTGTTCGTCGAGCCTCGACGTTACATGCTCCGCGCATTCAGGTGTTGTAGCCGAGCCGAGGAAGGATCACCAACTGCAAAAGCAGCCAGAAGCCAAGAATGCCGAGAAAGATCAAAATTTCGTACATTCTACCTCCTGCCCATCGGCAGGCCCGCCTCCTCCCAGGCTTGTGTTCCGCCGGTAATGACGATCGCTTGTCTGAATCCGGCATCCACCAGGATCTCGGCCGCCTGCCTCGAACGGTTGTCGGTCCTGCAAATGATGTAAACCGGATCATCTTTATTAAGCTTATCGAGATTATCTACCATGTTGTCGAGAGGAATGTTCCGCGCACGATATGCGTTACCCTGTGCGTATTCCTCTGCCGTGCGAACGTCTATGAATTGCGAATAGGCAGCCTCGATCGCCGGCAATGCCGCCTCGGGCGAAACCTCGCCGACAACCGCTGCCTTTGATTGACGTTGCAGATCTGTTTGTTTCTGCGGAGCCGTCTGACAACCCACAGTCAATATGGCTGCCAAAATAAGGATCGAGATCATTTTCATATTCATTTTAGATCACGATAACGGACAGGCCGCCGCCGCAGTTTCCGTTTCCAGCCCCGCTGCCTGCCATGCCGTCATCCCGCCAGTTATATTTACGATCTTCCCGAATCCCGCATTCTCAAGAATACTCGTGCCCAGGCTCGACCGATATCCTCCCTGACAGATCACATATGTCGGAATCGACGGATCGAGGGTGTCAAACTCTGCGGCAAGCTTATCGAGGGGTATATTGACCGACTTCGATAATCCGCAAGCGTTATACTCCGCCACCCGTCTGACATCGACCAACTGCACATTCTCGTTCGAGCTCAGCAGCGTGTCGACGTCCTGTACGGACATTTGCTCTACTGCTTTCATTTTGCCCTGATAATCGCCGATCAGGATGAACCCCTCAACCGTATCATGCCCGACGCGGGCCAAACGCATAAAAGCCTCGTCGACCTGCTCTTCGGCGGCAGCAACGATCGCTATTCTGGTGCCGATCGGTATCATCGTTCCAGCCCATGACGCGAACTGACCGCCGAGCCCGATGTTGATCGAATTCGGAATGTGGCCCGCGCCGTATTCGGAATTCTTTCGCACGTCCAGTACGACACCGTCGAATGAATCGACCACCCCGGTCGAGAGCCGTTCGGGTTTGGGCAGGTCGGCCAGCGATACGGAACCCGCCAGATTTTTAGCTGCACTTCTCGGGAAATACGCGGGCACTTCGGGCTGGTCAGCAGCCACCAGTTTGACGAACTCCTTTTTAGACATGGGTTGAAGGGCGTAATTAAATTGCCGCTGGTTACCGAGCGTGGACCAAGTTTCCTTCGAAAGCGATTTACCACAAAGGCTCCCGGCTCCGTGGGCCGGATAGACCTCGGTTTCGTCAGGCAGGGGCAGAATCTTGTTATGAAGCGAGTCATAAAGCATCTCGCCCATCTCTTCTGCTGTGAAGCCCTTCGAGCCGACCAGGTCGGGCCGGCCTACATCGCCTATAAAAAGCGTGTCACCCGTGAACATCTTAAGCGGGGCCGAATCGTCTACACCATCCTCCGCCAGGATCGTAATACCCTCCGGCGTGTGTCCGGGCGTTTCCTGGAAACGCAGCTTTATTGAGCCGACCTGCAATTCATCGCCATCTGCCACCTTGAGAGTCGGAAACTCGGTATTTGCCCTTTTCCCATAAACGATCTGGGCACCTGTTTTGGCGGCAAGTTCCAAATGCCCGCTTACGAAATCGGCATGCGAGTGGGTCTCGATCACATACTTGATCTTCTGCCCGTTTGCTTCCGCCTCCTGCAAATATTGCTCGACGTCACGCTGCGGATCGATGATCGCCGCCTCGCCGTCAGAGCCCAAATAATAAGAAGCGTGGGAAAGGCATCCGAGATAGAATTGTTTAAAGTTCATTTTATTTCTCCCGCGATCTATCAATAATTATATTGTACGATCAGGTTTAAAGATTCGCCGTCAAAGTCGGTCGTATCCTCGCTACTCTTCAATTCGACGGCGCTTTGTTCCACGGCATTCTTGCAAGAACCATCGCCATTCCACAGGTATCCGTAGCAGCCGAGAATACAAGCCCGGCACCGACAAATGCTGAAAGCAGATACAGATACGGGCTAACGAAAGCTCCCAGCAGTATCCCCGCCAATACGAAAGATCCTGCCGCAAATCGCACTTGCCGCTCAAGCGACCAGACATTCGACTCACCTCTAATGATAGGAAGATCCGCACTGCCCCACGCCGCCATTCCACCCTCAATTACATGGATATCGGTAAATCCTTTCTGTGCCAGTTTTTCCGCGGCCTTTGCGGCCCGGTTGCCCGAACGGCACATCAGGTAGACCGGTTTGGAATGGTCGATCTCATCAGCGTGTTTTTCGAAATTCGAAAGCGGCATCAATTGTGCATCCGCGATCCGTTCGCTGTTGAATTCAGAAAACTCGCGAACGTCGATAACCTGGCATTCGCCGCTGCTGCTCAACAACTCATTTATCTCGTGTACTGTTGCTTGTTTTATCATCGGTCTTGAATCCCTCTCCACAACCCATTATAATCATCTTGCGTATGACTATATAACTATATCGTTATACTGTCAATTAGCAAGATGAAGATCGAACACACTAAATTATCAGACGCAGCCACTCAGATGGTAGCTGCGCGGTTTAAAGTCCTTTCCGAGCCGCTCCGCCTCAAGATACTACAGAATCTCGAGGATGGCCGCCTCAGCGTTACCGACCTTTCGGCTGCGGTCGCGTCCACTCAACCGAACGTCAGTAAGCATCTCAGGATCCTTCAGGAGGCGGGTCTTATTGCTCGTAGACAGGAGCGTAACACAGTTTATTATTTCATAGCTGACGAATCCGTTTTCGAGTTATGCGCGGTCGTGTGCGGCAGTTTAAGAGAAAAATTCGAAGGACAAAGCGCCGTATTTGTATAAGGGAGTCATTTCTAACCACCCGTGCCCGGGGGCCGTTATCGTTCAACATGGAACCGGAGACCGCTTTTTTTGTTTGAAGTATTCGCGGACTGACGTGGTTATCTCCGATCGAGCTTCAACGGCACCTAGAAATCCGCCCAGCGTTACTATCTTTCTGCCCATGGGGATCGTTTTGTAGGTCCGGAAAAAGAATTCCAGCCTCTCCCGCTCGATCGCGGGCAGATCATTGATACTGTTTATTCCTGAATATGTGGGATCGATCGTGGTCGTCGGAACAGCGATGATCTTATCATCCTGCTCACCCGCATCTTTCATTTTCAGGATGCCGATCGGGCGGACTACAATAGCCGCTCCGGACTGAATGGGGGCCCGCGAGTAAACGAGAACATCCAGACTGTCGCCATCGCCCGCGAGTGTTTGCGTGATCACGCCGTAATTTGCCGGATACGCCATCGGGGCTGATTGGAAACGGTCGACCACAACGTGTCCGCTGATCCCGTCTATTTCATATTTTATAGAGCTGCCCGACGGGATCTCGATCACAGCCATGACCTCGTTCGGGCAGGCGGGGCTCTGAGGCAGATCGAACGGATGTATCCAACCCTGTCCGGCCGCGGGCAAGCCGAAAAGGAAAACAAAGGAGATAATGGCTAAAGGCGCTCGAAGCCTGGTTATTTTCAGCATAAATAAACGTGGTTTAGAGACCGCTGATAGGCGATCTCTAAACCCCTGGATACAACCGAAACGATCTTAGAATATAAACCGGACTCCCAGTTGCAGCTGCCTCGGGCCTCCGAAACGTGCCGTTGAAGGTGCGAACAGCGGAACGCCCGCGTTTGCTTCTGACGGCGAGCCATCAGGAAGCGGTGTGCCAAAGAAGCTGATCGCATCGTTGCCGAAGTTCTTATTGGAAGCTTTAGTGACGTTGAAAACCTCCGCCGAAAAGTCGAGTCGCTTTGTTTCACCAAACCTGAATGCTTTGAGCAATCTCAGATCGAGATTGAAGAATTTCGGCTGGCGAAACGAATTTCTATCAACGACGCGGCCGTTGACGATCGCACGGTCGTTATCGTCGTTTCCGTCATTCTGCGTGTCAAATCCGATGACGGCGGTGTAAGGGAAACCCGATCGAGTGATCAGCACACTCGATAGACTAAAACCGCGGCCGAGGTCGACCAATCCGCTGATATTGAGATTATGACGAACGTCCTGCTTCGAATAGCCCCGTTCGATCGAAAGGTCGAATGGGTTGAGTGCAGGTTCCTGTGAAAAATTCCGCTCGTTTGAATCGTCATCGACGTTCCGGGCCAACGTGTAGTTGGCTTGAAACTGGAACCTGTCAGCAAGTCGACGGGTGAGAGTAAAGGTCATACCGTCGTAGGTCGAATGGCCTGTCGATTCGTTGATGGAGAGCCACTCCACATCGGGAATGGGACGCGCGGATGGAAATATCGGCATTCCTGTTGCGGCGATCGTAGGCGGAAACAGATTGCGGTTCAATCTACGCTGCAGGTTCCAGGTCGAGTTTCGAATATAACCGACCGAAAGCACCACGTTGTCGGAAAGCCGCTGCTCAAGAGTGGCTGAGACCTGAAATGACCTCGGGTTCTTGAATTCGGGGTCGAACCCGAAGATACGAGGATCCTGGATGAACTGCTCAAACCCAGGAGGAATCGTTGTCAAGGCATTCGGAAAAGTAAAGATGGCGTCGGGGCCGCGAAGCCGGCATCCCGCGCGGTTGACCTCCGCGGAGTTTCTACACCCGCCGGGTTCAGCGATCTCGATGGCCTGTGTGGTAAGGCCGTTATTTGTGAAAACGCGTTGAAACAGGTTCGCCGGCGTCCGAGCAGTGTAAATACCCGACGACACTCGTATTACCGTGTCGCCGCGTCCGTTAACGTCGTATGCCATGCCTAATCGCGGCTGAAACTGTGCCAGGTCGTTCGGGATCTCTGCCGTCTCCGGAATGCCGGGGAAAGGATCGGTCGGCTGCGGATTGATCTGTGCTTCCCACCGGAGTCCTGCGTCGACCGTAAGACGGTTCGTCATACGGATCTTGTCCTGGATGAACAATGCATATTCCTGCTGCGTGCCCCGAAATATTGATAATTCCTGATCCTGCGGAGCCAGCGTTTGACGAAAGCGTCGAGGGCGGCCGGCGATGTATTGCTCCAGGCCTGTAGTGGGAACGCCTCCCAGCGTGCGGTTCTCAAAATCCCAGCGGCCCTGTATTCGGGTTTCACGTCGTTGTCGAACGCGATTGATGTTGGATTCAAATCCGAGTCGCAGTTGATGCTTCCCGCTCGTCACGCTCACATTGTTGGCAAGCTGAAATCTGGTTGACTCGAACAGACGAGGGCGACCATCGTTTCCGCCGATATCGCCGAAACCGGCGATGCTGATACGGGGCATATTCGAATTCGGCTCTTCAAGCCTGTTGTCTGTCGCTATCTGACCTTTGAACTCATTGATCACATTCGGAGAGATTACCGTTACCATGGACCCCTTCAGTCCATTGCTGGAGCCTATCCGCGTGTAATTGCCGGTTTCGGCAGTTGTCTGACGCGGTGAATCAAAATCGAAATTCTCGCCTCGCATACGGGTATAGGTATATTGAAGATTGAGAGTGTTGTTGTCGTTCAAAATGAAATCCGTGCGGCCAAAGAGTGCGGTCGGATTATTAGTTCCCCGCTTTTCGCCCTCGAGTGCTGCTAGTTCCGACGGGATCGGCACGCCGAGGACATCCTGGAAATCGACCACAAACGGTACTCGTAGAATATTCTGCTCGAGGCTGAAGAAAAAGAATGCACGGTCGCTGACGATCGGTCCGCCGACGGAACCGCCAAATTGGCTTTGAGCATTATCGAGCTTTCGGTCGAAAGCGTTTGCCGACGTCAAGTGCCGGTTGCGATTGAAGTAGAATGCTTCACCGCGGAGGTTGTTTGTGCCTGATTTGGTCACTACATTCACGAAACCTGCATTGGTTCGCCCGATCTCAGCACTGGCACCTGAACGGACCACCTGAAACTCACGAACGGCGGACTGAGGGAAGAAAAAGACCGATTCGTTTCCGCCGCGTTGGTTGCCCTGGACCGGATCATTGAAATCGGCACCGTCCACGGCAATATTCGAATTGATCGACCGCTGGCCCGCGATAACGAGGCCACTGCGGTCAGCCTCCTGAACCACGGCCGGTGTCAGGGTCACAAACTCCGTAAAATTACGGCCGCGAACCGGCAGATCCGAAACAAGTCTTTCTGTAATGAGAGATCCTGTTGCGGCCGAATCGGTTGCGATCAGTTCGGTCCCCGCTGTTACATCGACCTGCGCCGTCACCGCTGAGGGCTGCATGGTCACCGTTATACTGGTAGTTTCGCCAACCTGCAGCTGGACATTATTCTGAACTGCATCGGCGAAACCGGACGCCTGCGCGGAAACTGAATAACGGCCCACGGGCAGTACGCGGGCAGAAAAACGCCCGCTGCCGTCGCTGACCGCGGTCCTTTCAAGCCCGGTTTCCAGGTTCCTGATCACCACCGCGGCCCCGGTGACGGCGCCGGCGTTACTGTCGATTATGCTGCCCTCAATAGCGGCACTTCCAGATCCTGACTGCCCGAATGAGCCCAGAACCAATAACAGAGTTAAAGAGAGAAGGGTTGCGGCCCTGGCCAATCTGCCCTGGCTCCCAGATCGTTTTACGTTTTTGCGGAACAATTTCATTTTTTTCATCGGCTCCTGATTTTTATAAAGCTGAATGGAAGATAAACTGCGAGGTTTCCTGAAAGCGTGCCGCCCCCGGAATCCTCCTTGATAATCGATTTAATTGGTGTTGCAATGCGAAGGATATGGCCTCCGGGTTACAGTGTTGATACAGAAGTGTTAACTCTTAGTTAATTCATTTTGAAACGAGGCTTGCCGTTACAAGATCCCAGCGTGTTTTTGTCTGTTCACGGTTGACTCGCTATAATCAGAGATTCACTGATAAACATTTAAGAGGACAATATTTGTGGCTGAACAATTTGACGTAACAATCATCGGTGCCGGACCCGGCGGATATGTGGCTGCCATTCGCGGAGCACAGCTTGGTCTAAAAGTAGCGATCATCGAAAAAGAAAAAGACGCCAAGCTCGGGGGCACATGCGGCCTTCGCGGCTGTATTCCGACCAAAGCGTTATTGAACGCGGCGCATCTTTATCAGAAAGCGGGGCATTTTGAAGATTTCGGCCTGAAGGTCACCGGATTAGAATTCGATTGGTCAGGCGTTCAGAAATATAAATCAAACATCGTCGATAAGAACGCAGCCGGCGTGACCTACCTGATGAAAAAGAACAAGGTCACGGTCTTTAACGGTCACGGAAGGATCGCCGGTAAGGGTAAGGTCGAGGTAGATCTGGCCGACGGCAAAAAAGAGTCGCTCGATACCAAGAACATCATCATCGCCACGGGTTCGGTCATTCGCCCGATACCTGGCTTTGAAACGGACGGCAAACAGGTCGTCAATTCCGACCATATCCTCGAACTCGATCGTGTCCCAACTTCTATGATCGTAATGGGCTCGGGAGCAGTTGGTGTCGAATTTGCCAGCGTCTATGCCCGCTTCGGATGTGAGACGACCGTTGTGGAATTGCTCGACCGTATCGTTCCCGTCGAAGATGCCGATGTCTCAAAGGAACTTGCCCGCTCATTCAAGAAGCAGGGGATCAAAACTGAGAAAGGCATCAAGCTCGACAAAATGGAGAAGGGCAAAAAGAGCGTTAAGGTGTCCGGCAAAAATGCCAAGGGTGAGGATGTCTCATTTGAAGCCGAAATGCTGCTCGTCGCAGTTGGCCGAATGCCGTATCTCGAAGGCCTGGGGCTCGATAAGACGAAGGTCAAGGTCAACGAACGCGGCACCGTAAAGGTCAACGAATTTTGCGAGACAGACGAACCCGGAATCTATGCGATCGGCGATGTCATTGACACTGCCTGGCTCGCCCACCTGGCTTCGAAAGAAGGCATCCTGGTCGTCGAGAAGATCGCCGGTAAAAAGGTAGAGCCCATCAAGCAGAACCTCGTCCCAAACTGCACCTACTGCGATCCCGAGGTTGCCTCAGTCGGATTGACCGAAGCCAAGGCCAAAGAAGCGGGGTACGACGTAAAGGTCGGCAAATTCCCATTTTCGGCCTCGGGCAAGGCCCGCATCCTCGGCGAAACTGATGGTTTCGTCAAGATCGTCGCAGAAACCAAATACGACGAGGTCCTCGGCGTTCACATCATTGGCCCTCACGCCACTGAGCTGCTCGCCGAATGCGTCGTCGCCATGGCCCTCGAGACAACCGCCGAAGAATTCGGCCGAATTATCCACGCTCACCCGACCGTCTCAGAATCGATAATGGAAGCCGCCGAGGGTGTCCATGATCTGACGATCCACATGTAAAAGTGGGCAGTGGGCAGTGGGCAGTGGGCAGTGGGCATTGAAGTGTGTCTCAACTTCTTTTTCCTTCCAATGGCCGCTGCAATCGAGGGCACCAAGTGCGTGAGCAATTTCGAATAGCCTTGTGTCTCAACTAGCAACTTCCTGTCAAAGGACATGATCAGTTGGTCACTGATCAGAGCCGGAAGTCATGAGATCTGCCGTCTTAGTTTTATGAAAGGGATTCAGCGATCTTTTAGCATCCCGTGCTAACCAGATGTCTCAACTCGGAGACCGCAAAACGCTGCTTCACAGAGGGTGCCCGGTTGGATCCGTAGGTAACCGAAGCCGCCATGCGAAGGCAGGCGTTCGGTATCGTGTCTCAACTGACCACGTCCGTATCGCAGCCTGTTTAGCCTATTGTCCGCGTTCGCTCGAAATGATTTTCAGGTCCCGCCAGAACCTTCTCACTCGAGCAAATCCGCCGACATCGAAGCTCACCAACAGTTCGCGATCTTTTCCTGACATTAATGAGGTCCTCCCCAGAACCATTCCACTTCAGAACATTTCCGCAAACCGTCGGCGATATCACATGGGCCTTTTGACGTCTCGGGACAACTGTCAGGAGCAATTATGCCGTTCAACCAGCGGCGATGATCCATTCAAAAGTTGATCCCGTCTGCAAACAAATTAAGTTTTCAAATGCCGCACACGCCGTATGGAAGCGACCCGTGCAGCAGCACTGAAACAGTTTTACCAAACGTTGCATAGCTTGTCAAGTGTTTTATTGTTGCAACGATGATTTCCTTGATTTCTTACTATAAGTGCTTATGCAGTTTGTGAGATGCACCGCCTGACGATGTTATTTCTCCCGCCGATTCACACGACGCTACGCTTTATAATTTGGCGGACAGATGGCCTTGAGAATTAACAACACACAATTACATCACGACCCGCTTCGGACCGCCGTTGTTCCCATCGGCTATTGGTCTTATAATCAAAGCATGCAAAATATATCGGTAGACATACCTTCCACGACATTCGCGGCACTCGGGGAGACGCCGGATGAGTTCGTCAGAGAAATGCGCATAGCAGCAGCCGTCAAGTGGTACGAGCTTGGCCGCCTGTCGCAAGGCAAGGCCGCTGAAGTTGCGGGCCTGACCCGAACAGCGTTTATCGACGCACTTTCGCGATTCAAAGTTTCGGCTATGCAATATAGTGAGATTGAACTGTCCGAAGAATTGACCGATGACAATCGATAAAGGAAGTTGGCCATTAAAAATGCCAATATCGACGACCTCCTACCCCCGGCAAAAGATAAATATCCTCCTGCTCGAGAACATTTCCGCGGCGGCCGCAAAAGAATTTGAGCAGGCAGGTTATACGAATATAAAGCAGCTCAACATGGCCTTGACCGAGGCCGAACTTGTAAAGACGGTAAAGGGCGTGCATTTGCTCGGCATCCGCTCAAAAAGCCAGATAACTGAAAAAGTCATCGCGGCGGCTGACAAATTAGTAGCGATAGGTGCGTTTTGTATCGGTGTCAATCAGGTCGATCTCTTAGCCGCCACGAAAAATGGCATAGCGGTCTTTAATGCACCTTATTCGAATACGCGGTCGGTTGCTGAGCTTATTATCGGACTTTGTGTGATGCTGATACGGCGGATCCCGGACAAGAATGCCGCGGCGCATCGCGGGGAGTGGCTCAAGGAAGCAAAGGGCTCGTTCGAGCTGCGAGGGAAAACGCTGGGGATCGTCGGTTACGGCAATATCGGTTCGCAGGTCTCGACCATGGCCGAATCGATGGGAATGCACGTTATTTATTACGACATAGCAACTAAGCTGCCCCATGGAAATGCGAGGCAGCAGCGGGAACTCAAAGACCTGCTCAAACAGTCGGATATAGTGACGCTGCACGTGCCCTCGGACCAGACGACGCGCAATATGATCGACGCCGAAGCGATCAAGGCGATGAAAAAAGGCTCGATACTGATCAATCACAGCCGCGGCGATGTCGTTGACCTCTGTGCTGTGGGCGAGGCGATCAGGTCGCGCAAGCTTTCGGGGGCCGCGGTCGATGTTTTCCCCGAGGAGCCGGAGAGAATGGGCGATCCATTCGCATGCGAACTTCAGAATCTGCCGAATGTGATCCTGACTCCTCATATCGGCGGTTCGACCGAAGAAGCGCAGGCCAATATCGGTCTGGATGTTACTTCAAAGCTGATCAAGTACCTTGAGCTCGGTACGAGCGAGGGTTCGCAGACCGTTCCACCCGTTTCGCTGCCGCCGCAGGCCGGAACTCACCGTATACTGCACATTCACCGGAATATTCCAGGTGTGCTCGGCGAGATCAACTCGCGACTGTCGAAGGTCGGCATCAACATCACCGGTCAGTATCTCAAGACAAATGACGAGATCGGCTATGTGATCCTGGACGTCGAATCAAAGCTGTCAAAGGAGGCCTTCGAACTGCTGAAGGATGTGCCCGGGACGGTGAAGGCGAGGATGGTGTATTGATGAAAATCGTTATCCCGGGCGGATCGGGTCAGGTAGGAACAGTCTTAGCACGGGCTTTCCTGGCGGATTGTCACGATGTTGTTGTGCTCGGCCGCTCGCCGGAGAAACGCGAATGGCGAACGGTCGAATGGGATGGCAAGACACTTGGAGATTGGGCTGCCGAGATCGACGGAGCGGATGTTGTTATTAATCTCGCGGGCCGCAATGTTAATTGCCGATATAACGAAGAGAACCGGCGGCAGATCATGGATTCTCGGGTGGATTCGACCCGGGTTGTCGGCGAGGCCATCGCGGCAGCAGCACACCCGCCGAAGGTTTGGCTGCAGGCGAGCACGGCCACGATCTACGCCCACCGTTTCGACGCCCCGAACGACGACGTCACGGGCATCATCGGCGGTCACGAAGCTGAGGCTCCGGATACCTGGAATTTCAGCATTGACGTGGCCGCCGCCTGGGAGAAAGCAGCGAATGACGCCGTTACGCCAAAGACACGAAAGGTCCTGATGCGTTCGGCAATGACGATGAGTCCGGATCGCGGCGGCATCTTTGACACCCTTCTTAGCCTGGTCAGATTTGGCCTCGGTGGCACGGCTGGGAGCGGAAAACAGTTCATCTCGTGGATACACGAACACGATTTCATTAGGTCGGTTTACTGGCTGATAGAGCAGGAAGAGCTTTCCGGGCCGATAAACATTGCTTCACCAAACCCGCTGCCCAATCGCGATTTTATGCGAATACTGCGCCAAGTTTACGGAATGCCGATCGGTATACCCGCAGTGGAATGGCAGCTCGCTATCGGGGCGTTTCTGATGAGATCCGAGACGGAGCTGATACTGAAAAGCCGTCGTGTCGTTCCCAAGTTATTGACGGATTCGGGATTCGAATTTGAATTTCCTCGGTGGGACGAGGCTTGCCGCGATCTTTGTGAACAGTGGAGGAACCCTGAATTGATTAATAATTAGTAATTAGTAAATTGTTAATTTAATTCGGATAAATTGTGATCTGTATGAAGTCTGTTATTGCGGCGGCGATCTTTTTTGTACTTTCCACGACGGCTGTGGGTCAGTGGGTCAAGCAGACGGTTGAAACGAAGGCTTCGTTTCGCGGGCTGTCGGTCATAAATGAAAAGATCATCTGGGCGAGCGGTACAGGCGGAACGGTTATCAAAACCGTCGACGGCGGTAAGAGCTGGAATGTAATGACCGTCCCCGGCGCGGAAAAGCTCGATTTTCGCGATATCGAGGCATTCGATGAGAAGACGGCCTATATCCTGAGTATCGGTAACGGCGATGCATCACGGATCTATCAGACGTTCGATGGTGGAAAGACGTGGAAGCTGCAGTTTACAAACAAGGACGAAAAAGCATTCTTTGACGCTATAGCCTGCTGGGACCGGAATAATTGCATGGCTATGTCGGACCCTGTTGATGGTTCTTATTTGATCATGCGATCGATTAGTGTTGTGACATCAGGTCGATTCCCAGGCAGTATATGGTCTCCTCTTCCGAGGATTTCAACCCCTGAAGCCGCTGAAGGCGAGGCTGCATTTGCAGCGAGCGGAACGTGCCTGATCGTAAACGGCGAAAACGATGTCTACCTCGTAAGCGGCGGCGCAGACGCCCGTGTTTTTCGCTCTAGTGACCGCGGGAGCTCGTGGTCCGCTGCAAATACGCCTTTGCCGAAGGGCACGCCCGGCAGCGGGATTTTCTCCATCGCGATGCGAGATGCAAAGAACGGCGTAATAGTCGGCGGCAATTACGAGAAGCCAGACGATGCAAATAACAATATTGCATTCACGGCCGACGGAGGACGTTCATGGATAGCCGGAAAAGGCCTGAGCGGCTACCGTTCGGCCGTCGCATATATCGATGCTCGCACCTTAATTGCCGTCGGCACCAATGGAACCGATATTTCCTTAGATGGCGGCCGGACCTGGAGCAAGATCGGGAGCGAAAATCTTAATGCCGTGGCCGCCAAAGGCAAACGATCTGTATGGGCAGTCGGCCCCGGTGGCTCGGTACTCAGGCTGCAACCGTCTACACTCCAATGAGCATGAAAATCTACAATTATCTCCTTCTGTCTTTTTGTCTGTTTCTTGTTAACCCAATCGCCGGATCGGGCCAGGTGGCCCTATCTCCTAAGGAAGATGTCGAGGAATCGGTAAAGAGCGTTCCGTGCCCTCACAACGAACGTCTTGAGGGTGTTCGGAAACTGTTTAAGGAGGCCGGTGCGACCGACGAGGAGATCCAGGTCGAAAAATTTGACAAAGACAAGATCTCAAACGTGGTCGTACGGAAAAAAGGCACTACCGACGAGACCATAGTGATCGGAGCTCATTACGATAGAACCAATCTTGGTTGCGGCGTGGTCGATAATTGGACCGGCGTTACGATCGTTTCCCATATCTACAAGACACTCAGACCCCTCGATACGAAGAAATCCTACGTCTTCGTTGCCTTTGATCGCGAGGAAGAAGGCCTCAAAGGCTCGCGGCAAATGGCGAAGGCGATGGAGAAAGCAGTTATCGATCAAACCTGCGCGATGGTGAATTTCGACAGCTTCGGAATGGCAGCGCCAATGGCACTCAAAAATGTTTCGTCGCCAAAGCTGATCAAGCTGGCTACCGACCTCGCCAATGAAAGCAAGTTCAAATTTCAGGCGGTCGAGCTAGAAGGGGCCAGCTCGGATTCGGCATCTTTCAGGGATCGAAAAATTCCATCGATCACGCTGAGCGGTCTTGCCGGCAACTGGCAGCAGATCCTGCACACCTCGGACGACAAGATCGGAAAGGTAAACATGGACAGTGTGTATATGGGTTATCGTTTCGGACTGGTTTACCTGGCAAATCTCGATGCCGCACCTTGTCAGGCCCATCGATAGTGGCAGAAAGCGAGAGACGGCGATAAGCCGATGTTGGTCGGCAGAAGGGTGGCTAAGAACCATCGTTCGCCTTTATTCGCAGATCTAACTTCCGATGCTTCGAAGTTGAAATTTTCTGGCTATTGATTAGTCTATTCAACATAGGTAAATATTTTTATAGAAAGGTTTAGGGGCAATATTCGATAATGGCAGCACCCATCAGCGTTAGACTGACACAGGCATTTAAAGACTTTTTTCAAACGGAAAAGGCGGGATCGGTTGTACTCATCATCTGTACGGTTATCTCGCTGGTTCTGGCCAATTTTATCCTGGGTGAACCCTACGCCCGGTTTTGGCACGGGTACATGGGGCCTTTAACCGTAGAGCATTGGATCAATGACGGGTTGATGGCCATTTTCTTTCTCCTGATCGGCCTCGAATTGAAACGCGAATTGTACGTCGGAGAATTATCAAGCCTGCGAAGCGCTTCCCTGCCGATAATTGCCGCACTCGGTGGGATCGTGGTACCCGCCGGTATACATCTGGCACTTAACGCGGGCACGCCGAGCCAAGCGGGTGTGGGAATTCCGATGGCGACCGATATTGCCTTTGCGATAGGTATACTCGCCCTTGTCGGAGATCGCGTTCCCGCGTCGCTCAAAGTTTTTCTTGTGGCGCTCGCGGTAATGGACGACTTGGCGGCCATCATTGTGATCGCGGTATTTTACACTGCTGATCTATCGGTTATGTATTTAGCGGGAGCCCTGGGGATGGCCGGGGCCCTAGCACTCGCCAATCGTTTGGGTGTCAAGACCCTATTGGTATTCCTCATCGGTGGGGCGATCATGTGGTATCTGATGCTGCGCTCAGGAGTGCACGCGACGATCGCGGGCGTGCTCCTCGCTTTTACCATCCCGTTCAACGACCCGGGCGTCGAGCATTCTCCATCGGGATTTCTCGAGCACATGCTGCACAAGCCGGTGGCGTTCCTGATACTGCCGGTCTTCGCCCTGGCAAATACGGGCATTATTATCGAAAGCGGGTTTGCTGAGGAACTTCAATCCGCTAACAGCCTCGGCATCATGTTTGGACTTGTTTTGGGCAAGCCCGTGGGAATAACGATAGCCAGCATTATTGCCGTAACAGCCGGTCTCTCTTCGCGCCCGCTGGACCTTGGCTGGAAACATATTTTCGGTGCCGGATTGCTAGGGGGCATGGGCTTTACGATGTCTATTTTTATTGCCAATCTCGCTTTCCCGGGCGACCAGTATCATATAGTTTCGTCCAAAATGGCCATAGTTCTCGCATCTCTGGTTGCCGGTATCTCCGGATATATATTCCTCAGGGTTTGGGGCGGCCCGCTTCCGGGCGATGTAGACATGGACACAATGGATTTTGAGAGCCACGATGAGGCCCCCGTATAATCATGTCGACTGGGTTTACGAGTGTTCCGTTTAAGACTGACAGCGGCCTCTCGTCAGTAAACGGAGTTGCGAAGTTTTCCAGTGCCGGCATCGTGTTCGAGTTCGAATCGAAGCTTTTCGGTCTCATCTCAGACGGCGTCAAGGAGGTAAGACTGTCTGCCGGCGATATACTCGATATTAAGTTTAGAAAAGGAATTTTCAAACGCGGCGCCAAGATCGAGATCAGGACGAAGTCAATGAGTACCCTGGTCGAGCTCCCGAACAGTGACGGTAAGATGACCCTTAAAATCACACCCGACGATCACAATCGAGCGAGTGAAGCGGTCGAAAAATTGCAGAAGGACCTTGCCTATCGGGCAGAGAGCCTTCCGCCTGCCCATACGCCCGTCAGCATACTATTCGATCCGAGTGAGGACGAAACCGAGAAGCTGCCGAAGGATAGAAAGCACTAATATTGACCGCCCGTTTTCATCTGCATCGTTATCGGGCAGGGGTCAGCCGCGGGTCCGGCCTGGACTTGATCTCATACTCCTTCGGCGGTTCCGCGCCGATCAGATGCTTTACGAAGTAATCCCATCGCCGCCGCATCATGTAAAAATTCGACGCACCGTATCCATGTCGGGCATTAGGGAAAATGACCAGGTCGAAGTCCTTATTGGCCTTTATCAGAGCATCTACAACAAGATAGGTGTTGTAGGGCGGCACGTTATCATCCATTCCGCCATGGGCGAGCATTAATTTGCCTTTCAGGTTCTTCGCCAGGTTTTGATTAGCCTGGTCCTCGTAGTTGGACTTCCAGTTGGCGTCGTATTTCATAAGGCCTATGTACCTTTCGCCCCAGTCGTCTTCGTAATTGCGATTGTCGTGGTTGCCGGACTGAGAGACGCCAACCTTATAGAAATCTGGAAAGCGGAACAGGGCCGCCGCGGCAGCGAAGCCGCCTCCGGAATGCCCCCAAACACCCACGCGGGTCAGATCCATATAGGGATATTTCGCGGCAAGCTGTTTTAGGCCGGCCATCTGGTCACCAAGCGTGTTGTCGGCCATGTTGCCGTAACATGCATCATGAAACGATTTTGAACGGTCAGGGTTGCAGGTGCCGTCAATGACGACCACGATGAACCCAAGTTCGGCCAATGCCTGGTGATCGCTGCGGCCCGCCGAGAAGGCTCGGCTGCCTACACCGCCAGCCTGCGGTCCCGGGTAGATATAATTCACGACGGGATATTTTTTTGTGGTATCGAGATTCGTTGGCGCAAACTTCAGGCCATAGAGATCCCAGTTGCCGTTACCGGATCTGACGGTGAAAGGCGTGGGCGGTTTCCAGCCTGCTGCTGTCAGGCGGCTGATGCTGGCGGTTTCAAGGGTTGTGATCGGGCGACCGTCAATTGCCCGAAGGATGGCCACCGGCGGCATATCGGGTTTCGAATAATTATCGACGAAATAACGCTCATCAGAAGACAAAGTGATCTGATGATGACCGTCCTCGGGCGTTAAGAGGGCCAGGCCGGTTCCGTCGAAATTGATACGGTAAAAGTGCGTGAAATACGGATCCCGGCCTTTCTCGCGGCCATTGGCTTCGAAATACAGCACTCGAGCTTTTTCATCCATCTTGAGCAGCCGCATCACAACAAACTCCCCTTTCGTTATCTGCTGCTTCGGCTTTCCAGTTGTCAGGTCATACAAATAGAGGTGGCCCCAGTCATCCCGCTCCGAATACCAGATCGCCTCGTTGGTAGCGGGGAGGTATCGCCAGTTGATCGCTCCCTGGCCCGACTCGTATTGCGTCGGCACGACCTCCTCGAAAACTTCGCGCACGTTGCCCGTTGCCGCCTGGGCGACCCTGAATTTTGCCTCTTTATGATCGCGAGAGCTGCTGACGAAGGCCAGTGTGGTAGAGTCCGGGCTCCATTCATTGTCATCGAATTTGCCGGAGCAAGAAATATCGTCACAGAGGGTTCCGCGGCGTGGATCGGGGGCAACATTAAGACGAATCACTTTCGGCACGTCGACTTCAATGATCACGCGATGGATCATAATGACCTGGCTGTCCTCAGGCAGCGGGTATTTCCATGCCTGAAGGCGGGGAGCACCGACATTCGTCGTGACGAGATACATATCACTCACGTGCCGCTGGTCCTGTTGATATGTTGCTATCTTTTTGGAATCGGGCGACCAGAGCAGTATCGGCCTGTCACTTTTTCGCCATCCGGCGTTATCGGTTGCGTAGCCAAAATCCTTTATTCCGTCCGTAGTCAATTGAGTCTCTTTGCCTGTTGCGATCTCTCTAACCCATAGATTGTGGTCTTTTATGAATGCGGACTTTTTACCATCGGGTGATGTGACAGCGTTGCCCCCTGCCGGTCCTGGCCCAGAGGGTGTCGTTGCTGCCGGCACGCCGAGTTTAGCAAGAGAATCGGCCGTCGACCGCGTACCATCCGTGGGATTTATGAGTGCAACCTCGCTTCCCGTAGGAGTCAAAACCCGGTACCAAAACCGCCCATCCGGCAGGAAAGTCGGGCGGACGCCGGCACGGTCTATCAACGGTGCGGTATTGAACCCGAGCATTTTCTCAGCCTGCGCGTAATCCGCCGCCGTAAGACTGGTTCGCTGGGCGAGAACCGTAACCGATATCGTGGTTAAAAGAACAAAGATGACTGCAATTCTTTTCATTTTAATTTCTCTTTTCTTTATAATCGTCGCGACCGGGTATTGATGTGGAGAACTCCGATCATTTTATAGCATTCTAAGCATTTTCACGATTTTAGCTGCACGTTTGGTATGATTTATTGTCGAAATCGAATTTGATCCAACGGAGAAAATATATGCCGAAATATGTTATCGAACGCGAAATCCCGGGGGTCGGGAATTCCCCCGCCGACGCCCTGAAAGCAGTGTCTCAGACATCCTGCAACGTTCTGCAAGAACTGGGGCCGCAAATTCAGTGGGTTCAGAGCTACGTAACCGACAATAAGATCTACTGCGTCTACATCTCTCCGAACGAAGATATGATAAGGGAACATGCCAGCCGCGGCGGTTTTCCAGCAAACAGCGTTTCGGAAGTAAAAACGATCATCGATCCAACCACTGCAGAGGGTTAGATTTTCTAACCGGATGGCGATGGGAGCGCAGTGTGCATTGGATGGCCTGCGATTACCGGCTATTTTAAACCCATCCTAGAATCTGCAAAAGACCTCCTGATTATGGTAGTGCATCAGTTTGAATTATAAATTCTGTGCTGGCTGTTTAAAGTTTTCATACCCTCGTATAATAGTTTTGATGAACACGGCATTATACGGCGAACAAGGTGAAATCCCTTATAACGAAATTGACTGCGAGATACGG
>JBGTIP010000010.1:0-15362 GCA_041745615.1 Pyrinomonadaceae bacterium | reverse complement strand
CCTACGTTGCACACCGGCAATGGCGGCAGGTGTAACAAGCCGCTTGTGGTCGATAGATGATATTGTTGCTTTGTTGCCGGAACCAGTCGCAACCGTAAGAGGCCCGTATAAAAAACGAAATTCAAACTGATGCACTACCCTGATTATCCCCTCTTTTTCCTACGCCTGAAATTCTAGTATCCTATATCATTAACGCATTTGCGGAGCGATCATATGAGTACTGAAGTCGTAATGCCTCAGATGGGCGAATCCATCACTGAAGGGACCGTTTCTAAGTGGCTGAAGAATATTGGCGACCGTGTCGAAAAAGACGAGCCGATCCTCGAAATATCGACGGACAAAGTGGACGCTGAAGTGCCAAGTCCCGGGGCAGGCATCCTGCTCGAAATTCGCACAGCCGAAGGTGAAACCGTTGAAGTGGGCTCGGTCGTCGCAGTGGTAGGAGAAGAAGGCGAAGCCGTTGCCGACGCGGCTCCACAGGCAGAATCTACGGGTTCCCCTGCAGTGCCGGAAGAGTCCGGTGACGATACGCCGGCGGAAGTGCCGAAAGAATCTGCAGGTGAAGCCGGCGCGTCCGATCCTTCGAATGTGGAAGAACCTTCAGTTCCGCCATCGGAACCAAAGGCGGCCCCTTCCGGCGACGCCACGGAGATCGTCATGCCCCAAATGGGCGAGTCGATTACCGAGGGCACCGTTTCCAAATGGTTGAAATCTGTCGGCGACAGGATCGAGAAGGATGAAGCGCTTCTCGAGATCTCGACAGATAAAGTTGATGCCGAGGTTCCGTCACCCGCGGCCGGCACACTGCTAGCGATAAACGTGCAGGAAGGCGAAACCGTCGAGGTCGGGGCCGTCCTTGCCACAGTTGGAGCCGAAGGCTCAACTCCACAATCAAAGGCTCCGCCTGCCGATGCGATGCCATCGAAATCGGAGGCTCCAGCGCCCGCCTCTTCGCCTGTGAGCCCGACAACCATGCCGGTCCCGTCCGCACCGACTAATGGAGGCGGTAAAGGAAGTACCACGCTTGACGATCTAAGGCGAACGAAGTCGAGTCCGCTGGTAAGAAATATTGCTCGCGAACACGGGATCGACATCACACGCATTCCGGGAAGCGGGCTCAGCGGACGTGTAACCAAGAATGACATAATGTCCTTCATCGAAACGGGTGCCGCGCTACGCCCCGAGGATCTGTTGGTCAAAGGTGCGTCCAAACCTGCTGCCTCTCCAGCGATTACTAAATCGGCACCTGCTCAGCCAGCGTCTGTGGCCACTGAGGACCGGATCGAAAAAATGTCCGTGATGCGAAAGAAGATCGCGGAGCACATGACTTTTTCGAAACAAACCTCCGCCCATGTCACGAGTGTTTACGAGATCGACATGACGAATGTGGCGAAATTCCGGGCCAAACATCAGGAAGAGTTTCAGAAGCGTTTCGGCACTAAGCTGTCGTATATGCCGTTCATTTTCGAGGCTGTCACGGCGGCGATACGCGAATACCGCATTGTGAACGTCCAGGTCGACGGAGATCAGATCATCTACAAAGGCGATATTAACCTTGGAATGGCCGTCGCCTTGGATTGGGGATTGATCGTTCCGGTAATTAGAAATGCAGACACCCTCTCCCTTTCTGAACTTGCCACTACCGCCAATGATCTCGCCGATCGTGCGCGTACCAAGAAACTCAAGCCCGATGAGGTCCAGGGCGGGACCTTTACAATCACAAATCCGGGCGTCTTCGGGGGCCTCTATGGCACGCCGATCATAAATCAGCCTCAGGTCGCGATTCTATGTGTGGGAACGATCGAGAAACGGACCAAGGTCTTTACGTCCGATGATGGTGATGACTACATCGCCATCCGCCAGATGGCTTATTTCGCCCTAACGTATGACCACAGAGTGGTGGATGGAGCTGATGCCGAGAGATTCCTCTCGTATCTTAAGTCTTATTTGGAGAATACCGAGTTTCAAATTTGATCGCTAATCCAAAAAAAGTTAGTAATAGGGAACCCCATAATGTATTCTGAAACCATTGTCGTCTGTAGCAAATAGAGAATAAGTCCACGCGAAAATGCCCTTTTAACAAATTTCCTGACAACCCCCACACTTCGAAAAGCGTCTATGGACTCGTAGTTTTGTAAACCGCATCTATCTAGGAGGAAGATTATGTTTAAGAAATTCTCAGTTATAGTGTTATCCCTAACGATCGGGGCAATTGGTGTTTTTGCACAGGATGCCCAGTTACGAACGGCTGTTGCGGGTCAAAAGTACAAGATCAAGGGGATCGTCGTCGCTAAGGACGACACGAATACATTTGTAGTTCGCGATCAGGTAGGAGTTGATACCAGAGTAGTTATCGCCCCGACCGCGAGCATAAGAAGCAATGGTGGATTTTTGAGAAGCGGTGACCGTTTTCCGGTCACGGCCCTCGTCAGGGGACTCAATCTCGAGGTCGAGGGAGTCGGTGACCCCACAGGGAATGTAGCGATCACCAAAGTCCGATTTGATAAGGACAACCTGGAAACAGCTCGGGCTATCGACTCAAGGGTCGCGCCGACTGAAGACAGGTTAACGGCGGCCGAACAGAACGCCGAGCGTGTCTCCGGGCAGATCGACGAGTTGATGGCCATATCTAACGCCGCTAAAGGCGGGGCCAAAGCGGCTCAGGATACGGCAGATGCCGCTGTAGCGGGTGTAAACGCCACAAATCAGCGGATCACGGATCTCGATGAGTTTGTGGTTCAAAATACCGCTACAGTTAACTTCCGGGTTAACAGCGCCGTACTTTCACCCGAAGCTAAGGCTTCACTTGACGAGGTGGCTTCAGCCGCAACTTCGCTCAAAGGATTTATGATCGAGGTTACCGGATTCGCGTCATCTGAGGGTAATGCCAGGGCCAATAAGCTTTTGAGCGACCGACGCGCGCAGGCTGTTAAGGAATATTTGATCGAAACACACAATGTTCCGCTTCGCCGCTTTACGGATTCATACGGTTTCGGGGCAATGCACGCAGTCGCTGACAACTCGACCCGAGATGGCCGCGAGCAGAATCGACGTGTTGAGATCAAGCTTCTTGTAAGCCGCGGCCTCAACCAAAACGTTGAAGTCAGGTCCCAGGCGGTCGATTCTAACGACGAGTAACCAGTCAATTCAAGAGCGTCGGAGCCGGGTGATCTAAATACACCCTCTCCGATGCCTTTTCTCTATTTCTCCCAGTCAATAATTAAGAAATATGTTGATCCAAGGGTTTCGCAAGACCTCCGTTCTATTGGCGGCTATTTTTGGATCGGTGATGTTCGCTGCCGGCCAGACACCGACACCGACACCTCAGGATAGTGGAGAGGTCATAAAGGTGTCATCCCGCCTTGTGGTGGTGCCTGTCTCTGTGACAGATTCGAACGGCCAGCCCGTGCTGGGTTTGAACGCCCAAAGTTTTCGTATCTCCGAAGATGGCCGGGCCCAGGAGATCGATCAGGTAACCGATGCGGAAAACACGCCTCTTGAGATCGCTTTGTTGATCGATGTCTCGGGAAGCATAAATCCGCTCTTTGACTTCGAGATCAAGACAGCCGCCCAGTTCCTCGAAACGGTGATGAAACCCGATGACCGGGCAACGATTTTTTTGATAGGTGACAAGCCGATCTCGTTAGTCGCCCGAGAAGACGCTGCCCAGGCAGCGTCCCGGCTGCGTACGATCGTGCCTTCCGGTAAATTCACCGCCTTTTACGACACGGTCGCGGTAGCAGCCCAATATCTTAGGAAAAATGCACCGGTTCGAAGCCGAAGGGTGATCCTTGCGTTGACGGATGGCGAAGATAACTGGAGCGACCTGACCCGGGAGGCCGAAAAGGCAAACTATCTCGATATCGATATCAACCGGCTGACAACCGAGAGGCGAAACCAGCTCGCCGCGAGGACCAACGCATCGCACGTAGTTGCTCAGGACAAAATTCTCCGTGAGCTGCAGAATGCCGATACGGTGTTTTATGTCATCAACCCGGCCGGAGACTCGTACACGCTGAACTCAATCAGCAAGAGAGCGCAGATCGGCTTAGCTAAATTTGCCGGTGAAACCGGTGGAACGGCGTTCTTACCACGATTTCTTTCCACAAAAATGAAGGACCCGCTCCAAAACGCGGGAAATGCACGTCGTAATGAGGAAACTCTAACCCGTATATTCAATCAGTTAGCAAGCGAACTGCGTGCACAATATTTGATCCAGTATTATTCCGAAGGTGATTACCCGCCAAATAAGTTAATTAAGCTCGACGTTGGATTGCTGAATCGAGGGGATCTCCGAGTACGTTCTCGCGAAGGATATTACGTTGGCCGGCAGTAAACCGGGTCCTGATCAGGCACGTGATCGCTTGTATTTGTGCGTTATCGGCCGCCGTCTGCCAATGCCTATCGCGTTCCGCGAAATAATGAGTGTAGGGGGCAATTGTCTGCGTTTGAACTCGTTAGACGAATGCTCGACCTTATTAAGAATTTCGTAAACCAGATCGGCATCATTACCCGCCTCAATAATCTTTAAGGGCGGGGCCTTGTGCTCAAAATACATCTCCAGAATAGGGTCCATCAAGTGATAAGGGGGAAGACTGTCCTGGTCAAATTGATCGGGCGCTAGTTCGGCTGACGGGGGTTTGTCGATGATAGCCGTAGGGATCATTTCCCGTCCAGCGTTCTTATTTATTTGCCTCGCGATCTGCCAAACTTCGGTCTTTAGAACGTCCCCCAGCACTGCCAGGCCCCCGTTAGTGTCGCCATAAAGGGTGCAGTAACCCACGGCCAACTCACTCTTGTTACCCGTTGACAGCACGAGGCGGCCTTCAGCATTCGATATAGCCATCAAGATCACGCCCCGAAGCCGGGATTGCATATTTTCCGCAGAAAGGCTCTCACCGCCCTTCGAAGGCTTGTTAAGGCCCATTTGGCGCAGCATAACCTCAAAAGTATCTGAGATTGGTTCAACCCGGCCCAAACATCCGAGATTTTTGATCAATTGCTCAGAATCCGTGATGCTACCCTCTGAGGAAAAAGGGGAGGGCATCATCACACACAAGAGGTTTTCCGGGCCGATGGCCTCCGCGGCGAGGGCCGCAACAAGTGAGGAATCAATGCCGCCGGAAAGACCTAGGACGGCGGTCTTGAACCCGTTCTTTTGGGCATAATCGCGGATCCCCAGAACAAGCGCCTTTCGGATGGACTCAACCTCATTGCCTGTGATCCCTCGGGCATCCGGCTTTCGAATATCAAGCTCTACGGTCTCGACAAATTCCTCAAATGCCGCGGCCTGCAGAATAATATCGCCTTCCTCATCGGCGATCAGGCTGGCTCCGTCGAAGATGATGCCGTCATTACCTCCAACCAGATTCACGAAAACGATCGGTTTGCCCTGTGCCTTAGCCCGGTGGGCAACCATATCGCACCGGAGCTTGATTTTTCCTTTGTTGTAGGGCGACGCATTGATGGAAACGATGATATCGGCCCCCATGGCGATCACTTCATCGGTAGGATCATTTTCGTAGAGCCGTTCCTTCCAGAAAGTTTTGTCGTTCCAAAAGTCCTCGCATACGACAACGCCCAGTTTTACGCCGTTGATTTCGAACAATCTTCGTTCGGACGAAGGTTCGAAGTAACGTGGATCGTCGAAAACATCATACTCTGGCAGCAGGGTCTTATCTGCAAATCCCACTAGTTCACGGTCATGGATCACTGCGGCGGAGTTATAGAGTCTTCGCCCGTCGGTGTCCTCGTTTTTCCTGATCACCCCTAAAACTGCGGTGATACCCGCCGTGGCCGGAATGATCTCGCGAAGCGGGTCGAGCGCGTCTGCTATGATGTCAGCATCCTGAAACCAGTCCTGCGAGGTATAACCGTGGATGCAGACCTCAGGAAACACGATCAGATCAGACCCATCGCCGCGGGCTTTTTCGATCGCCTGAATGATCTTTCCAGTGTTGCCGGCAATATCGCCGTTGGTGGTGTTGATCTGCCCGATGGTCACCTTCATAGGTGAATTATAACTTGGCTCGGAGCAATTCCTTCATAACAGGTGGACTGAGTTTTCGGCGGCGAGATAGAAACAATTCCAAATTAAGGTTCAACGGAAAGTTCGCGATCGGTGGTTTCGCTTCGTTTAACCATCGTAAGCCGGTTACCCCGTTCGTTGTACATGACCTCGTCCATGATGTTGTAGATGAACAGGACACCCCTACCCGACGATTTAAATAGGTTTTCGGGATCTAGAGGGTCGGGAACATTGGCGACGTCAAACCCCTCTCCTTCGTCTTCAATAGTAAAACGTGCTTCCTGCTTCGAAACTTCCGCCGTGATCCTAACGAGTTTTTGAGTATCGAATCGGTTTCCGTGTTTCACCGCGTTAACGAATGCTTCGTCCAGGGCCACGAAGAGATTGGACCGCTCGGGCTTGACCACACCGAGTTTTTCTACCCTTTTCAGTAAATATTCGAGAACAATGTGCATCAGCGAAATGGCGGTGGGCAGCTCAAACTCGATGCTTTCACGCATTCTCTGAACTATCTGCTCGGTGTCGACAAACTTGATCTTATAATCCAGGATCGTGGCGACCAGATCTTTGAGTTCATCCTCGTCAAAATCGTCGCGTCTGAAATTCGCCGCACAAAGCTTAAAGACCTTAATATGCTCAGCTTCGTCCGTGGAACTGATCTTTGGTAGACATCCTTCGCCATTGAAGCTCAACGTCGATGCGGGTCCGGCAAGATCAGTCAGTACGAGATCATAGTTTTCCAGATTCCCAAGCGATAGTGCCTCATCCCGATTATCGACAACCTTCACCGTATGGCCTAAATGCGAAAACACCTCGTCAAGGGCGGTCGCCAGATCGTCGTGATCATCAATAATCAGAATTTTACGGTGCATAAAATTCGCGGGCAGGACAGGCAACCCTAATTACGAAGAGCCTCGGGCTGTTGTTGCAAATAATACTCTAACTTGTTAGTTATTTCTAACAGTGCAAAAATCTACCGGCAAACACTTCAGTTTTGCCCCCCTCAACAAATACAACTGGAAAGAACGGCTCGTTATAAGACTCTCTGGCGCTGCCGGGTATTTACTCACCAATGTGCTGGGTAAACTCACTCGATTTGAGGTCGATGGTTGGGAGAATCTTGACACTGTCCATGCAGCGGGCCGTCAGCCCGTTCTCGTATTTTGGCACGACCGGATCCTGCTCGCAACTTATTATTTTCGTGATCGTAAGATCATCGTCCTTAGTTCCATGAGCTTTGATGGCGAATATACAGCCAGGATCATCCAGAGATTTGGTTTCGGGGCGATCCGCGGATCATCAAGCAGGGGCGGTTCGGCAGCCATCGTCAACATGATCAAGACTGTTCGCAAGGGTCTTCCGGCCGGATTTACTGTCGATGGCCCCAGGGGCCCCAGATATCAGGTTAAGACGGGCCCCGTGTTAGTCGCTAAGAAAACCGGCTATCCCATGCTCCCGTTTATGGTCGAAGCTCGCAAATATTGGTCACTACGTAGTTGGGATCGGCTTCAAATTCCCCGGCCGTTCACACGGGCCATAGTGATGATAGGAGAGCCGATCTATGTTGACCCGAAAGCCGACGATATCGAAATTGAGAAGAAACTCGGCGAACTTCAGGCTGCTCTCGATAACCTTGTGGAAAAAGGCAGGATATGGCGAGAAGGATCATGACGAACCTTTCGCCTCGAGTAACGGATCCACACTATCAGCTGATAAAAATGCAGCCATAAACAGAACGAGCGAGATCCATATGGCATCAGCTAACAGAAGATGCCCTACCTGCATAACGATCGGCGCCATCATAAAAAGGGTCGCGGACCCAAATGCCAGTTGAACTAGAACCAGGATCGCTAAAATATTAGACCATCTCGTAACCGATTTTGCGTTTCCCGCAGCCTTTGCCATCCAGCCGGTAAGAAATATGAGGAAAACGCTGCCGATTATCGCCGAGATCGGATGCAGCAGCCTCAGGCGCAGCAGAACATTCGATGTCGGCGAAAAATCCTTGGCCATTCCCTCGGCGAGCGTGCCGCTGGGAAAGATCATATTGGCAAGGGCCGCGATCGAGCCTGTCAAGGCGATGACCAGAATGGCAAAAACAGCGAGTACGATCGGGATGAGATACTTTTTGGCTACATCCCATCTTAGCGGGGCTCCTCCGCTTGCATATCTGGCCGTGAGCGTCAGAAAAGCTAGGAGGATAAAAGTGTTGATCAGATGTCCGGCCATCCAGAAAGGGCGTGTGTCGGTCAGGGTATCGGCCGTATTGCCGGTTAGCACGAGCCCGGCACCGACGGCCGCCTCGGTTACGATAAACAAGAAAGACAACACTGCAGTTTTCCGGATCGGATTTCCGGCGGAAAATTTCCTGAAAGTCCATACAAGCAATCCTAAAACGAGAAAAAATGCGATGGCACTCGTAATGCGGTGCGAAAATTCGATCACCGTCTTCAACTCAGGAGCTGACGGTATCACCTCGCCATGACAGGTCAGCCAATGTTGTCCGCAGCCGTCACCCGATTTGGATGCCCGCAGGAAAACACCCCACAATATGACCACGACGTTATAGGCCAGGACGAACCATGCGTACCGGGCGAATTTATCGAGCTTTTTTCCAGTTATCATTTCGCATAGAATAGCATTTCCACACTTCTAAATGACCCAAGCCGCCAAAGAACGCATAGACAAACTTCTCGTAATGCACGATCTCGTTGACTCGCGTACTAAGGCCCAGGCGATGATCATGGCTGGGGTTGTGCTGGTCGATGAGAAACGTGTTGAAAAGCCATCAGAAACCTTCGACAAAGATTCGGTGATCCGTATAAAGGGCGTTTCGGAAGAATCTAAGTACGTCGGCAGAGGCGGCCTAAAGCTAGAGGCAGCATTGAAAGCTTTCTCGATCGATCCCGCCGGAATGAACTGCATAGATGTCGGGTCGTCTACCGGCGGTTTCACCGACTGCCTTCTGAAGCACGGTGCCGCGAGGGTTACCGCGGTTGACGCCGGAACGAACCAACTTGTCTGGAGTCTTAGAACGGATCCCAGGGTCGATGTACGGGAAAACACAAATGCCAGGCATCTCAAGCCCGACGATTTTGAACATAAGTTTGATATCGCGGTGATGGATGTTTCGTTCATATCCCTGACCAAGGTCATTCCGACTGTCATCCACCTACTTAAACCTACAGGGCAAATGATCGTACTCATAAAGCCGCAGTTCGAAGTCGGAAAGGGTGAGGTCGGGAAGGGGGGTATCGTGCGGGATGCAGAGAAACACAAGGCCGTGATCGAAAAAATCGAAAAGTTTGCAATCGGCCTGGGCTTGCAGCTCCGCGGACTTATCGAATCACCCATACATGGAGCCGAAGGGAATAAGGAGTTTCTTGCCCACTTCACGATGGATGAGGCTGGCTAAAGCAAGTGTATTTCCAGTTCGTTTGGCGTCCATTCCGACATATATGCTTCTGACGATATGTGAGCTTCCATCATCGATAAGGAATACTCCGACCTCGTGGACAAATCACCGCGAGTTCCCTCTGGTGCAGTCGAAACACCTGCGATCATATCCAGAGCAGTCGATAAGACATTTTGCACGCCGGGGTCCGACTGCCTTTCCATCTGATAATAGACCCACTTCCCTTCTCGCGAAGTTGACACGAGCCCTGCATTCCTAAGATAAGCAAGATGCCTTGACGTCTTTGGCTGGCTCTCATTTATTTGGTCGGCGAGATACCCGACCGAAACCGGCCCACCGGTCATAAGTGCCAAAAGCCGCAGGCGTGTGCTGTCAGAAAGGGCCATAAAAAGCTGTTCAAAGCCGGATAAGTCTTGTTGAGCGGACATAAGTTTAGTGATGGTCACCGACATATTACTGTATCCGTATATATAATACAATTGCGCTACGAGTTTTGACGTTTCTGACGTCGAATTGCCCTCAACGGCATTTGCGATTACGATATTGCGGACGGCAACTGATTTTCTATGGAAAAACAATCGATGTCAACGCTCGCAGTACACGCGGGTGAGGACCATGAAAAACATTTCGGGGCCCTCTCAGTTCCTATCTATCCGGCTTCCGTCTATGCATTCCCGGACGCTGATGAGGCATCGGCGATCCACAATGAGGAAAAGCCCGGTTATTACTACGGCCGCCTCGGCAATCCAACGCAGCAGGCCCTGGAACGCGCGATGTGTGAGCTCGAATCTGGCGAATCCGCATTGGCCCTGGCCTCCGGAATGGCGGCCATTTCCGCGGCTGTTTTCACCATAGTCAAGACAGGCGATCACATTGTCGCCCCCGCTTCTGGCTACGCGACCACGGCCAATTTCCTGCATCATATTGCAGAACGTTTCCGGATCGAAACGACCTTTATCGACGCCGCTGATGCCGCCAATTATGCGGCCGCCATGCGCCCTAATACCAGACTCCTTTGGATCGAAACACCCTCAAATCCCGTACTTCAGATCACCGACATTGCAGCGGCAGCATCTATTGCCAAAGCATCGGGTATCCGGACGGTGGTGGATAACACCTTTGCCACGCCGTATAACCAACGCCCGCTCGAGCTCGGGGTCGATGCCGTGATCCATAGCGCTACCAAGTATCTGGGCGGCCACAGTGACCTGACGGCCGGGGTGATCGTTGGAAGCACCGAGATCGTCGATGCCGTTCGACAAGGGCCGAATAAATACTACGGCGGGAATATCGCACCGCAGATCGCCTGGCTCGTCCTGCGTGGGATAAAGACCCTAGCGCTCAGGATGGAACGCCATAATTCTAACGCATACGCAATAGCGAATATGTTAGCCGATCACCCCGCGGTGAAGGCCGTTTATTATCCCGGCCTGAATACTCATGTCAACCATGACATCGCCGTCAGACAGATGACCGGCGGATTCGGCGGAATGATCGGTATCGACCTCGGCACGGTCGAGGCCGGCAAGGCCTTTGTCAACGGCCTGAAGCTATGTACACTCGCTACATCGCTCGGCGGAGTCGAAACAATCATCCAGCATTCTGCCTCGATGACACATGCGGCCATTCCGCGGGAAGAACGCCTCAAAGCCGGTATATCCGATGGCCTGCTGCGGCTTTCGGTCGGTATCGAAGATGTCGACGATATCATAGCGGACATAATTCAGGCCCTGGACGGCCTGCCATCGTAATGAAATATATCCTCGCTCTCGACCAGGGCACGACCAGCAGTCGATCGATCATCTTCGACCAGGGCGGCCATATTGTTTCGACCGGCCAGCGCGAATATACACAGATCTACCCTCAAAGCGGTTGGGTCGAGCATGATCCGGACGAGATCTGGACCTCGCAGATCGGAACCGCTGTTGAAGCCCTTGGAAAAGCAGGTCTCACGGCCGCGGATATCTCGGCAGTCGGTATTACCAACCAGCGCGAAACAACGATCATCTGGGACCGTCTGACCGGCGTGCCCATCCATAATGCCATCGTCTGGCAGGACCGGCGTACTGCGGATATCTGCAACGAAGTCCGCTCGCATTACGGCCCAATGATCACAACCAAAATCGGGCTTGAGGTCGACGCCTATTTCTCGGCGAGTAAGATCAAGTGGCTGCTGGACAACATTCCCGGAGCACGCGAAAGGGCCGAGGCTGGCGACCTCGCTTTCGGCACAGTCGATACGTGGCTCGTCTGGAAACTGACAAATGGCAAAAGCCATTTGACCGACCAATCGAACGCTTCCCGCACGATGCTGTTCAATATAAACACGCTCGAGTGGGATGATGAATTGTCAAAGATCTTTGCTGTACCTCGGTCAGTATTGCCCGCGGTCAAGTCCTCGTCTGAGGTCATTGCCGAGATCGCGGAGCCTGCTGAACTGCGG
The DNA here is from genome assembly GCA_041745615.1 of Pyrinomonadaceae bacterium. Lineage (GTDB taxonomy): Bacteria > Acidobacteriota > Blastocatellia > Pyrinomonadales > Pyrinomonadaceae > OLB17. The sequence goes on along the minus strand of JBGTIP010000010.1, from coordinate 3,476 downwards.
GGAATTCCCATCGCGGGTATCGCTGGCGACCAGCAGGCGGCGTTGTTCGGCCAGGCCTGCTTTGAGAACGGTTCGACCAAAAACACCTACGGCACGGGCTGTTTTGTGCTGCAGAACGTGGGCGACAAACCTGTCTTGTCAAACAACCGGCTTCTGTCAACGATCGCCTGGCAGATCGACGGGCGGACCGAATATGCCCTCGAAGGCAGTGTTTTTATCGGCGGTGCCGTCGTTCAATGGCTCCGCGATGCACTCGGCATTATCGAGGTGTCGTCCGACGTCGAGGCCCTTGCCGCATCGGTCCCTGATAATGGCGGAGTGTATTTCGTGCCGGCACTGTCGGGCCTCGGCGCTCCGTACTGGGACCAGTCGGCGCGGGGCACCATCGTCGGGCTCACCCGCGGAACGGGAAAAGCCCACATCGCCCGGGCGGCCATCGAATCGATCGCATTTCAAACAGCAGACCTGTTGACGGCGATGAATTCCGATTCGCACAAGCAGGTCAGCGAACTGCGCGTCGATGGCGGGGCAACCTGCAACGACGCCCTTCTGCAGTTTCAGGCCGATATCCTTCAGATACCTGTCGTCAGGTCTAAAACGGCCGAAACCACCGCTCTCGGTGCCGCTTATCTTGCCGGGCTGGCCACCGATGTCTGGACATCAAAGGGTGAGCTGTCCAGCCACTGGCAGGCTGACCGAATATTCGAACCTGCATTGTCAAAGATCGATGCCGACGCGGCCATTGAGCGATGGCATGAGGCGGTCGGTCGCTGTCTCAACTGGGCAAAGTGAAAGGGCCGGTTTGAACCAGCCCTTTTTTGTTACTAACTTTCATTATTTTCGCCTTTCGATTTGCTTCTCTCGGCGGCCGCCTGTGCCTGCGGCAGCGGCATGCCGACGGCGTCGGCGCTTGTTAATGGCTCTTCATCGACCGAATCCGGCGATGTGTCCGCGATGATCAATTTGCCGGATTGCTTGGTAAATGTCAGCAATTCCTTATCAGCGTCAAAATCAACCATTACGAAATCGCCCGTTTCGACCTGCTGCGTAGCGACCAGATTCGAGAGCGGATAGACGAGGAACCGCTCGACGGACCGCTTCAGGTGGCGTGCACCGTATTTAAGATCGATGCCCTCGCTGAGCAGGAATTCCTTGGCCTCGTCGGTGCATTCAAAGACAAACTTGGTGCCGGCAGATTCGGTAATGCGGTCCTGGACGGCTGTGAGTTCGATCTCGAGAATGCGGCGAAGGTGGTGCTCCTTCAGGCTGCGGAATACTACCACCTTATCGATGCGGTTCATGAATTCCGGCGAGAATTTACGTTTCGCCGCCTCGAGGGCAGTGCGGTAGATCTTGGAATCGATCTCGTTGTCTTCCTTGGCCTGGTCGGTCTTGGTCGGCGTGAATCCGATACCGCCCGAGATCATATCGGACATTTCGCGGGCACCAAGATTCGAGGTCATGATAACAACGGTACGCGAAAAATCGACACGCCGGTTATCGCCGAGCGTCAGCGTCGCTTTGTCCAGGATGCCGAGCAGCAGCTGCCACAGCGAATCGGACGCCTTTTCGATCTCGTCAAACAGTACGAACGTTAGCTTGGTATCGTCGGTATGCGCCTTGTCGAGATTTTCCTGCGTCAGCATCGGCGAGGTCTCGCGATGGCCGAGATATCCCGGAGGCGATCCGATCAGTTTGGCGATCTCGTGCGAATGCTGAAACTCGGCACAATCGATCTTGACGACGGCATGGGAATCGTTGTAAAGCACCTCAGACGCCGCTTCGACCACGCGGGTCTTACCGGAACCCGTCGGGCCGAGAAAGAGCATCGTTCCGACCGGACGGGAGGGATTGTTCATCCCTGCCAGATAGATCTGAAATAGCCCGCTCATTCTGCGGACAGCCCGCTCCTGGCCAACTATCAATGCGGAAAGCTTGTCTTCAAATTCAGCAGCCCGCGGACTCTTGCGATCTGGATCAAGTAAAATAGCTGTCTCGGCCTTTTCTCGTTTTGTTCCCGGTTCGTTTTTCATTTTCGTGCCTCTTTCGGAACTCTGGGTCCCGTTATATCAAGAACGTTTTCCTGACCGTCAACTTGCGTGGGTGCAAGTACTCGTCAACAAGGATGAAATCCACAGATTATTAGTTGGCTTGTCTTTAGGGTCTGGATGGACGCATCCAGAGATGCAGCGTGGGTATGAATGCCCACGACATTTATATCATTAGCACATATTATCGATTCGACGCAACAAAAAATCGATATATTCAGTGTTTTCTGGAATCTGCCGGATATTGCGCGTATAGCAGAGATCCGATGTGTTCGAGTGAAGGCTGTTGATACGAAAAGAACCCAGTCGCTATCGCTCCCGGTTCTGACATAGTCAGGATCCATCATCCGCTTAGTTCTTCTCTGCGGCTTTGCTGCTCTGCGGGAAGACTTCTTTTTCCTCCGCAAAGACGAAAGAACCCAGTCGCTATCGCTCCCGGTTCTGACCACTGACAGCTGACCACCGACAACTGACATCTGTTCTCATAAACCCAGTCGCTATCGCTCCCGGTTCTGACATGGTCAGGATCCATCATCCGCTTAGTTCTTCTCTGCGGCCTTTGCGGCTCTGCGGGAAACTTCTTTTTCTCCCGCAGAGGAGCAAAGTCGCAAAGGAGAGGAACAGCTTGCGATCGTGCTGGTGCTCTTGGACTGGGTTTTCAAATATCTGTTAATAACGAAAAGAACCCAGTCGCTATCGCTCCCGGTTCTGACCACTGACCACCGACAACTGACAACCGACACTGACCACTGACCACTGACAACCGACAACTGCTCTCATAAACCCAATCGCTATCGCTCCCGGTTCTGACATAGTCAGGATCCATTAGCCGCTTAGTTCTTCTCTGCGGTCTTTGCGGCTCTGCGGGAAACTTCTTTTCTCCCGCAGAGCCGCAGAGTCGCAGAGAAGACTCAGAGAGAGAGAGAGAGAGAGGAAGAATCTGCAATCAGAAATCTGAAATCTGAAATCTGCAATCAGAAATCTGAAATCTGAAATCTGAGATCTGAAATTTGAGATCTGGTATCTGAAATCTGGAATCTGAAATCTGGAATCCACAATCTCACAACCTCCAGAATCTCTTACCCCGTCTTTCTCCGTGCATGCGGACGGCTAGGGATACGGCGTCTATTTGGTCGTCGTGGAGGCCGTGGGGGAAGGAGCAGGCTTCTTCGATGAACTCCTGGTTCCAGCGGCCGGCTACCAGGCGGACCCGGCCTTCTTCGGCGAGGGCGATCCAGGGGAGGGCGCGGGTGAGCTTGTTTGACTCGACCTTGACGCCCCGAAACGTGCGGCCGCGGAGTTCGGGGACCTGTCTCAGGTCGTGGAGGATCGCATGGCCGTTGGCTGAGAGCTCGATCCCGTGCTCTGTGCGTGTCTCAGTTTGAATATAGTGCATCAGCATCTTTCTTTGCAGTGGATAATTGAGCT
>JBGTIP010000009.1:0-36556 GCA_041745615.1 Pyrinomonadaceae bacterium | reverse complement strand
TGTCGAGCCGTGCAAGGGGATTCTCTTGGTTGGCTTGCCAGGCTGCGGTAAGGACCTTTGTAAGCGGGTCGCTTCGAGCATCACCAACCGGGCTCTTCTTGATCTCGATTTCGGCTCGATCATGGGCGAGGGCGGCGGCGTGATCGGCTCATCCGCGATGTCTATAAAGCGGGCCTTATCGATCGCGGGAACGATCAAGGGAATCCTCGGTATCAGCGAGTTCGAGAAAGCGGTCTCAGGAATGAAGTCTTCCAATAAGACCGATGGAGGCGAGACCGCCCGCACCATTTCCTATCTTCTCAACTGGATGCAGGATAACCGCGACGTACTCGTTTTCGCTACCGCCAACGACGTTCGAGAGCTTGAATCGGAGCAGTTCCGCATAGGCCGTTTTTCTTATATTCACTTCGTCGATCTTCCGGACAGTGAGGACAGGTCGGAGATCTTTAAGGTTCATCTGAAAAAGAGGGAGTTGGTTCCCGATCAATTCGATCTCGACAAACTTGTCGATAAGAGCAAGGACTTCTCCGGGGCCGAGATAGAAGGCGCGGTAAAGGACGGCGTTCTCGAAGCATTTATTGACGGTGATCGTCCGGCTGAGACGCGGGACATTCTTAAGGCCGTCGAACGCCTCACGCCGACCGCCCAGATGATGAGCGAGAAGATCGAAGAGATCCGAAAATGGGCCCGCAAGAATATCAAAGGAGCGGCCGGCAGGATCGACCCCTCCGGCATCTCCACCAATAGAGGCGACCGGATCTATGAATTCTAAAGTTCAGGGAGGACTGATTGAGTTATGTCTAAGTACATGACCTTCGAATCGCAGTCGTTTGCGAATCGTGACTTGCTGCTTGAGGCCTTGTCCGAAATAGGCTTCACGACAGTAACCCAAGGAACAAATCTCTTGCTCGACGGTTGGGATAAACGGAATGTCCGTACCGCCGACATTATTATTCGACGACGAGACGTTAAGAACCACAATCTCCTGGCGGATATCGGGTTCCAGAAGACCCCCTCCGGATACGTTGCCATTCTCGACGATATGGACCTTGATTATCGGCTTGGCAAGGATTTCGTCGTTAGGCTTCAGAATCATTATCACGAAGCAGTGGCTCGAAAGATGGCGAAGAAACTTGGTGGAACGCTGGTGAAAGAACGAATAGGAAAGACCGTCAAGATCAGAGTCAGATTCTGAAAAGGAGGGATATGCGCGAGATCGAATTTACTATCGACACCGATACCGGAAAATGCGAAACAAACATTAAAGGTATCCAAGGGCCCGCGTGCGAGCAAACCGCAAGGCAGCTTAGACAGATTCTCGGGACACCGACGATAGACGAGAAGACTCCCGAATTCAACGTAAAGCCAGTCGCGAAGAGAAGGGTGGGGGCAAATGAGTAAAGAAGTCGTTTTCGTTCTTGAACCGGATGCTGGCCGTGTCACGGTCGAGATATCGCAGGCATCGAGAGAACCTATAAATGATCTTGCGCACGATCTCGGGAAAAGAGTAAATCTGAACTGTGCAAGTCCTGTCCAAAAGGAAAGATACCTTCCTGTTTTGCAGCCCGAGGTTACTCAGCCGGAATCCGATTTCTTATCGATATGGCTTTATCGGCTCTATCACAATTCGGTAGTTGACGGCCCAGGCAGACGGAGTGTGATCCAAACTGTTGGATGTTCGATCCGGTGCGAAAATTGTCTAGTACCTCAAACTTGGACTGTGCAAAATGGGAAGCGAGCTCCCATCTCAGCGATCGTTGGAGATGTCCTGGCCCATCGTGAAGATCATGACGGGGTAACCATCCTTGGTGGGGAGCCATTCGATCAACCGGAGTCCGTTGCCGAGCTTGTGTCCAGATTCAAGAATCACGGAATTCACACAGTGGTCTATTCCGGATTTACGATCGAGCAACTGATTCAGCGAAAACTTCCGGCCATCGACTACATCCTCACACATATCGATCTCTTGATCGATGGTCCATTCATCAGTGAAATGCGTGATGGGGCAGGCGAATATCGTGGATCGAGGAATCAGCATTTAATTGGACGTTAGGGGCTCGGCTCTTTCCGGATGAGAGCATAAATAGTATTTCAACTTGGAATCAGTGGCGCAAAAATTAGCCAATGGTGTAAAAATGCTCAAGCAGTCAAACCAAGCTGAGTAAACCTTATACCGTCTACCCTTCGACCGCTCAACGAGATCGCCGGGCGTTTCGATCCTCGTAATCCAAGATGTCTGCGAGTCGATAGCGAGCCTGATTTCCGATCTTGAATGCTTTTAAATGCCGCGTGCTTGATTTAGGCAGTGCTCTGAGCCGCTGAAATCTCTTGGCTATCGCATCACGCGTCCCATTCAATTTCCACCTCTCTGCCAACTGAAGATTATCAAGGATCTCTTGGTTCATAATCTCTCCAATTTCTTTTCTCAGACATCATGGAGCAAAACCTATGCCGATATGATTTCCAAAAGCAGAGTGACTTCAAAATCCTTTTGCGAAGACGACCCATAACTCGCGGCCTCAAAACCCAAACCCAAATACGCACCCAAAATTATGAAAGGGCGTCTACGAAATTTCGTAAATGCCCTATTTAATGGTGGCGGGGAGGATCGAACTCCCGACACTTGGGGTTATGAATCCGTCCCAGTAGCATCACGGGAACCTTTGAACAGTTAGGTAAGCTCAATTCATTCAATCATTTACGCCGTGTGCGAAGTGTTACCCAAACGAGAGGACCGCATCCTGTCGATATTTTCACGCCGCGTTACGCAGATGCAATCGGGTCGCCTTTCCTGCCGGAAGTCCTGACCGAACTGCGGCCCCCGGACGACATCGAACTGGAACCGCGGCTCAAGCAGCGGCGGATGACACATTATCGATCTTACGAGTTCACCGATCATCATCGACGAGCTCAGACACGCGACGAACGGCACGGACGGTTGGAACCCTTTTCGCAGCTTTTCCTCCGAGATCGACTGTGCGACGGCTTCCTGTACGACCGAGCAGATAAGTTTCCCGATCTTCCCGCGGAGCCATTCCTTCTTTTCCGCAGGTGCAGCTCGGACGTCCTCTTCGGTGACGGTCGCCTCCGGATCCTGGGTACGAGCGGGGGTGAGGCCGGTCGCCCGGCTTGCCCGCTGCTCAGCCGGCTCCGTATCCGTCTTGCGGAACAGGCACATCAGGCACGCGACATTCTCGTTCCACGGGTGGCAGCTAACCTGGCATGAGAAATCGCCGATCGCCCCGTCGATGATCAGATCCGACCAGAGCTCGCGTTGGATCTCGTGCCGCGTATCAAGGTTGTCGACCGCATTGAGGACGATCTGAGGAAACGGGACCTCGGCTCCAAGGCGTTTCGAAAAGGTCGAGAACTCTTCGGTAAAGTGTTTTGTACCGAGTTTCCCGCCCAGCATTTCGAAAGCGAACCGTGCTTTTTCTATTTCGTTGGCGACCTCGGACGGGCCAACAAGCAGGCAGGTTCCAAAGTTTTCGGCACCGTATTTTTCGGAATCGACGACCGTGAGGTTCCCGCGGACCGGCAGCCGGTCGAGCAGATATATGATCCCGTTTCCGATCGCTCCGACACCGACGAGGAGCAGATCGAGCTCGATCTCTTCCGGTAGAGTAGGACCCAGGTCGTCGCTTTCGCGCGAATATGTGAAAAACGAAAAGCTTAAACCGTCAAAGAATTTGCCCCGGGTGTCTTTTAGACGGATCAAGCGTTTGAACACCTCGCCGGCACCGAATGAGGCGGCGGCAAGGGCGGCGATCGGGTTTGGCTGACGGGTGTCGGACGCGAGATCTGACGAAACAGAAGAGACCCGCGCGAGCCAGCCGTTCGAGTTGATCACGGTCCAGGGAAGATCGGGTCGCATCCTGGCTCCTACGCTCAAGATGGCGTCGAATCCCGGAAGATCCGGTTCGCTGTCGAGGAATTTAACGGCCGGCTCGATCCGTCCCGCTTCGCGGCGCACCTCGTTTGCGAATTCGGCCGAGACCGCCGGCAGGAGAACCGAGACATCGGCACAAAAGCGCACAAGAAGCCGAAGACTGCTCAAAAAGCAATCCCGACCGTTCTGCGATCCGAGCACGTCGGACTCACCCGTCAGCAATACCCGTTTGTCGATAAACCGGTTCGCATCCTCCGCGACATCGGCGAGGCGGTTTGCGGTCGCGAGCGGGCGGCTGTATTTAAGAGGATCCGGCATTTATTCTTCTCCAACGGTCACCACCGGTGTGTCGATGCCCTCGACAAGTTTGATCCTTGAGTCGATCTCGGATAACGAGAACCGGCGGAAGCCCATGTCCTGCTCATAGATGTGAACACCGCAGTCGGTGACCGGCGTTTTGACGTTCATCGCGTAGTCGGGTGCGACCAGTGACAAGTAGTATGGGACCCTGATCCCGTAGGTCCGGTCGGTATGCGAAAGATCGATGCTATAGCCGTGGCCATGACTATGGATCTGACCGACAAGCGAGAGGCCGAGCTCGATCGCGAGATCCGCGACATCGTTGAGCAGGTCGGGCTCGATATTCAGATAGGCCGGCCGTTTTATTACACCGGGCCCTCTCAGGACGACCGAGTGAGTGATCTCCGCCCGGCCATTGCCGCGTTTCCCAAGCCACAGGGTCACACCCTCGTTTCCTTCGCGCCCATCGAGAGCCATCTCGGCGAAGGCATTTTCAAGGGCCGAGACCGGCAGCGTCCATGAATCGATTTGTGAGAATTTAGGCATTTTACTTAAATCTTCCTCCATACGAGAGATCGAACTCTTCCTGCAGGATCCTCAGGACGTTCAATAGGACGTTCCCGTTCGGGTTCCATCTAAACTTCGCGTCCGTCGTCCATTCCGGGTGGAGAGCGAAACCCTCGCTGCAATAATTGACGCACGCATCGAGGCTGCCGGGGCGGAAGCCGGGGAGCACCGGCCAAGCCGTCGGCAGATCGAGCCGCCCGGTTTCCGGATCGCGAAACTTTAGCGACGGGGCTTTGTCCGGGTACACGTCCCATAAAAGCCGTACCTGGAACAATTCTTCCGGTGCCGAAATCGAATGCATCATCGCCCACACTTCTAGGGCCTCGGGCTTTTCGAGCTCCCAGCGGGCGGCGTCTTCGACAAGAGCCGCCTTCTTGAAGTCCTGATCAAGGCTGAGTTTTGAAAGTTCAGCGCTCATTATCCTTGGGTTATCTGCTGGCTCAACTTGAGCTGTAGGACCTTTTGACCGCCGCTCACGTCACCGAGCGTTTGCCCGAGGTTCTCAAGCGGTTGTTTCTTGTCGTACAGGGTGTAGGTGATCGTGCTGCCGTCAGGGGCCTGTCCTTCGGAGAGGCCAAAGGCGGTAAGGACCCTAGACTTTAACTGGCCAACGGTTTCGCTCTGATCGGCGTCATTATCCTTGAACGGTTCTTCGGCCGGCGGATAGTGAACGGTGACCTTTAGTTTGTTCTGTGCCTGCGGCTGTTTATCGTCGTACATAATTTTTGATTTTCCTTAATTCTTTGAGATTTGAATCGCCCGCTAGCGGCGACCTGTGAACGAAAGATACAGGACGGTGACCGCAATGTCAATCTAACAATGCAGCAAGTTTTATATGTCATCATTGCAAACATTACTGTCATCATTATTGACATGGCGCGCCGTATGGTTTACTGTAATTACCGGCATTAACCAGTTTTCATGAAGAAACCGACGGACCGCGTTTACGAGGAGATCGGTAGACTTATTTTTGAAGCGAGGGATAGAAAGGGTCTCACCCAGGAACAGCTCGCCGCAAAGATCGATCTCAAAAGGACATCCATAACGAACATTGAAAAGGGCAGACAGCAGTTGCTGGTCCATATGTTGCTAAAGATCGCCGGTGCGCTCGATGTCGAGATCGGAAGCTTGATCCCGGCTACAGCGGACGCGAATAACGATCAAATGCACACGGACAGGTACCCGGCCAAGAGCATCGACTGGGTAAAGGCCGCTCTCAACAAGGTTGAGAAGAGCACATAATATATGTCACTGAGACGTAAGCAGATAAGCACTCTCGTCACGAACCTTCTCATCACAAACAAGATCACCAAGGCATCGGTTCCGGTGGATAAGATCGCCGAGAGCTTGGGGGCGACGATCGTCTATGAACCGAGTGAGGACGACCTGTCGGGGTTTTTGCTTCGCGAAAAGGGCAGCAATAAGATCATCATCGGCGTAAACGATACGCATCCCAAGACCAGACAGCGGTTCACCATCAGCCATGAGATCGGCCACCTCCTGCTTCACGCTGAGGAGAGTTTTCATATCGATCGAAGCAGCGAGGGGTTCGAGCGACGACCCGTCCGGGACAAGTTCGAACGAAACAAGGATTCTTCCACTGGGTCAAACAAGATCGAGCGAGAGGCGAACCTTTTCGCTGCCGATCTGCTGATGCCGACGGCGTTTATCGAAAAGGACATGGAAAAACTCGGCCGGGTAGACGTGCTCCATGATCCAAGGTTGGACAAACTGGCCGATGCCTACGGCGTCAGCCTGCAGGCACTTACATATCGGTTAAATAATCTGGGTTATATCCAGCTTTAGCTCGTCGCCGTCAGACCTTAAAAAGTTACGTCCATCTTACGACCCGACAGTTTAAATGAGCCGATCGATGCGGTCGATTTCGAATACCAAGCACGGTCGCCGCGCGAACGGTGAACCCTAAGGTGCGAAGGCCTACCTTTCCATGATCGTTTCGTTGTCTAATATCTCAACTTTCTTGGGCATAGCACGTTGGGTACACCATAAACAGAAAGGGTAGATTCGCGGGAAGCTACCCGAAAATCTACCCGATACACGCAAACTGGCAAAAAGATAAGGGCTAGATTAGCCCTTAATTCAATGCCTAAAATCGCTGTAAGTATTGTAAGTGAATAATATAGAGAGTTGGTGCGGACGAGAAGAATCGAACTTCCACTCCCTTGCGGGAACAGGCTTCTGAGACCTGCGCGTCTACCAGTTCCGCCACGTCCGCATAGGGCGAACTATCGATAATACGAATTCAGGGGGGTAAATTCAAGATAGGCTTCGGGATTTGATATATTTGAAGCTATGCAGAGCGGCTTCGAGGTGAATTTGCAGGATGTCCGCAGGCGGATCACGGAGGCTGCGGCAAGCAGCGGGCGAGGGCCGGACGAGGTAACGCTCGTCGCCGTCAGCAAGACCCATTCCGCCAATGCCGTGAGGCAGGCGATCTCCGCGGGGATCGATACCTTTGGCGAGAACAAGGTCCAGGAGGCGGAGACAAAGATCGAAGAGCTTGGCCGCGACGCTGCCGAATGGCGGCTGATCGGGCACCTGCAGTCGAACAAGGCCCGTAAGGCCGTCCAGTTATTCGATGTTGTCGAATCGCTCGATTCCATCGATCTCGCCAAGCGGCTTGAGCGTATTTGTATCGAAGACGGCCGGTCCGAACTTCCGGTGTATGTCGAGGTCGATCTTGCCGGCGAGGAAACAAAGAGCGGTATCGGCGAAGACGATTTGCCCGACCTGGTAAGGATACTCAAACATTGTGTGTGCCTGCGTTTTGACGGACTGATGGTGATGCCGCCCTTTTCGGAAGACGCAGAAGCTACGCGGCCATATTTTCGCCGGCTGAGAAAGATCCGGGATGACCTTTTTGCCGAGGGAGCGTTCGGAGCAGGAACAGGAGAGCTTTCGATGGGGATGAGCCATGATTTTGAGGTCGCGATCGAGGAAGGCGCGACCGTGGTGCGTATCGGGACCGCGATCTTTGGCAGCCGGGACGTTTAGATCAGCAATATATGTTATCGACATTTGTTTACCCATGGATCTGGCTTTTTACCTGGGCCCTTTTCGGCCTGTTTCTCGGCATGCTCGTGCTGCGGCTGATCTTTAATTACACCGACCCTAACCCATTTGGCACGATCGGGCGATTTGGCTTCAAGATCAGAAAGACTACAGAGAAATGGGTATATCCGGCGGCCCGGTTTTTTGCGATGTACAGGGTCGACACGCGTCTTGCGCCGCTGCTGACGATCTTTATCGGCTTTGTACTGACGTATTTCTTTACGCAGATAGTCGGCAACACATTTTTTGTGATCGATGGTTTGACGGCCGGCGTTATGACCGGGCGTCCGATGGTCGTGCTGGGCTTTATACTCTACGGGCTGCTCAGCGTGCTCGTGCTGTTTATTTTTATCAGGTTTCTCGCATCGTGGTTTGTGTTCACGCGTAATACGTTTCTCGCCATCGTTATGCGAGTGACCGACCCGATCATGCTGCCCGTGCAGCGGCTGATCCCGCCCATCGGTATGTTCGATATTTCTGCAATGCTGGTGCTGGTCGTAATCTGGTTCCTGCAGTCGATAGTGCTGAATGTCTTTGTGCGAAATTGATCTCGCTTTCGATGAAGGTCCCGGAAAAAGATGGCGGAGTGGAATTTGAAGTTCGCGTGATCCCGCGAGCCTCAAAAAGCGAGGTCGTCGGCATCCATGACGGTGCCTTAAAAGTGAAGCTGACATCGCCGCCTGTGGACGGTGCCGCCAATGCCGAGTTGATCAAGCTGCTTGCGAAAGCCTGCGGTGTATCGAGATCGGACATCGATATTGTCGGCGGACAAACTTCAAAGACAAAACGGATCAGGATCGCCAATTTGTCCCGGGCGCAGTTTGAGAAAGCTCTTGAACGCGCTTTGTGACGGCACTTTTTGCCCGGCAATAATCCAAATGCTATATTTTTAGTTTCGCACTGAAGTCTTTCTATTTTCGTCAAAGGATAATCAATATAGATGTCAGGACACTCTAAGTGGCACACGATCAAGCACAAGAAGGGCGCGACGGACGCAAAGCGCGGCAAGATCTTTACAAAGATGATCAAGGAGATCACTGTTGCCGCTCGCACCGGAGCCAGCGGCGACGTTGACTCCAACGCTCGCCTGCGTAAGGCGGTGACAGACGCCAAGGCTGTCAATATGCCAAACGACACCATCGACCGCGCGATAAAGCGCGGCATGGGCGAACTCGACGGCGTTAATTACGACGAGATCACATACGAGGGCTACGGCGTCGGCGGTGTCGCGGTGCTCATCGAGACCATGACTGACAACCGCAACAGAACAGTCGCTGAGATCCGCCATATCTTCTCAAAGAACGGCGGGAATATGGGCGAATCGGGCTCGGTCGCGTGGATGTTCGACAAAAAGGGGTACATTGTCGTCGATAAGGCCGCGAAAAGTGAGGACGAGCTTTTCGAGATCGCGATAGAGGCCGGTGCCGACGACATGCAGGGCGAGGGCGATGTTTTTGAGATCTTTACAACGCCGGAAACATTCGAGGCCGTGACCGATGCTCTCAAATCCGCCGGCATCGAACCCCAGGCCGCCGAGATATCAATGATCCCGCAAAATTACGTCAAACTCGAAGGCGGCGATGCCAAGAGCATGATGAAGCTCTACGACGCGCTCGATGACAACGACGACGTCCAAAAGGTCTATGCAAATTTTGATATAGACGAGAGCGAGATGGAGTAATTAGGGAATGGGAAGAAACGAGGCCTTATCGTCAGCGATGAAGGCCCTGATTGTTTCTCTCGATTCAGAGAAAAGCCTCTCGATATCCGCACTCTTGCAGTTGCCCAACCTAACTCGGATGATTTTTGGTGGATGTCCGAACAGAATGCTACGCTGTTCAAAATCATCGTCCTTCGTAACGATCGTGTAGCCGCTATCTCGTGCGAAATTCCAGATTTCGACGTCGCTTGTTTTCTCTTCAAGCGTCAGCGCGACATGAGTAGTTCCCGGAAAATTGTCATTGAATGCTGCGACCAGCTTGCGAGAAATATTCTGATCAAGCAATAACTTCATATTGAGAGGCGACTGCAAGTTGTCTTTCTCGATTGGCCGCAAACGCAAGACAGGCCCTTATATCATCATGATTCAACTCCGGAAAATCCACCAGGATCTCATCTGCACTCATTCCGCCGGCTAAATATTCCAAAACATCCTGCACGGTAATGCGCATGCCTCTGATGCAGGGTTTTCCACTTCGCACTTTCGGATCGATGGTTATGATCTCGCGATAGTCCATACGACAATCATAGCGCAGATGAATATCAAGAGAACATGAGGAATGCTGAGGTGCAAATGCTACCGTGCTGCACGTCAGTTTTCCAAAGGCGGGGAGCTTGACCGGCCCGCCTTCGTTCGTCGAGCTACGAATAGCCAGTATATAGCCACAGCAAAGATCGCCCCGGAAACATCCAGCACAACATCCCAGAACGAGCCTGTACGGGTTGAACCTAATGACTGGTTGATCTCATCCGCCGTGCCGACCAGGGCCGACAAGCCCAGGGCATAGAGATGCCAGTATTTTCGACCTTGAGTCCCTGCCCTATTAAAGAACGCCCTCGAGGCCAAAAATGCCAGGACAGCATAAACCGCGAAATGCGCGAATTTGCGTATGTAGCCGTGGTATATGTTTAGTGTCGATTCAGTGGCTGTCGGAAAGATGAACTCGAGGATCGGCCGGATAAAGCGCGATGTTTCGGTCATGGCGCCGCTATCGCTCGACAGGTAAAAGATGACGCCAATCCAAATCAAAAGAGGCGCGTACATCAGAACGTACACGCCCCACTTTTCTATTATTTTCTTAAGCAAAGGCTAAGGAGTGGGTGGATACATGCCGCTGAATGCCGACATTCCGCCGCCGACCATCATTAGGACCCAACCAGCGATAACGAGCAGCAGGGGATAGAGCCCTGCCTTTTTAACAACATAGAAAATTATGCCGCCGAGTGGCTGGCAAAAGAAGTTAACAATTCCCCAAAGAGCCTTTTCGCCCGTTGTGGTTCCAACCTGTACTGCTGTCACGACGAGCCATATCGTCCCGACGACGATAAGAACCCAGCCCAAGATAGCCAAAATACCCATAGTTTCCTCCAGTTTCTTTTGAGTTTAAATTTGAAACCGCAAACAAACCTCGTTTGCCCCGCATTGTATGATTCGTAGGTATCCTAACACCTAAACCCTTTAGAAACAAAACGAAGAGGCGATCGATCGACATAAAAAAAGCGAATCGAGAATTGCGAATTCTCGATTCGTTTCCAGTCAATGCGTGTCCGATGCGTATCAGGCCGCTGCCGCACCCGATACAACTTCGATGATCTCTTTGGTGATCGCTGCCTGACGAATGCGGTTCATATTGAGGGTCAGGCTGTCTATAAGTTCACCGGCATTCTTGGATGCGGAATCCATCGCCGTCATTCGCGATCCCTGTTCTGACGCAACCGACTCAAGCATGCCGCGGTAAATCTGCGCCTCGACCTGTTTTGGCAAAAGCCGGCCAAAGATCTCGGCGGCGGGCTGCTCATAGATATACTCCGCCTGGGGGCCCGCTTGCGCATCGCCTGCGTCGCCCGTTTGGGTTATCGGCAGGAGCTGCTGGATTATCGGCTTTTGCGAGAGGACCGTTTTGAATTCCGTAAACACAACAAACACCTTGTCGATCGTCTCGTCCTCAGTAAAGGTATCTATGATCTTTCGGGCGATCGCCAGGGAATCGGCGTGATTTACCTGTCCCGAGCCCGTTAGTCCGATATATTCCTCGGCAAACTTCGCCTCACGCCTTTTGAAAAAATCGCGTCCTTTCCTGCCGACAGCGATCATTTCGTCCACCTTTCCCTCATTCTCCTTCAGGAAAGCCTGTGCGGCCTTGATAACGTTGGCGTTAAAGGCCCCGGCAAGCCCCTTGTCTGCACTGATAAGCACGACAAGATACTTGCTGTCGCCACGTTCGTCAAGGAGCGGATGCGAAAACTCGCCGGAGACAGTGGAACTGAGGTTCCCGAGCACCTCAGACATCTTTCCAGCAAAGGGGCGCGACGCTGTCACGCGGTCCTGTGCCCGTTTGAGCTTGGCCGCGGCGACCATTTTCATCGCCTTTGTGATCTGCTGTGTATTCTTGACCGACTTGATACGCCGGCGCATGTCTAAAAGACTTGCCATTTTTTTGATGTGAGGTCTCTAAACCTTTAATGTCTCGATCAGCTTTCTTAATTCCGAATCGCGTATATCGGCCTGTTCACTCTTGTCATAAACTGTAAGTAAATTAACAATTACCAGACTTCGTTTTGCAACGTGTTCTTCTCGATATAGCAATGAAATAACTCTCGCTCCTCCACTTTTCCCTTTGCCCTTACTCTTGATACGCAATCTGATCTTATAAGAGCCTTGTCCCAATGGCGTTCCCATTTCCGGATTGGCGATGAGATCCTTTTCTAGTTCGGCAAGATCATTGACGAAGGAAGGGTACTTTTTTATCAAGGGTCTCGCAGCCTTTTTAAAAGACTCCGTGACGTTAATTTCTACTTTCATCAATGAAAGTGGATAAGCTTTGAAGCTTTTTGCCCGTCGCCCGAGCTTCCGCGATCTCGCCCATTCCGTTCCGAATGCTGGAAAATACTTTAAGCTTCCATTCCAGATACTTCAGTCGAGATTTCAGGTTAGCCCATTCTTCATAGGGAACAATAACGGAACTCTTGTTCCCCTCCTCGTCAGTGTAGATTTGTATGCGGCTGTTCATCACTTAGATTATAGCTCAAGCTCCCGCAGCCGCGGCTGTCTCCCACCGGGTCGCTTTGAAATCCTCGACCGCCTCACGCATTTTTGCCTTAAGATCGTCGTCAATAGACTTTTTCTCGCGAAGCGTTGCTAACATTCCTGGATGTGCCTCCTCGGCAAATGTCGTCAATTCTTCTTCAAATCGTTTCAGGTCTTCCACTGCAACGTCATCCGCGAGCCCGTTTGTCACCGTCCAGATGATCAGCACCTGTTCGAGAACGTCCATCGGCTTGTATTGCGGCTGCTTGAGGATCTCAGTCAGGCGTTTTCCGCGTTCGAGCTGCGACTGCGTCGATTTGTCGAGATCCGAACCGAACTGAGCGAAGGCCGCCAGCTCGCGATACTGCGCCAGGTCGATACGCAGCGTTCCGGCGACCTGCTTCATCGCCTTGATCTGTGCCGAACCGCCAACACGCGAAACCGAATTACCCACGTTGATAGCGGGGCGAACGCCTGAGTTAAAGAGATCCGACTCCAGAAAGATCTGCCCGTCCGTGATCGAGATCACGTTTGTCGGAATATAGGCCGAGATATCGCCGGCTTGTGTCTCGATGATTGGCAGACTTGTCAACGAACCGCCGCCGCGAGCATCGGACATTTTCGCCGCACGCTCCAGCAGGCGTGAGTGGAGATAAAAAACGTCTCCCGGATAAGCCTCGCGGCCCGGAGGACGACGAAGCAGAAGCGATATCTCACGGTAGGCAGCAGCCTGCTTAGAGAGATCGTCATAGATCGTAAGGGCGTGGCGGCCGTTATCGCGGAAATACTCACCCATTGCACATCCGGCATAGGGGGCCAGAAACTGCATGGCCGCGGGATCCGAGGCGGTCGCGGATACGATGATCGTATACTCCATCGCTCCGTACTCTTCGAGCTTTTGCCGTACCTGGGCAACGGTCGACTGCTTCTGCCCGATCGCGACATAGATACAAATTACGTCTTTCCCCTTTTGGTTAATGATCGTATCGATCGCAACAGCGGTCTTACCTGTCTGACGGTCACCGATGATCAGCTCACGCTGGCCGCGGCCGATCGGCACCATCGAGTCGATAGCTTTGAGGCCGGTCTGCAGCGGCTCTTTCACCGGCTGCCGGTCAATGATCCCCGGCGCGATGCGTTCGATAGGATAATAGGTATCGGTGATGATCTCACCAGCCTCATCGATAGGATTACCCAATGCATCCACTACGCGGCCGATCATAGCCTCGCCGACGGGGACACTCATGATCCGCTTCGTGCGTTTGGCCTCGTCGCCCTCTTTGATCTTCTGAAAGTCGCCGAACAGCACGCATCCGACCTTATCTTCCTCGAGGTTCAGAGCCAGCCCGCGCACACCATGCGGGAATTCCAGAAGTTCGCCGGCCATGACCATCTCAAGGCCATAGATCTCGGCGATACCGTCGCCGACCTTGATGACCGTACCGACCTCGTTAACGGTCATGCTGGCATCGAAATTTTCGATCTGAGCTCGTATGATCTCGTTGATCTCGTTAGCTTTAATTGCTTCCATATATTTGTTCGCCGTTCGCGCCGGTGTTCACTGTCAAATGCAGCGATCAACGATCGACGGACGACCCACCAATAAGTTGTTCCTTCAGATTATCTAATTTTGTCTTGACCGAGCCGTCGTACACGATCGAACCGATACGCGTCACGACCCCTCCAATGATGTCTTTATTAATAGCGTAATTTATATTTACCTTCTTGCCCGTTATCTTCTCAAGATTTTTTTCGAATTCGACGCGTTCGTTGGATGGCAGTTCTCTGGCGGAGATGATCTCAGCCGAAACCACCCCTCCGCGTTCCTCCAGGATCGTGCCAAAGCGTTCACCTATGTCGGCAATGTCCGCTAGCCGGCCGTTTTGAAGCAGTACCTTTAGAAAATTGGAGGTCGTTTTTGACGGCTTTGCTTTGGCGATCAGGGCATCCAGCACCTTTTCCTTATTGGCATGGGCGATCGCGGGGTTACCGAAAACGATCTGGAGGTCGCTGTTCTTTTTGAACATCTCGCCGAGCTGTTCCAGTTCGGCCTTTACGGTTTCTGTATCACCCACCTTTAGCACGACGTCGGCGAGTGCTGTGGAGTATCGGCGGGCGATCGTTTCGTTGCTCATCTTAATTCAAGCCTCCGATCTCATGAATACTGGCTTTAACGAGCCGGGCATCCTGATCGCCATCGATCCGGGCGCGAAGTTTTTCCTCAGCAAGCCGAATGCTCTCCTCAGCCGAAAATCGGCGAAGCCCGGCATAGGTCTGCTTTTCGATCCGGTCGAGGTCGCCCTCCCGCTGCCGCTTCAGACGCTCTATTTCGGCCTTTGCGTATTCCGCAAGTCGTTTCTTCTCCGCGGCGGCCTCTTCCTTCGCGCTTTGGATGATCGCGTTTTTCTCTGCCTCGAGCTGGGCGAGCTTGCTTTCCGTTTCTTCCAGGCGAGCCATGGCCGCCTGTTTTTCGGCCTCGGCCTTGATCAGTTCGGACCTGATCTGTTCGCGTCTTGCCTTAAAAGCTTCGCTAAGCGGCTTCTTTAAAAGGTACGTGAGAATAGAAAGGAATATCGCGAGGTTCAAAAATTTCCATAGCTCAAAACCGGGTATATTGAAATACTGGTTGTAGAGATCAATGAACCCGCCGCCGCCGCCCGGAGCCGCAGCCATTAGGAAATTCAATTCGTAAATGAACGCTAACATAATTGCGTTTTGAGTCCCGCGTTTACGCGGCTCGACACCCCACTCAAACTTTCAGAATATTCGAGGCGATCCGCTCGGCCATCTTCTCGGCTTCGATCTCCATTTCGGACCTGGCCACGGACGCCCGTTTTTCGAGTTCCGCCTTGTTTGTTTCAAACGACTGGGTGATCTCAGCCTTTGCTTCCTGGATCTTCTTGTCTCGGTCGGCAGCGGCTTTCTTCTGCTCTTTTTCTATAAGCTGATATCCGCTTGATCGCGCATCGAGCATCTCGCGTGTATACCGCGCTTCCTTTTCATCAACGTCCTTAAGAATTGAAACAGCCTCGCTCGACCTCCCGCCTTTGTTCATTTCACGTGAGGCGATAATGCGGCTTAACGGTCTGTAAAACGTGCGGTTTAGTACCCAGATCATCACCAGGATAAGCGCGATGTGGATAAAAATTGTGCCGTCAGGGAATAGCTGAATGGTCTCGGCAAAAGCCAGCAAATACATATTCTTAAAGGGCCGCTTTATCGGTAACAACAGGACAGAATCTGCCCCTGTTCTCAAAAGATATAAGAGTATCACGCGCGCTTTTTAAGGGTCAAGGAGGGTCCGAGGGCGAGCGGTGGGGAAGAGAGTCGGCACTCGTTCCTGCTCCTATACGCGGTTTTATTCGGCGGCGTCTTGTGCTACATTCCCTGCAGTAAATCCTTCCGGGGCAGCAACGGAAAGACCCATCGCCGCCCTACCCGAAATGGACGAGAATATTAAGGAAACCGTAAGCGCCGGCGAGGCCCGTTTTGATGCATTCCGCAACCGCGCAGGTTTCTATCTGGCACCTTTCGTCTTCCTGGCCATCTATTTCGCACCGCTAGGTCTGAGCCCGCAGGCTCACAGCCTGGCCGCGATCATATCGGCGGTGATCGTCCTTTGGATCTGCGAGAGCCTGCCGATGCCGGTCACCGCGCTGCTGGGCGCGGTGCTTTGCATCGTGCTGCAGGTGGCGCCGGCAAAAGAGGTATTTGCGCCGTTTGCTGATCCGCTGATGTTTCTTTTTATCGGCTCGTTCATTCTCGCACGGGCGATTTTTCTGCATAACCTCGACAAGAGATTTGCCTATGGCGTCCTCAGTATCAAATGGATCGGGGCACGGCCGTCGAGGATACTATTCGCATTCGGGGCGGTCACGGCTTTTATGTCAGCGTGGATCTCAAACACCGCAACGACCGCAATGATGTTTGCGATCGGCCTGTCGATCATCGCCTTCCTGATGCAGCAGGAGAAGGAAACCGGTATCAAGATCAATCGCGGTTATGCGACCGCGATGATGCTGATAACGTCATTCAGCGCTTCGATCGGGGGCCTTATGACGCCGATCGGCACGCCGCCGAATGTGATCGGCCTCGGTTTCATACGAAATCTCGTCGGGGTCGAGATACCATTTTTCAAATGGATGCTGATCGGGGCACCGATCGTCGTGGTCCTGTATTTATTTCTCTACCTTTATCTCAATTACCTGTCGCCCGCCGGCGTCGACAGAATACCGGGCAGCTCTGAAATGATAGCCCGCGAAAGGGCCGCGCTCGGGCCGTGGACGCGGGCACAGCGGTCGACGATCATCGCATTCGGCGCGGCGGTAACTATGTGGATATTTGCTGGCGTCGTAGCGGTGATCGCGGGCGAGACGAGCGAGATCTACAAGGCGATAAGCTCGCGGCTGCCCGAGGCCGCTGGGGCAATGATCGGGGCCGTCCTTCTCTTCCTGCTTCCCGGGAACAAACCTGGTGAAAAGGCGATAACCTGGCCCGACGCGGTTCAGATCGACTGGGGCGTCATCCTGTTATACGGCGGGGGATTTGCACTCGGGGTGATGTCGTTTCAAACCGGGCTGGCCGAATCGGTCGGACGCGGCCTGACAGGACTGCTGCCGCTCGAGGGAGAATTCGGGCTCCTGGTCGCGTCGGTAATAGTCGCGATCCTCATCTCTGAAACAACGTCAAACACGGCGTCCGCCAACATGGTCGTGCCTGTCGTCATAGCGATCGCTGTCGCGCAGGGCATCGATCCTCTGATGCCGGCCCTCGGGGCAACATTTGCGGCGAGCCTCGGCTTTATGCTGCCCGTTTCAACCCCCTGCAACGCGATCGTTTACGGCTCGGGAATGATCCCGCTGATGAAAATGGTCCGCTACGGGATTATCCTCGATATCATCGGGGCAATAGTAATAATTACCGCCGTCTCGCTGCTTGTGCCCATATTGCGCTAGCTGGCTGTTGTGTTACAGTTTTTTTGGCTCTTAAAAGTGTTTTTCGAAACCGCCGCTGCCTTTCTCAACCACTATAATGTCCCCCGTAAACTCCAGGAAACGTGCCCCGAGAAACCGTACCTTGTCGGTCGCTGACCCCGAGGTCGATGGCCTGCGGTCCCGGCTCGTATTTTCAGTCGACGCACCCGGGGATGCAGAGAACAGGATCGTCTGCGGTGACGCTTTCGCCGTACTCGAGAAGCTTCAGGGGGGCAGGCAAATCGACCTGCTCTTCGCCGATCCCCCGTACAATCTCACAAAGTCCTTTGGCGAGGAGGAATTTCGCGAGCGGTCGTCCGACGCCTACGAGGCCTGGCTCGAATCGTGGCTGTCGTTATGTATTCCCTTGTTAAAACAAACGGCAACCATTTATATATGCGGCGACTGGCGGTCGTCTTCGGCCATTCAGCGTGTCGGGTCGAAATACTTCAAGCTGCGAAATCGCATCACCTGGGAACGCGAGAAGGGCCGCGGTGCAAAAGCGAATTGGAAAAATACCGCCGAGGACATCTGGTTTTTCACTGTCTCGGAGGAATACACTTTCAACCTCGAGGCCGTAAAGCAGAGGCGAAAGGTGATGGCCCCTTACAAGGAAAACGGTGAGCCGAAAGACTGGATCCGTGGCCGAGACGGCAACTTTCGCGACACGCACCCATCGAATATCTGGACCGACATCAGCGTGCCCTTTTGGTCGATGTCCGAGAATACCGATCATCCGACGCAAAAACCCGAAAAGCTCCTCGCCAAGATCTTGCTCGCGAGCACAGGTCCCGGCGATCTGGTCCTCGACCCGTTTGCCGGCTCGGGAACCACGGCCGTTACCGCCAAAAAACTCGGCCGCAGCTTTGTAGCTATCGAATCCGACGAGCAATATTGCCTGCTCGCACAAAAACGCCTTGACCTAGCCGATAATGACAGTTCCATCCAGGGCTTCGTGGACGGAGTTTTTTGGGAGCGAAATTCTGCACCCTGATCGCCTCTTTAAACCGGCATGCTCGCCAGAGCACCTGCTCAACACAGCTTGTGGTATTAATAATGTCTATGAAAATCGCCACCTGGAACGTAAATTCGATCACCGCCCGCATCCCGCATCTGACGGCCTGGTGCAAGGCAGCCGACCCCGACGTCATCTGCCTGCAGGAAACGAAATGCGTCGACGAGAGTTTCCCGTACCAGGAGATCTTTGATCTCGGGTATCACTCGGCATTTTACGGGCAGAAATCGTATAACGGTGTGGCGATACTGTCTAAATACGAACCGGAGGACGTCGTAAAAGGATTTCCGGATGACGAGGTTGATTCGCAAAAAAGGCTGATCGCCGCGACGGTCAACGGCGTAAGGGTTGTGAATACCTACATCCCTAATGGCTCAGAACTCGGCAGTGATAAATTTAGATTTAAGCTCGACTGGCTGCAGCACCTTCGCCGTTTTTTTGACGCGGGATACAAGACGGATGAAAAAGTGCTGCTCTGCGGTGATTTCAACGTGGCCCCCGACCCCCTCGACGTCTGGGACCCGCCGGCGTGGGAGGGGCACATACACTTTTCAATGCCCGAACGCGCCGCTATCCATTTCGTAAAACAGTGGGGCTTTATCGACGTTTTTCGAAAAATGAACGGCGATGTCCGAGAGTATTCCTGGTGGGATTATCGTGCCGGTGCCTTTCCTAAAAATCACGGTCTCAGGATCGACCATATCTGGACCTCGCCCTCGCTTGCCGAGGCCTGCACCGGCTGCTGGATCGACAAAGAGCCCCGCAAACAGGAGCGGCCCTCGGACCATACGCCGGTTGTGGCGGAATTCAGCTTGTAAGATCGCGGCTTACCCTTTCGCCCAGTCGCATGCGACATGGACGTCGATCTTGATGGGAACTTTGGTCACGAACTGCTGGCCCGCACGGACCATGGCAGATTCGAGGACTGCGGCGGTTTGCTCGGCGTCGGCGTTGTCACATTCGACCACGATCTCGTCGTGGACGATGTTGACCAGCCGGGCGGAAGTATCGCGAATGTCGTCGTGGAGCAGCCGAAGCGCCCGTTTGAGAATATCGGCTGATGTGCCCTGGATCGGCATATTCCGGGCATAACGCTGTGCGGCCCCGATCGAGCTTCGGTCGTTTGCGTCAAAATTCATTCTTGCGAGGCGTCCGGAACGCGTGCGGGCACACCGCTCGGTCAGCACCTCTTTCGCACGCATCCTCAGCCATTCGTCCATCCGCGGAAAGGTTGCAAAATATCGCCGCAGCGTCGCCTCGGCATCTTTTTCAGGGATGCCGGTCATCATCGCGAACCGCGAAGCCCCGATGCCGTAGACCACGCCAAAGTTTAGCCGCTTGGCAAACGAGCGCTGGTCTGCCGTGATGTTCTCCGGCTTTGCTCCAAAGATCTGCGCCGCGGTCGTCGCGTGAAAATCCTGCCCCGAAATAAAGGCGTCGATAAAATTCTTGTCCTCCGAAAAATCAGCCAGTATGCGAAGCTCGATCTGCGAATAATCGGCCACGATCAGCGAACGCCCCTCGGGCGAGCAGAAGCACCGCCGGTATTCGTCCTCATGCGGTATCTGCTGCAGGTTCGGGCTCGAGCACGAAAAGCGTCCGGTCGGTGCCCCGATCTGCCGAAAATCGGCGTGAATGCGCCCTGTCGCGGGCTCGATGAATTCGAGGATGTTCTCGCCAAAGCTCTGGCTCGCCTTGGCCACACCGCGGTATTCGAGCAGCTTGCCGACGACCGGGTATTTGGCCGCGAGCGGCTGCAGCTCCCATGCCCGAGTCGTATTCGGCACCGGCACGCCGAGGCCGAGCAGGGCATCGGTAACCTGCGCCTGCGAATCGAGATTTATCTCCGGCCGGCCAAAGAGCGACGCCTGGGCGACCCCCGCGGCGAGCATGTCCTGCAGCTCGTTGGCGTAAACGGCCTGGGCCTTTGTCACCTTTTCGAGCTGCTCGCGCCACTTTGCCTTGTCGAGGTAAAAGCCGTTCAGCTCCATCTCGGCGATCGGCATCACGCATTCATTTTCGAGATCCAGTACGTCGCCAAGACAGTCGGTCGCGATCCGCTCGTCCAGCTTTTCGCGGACCTCGGTCATGATCGCGGCATCGCGGGCCGCATACTCGATCTGCGAATGCGAAAGCTCATTCGCCCCCCAGTCGCTGACCTGCTGGCTCTTATCGAGCGTCTGCCCGAGAAAAAACTGCACCACATCCGCCAGCCCATGCCGCCGTTCACCCTCGCCCGCCGCGATCAGCAAGCTCGCCAGATACGTGTCATAAACCGCACCAACCTCGGTCCCCAAATGATGCCGCACCCACTTAGTATCAAACTTCGCATTATGCGCGATCTTCACCTGCCGCTTCGACGCCAGCAACTCCCTCAAAGGTGCCAGATCCGGGGACTCTCTAAGGGCCGCACTCCTCCTGTCTCCCGTCTCCTGTCTCCCGTCTTCGGCAAATCTCCCGTCTCCGGAGAAGCTGCGCAGATCAATTACTTTCGTATTCTTCCCATTCGAAAGCTGCACCAGCCGCAGCTCCCCCCGATATGGGTCAAGCTCCGTCGTCTCGACGTCAAATCCAATATACGGCTCCTTCTCAAGCTCCGCACACGCCGCCTTTAACGATTCCGCATCGTTGATAAGTTGAAAATAGATCTCCATAACAAGGAAGGCCCGAACATCAATTGTATCCTCGCTTGGCTGCAGAAGTCGATCCGTCCGTGAGCGCATGCAGCGCACTCAAAAACCGGATTGATGAAACGGGCACGAGATAGAAATGTCTTAGATCTGGCCCCTTTCATTTTCACTGTACGCGGAGAATTAAATGTCTGCCTGAGCATGACTAGATGGCAACAAATGGAAAAGGCGGAAGCCGCCGTATTATTTGTTTGCGACTCGATTAGATTTTCCTGCGGTCGAAAAGCGTCACAGGCCTAACCGCGAGAATTCAGTGAATTATCCAGTGAGCGTCAGAAACCAGGCAGACGCCGCCGCGTTGTTTCAGAATGGGACGGAGTGCTTCGACAATGAAATCGAGCTTTTCGCCGGGGGGGCAGGCCGTCATTATATATGAGTTGGCGAAAACGCCGGTAAGATCGTCGCCGCCACGCAGCCCGCGATCGCCTTTGCCTGTCGCGTCTTTGATAACCGTGTAGCCTGACACGCCAGCTTCGTCGAGCAGTTTAAGCACCTTCGGAACTTCGAGTTCGTCCACAATAATTTCGATCCTTTTCACCGGCATCATAATGTTAGCTCCAGATTCGATTGATAATGGCCAGATAAAGCGGCATCCCGGCGATGATGTTAAACGGGAACGTGATGGCGAGCGACATCGGAACGTAAAGGCTGGGATTCGCTTCTGGTATCGAGAGTCGCATGGCCGCCGGCACGGCGATATATGACGCGCTGGCGCAGAGGATCGTAAACAGAAATGCGTCACCTTGCGATAATCCTAAAGCATAGGCGAGCGGAATCGCAATCGCGGCATTACCGACCGGGAGTAGAATTCCAAACGCGGTCAGAAACACCCCGGCCCGTTTCAGATCGCCCAATCTTCTCGCCGCTACTACTCCCATATCGAGCAGAAAAAAGCATAGTACACCTGTGAAAATGTCGCTCGTAAAAGGTTTCAAGGCCGTAGCTCCAGCCTCGCCGGACAGTACACCGATAACCAGACTGCCCATGATCAAGAAAACTGAGCCGTTGAAAAATGCGTCGCGCCATAATTCGCGCCATGAAAAGTCCGAGCCATTTCTGTCGCTCGATCGAAGACGATAAAGCAATACGGCAACGATAATTGCGGGAGATTCCATCAATGCCATCGCCGCTACCATATAACCACCGTAGGGTAAGCTTAATTTTTCCAGAAAGGCGGCGGCGGTTATGAATGTTACTGCGCTGATCGAACCGTACGTGGCCGCTATGGCGGCGGCGTCTGCAACCGAAAGTTTTCGTCGCAGAATGAAAAAAGCGTACAACGGTACTACCGAGGCCATCACGGTGGCGGCAGCGAGAGTTACCGCGATTTTCGTCTCAAAACCGCTCGCCGCTATCCCAACACCCCCTTTGAGACCGATGGCGAAAAGCAGATAAAGGGAAAGGATCTTCGGAATCGGCGTGGGAATCTCCAAATCCGATCTAACGAATACCGCCAGCAACCCAAGAAAGAAAAACAAAATCGGCGGATTGAGGAAATTGCCGATCAAAAGATTGAGATCCATATTCAAAACAATTCACCAAGGGATGTGAAGATAAACTGATCCACCTATACTATCGGCCGGCAAAATGCTCAGACCCTGATGTTTGTTAAGCTCGGGTAGGGCCTACGCCTTTTTTGCCCGTACAACTTCAACTGAGCATTGAGCACGGGCGGCAACGGCAGAAGAGACACTGCCCATCAGAACTCTATCCAGAAAGCGATGACCTTGCGCACCCAGAAATATACAGTCCGCGTTCCATGATTCGGCTTCGCGGATGAGAATACGCTTCGGGTCGCCTTCGGCAACAACTAGGATCACTTCCAACCCGGCTTTAAGCAGTTTCTGTTCGGCACGCGTCTGAATATCACGGATCTGATTCTTTTGTGCGTCGTGTGCAACTCCGTATGGGTGAAAAGGTTCGGCAACCGTAACAAGTTTAACCAGAGTCCCTTTTCCCCAATTACGAGAAACAATACTATCAAGCATTGCCTCAGCATCCGGCGAACCATCTGTCGCGGCTACGAGCCGGATCGGAGTGTTGAGGGGTATATTTCGACCACGCGCGATTCGCACCGAACTACGTGATTCATATAGAACTTTCTGCGAAACGCTTCCCAGGATCGTTCGACCTAAAGCAGATCGACCGTGCGAGCCCACGACGATCAGATCCGGTTTCCACGCGGAGCCCTTCAGTATGATCGCCCAATGCGGCGTCTCCGCATGTGATTCGGGGGATATCTCCCATCCGGGAAATTTCGCCTTTAGTATCTCTGCGGCGCTAGCGGCAAGCCTCTGGGCTTCTTCATAAGCCCGTTTCGATCGTTCCCACGCCAGTTTTACTGCGTGCGGCACATCGGACGGAGAGGGTTCCTTCGCCGCATTCTCTTCACTGATCTCCGGTGGAAGAAAAACGTCTGCCGCGGTCAGGACCGTCACTTCTGCTTCACCCGGAAGTCCCGACCGTTGTAAGTCATCCAACGCCGCGTCAGCGCATTCCGAACCGTCGTACCCAACTAATATTTTCATTTTTTTACTCATAGTTATTTTTCCTATTCTATATCCGATTAAAAAAATACAGCGCGGGCGACCCCAAGATATAAAGACAATATGGGCGAACCACTCGCGACGAAAATCCAAAACATCAGGATCATCGTGAGACCGCCCAGACAATCAAGGGCGACATCGGACAGGGATCCGTTGCGCTCCGCGAAACAACTTTGCCGGATCTCGTCCATCGAAGCGACAGCCAAAACGATGGTGAACGCTCCGAGATGCCAGAATTCCGCCACCGCAGCGAGGGAAGAATTGTAAAATACGATTGAAGCCAGCAGAGCGAGAACTGCGTAACCGGCAAAATGACACAGCTTGCGAATAATCAAGTGGCGTTTTCTGAATGCCTGAGCGTCGTCACGCGGAAACAAGAATCTAAGCACGGGAGCGAAATAAACCATAGTGTGCGAAACCGAACCTTTGTTTGACGAGAGATAGAACGTCCCGCTGATCCATAAGATCAAAGGAGCGTAAAGCCAAAAGTCTTTCGTTAGCAAAAAATGCATTACGCCGACTCCGTGCGGTGCGGAAAGATCAGGGAAAAAACAATCGATGCCGAGATCACCGAAAGAATAAACCCAAGTGAGTACGAGATCGGAAACTTTCCGCCGAACAGATCATTCAGCCAGACCATCTTTAGTCCGACAAAAACAAGCACCACCGCTAGGCCATATTTCAATAGATAGAACTTGTCGATCACACCGGCAAGCATGAAATACAATGACCGAAGGCCGAGTATCGCAAAGATATTTGAAGTGAAAACGATAAACGGCTCACTCGTTACGGCGAAGATCGCGGGAACGCTGTCAACCGCAAAAATGATATCGCTGGCCTCAAGAAACAGGAGGGCGATGAACAAAGGTGTCGCATGCCAACGGCCGGCAATTTTTAAGAAAAAGCTCTTGCCATCGATCGTATGCGTGACCGGCATGAACTTTCGGAATATTCGGATCAACAAATTCTTTTCCGGCTCGATCGCTTCCTTGCTTGTAAAAAACATCTTGATGCCGGTGATTATCAGAAACCCGCCAAATAGATAGATCACCCAGTGAAATTGCATTAGAGCAGAGCCGAGAGCGATAAAGATGGCACGGAACACAAGAGCGCCCAGAATGCCGTAAAACAGGACACGGTGTTTGTACTTTGCCGGTATGCCGAAGTAGCTGAATACCAGCACGAAGACAAAGATATTGTCGACTGAGAGCGATTTTTCGAGAATGTAGCCGGTTAGAAATTCAAGCCCTACTTGTTGCCCGATTTCAGCACCGTATTTATCGGCGGCGTATTGATAAAAAAGAAAGTTAAAAACCAATGCCAGCGTCACCCAAACGACTGTCCAGATCGTTGCTTCCTTAAAAGAGACAACGTGCGCTACGCGGTTGAAAATACCGAGATCAATGGCAAGCAGGCCTAATACAAAGGCCATAAACGCTGCATAAAACCACCAATACTCTGCGAACGGAAATAGACTCATTATTCTGTACCCTTTTTTGAGCCTGCAGACGCAAAAAGACCTCTTGCAGACTAAAGCCGCAAAAGGTCTCGATATTTCCCAACGCACCGGCTCGCTTGGCTATTTATGCGAACGTATTGACGATGTGGTGGACCTCTGAACAAACAGAGGTTTCTACTCCCCTACCTAAATTGTACCATGACTCTAACGAAACTTTATGCCGTTGTCAAGGATTCGCCCGTGACTGTTGAGCCTGTTCTTGGGCACGCAAATGCTGGCAAAATTGTTGGGTCCATGCTTGAAATGCCGAGCAAGCTGGGTTGGACAGATAATACACCGCTCTCGATACCGACGACTGAGAAATGCAGCCGACCCCATGCCCACCGCCCACTATTCACCGATCGCATCGATTTGTTTTGCCAGTTCCACATC
Organism: Pyrinomonadaceae bacterium; assembly: GCA_041745615.1. GTDB lineage: Bacteria > Acidobacteriota > Blastocatellia > Pyrinomonadales > Pyrinomonadaceae > OLB17. The sequence goes on along the minus strand of JBGTIP010000009.1, from coordinate 10,866 downwards.
GACATCGGTGATCCCGCCGCGGTCGTGAGTAGTCAGAGCGATGTCGACGTAGCCCCAGCCGAAGGTTATGTCGGGGTGGTGGTCGGCGGCCTCGGCGAGTTCGCCCACGCGGTTTACGTATTCGAGAGCGGCGGCGAAATTGTCGAATTTAAGGCTCTTTTTGATGGTTTTACCGACCACGTCCCAGCCGTCGAGGGTTTCTAGTGCGGTAGATAGTTCGTCTGCGGTTAGTAGTTCTCGTTTCATAAGTCAGTTGTCAGTTGTCGGTTGTCGGTTGTCGGTTGTCAGTTGTAGGTTGTAGGTTGTAGGTTGTCAGTTGTCGGTTTTCAGTTTTCGGTTGCCGGTTCCCGGTTCCCTGTTCCCGGTCGTCGGTTATCAGTTACCGAAGGATAGACATAGTGACAGGTAAAGAAGAGGATCCCCGGCTCTCCACTCTTGACTCTCGACTCTCGACTCCTGACTCCTGACTCCTGACTCCCACTGCCCCCTGTCCACCGCCCACTGTTTACGATATAATTATCGTTTTTGATGACTTCATAGAAGGTATCCGTAAAATGCGTATTTGGTCAAATATTTTAATACTGGCGGTGGCCGCGGCTGGGTTTGCCTGCGGCGGGGGCGAGCCTGCGTCGCCTAAGAGAACGTTTGAAACTTACATTAAAGCCTTAAAGCAGAAAGACACCACGACGATGAAGGTCCTGCTCTCGGACGCAACGATAAAGATGCACGAGCAGGAGGCGAAAGCCCAGGGTGTTACGGTCGATGACCTCGTCAAACGCGAAACGCTTTTCAGCGAGGGGCAGACCACCATCGAATATAAGGATGAAAAGATCGAGGGCACAACGGCGACGCTGCAGGTAAAAACGCCCTATGATACGTGGGAAACCGTTCCTTTCGTGCTCGAGGACGGTGTCTGGAAGATCGACAAGCAGGGTTACGCCGACCAGATGCTGAGGGAAATGGACGAGAGCAACCGGCGTCTGGAAGAGATGATCAACGGCAACGTGCAGCCGCCGATGGACGGCAGCATGCCGCCGCAGTTCGATCATAATACGCAGCCGCAGAATTAATTTTCGGAGATATTAGTGGCAATTATTCGCGCCTTTAAAGCTTTGCGCCCGATGCCGGACAAAGCTGAGCAAACTTCATGCGTGCCGTACGATGTCGTGTACGGCCCCGAGGCCCGTACGTTCGTTGAGGAAAACCCTCTTAGTTTTCTTCGTGTCACACGTGCCGAGGCCGAGTTTGCGTCAGGCAGTGAGCCGTCGGACAAAGAGGTCTTTGCCCGTGCGCGACAAAACCTCGAAAAACTCATTTCCGATAACGTCTATTGCGTCGACCCGGACGACGCCATATATGTTTACCAGCTTGCCTACGAAACCGGTACGCAGACCGGTGTCGTTGCCTGCTGCTCGATCGACGAATACGAGCAGGACCTGATAAAAAAGCACGAGGATATTCGGCCGGACAAGGTGACGGACCGCACCGAGCATTTGCTCGCCGTCGGCGCCCAGACCGGGCTGATCTTCCTGACGTTTCGTAATAGTGATGACATCCGATTTTTGATCGCCGCGGCCGTCGAGGAGGATCCGATATATGATTTTGTCTGCCTCGACGGGATCCACCAGCGGGTCTGGCGTGTCACACAAACCGGCCCCTGGATCAAGGCCTTTTCGAAGGTTCCCGCCCTCTATATCGCCGACGGCCATCACCGTGCCGAGAGTGCAAAGCTCGCCCGCGAAAGGCTACGGGCCGAGAATCCCGATCACAACGGCACGGAAGATTATAATTTCGTCCTCGCCGGGCTATTCCCGTCGGAGGATCTGAAGATACTGCCTTACAACCGGGTGGTCCGGAGCCTTAACGGGTGCGATAACGAGGACCTGTTCTCTCGTATACGCAAGAATTTTATCGTCGTCGAAACGATCGAAAAGGTGCCGCACACGCCGGGCGAATTCTGCATGTACACCGCGGGGCAATGGTATAAGCTCCGATTTAACCGCCACGACGGCGGCGATCTAGATCTGATCGAGGGCCTCGATGTCAGCATTCTGCAGGATTATCTTCTTGAGCCCGTGCTCGGCATTCACGATCCGCGAACGGACACAAGGCTCGAATTCGTCGGCGGAAAACGCGGCACCGACGAGCTCGAACGCCTCGTCGACGAGGGTCACGCATGCATCGCATTCTCGCTTTATCCGACCACGCTCGACGATATGCTTGCGATCTCAGACATCGGCGGTACGATGCCTCCGAAATCGACCTGGTTCGAGCCGAAGCTTAAAGACGGCCTTCTGGTACACATGATCTGACTGAGATGGAAAACAAGGACCTCGCACAATTGAGGCGTGAGTATTCACGCGAGGAACTTTCCGAGAAGCATATAGCTCAGGATCCTTTTGTGCAGTTTCGCCTATGGATGGACGAAGCGATCGCCGCCGAGCTCCCCGAACCAACGGCAATGTCGCTCGCGACCGCTGACGCTGACGGACGGCCATCATCGCGGATGGTATTGCTCAAGGGGTTCGACAACAGCGGATTTATTTTCTTCACCAATTACAATAGCCGGAAAGGCCGCGATCTGGCGGAAAATCCCCACGCCGCGCTCAATTTCTTCTGGCCCGAACTCGAACGACAGGTGAGGATCAGCGGACGTGCCGAGAAGGTATCGGCGGAGGAATCGGACGAGTATTTCCAGACCCGCCCATTCACAAGCCGCGTCGGAGCCTGGGCGTCAGATCAGAGTGAAGTTATCGATTCGAGAATGGTCGTCGCGGCCAGAGCGGCAAAGTTGCTGATAAGATACGCCAGCGGAAATGTCCCGCGGCCCCCGCACTGGGGCGGCTACCGCGTCGTACCTGACCAGATCGAATTCTGGCAAGGCCGCGAAAGCCGGCTTCACGACCGCATCGTTTACATTCGAAGCGAAGATTCGTGGCAGATAGCAAGACTCTCGCCGTGACGGATCAGCTGAACCACGCCGATTCGACCTCGACCCGCCACGACTCAAGCATCTTCTTATTGAGCGAGAGAATGCCCTCGCGGGTAACGTCCGCCGGCGGCTCGACATATGCGGCAAGGGCGTCATAGACCTTTTCGCGGTCTGCCTTTTGTACCCTCGACAGCAGATGCCATAGGGTGATCATATCGTAAAACTCACGGGTGTCGAGCATTGCCTGCACCGCCCGACTGCCGCCGCTAGAAAAGTCAAATCTCTCGAGTGCGGCCCTGAATTCCTTTGACGTTTCCGCCGAAAAGGGTGTTCCCAGCCCCTTGCCCTTACGTGTCATGCACATTGCACCGGCCGGCACTATCGACTCGCGCCCATCGCGTTCGAGTGCCACAAACCCGCTGGTTACATGCAGGAAGCTGTTTCCCGCCTTATCCACGTCAAGCGTATATTCGCAGCCGAGATCGACAGCGACGGCCGACGGCGTGTCGACGATAAACAGCCGCGGCGGTGCCAGGATTCGAGCGTGAAGGGAACCGCGTTCGAGAGAAAGTCGATGTTCGTTCGCCGCCGTCCCGACGAGCTTGATCCTGGAATTCGGAGCGATCTCGACATTGCCGATATCCGCAACCGCTATTCGGGCTCGCGATGCGGCGTCCGTCTCGAGAAAATCGCCGACGGCCAGCCGGTCATCACCAGATGCCGCGCCGACTAACGGGCGGCCCGATATCGTTTCAAATTCCCAAGCCGGCAGCGATGCAGTATCTGCGGAAGAATCATCCGGAGCCGGCGTGATATCGGGATCCTCAGCCGTAACGGTAGAATCGTCAATCGGTCCGGCCAGCTCATTCTGATCCTCGATTGCTGCCGGATCCGCAACCTGACCGGTCCGTCCGTATTCGTATCCGCTGGGGCTGAACAGAGTAAGATACGCCAGCGAGATCATGGCCGTGACCATCACAATCGCGACCGCATATCCCGCCCAGTTTCGAAAGCCAAAATGCGGTGTCGGCCCGATCAATGACATTTGCGGAGCCCTGCTGCCATCGAGCCTGCCCTGGATCTCGTTCCAAACCTGCGGCCCCGCGTCCGCTCGATCCATCCGCCCCGCTAGTTGCGCGCCCAGCTTCAGCCGGTCATGCTCACGGCGGCAATCGCCGCACTGCATCAGGTGCTCACCGATCGTGTGCTGCTCGTCTTTCGACAATTCATGGTCAATGAATGCACCGAGTTCGTTTTTGTAATGCTTCTGCACCATGCTTTCTTAAATGCTTCCCCGCAAGTGTCCTAATCTGGCCTCAAGCTTCTTAAGCCCGCGGTTCAGGCGTGATGCAACCGTCCCCTGCGAACACCCCATGACTTCCGCTATCTCCTGATACGAAAGGCCTTCGACATATTTCAGTACCACGGGAATGCGGTATTTCGGACGCAGGCGGCCCACTTCGAGCGAAACGAGATTCGATATCTGATCCCGTTCGGCCATCAATTGCTGCACTTCGGCTGCCCGCGGCCCCCCAAGTCCGAAAAGGCCCGTAAGATCTACAAACCTGTTCATTTTTCTAGCCTCATCCGTACAGGCATTCACCGTCAACCGATATAGCCACGTCGTGAATTCCGACTCGCCCCGAAAATCGATCCTCGTCAGCAGCTTTACGAAAACCTTCTGCGTAATGTCCTCGGCCATCTCGCGATTCCCGCCGAAGTAATTCATCGCCACCGAGAATACTCGCCTCTGGTTCATCTCGTATAGATCGCGCATCGCATCGCGATCGCCATTCATGCATGCCTGAAGCAGATCGTTCGTCACCCGGTTATCGGTCACTGGCGAGGCCATCTCCATCCGTGGATACTGATTCTACTCCTTTTCTTGTCGCCCGGAGCCTATGTTCATTTTCTTTCCGTATACATCCATGCCTTCTGGCTGACCGTGAGGCGATCGTCATACCCGCCCGTTATCAGTACATTCCCATTCCGCAGCAAAGTCGCCGTGGCAAAATGCCGGGCGGATTCGAATTCACCCCGGGCGACGATGAAAGTGTCCGCACGCGGGTCGAAGATCTCAGCCTTAGTCGACCCGCCGGCGATGAGTATCCTGCCGTCCGGCAGCAGGATTGTCGTGCCCTGTAGCTTGTATCGCGAAGCGTTCATGTCGCCGACCCGCCTGGTGCGGTTCGTTTTCGGGTCGTAGATCTCAACCGTCGTGTAGGCACCTTGCGAATCCCTCTCATCCGAACCGCCGACGATCAGCACCTTCCCGTCATCCATCAATAACGCGTCGTGTTTGTGCCGCCTGACCGTAAGGTCGGCTGCGGCAGTGAAAGTGCCTTTCGCCGGATCGTAGATCTCGGTACTCGAGTAAATGGTGATCGCTGCCCGCCGGTCCTTGTGCCCTCCGGTGATGAGGACGCGGCCGTCCTTTAGCAGGGTCACGGTGTGAGATTCGCGTGGGGCGGTCATGCTTCCCGTCGCCGTAAAAGTGTTGGCGACCGGGTCGTATATTTCGGCATCCGCCAGAAATGTCCAGCCCGTACCCACGCCGCCCGCGATCAGCACTCGCCCATCGGCCAGCAGCACGGCCTGATGCTCGCTTCGCGGTTTGGTCAATTTCCCAACCGGCGCAAATCTCCCCGTCGCGGGGTCGTATAATTCAGCACCGTCGATATAATTCCCGTTAAAACCGCCCGCGATCAGCACCTTGCCGTTTCGCAAACGGGTCGCCGAATGACTAGCCCGGGCGACGTTCATATCCGAGGTTGGCGCGAACGCTCCAGTAGCAGGGTCAAATAACTCGGCGCTTCGCATGCCGTTCTCGCCGCCCGCGAAGCCGCCCGCGACCAGCACCTTACCGCTGCCGAGCATCGTTGCGGAATGGGCAGCCCGGCCCTTTCTCATTTCAGCGATCGTGCTAATACTGCCAATTCGTGCGGCATTGGGTCCACCGGCCACACCCTCTGCCAGGCAGGCGGGGCTCGAACCGATCAGCAACATTAAAGACAAAACTCCTGCAATCATTTCTCGAATCCTCTTTTACAATCTAATGTCCCTGACAGCGCGTGCGATCCCAGAAGCGTCCTTTTCGAGCCTGACGATCGGCTGAAATCCCCCTCGCCGTCCTGCCTGTTCCCGCTCGCGCGTCGTGAGAAACCTGTCGCCCTCGAACAGTATTGAGTCGATCCAGTCCTCGCGGCGGTCGACTGTCGTCACCGTCATATGTACATGCTGTGACTGCGTCGTGTCCGGATACGATGCCGGTCTTATCGAGCGAAATTCATATCGCCCCTTCGCATCCGTAAGCATCCAGCCGCGAAACTTGCCATGTCTATGCTGGCCCGCACGCCCGTAAATGCCGTGTACATCCGTGTGGTAAAGATAAATGAGCGTATTTGGCGCGGGCGTTTTGCCGTCCGTCTGGTAGACGGTGCCCGAGATCAGAATTGGCTCGCCCTCTTCTTTCGCGGTGGCAAGCACCGTTCGCCAGGACACATCGGCCGGTGCCTCGATCGCACCGCTCCACTGGCCGCCGGCGGGCAGTGCGTTCTTCCGTATTGCCGCAAGTGCATCGCTTTCCGTAGCCTGAGATGCCCAGGTTTCACCCTTACAGCCCGCGAGCAGCGGCAAGGCAAGAGCTGCCATCGAAGCTTGTCTCAAGAATTGACGTCGGTCCGTTATAAGATTTTCCATAACTTTGTCCTTTTTATTTGATTTGTCGATAATTAGACGGAAGACCCTCGGGTTTTCTTCCATTTTTGCAGAATGATCGAAACGCAGCGACTAAAATGCCGCCCCCTGACCGCCGACGATCTGCCGTGGCTGATCGAGATGCGCTCGCCCGAGCCGGTCAACCGCTACCTCGGCGGCACCCGCATGCAAAATGCCGAGGCTCTCACCAAACGGCTTCAGTTCTACCTTGATTGTTACGCGAAATTCGGTTTTGGGTTTTGCGCTATGGAATTAAGACCGACAGGCGAGCTGATCGGGACTTCAGGATTGCAGCCGCTCGAGGACACCGGCGAGATCGAGGTTGGCTACAACCTGTCCGAAAAACATTGGCGTCAGGGCTACGGCTACGAGTGCGCTTACGGCTGGCTTGACTACGGCTTCAACACCGCCGGCCTCGAACGCATTGTCGCGATCGCCCACCCCGAAAACACCGGCTCATGGCGGATCATGGAAAAATGCGGCATGCGCTATGAAAAGACCGAGGACCACTACGGAATGCAATGTGTTTTCTACGCCATCACTCGCGAGGAATTCGCCCGCAATCCGTGACTTGCACCCCGTGATATAATAAAGATAGGGAAGTCTCGCCTTCTTGTCCCGGAACTCATCAATGTACCCCGGCCGACTCAGAAGGCTGATTCTAACAGACTCATTTTAGGGGGATGATTATGAAATATTTTAAAAACCGGTCGCATCATTTATTTGCGACGGCTACTTTATTGACGATACTCGCGCTTGCACCATCGGCCTTTGCACAAAGCGGAGACGTAAATCTCGATCAAGGAACGCCCGCCGCTGCCCCGGCTAACAATTCGCCCGCTAATGCCCCGGCGATGTCCGAGCTTAAAGGTGTAAAGATCGGCATGGACGCTGACGAGGTAATCGAAAAACTGGGTAAACCGGAAACTAGCGATGCCGCGGGAATGTACTTCGAACTGTCGAAGGGCGAAGCAATGCAGCTCGCACTGGACAACAAAAAGGTTATAACCATGTCAATGTTCTACAACGGCAAAGGTTCGAACGCACCCAAGTTCGCCGACGTGTTCGGCAGCACTGTGCAGCCCGAAAAACAGGAGAACGGATCCGTATTCAAACGCATTCGATACCCTGAACTCGGCATCTGGGTCGCATACAGCCGAATTGGCGAAGACGACGATTCTATGACCACCGTGACCATTCAAAAGATCAGGTAAGGTCTAGGTATTTAGCGGGAACATTCCTGTCCCAACGTCGCGTCTGCGATGAACGGAGCTAATTAGGACACGCCCGTCGAACTGAGCTAGGGCATCGAATAAATTGCCTAGATCTCTCCGTTACAACGGAGGGACAGTTGCCACTGCGGCGGCAAACAGCGTGATTCTCCTGCCCACCTCAATTCAGTCCCAAAAAAAGCGGAAGACCATCATCCCCCGCTTTTAACTATTCACTTTTAACTATTCACTAATCGTTCTTCTTCGCTCCCTTCCTCCCGGAGCCCCCGGGGTTCTTACCCCCGCCGTCCTGCTTATTGACCGTCGCCCAGGCGCGTTTCTCGGCTTCCTTTTCCGAAACGCCCTTCTCCTCGTACCCCTCAGCAATATGGTCCGCCTTCCGTTCCTGCTTCTTTGTATATTTATTACCTGGCATAAAATAAGTACCTCCAAACTCATCTTATCCCGCAGCAACAGAGCTGTTTTGTTTAGTTGATTACAAAAACCCCAGTTCTGAGTCCCGCCTTCAGGCGGCCTCCTAGTTCTGAGTCCCGCCTTCAGGCGGCCTCCTAGTTCTGAGTCCCGCCTTCAGGCGGCCTCTTCGTTTACGTGTAAAAGCCGCGTAAACGCGGAACTCAAAACTAAAACACATCCCATTTCTTTCCATAATCCAGGATCGGATACTCACGCCAGATCTCAGCGGCTTTTTCGAAACCCGTTTCCTCTAAATATTCCTTGGCGTTCGACCATTCCCAATCCTGCCATCGCTCGCAATAACCGTGGTGAACAGGGTTGTGCAAAACGTAATTCAGCGAAGCGTAAAAATGTCGATCCGATCTCATTGGCCGCTCAAAGCAGTTATGCCAGACCTGCCTGCCCCGAGCATTGTCTTCCCCATTCCATTTGTAAGACGTGCGGCCGTGAAGTAAGCCGATCTCCTTTCGCAGATCTTTGATCAGTTCTGTTTTCAACAAGACGTGATAGTGATTATGCAGGACGCACCACGCATAGATCGCAGTGGCAAATTTTTCGCAGATTCCCAGAAGCGTCTCTTCGCATTCCGTCATCCGAGAGGGGGACTTTCCAATAATAGGCAGATGCTCGTAACATGCAGCGGTGATGATATATTGCTTTGCGCCTTCGAAATCGAAATGTGGTGGAGAATGTTTCGGAAATCGTCGGGTACGGCGGTACGCCAAAGCATCCTCGCGCTGCTTCTCAGTCATTTTCCGCCAAAGATACATAGAAATTAGTTCTTGAGTCCCCGCTTCAGCGGGCACCGCCAGGCCGCCTAAAGGCGGGACTCAAATCAGTTCTGAGTCCCCGCTTCAGCGGGCAATCCGCGGCTACTTTAATACGTTGAAATATCAAATTCAACTTAAGCTTCTATCACGCAGCTTAGCCGCCTGAAGGCGGGACTCAAAACGAGCCCCGCGGCAGTTCCGTCACATCATTACCCGTAATGCCGAACGCTTTTCGTACCCAGCGGATGTATGTTCCGGTGGGGATGCCGCTGCGGGATTTTCTCGCCTGGTACCAGACCTGCAGATCGCCGGTATGCGGATGACGTTTTTCGACAAAGATCTCATTCCCGTTCGAGTCGACCGCGCGCTCGAGCCCGCTACCTTCTATTGGATCTTGCTCGCGGGCCTGCTCCATGTCGGACCGCTCATCGGCCATGGCCGGCTGCCCGTAGCACTCCCACCTTTCCGGCCATCCCCTGGTGTTGGGGCGCATTTCGGCGAGGGTTTCGGCGAGAGTGGGCCTGGCGCCGGTTCGCTTAAATTTCTCGCGTGCATTCGCCCTGGCAACCTGCAGCAGATAACCTTCGCGGTCCGCCGCAATGCGCTCCTCCTCAGATGCGGCTTCTACCTCGCGATCGAGGGCGTCTGCGAAAGCCTCGTCATATTCGTCCTCCCATTCGTCATCGCTCAGCGGTTCGGCAAGAGCTTCGCCCCACCGATCGGGCTGAGGCGGCGGCGGAGGCGGCGGTGCAAAAGCCTCGTTTCGCGACAGCTCAACGTAACGCTGAACCGTCGATTTTGACATCTTCAGCATTGCGGCGATCTTCCTCACGCTCATTTTTGCGCTTAGTTCCCGTATCCTGCGGACCAGATCCCACTCGCCTCGGTCGTTGTCGCCGCCGCGGAGCACTGTCTCGCGGGCGAATGACTGAAACTGGAACCGCGTAAAGTTCGCCCGTTTTGTAATGCGGAACCACGGCACGTGGGCCGCGCCGTATATTAGCGGGGTCGCTCCGGGCTTGATGTGCTTGATATACCTTCCGGCGGGGTCTGCCCCGGCCCGCCCGATCGCAAAGACATTATCGGCAAAAAGGGCGAGCATTCCGGCAAATGGCAGGTCCGAAACCTCGATGCCGCGGCGAGCGGGCGTCATCCGCGTCGCATCCGCGACAACGAGGATCGACAGGCCGTACAGCCGTCTTAGCCTGCGAAGCTCACGCATCACAGATGCCGCCTCCTTCGACGAAGCGACCGATCGCATCAAATGGGCGAGGCTGTCAATTATTAAGACCCGGGCGCCGGTCCGCTCGATCAGCGGTTCGAGATCAGCGACGCCGATCTCGCGGTTCGAAGGGCGAAAGTGCACTAGATTCTTGGAAAACGCCCATGGCTTCGAGCGGCGGGATCCCTCGTCCGGGTTATATCTCCGCGTGAAATGGCCGGGGCTCGATCCGAGATCCAGATAAAGCACCTTTTGCCTGCCCGCATCGTTCTCAAACGGTTCTATCGCGATCCCTCGAGCGACCGCATCCGCTATATGCACGCCCAGAATGCTCTTCCCGCACCCCGCCTCGCCAAACATCACACTGATCTCGCCCGTCATCCAGAGATCGCCAAACAAAGGGTAGTGCATCAGTTTGAATTTCGTTTTTTATACGGGCCTCTTACGGTTGCGACTGGTTCCGGCAACAAAGCAACAATATCATCTATCGACCACAAGCGGCTTGTTACACCTGCCGCCATTGCCGGTGTGCAACGTAGG
>JBGTIP010000008.1:0-10347 GCA_041745615.1 Pyrinomonadaceae bacterium | reverse complement strand
CAACCTGACGGTGACGGACGCTAACGGTGATCCGCTGCTTGTCGAACTGATGAGCGGCTTTATCATCTATCAGACGCTTCCGGCACAGGAGGGGCTCGAGGGAGATGTGGCAGCGAGATTCACGGGCGACGGGCAGGTGCTCTCGAACGATGTCATCCTTGTGCGGCAGATGGCGGTGGGGCTGATCACGCCAAACGCTGCATTCAATGAGTTCCAGAGAGCTGACAGTGCACCGCGGGCAACCTTGGGTGACGGGCAGATCACGACCGGCGACGTCATACAGACGAGACGGTATGGCGCCGGGATCGATCCCCCGACACCGGCGGGAGGGCCGTTCGGACCGATGATGGCAGAACCGCCGCCGGCCATGCTGTCGGCCGGTGAGACGGTCCGAGAAGTGAGGGTGATGCGGGCCAGGGGAGTTGCCGGGGAAAGGGTGACCATACCGGTCGAGATGAAGACCACAGGCGACGAGATGGCGGTGAGTTTTACGCTCGAATACGACGCGAGAAAGCTCACAGGGCCGACAGTCACACTCGCGGGAGGGGCACCTGCAGATGCCGTCCTGACGGTCAACGATAAGGTGAGCGGGCGTTTGACGATACTCATCGACGCAGGCACGCCGTTCTCAGCGGCGGGCGGCCAGCTTGTGAACGTTACATTCGACGCTGCTCAGACAGCACCGGCGGGTGATACGGCGATCACGATCACCTCAGTAAGCGTCGCGGACGCAAATGCCAATGAAATGAGTGCGGCCTATGCATCAGGCACGGTCACGATCGATAATGCGAACGCCCCCGGCGTCCGCATCTCGGGCCGTGTCCTGACCCCGACACGCGGAGGGCTCAGCAACGCACAAGTGACCATCACGGACGCCCAGGGAGCACGAAGGACCGTACTGACAAGCTCGGCCGGCTACTACCAATTCGACTCAGTAGCCGCTGGACGCCGCTACAGCATCAGCGTCTCTTCCAGACGCTACCGCTTCACCCCGCGGGCCATCGAAGCATCCGCCGACCTCACAAATGTCGACATTATCGCTCAGGAATAAACTTCCTGACATTCTAAATAGAAAAAGAGGCTGCGATCATACGCAGTCTCTTTTTTATGAAGAGAGGGCAGTTCCTGAAAAAATCTGCCCTGATGTTGATTAATGAGGACCGGTGGGCTAGTTAACCCACTCTTCCTCGTAGTTGAGCTGCCAGTGTCTGGTTACCCATCTTTGCGCTGCTGCCATAGCCGTGCTCTTCCATTTTTTCATGTTCTCCATGATGGAAAGAGCGGCCATTGGCTTGCTAGGGTCACGTTCGACTCGAATAACATGAGTCAAGACGTCGATGATCGTCTTATTTTCTTCCATGATCCTGAGACGAACTTCGCTTCCGACCGGGGGTAAGGTTTCAAGATTGACCAAAGCGCTGGTTTCGCCAACATTCTCTGTTAACCCCTCAACATTTATGGTTTCCCCGCTCCCGTCAACCCAGCTTGCCTTTACCGGCATGCTCGCAATTATGCGATGATGCACTGGCGTTTTAAATGAAGTTGTAGTGTATTCTACCTGTGACATTATTACCTTTATTCCCCCTTTTTCCTGCTCCTAATTTATATGCGTTCGGCAAGGCGGATCATTCCCGCTTCACCGAACGCGAGACTAAGTTAGATCACTTTTACAAAAAAGTCAAGTTTAGACGAGTTCTGTAAATCATTGTAAATAAAGAAGTTTCGCATTCCTATCATTTGGTCAAAGCATTTTTGTAACAAAAAAAGATACAAAATGTACACTTGTAATGCAGATTCTAAGCAAAAGGTTGCATTCTCGTTGGTATAGATGCATACATGTGAAAATTTAGCTTTTGTTCACACGAAAGAAAGACTGTTGTAATGTGGGTAATATATTCTCTTTTCTACACGGCAAAATCCTTTAAGGCGGGCTAGGTGCGGAACCTAATTTGCCTTAAGATTAGCGAACCTTTTATTTTTTTTTCAGGTTTGGGAGCCGCTATTTTGTTAGGCTCCCGAGATCGTGCTAGATAAGGTAATTATTCTAACAACTTAGATATGCAGAACACGCGGATACTGGTCTTGTCTTTTATTTAAAAACCGTATATTGTGTTCGCACCGAATCCGAAAATACAGACAGAAATCCGAAAAATCGGTGCATCGTGGGATCGTTCCCTTTTTCAAATCAATTAAAAATAACAATTTCGACTATGAGGTCAAAAATTATGTCAAAGATCTTTCTGAATAAACCCCTCTCGCTTGGTGTGATGTGGCTGCTGTTGGGAGTAACGTTCGCATTCGCCCAGGTAACGACATCCGAAATGGCCGGACGCATCACGGATGCGCAGGGCCAACCCTTAGCCGGGGTGATCGTGGAAGCCGAGCATCAACCCTCGGGAACGCGATATTCCGGCTCTACGAATACCGACGGCCGATTTACATTGCCCTTAATGCGCGTCGGCGGCCCCTACCTTGTGAAGGTGAGTTATCCGGGCTTTACTGAGCAAACTCGTGACATTGCTCAGATCAGTCTTGGAACAACCACAACGGTTAACTTCAATATGAGCACCGCAATCGCTGAGGAAGTCACAGTACAGATGGACGACACCTTCAGCGAAGCTCGCACCGGGCCCGCGACCAACATCTCTAATGAGGTCGTATCCTCGCTGCCCACCATCGGTCGCCAGCTTACTGACTTTTCCCGCCTCACGCCGCAGTATGGCGGAAACGGATCGTTCGCCGGTCAAGACAATCGTCTAAACAACATCACTGTAGACGGTTCTTACTTTAACAATTCATTCGGTCTTGCCGGGCAGCCCGGTGAAAGAACCGGCGTATCGCCGATCTCTCTCGCGTCGGTCGAGGAATTTCAGGTTAACGTCGCTCCATACGACGTTCGACAGGGTAACTTTGTCGGGGCGGGAGTAAACGTCGTTACCAAGAGCGGAAATAACACCTATTCCGGTTCGGCATACTACCTCTGGAGGAATCCGAGCCTCGTTGGAAAAGAAGCCGGAGCAAATACATTTAATCCCGGAGATTTCGAATTCCGGACGTGGGGCTTTACCGCCGGCGGCCCACTGCCGTTTTTGAATATAGAAAGAGGGGCGACTTCCCCCTTCATTTCAGGAAAAGATAAGGTTTTCTTTTTCGTCAACTATGAAGATGAGCTCGAAACGCGCCCCGGAACGACATGGTCGGCGTGTCCCGGAACCGGATGCCGCACGGGTAATGTCACCCGCGTGCTGGCATCAGACCTTGATGCACTCGGCAACTACCTGAGGAGCAATTTCAATTACGATCCGGGCGCTTATCAAGATTATCCGTTTTCTACTCCCGGAAAGAAGTTCCTTCTCCGCGGTGACTACAACATTAATGACAGCAACAGGCTGACATTGCGTTACATGCGCCTGGACTCGAGCACTGATGTTCTGATGTCAAACTCTTCGTCTCTTGGCTTCGGCAACCGACGTACTTCACTCGACGCTTTGAATTTTCAGAACTCCAACTACAGTATCTTAGAGAATATACGTTCGATGGTTGGTGAATGGACGTCTACCTGGAGCAACAGAGTATCGAACAGCCTGATCGTCGGCTATACAAATCAAGATGAGAGCCGAGGTGCAATCGGTAATCTATTTCCGATGGTAGATATCCTGGAAGGCGGGGTTACGTACACCTCATTTGGGTCTGAGCCATTTACGCCAAACAATGAGCTGAGATACAAATCCTTTCAGATCCAGGACAACATGTCTTTCTACAAGGGTTCACACACGATAACAACCGGCGTAAGCTACGAGCAGTACGAATCTGAGAATGTTTTTTTCCCGGGTTCACAGAGCGCATACGTATATAATTCGTTGGCTGATTTCTACACCGATGCGAATGATTTTCTAGCAAATCCGAACCGAGTTACTTCACCGGTTAGACTCAGACGTTTTCAGGTGCGTTGGTCCAATGTTCCCGGGATGGATAAACCGGTGCAGCCGCTAGAGGTAAAGTATGTAGGATTTTATGGACAGGACCAGTGGAAAATTAGAGATAACTTTACACTGACCTACGGACTTCGTATGGACGTGCCGTTCTTCGGAGATACAGGGTTTGAGAACCCGTTGGCAAATGCTCTTACTTTCAGGGATGAGACTGGGGCCAGCGTCCAGTACCGAACTGAAAAGCTTCCGGATCCGAACCTGCTTTGGTCACCGCGAGTTGGCTTTAACTGGAGTCCCACTAATAAATTGCAAATCCGCGGCGGCTCCGGTGTTTTCTCGGGCCGCCCCGCTTACGTCTGGATCTCGAACCAGATCGGTGAGAACGGTATATTGACAGGTTTTGAGCAAAGAGATGACTCTACCAACTCACCGCTCTTCGGGCGACCTTTCAATCCCAATCCCGACCACTATAAGCCCACGACCGTCACCGGGGCTCCCGCTTCATCGTATGGGTTGGCAGTGACCGATCCGGACTTCAAATTTCCACAGCTCTGGCGTTCGACGGTGGGCGCTGATTATCGGCTACCCTGGAGGCTCATTGCGGGTGCCGAGTTCCTTCATTCGAAAGATGTAAACGGCGTATATTACATCAATGCGAATCTGGCGAATCCCACCGGCAACTTTACTGGTGCGGACACTCGGCCGCGGTGGGTAGGATCGAACAGGATCCATGGCAACATTACCAGTAACATCGTGCTCAAGAACCAAAATGTCGGCAAAGCATGGAATTTGGCATTCACGCTGGAAAGGCCGTTCTCTAATGGGTTTTTCTTCAAGAGTGCATACAGTTATGGCGAGGCCAAGAATACCGTGGACCCCGGATCGATCGCGTTCGGTTCGTGGAACAACAACCAGCATGCTGGGAATCCTAATAATCCAGGCCTTGGCTACAGTTTTGCCACCCCGAAACATCGCTTTTTCACAGCAGTGACTTATCGCAAAGAGTACTTCAAGTTTGGTGCAACATCGTTCTCAGCGTTTTGGGAATCCAGAACCGGGAACAATACTAGCTATGTCTTCGGCGGAGACTTGAATGGTGACGGCGGTACTAGCAACGACCTGATCTATATCCATCGGGACATATCGGAGATGAATTTTTCGAACATTACTACCGCAGCCGGTGTAGTCCGTTTCACGCCTGCCCAACAGGCGGCCGCGTGGGAAGCGTTCATCCAACAAGACCCGTACCTTTCGGCAAATCGGGGCCAGTATGTTGAACGTGGGGGTATCTTCCTGCCCATGGTTCATAGAGTGGATTTCAGTGCCACACAGGAAGTTTTTGTTAGACTTGGCGGCCAAAGACATAGATTCCAGTTCAGAGCGGATATTCTTAATTTTGGAAATCTTCTCAACAAGGACTGGGGTGTCGGCCAAGGGTTTGTTTCAAATCAGCCGCTAGTGACAACAAGCACGTCCGGGACCTCTACTTGCCGGGTCGCTGCACCCACAACGGCAGCGACGTACTGCTTACGAACAGTTGGGTCTGGGCTGATGACCAATTCATTTACCCCGACGTCCAATATCGGTGACGTTTACCGAATTCAGTTCGGTGTTCGATATTTCTTTAACTGATCGGCTTATGGCCCTCCAGTTTAGTTTTCCGTCATTGACGGGGGACCTTCGAGGCACGCTTCTATACGAAGCGTGCCTTTTTTTGTGCGGCTTTAAGTTATAAACTCGGGGACGTGCGAATACTGCATATCTCATCAGCAAAAACCTTCGGCGGAGGCGAACGCCACCTGGTTGACTTGAGTCGCGAGCTTCAGAAAAGGGGGCACGAAGTGTTTGTGGCACTGAGGCCGACCAATGAATGGCAGGACCGGCTCGATTTCCTGACGAGTGAGCATATTCTGCATGTATCGATCCGGAATTCTTTCGGGATGTTCAGCGCCAGGAGGATCTCAAGGTTCATCGAAAACCGGGATATCCAGATAGTCCATGCGCATGTCGCCCGCGATTATTTGACCGCTAGTATCGCCACCCGATCGGTGGGTAAACCGAAGATGGTGCTCACACGCCACGTTATGTTCCCGATGAAGCCGTTCTACCGATTTGCTCTCAGGAATGTATCAGCAGCGATCGGGGTATCGACTCCTGTTCACAAGCAGCTTCTAAAGATCTTTTCACCGGAGAAAGTCCGGCTGATACCAAACGGGATCCAAATGCCCGCCGGCTCTGGCCGGCAGGCAGAGGCAGGCATAGCTTTTCGCGAGATGCACCAGATCCCGCCCGACGTACCCCTCGTCGTTACACTTGGTGAACTAAATCCGCTGAAGGGTCAACGTGATTTTGTTTTGGCCGCTAACGAGATAGTCAAACGAATCCCGAATTGCCATTTTGTCATAGCGGGCAAGGACAATTCCATAGACCAGCGGTTCAGACGCGAGTTGAAGCGTCTGGTGCGTGTACTTGGGCTCGACGACCGATTTCTTTGGCTTGACTGGTTAGAGGACTTGAACCCGATGCTCGCGGCGGCCGACATTTTTGTATCTCCTTCGCATACGGAAAGCTTTGGACTGGCGATCCTCGATGCGATGGCAGTCGGAACCCCCGTGGTTGCAACGGAAACTGACGGGGCACGGGAACTTATGGCAGGTACTAATTCTCTCGTCCCGATAAAAGACCCTATCGCCCTGTGCGAAACCGTATGTCGGTTTATCGAGAATGATGAGGTTCGGCATCATTTGGGCGAGCAACTTTACCGCACGGCAAGAGAGAGGTTTGGCCTGCGTTCGATGGTCGATTCGACCGAGGATCTTTACAAAGAAATTCTCGGCATTTGATGTACGGTTAACCTTGCTGTAAACCTATGTCTCGGTCTATCTTATCTGATATATGCGGCGTCTTTTATTAACTCTCATCGTGATATCCGTGTCTTTTATGAATGCATATTCTCAGGACGCCGAGAGTCTCGCGTCAGCGTGGGAAACACATCACATTTCAAACATCTTTCCGTCGGATGTACGACATGCCGACCTGAAGAAATATATTTCGCAGCTGTCGGCAATGGGCATTTCCGTTGCCGAGGTCGGTCGATCGAACGCTAACCGTGAAATATACCAGGTTGCCTGGGGCAGAGGTCCAACAAGAATATTTCTCTGGTCGCAGATGCACGGTGATGAGCCGACAGCGACTTCGGCCCTGATCGACATGTTCGCGTTTCTGCAAAAGAACCGAGAGCTGGAGTGGGTCAAAAAGCTGTCGGAATCTCTGAGCCTTCGTGCTGTTCCAATGCTGAATCCCGATGGAGCAGAACTATTTATGAGGCGCAATCTGCAGGGCATCGATATCAATCGAGATGCCCTCGACCTCAAAACTCCGGAGGGCCGTCTGCTAAAAAGATTGCGGGATGACTGGAACCCGGAGATCGGTTTTAACCTGCATAATCAAGGCTCTCTGACCACGGCAGGCCGGGTACCCCGTCAAGCTGCCATCTCGCTGCTTGTAGTGCTCGGCGATGAGGCTAAGACAATAACGCCCGGCCATGAGCGCAACCAAAGGATAGCGGCTGCGATGACCGCCGCACTCCAAAAATTCATTCCGGGGCATATCGCCCGTTACAGCGATGAGTGGTCGCCTACCGCCTTCGGTGACAATTTTTCGGCTTGGGGCACGCCGACCATCCTCGTTGAAACAGGGGCGCTCGATGGTAAAGACGAGATGTTCCTGGTCAAAATGAATTTTATTGCGTTCCTGACCGCCCTTAATTCGATCGCCACCGGGAGCGAGCGTTCACAGGATCCGAGCGTTTATCTAAACCTTCCTGAAAACAGTTCGGGCGTTCTCGTGGATTTTGTCTTTCGCGGTGCTAATATCATCGACCCGGCGAATCCGGAGAATATTCTCGTGGGCGATATTACCGCCGTCAGATCACGGCGACGGGCGAGTTTTCCTGCCCCCGTGATGATCAGGAGTATCAGCAGTTCTGCGAACGTACGCGGCCTCGTCGAACACGACGCGAGCGGCTATAATGTGATCCAAAGGTTCGGCCGAACTGCTGCCGGGGAGATGGCAGAATTCTATTTCTACCGCCGCGATCGAAATATCGACTGGAGGTCGCAGGTGATCGAAATACAATTCCCGCCGGATGCCATTTTTTCAACGGGCAAATGGCTTAAGGGCGAGAATCTGCTTCCGCGAAAATAACTTACTAAGTGTTAACATTGCTCACGATAAAAAACATAGCCCTGATAGACCATCTCTCGATCGAGTTTGGCGAGGGCCTCAATCTTTTGACCGGGGAAACAGGGTCCGGAAAATCCATTATCGTTGACAGCCTCGGTGCGCTCACAGGCGAACGCGTTTCCGTTGATCTGATCAAGAGCGGGGAAACGTCGGCCGCCATTGAGGGACTGTTCTCCGTTCCGGCCTCTGACCGGTTTCGCGAGATCCTCGACGAGAGCGGGATCGATGCGGAGGGCGGTGACGAGGTCGAGCTGATCGTCCGCCGCGAGATATCCGCGGCGGGGAAGAATCGCGTGTTTATCAACGGCCAGCTTGTCACACAGGGATTTCTCAAACGCCTCGGGCCACACCTTGTGGACATCCACGGCCAGGGGGAACAGGCCGCGCTCTACGATAAGGAAACGCATATTCGCATGCTCGACCGATTCGCCGAAACCGGGGGCCTTATCGCAAGCGTCGGTGACGCCTACAGGGCTATGACCGCCGTTCGTAAAGAGATCGCTGAGCTTGAAAAAGACGAGTCGGAAAAGCTGCAGGTAATGGACACTCTGCGGTTTCAGGTAGATGAGATCACTCGAGCGGGCATCACGCAGGGCGAAGATGCCGAGCTCGAGGAGGAAAAACGCCGGCTCAACAATGTCGAAAAACTGACCGCACTCGCGGGCGAGGCTTTTGAGCTGCTCTACGAAAATTCTGAATCAACCTCCGCGACGCTTGATCGGTCGGCGCGAAAGGTCGAGGAGCTTGCCGAATTCGATCCGCGATTTGCAGATTACTCGGATGGGCTTTCCTCAGCACGTGCCGTGGTCGAGGACCTGGCTATAACTCTAAGGGATTTTCGGGCCGGGCTTGAGTTTTCTCCAGATCGGTTGGAGGAACTTGAGGGCCGTCTGGCCGAGATCTCACGACTGAAACGCAAATACGGCGGTACGCTCGAGACTGTCCTCGATCATCTGCGAACCAGCGAGGAGCGGCTTTCGAACATCGAGTCGGCCGAATTACGCAAGGAGGAGCTTGCACGTAAATATACCGAGCTGCGGGAGGCGTATGTACAGCTAGCAGCGAAGCTTCATGAACGCAGGACGGCAGCGGCCCGAAAATTCGAAAAGCAGATCGTCGACGACCTCCGGGCTGTGGCCCTCGACAAGGCCCGCTTTGAGGTGCGGGTGGACGCAGCCGATGACGAGGAACAGTTTACCTCCACGGGCTACGACCGGGTGGAATTCTATTTCTCCGCAAATCCCGGCGAGGCCCCCAGGCCGCTCGCTAAGGTGGCATCCGGCGGCGAAGCCTCGCGGCTGATGCTGATCCTTAAAACCGCGGGCGGATCGGGAACGCAAGTTTCTACCGTTTTCGATGAGATCGATGTAGGGATCGGCGGGCGAGTGGCCGAGGCCGTCGGGCGAAAGCTCAAGAGCCTTTCGGCGGACCAGCAGGTCCTATGCGTCACACACCAGCCCCAGATCGCGTCGCTAGCTGACCGGCACTTTCTGGTAGAAAAGAAGATGGCGGGCAATCGAACCGGCGTAGAGACTCGAGAGCTCAATGCTGACGAGAAGATCGAAGAGATCGCCCGTATGCTTGCAGGTGAGACAGTCACAGATGCCGCCCGCGAAAATGCAAAAGCGATGCTCGCGAGCAATTAAAGATTATTGACCCTGAACAAACTTCCCAGATCACCATCCATCAAAATAGCTCCCCTCCTTGGCTAAGGAGGGGTGCCCGAAGGGCGGGGTGGTTTGTTCAAGCTGAGACATATTCTATTTTCCAAGTGCCAGACACCTGAGACACATCCCAAAAGCTCCCCTCCTTGGCTAAGGAGGGGAGCCTGACGAGAGGGAGGGATGGTTTGTTCAAGCTGAGACATATTCTATTTTCCAAGTTCCAGACACCTGAGAGATATCCCAAAAGCTCCCCTCCTTGGATAAGGAGGGGTGCCCGAAAGGCGGGGTGGTTTGATGCGCCGAAGTATCCAGCACCTTAATCGCCATCTGAGACATATCCTGTTTTCTTGATTCCCGCCCGACAACAAACCACCCCGTCAGCCCAGAGCGGCTGCCACCCCTTGTATCTTTGACATTCAAATGTTGACTGATCAATAAGGGCACTTGTTGATTGGAGGGAAAGGTAAGTCTGAGCCACCCCTAGAGACCGTTTGAGTCCGTTATAG
>JBGTIP010000007.1:0-39368 GCA_041745615.1 Pyrinomonadaceae bacterium | reverse complement strand
GGAAACTTTTGACCACGGAACCGATCGACAAGAAGACGAGATCGAGCAGTTCGATCCCACAGCAGATGTTACTGCTCGGGAAGGTCCCGGATACGATCCTTACCCCGAAACACACTACCGCGAGCCACCCGCCGCCGAAGCAGCCAAGGCCCCGCTGCTGGAGCGTGACTTCGACAATAACGACCGCGAGATCTGGGTCGAGAAACGAGATTCACACGGACGCCGCCTCGTCTGGTACCTCGCTCAAACCGACCGCCACGGTCCCAACGGCAAATACACCCGCTACGAATACCGCGGCCTAGCCGGCAACATCGGCGAAACCGTAGATCACCTTCCGACAGGAGAGTCAGGCCGCGCCCCGCCGCAATAAGTTAGGAGCGGCCTGGGGTAAAACGCAGCTCGAAGCCGGTCATACGGCGAGTCGCGGTCCGCATATCGATCGGCGTAAGCGTGGAAATACACTTTCAATCCCCTGCCGAATGTATGTGTGATATCGCACCGACAACGAGGCCGGAGGCTACTATGATCGACGCACTTTGATCATCATAGAAAGATCCGGGCATTCTCGATCTGATCAAGGATAGTCTATTTAGATCTGTTCGATCGAGAGAGAGCCTATTTATTTAGAAATTGGATTTTGTGAATGTAGTATACCCGCGTATACTCGCGGCACAGCAAGCGATCTTCAGACGCCCCGCCCATCAACGGACAGCCTGATCTATCGCTGCCCTGCACATTTAGACTCTTAGCGATCCGGTAGCCGGCCTTAACCGCGTGTCCATCCCTTTCGACAGCTCGGTATCTCTCGCAGGCTAACTGAAGTCCACAGGGAAACTGGTCCGTATGAAACACTCCACTTGTTCGCAAAATGCGCCTGTGTCGAAATCCGCCCGCGCACGTGCTGTTATCAGCCGTTTTGCCCTATTTCTAAGTATCTCCACCCAAAAGAATCCATCCCGCACCGTCAACCGCATCGCCCTGTTCGCGGCTCTGTTCGGATTATTTTTAGCTCTTGGTCAAGCTGCTGCGGCGCAATCCGCGCTCGACGGGTTTGATCCGAATGCTGACGGGGCGGTTGAAGTCGTTGTGGTTCAAACGGACGGCAAGATTCTGATCGGCGGAAGTTTTACAACTGTTATGGGTCTTGCCCGCAGCAGAATTGCCCGTGTCAACACGGACGGCACGCTCGACATGACCTTTAACCCGGATGCGAACGGCTTTGTCTATACAATCGCGGTGCAGTCGGACGGCAAAGTTCTCGTGGGCGGCGATTTCACTATAATCGGCGGGCTGCCGCGCAGCAACATCGCCAGACTCGATGCGACGACCGGACTTGCCGATTCGTGGAGTCCGAATGCGAACGGCGAATTTGTCAATTCAATTGTGGTGCAGTCTGACGGGAAGATTCTCGTGGGCGGGGGATTCACCACCATCAGCGGACAGGCGCGCCATAGCATCGTCCGTCTCGATGCGACAACCGGAGTGCCTGATTCGTGGAATCCGAATTTTTCGGGCGGCTATGTCTATTCAATCGCCGTGCTACCTGACGGGAGGATTCTCGCGGGCGGCGAATTTTCTTATTCAGGGGTGCTCTCCTTCTTCGCAAGACTCGATGCTTCGACCGGAGTTCCGGATGATTATTTTTTTACTCCGAGAACGAACGGCGCTGTCTATTCAATCGTGGTGCAGCCTGACGGAAAGATTCTCGTGTGCGGGGCATTCACCAATGTCGAAGGGAGGCTGCGTAACGGAATAGCCCGGCTCGACTATTCCCGCCCTCAAATGTCGCAGATTGATGAAGTATGGAATCCGAACTCCGGCAACAGTGTCTTATCAATCGCGGTGCAGTCGGACGGCAAAGTTATCGCGGGCGGCTCATTCACCGTCATCGGTGGGCAGCTGCGCAATCGCATCGCCAGACTCGATGCGGTGACCGGACTTCCCGATTCCTTTAATC
Organism: Pyrinomonadaceae bacterium; assembly: GCA_041745615.1. Classification (GTDB taxonomy): domain Bacteria; phylum Acidobacteriota; class Blastocatellia; order Pyrinomonadales; family Pyrinomonadaceae; genus OLB17. The sequence continues at coordinate 37,411 of JBGTIP010000007.1, read as the reverse complement.
CGAATGCGGGCAGCGTTGTTCGTTCCATCGCGGTTCAGTCGGACGGCAAGATTCTCGCGGGCGGCTCATTCACCACCATGGGCGGACAGACGCGCAACAACATCGCCCGTCTCGAACGCGACGGATTGCTCGACCGGACGCTCGACATCAACACGGTCGGCAGTTCTGTTGTCGCCACCGCGATCCAGCCGGACGGCAAGATCATCATCGGCGGATCATTTACCAGCGTTCTCGGCACGCCGCGCAACAACATCGCCCGCCTCAACACCGACGGCACGCTCGATACCGCCTTTAACCCGAATGCGAACGGCATTGTCTTATCAATCGCCGTGCAGTCGGACGGCAAGATTCTGTTGGGCGGATTTTTCAGCACCCTTGCGCCGAACGGCGGAGCGGCGGTCACGCGCATCAATATCGCCCGCGTCAACGCCGACGGCACGCTCGATGCCGCCTTTGATCCGAATGCGAACGAAGAGGTCTATTCAATCGCCGTGCAGTCGGACGGCAAGATTCTGTTGGGCGGAAATTTCACCAGCCTTTCTCCGAACGGCGGGGCGGCGGTAACGCGCAACTTTATCGCCCGCGTCAACGCCGACGGCACGCTCGATGCCGCCTTTGATCCGAATGCGAACAGCACGGTCTTATCAATCGCCGTGCAGTCGGACGGCAAGATTCTGCTCGGCGGAGGTTTCACCACACTATCGCCGAACGGCGATAGTGTGGCGGTAACGCGCAACAGAATCGCCCGCGTCAACGCCGACGGCACGCTCGATGCCGCCTTTAACCCGAATGCGAACAGCAGTGTCTATTCAATCGCGGTGCAGTCGGACGGCAAAATTCTGCTCGGCGGAGCTTTTTTCACCACCATCGGCGGAGAGCCGCGCAATCGGTTTGCACGGCTCTCGAACGACACCGCCGCGCTTTCGACTTTGACGGTGACAAACACCACGCTCACGCTGACCCGCGACGGTTCGGGCGCACAGTTCACCCGCGTCATCTTCGAGCAATCACTCGATAACGGCGCGACTTACACGACGCTCGGCAGCGGCGTGTCCAGCTTGGCGTCACCGCTGGAGGAAACGGTGTTACAAAGTCTGGGCGGCATTTTTACGTCGCTAGTTGACACGTTACTCGGCCGGGGCACGGAAAGAGCCGATGTCGGCGAAACCTCGCTCGCCCCCCAAGCCTCCGGCTACACGCTCGGCGGACAAAATATCCCGACCGGACAATACGTCCTGATCCGCGCCCGCGGCTTCTACCGCACGGGTTATCAAAACGGCTCGGAAACGATCGAGGACAAAGTACAACTCGCATTTCTCAGCCCGCCAACTCCGACACCGACACCAACGCCGACTGTCACCGCCGTGACTCCAAACTCCGGTACGACGGCCGGAGGTACTGCTGTAACGATCACGGGAACAAACTTTACGGGAACGACGGGCGTTACCATTGGCGGAAATGCAGCTACAGGCGTCGTGGTAGTAAATGATACGAGCATCACGGCCGTTACGCCCGCCGGAACTGCCGGAACGGCAAGCGTTGTAGTTACCACCCCAGACGGGGCGAATGCGGCAAACACGCTGTATACCTATGTCGCTCCGCTAGCTTTTACTCTGACGGTAAGCAAGACGGGATCCGGCACGGTCACGAGCAGCCCAGCGGGCATCGACTGCGGAGCTATTTGCGAGGAAGAGTTTGACGAAGATGAAGAAGTCACGCTGACTGCCACGCCCGATACGGGCTCGAAATTTACCGGCTGGAACGGCGGCGGGTGTAGCGGCATTGGCACCTGCGTTGTGACCATGGACGAGGCAAAGTCGGTAAATGCCGACTTTGCGTTGATCACGATCAGCGGCAGCGTCAGGCTGCAGAATGCGATCGACCGCACACCGCTGCTCGATGACGTTCCGGTGCCGGATGTCGAACTAAACGCCGACGGAGCACCGCCCGTTTCCGGTTCAACTAATGCCGCCGGAAATTACTCGCTGTCTGGCTTTGGAGCCGGGCCGTACACGGTAACGCCATCGAAGGCGGATCAGGATTACCAGGAGCCGAATGGCGTATTTATCGACGACGCTTCGCTGGTCGCACGGCGTGTGGTGGGAAAGGAGCCGGATTTTACAGCGCACCAAATAGCAGCCGCCGATGTCAGTGGTAATGGGAGCGTGTCTTCGTATGACGCCTCCCTGATCGCCCGATGGGTGGTCGGCCTGCCCGATACCGTCAACCGCAGCGGCACGTGGGCGATAACACCGTCAAGTGTCGACCATGGTCCTGTGACCGATGATATTTTGCAGAATTATGACGCATTGCTTTATGGCGACGTCAACGGCGATTTTGGATCGGTGCCTGACAATTTGTTGCAGCAGCTATTTGTTCATGGAGGCGGACCGGCTGCTGTGAGTTTGGGAAATGTTTACGCTCAGCCCGGCTCGACCTCAGTGGTGCCCCTGAAAATAGAGAACCTAATGGGTGCCAGCATTCGGTCGTATCAGTTTGATATAGAATACGACCCCGCGGTCCTGACTCCCGCCGCGTTGGCGGCAGATCTTGCCGGTACTGTCGGAGCGGGGATGAATATCATTTACAATGTCCCGCGACCGGGGCTACTGAAAGTTGCCGTTTACAATGTGTTCGGAGTGATCGGCGACGGAATATACGCCAATCTGCGGTTTACGGCCGCGGGCGGTGCGGGTTCGGCCTCCCAGCTCAAGGTCAAGGGTTTTCGTTTCAATGACGGGAAGACCCCAACGGTTGTATCTGACGGGAGTTTCTATGTCACTAACGCTGATGGGAATACCGTCCGCGGCAGGCTGGTGACAGCGGCGGGCCACGGGGTGAGAAATACGCAGGTCACCATCGCTGGGCCAACAGGCGTGCGGACGGTGACATTCTCGAGCTCGTTAGGGTATTTCGAATTCGGCAGCCTTGCCGCGGGCGAGACTTACGTGCTGACAGTTCAATCGAGACGATACAGGTTTGCTCCTTTGAACGTTGCGCCTTCTGACGGACTGATGTCCGTCGAAATGGTCGCTCTTGAATAACTTGTTAAGGCTCCTCCGACTGATACTACCCTATCGCAGGGCTGAGATCGGCGGAACAGGCAGCGATATTATTCGGGACTGTTTGAGAGAAGGATGGCATCGGGCAATTTCTTGGTCGCCCGCCAATAAAAACTGAAAGGTTTTGGCCACTCTTGTCATTTATCTATAGAGATACATTTAAAAACAAAGTCGGTGACGATGAGGGTCTGCCCTAAAGCTTAGTACGAACGCTACTGGTGGGCAGGTGTAGGAACAAGGGCAATGTTTGAAAGTGCTCGTTTCACTACACTTGCGAGAAGAAGCTAATTGACTTAAGTGCAAATCTATGTATTATTACCTTACTTGCCGGATAAACGAAGGGCCTGAAACGTGATGGGTCGTCCTATCATTGCAGCACGTGCAGAACCTCAAAGTGTAATTAGTTTCGGGCGCCGCCCGAAATGATCGATGAATAAAATTATATCGCCTCCGCGTCAGCCGATTAGTTCTCTGTCCAGGACCTTTGTCTCAAGATCGAAGGCTTCGTGCATGCGGCCGTTATAGTCGTGATCAATGAGATGTGGTCGGGTAGAAAGGGGCAGAGGTGATCATGCAGCGGGGTGATAATTCGTCGATTGTCGTAAGTGGGTAGGCGAATAGCCCTTCCGACGCTGGGACCTGCCGAATCAAGTGGAGAAAAGTAAACAATGATGCTAGATCGAAACAACCGCTCATCCAGTCGCTTGAGTTTTTTAACCTTTGTCAGTATTACAGCGATCATAGCTGCGTCGATGCTAGCCTTTGCGGGAACCCCTGCGGGAGCCGCAGGGGTTTCGTTTATTGATTCCGTGGGTCATTCCCCTGGCCTAAGGGCGATGAAGAACGAGAAGTCGACTTTAAGTCCTCGGTCGATGAACAGGGTCGAGATGGTAGGGTCCGCTGGCGTTTCGCATTCTCGACAAGGAATCAGATCTACCAAGAAACTCCATAATTTCGAAATGTCGGTACTACCGCGCTACGAAAGTGTCTTCCACCAAATCTTAGCTTCTGAAAATAGTGCTGCAATGGTCGACCCGATACCGGTATCGGTGCCGAACATGGCTGTTTTGGTAGGCTCAACTTTCCTTGTCCCGGTAACCGTCGGCGACACGACGGACGAGGGGATACGGGCGTTCCAGTTCGATCTTCTTTACGATCAGACTGTCATCGTGCCGCATGCCTCGCCGATAGAGGACGTCGGCACCATAAGCGACGAGATGGCCATTACGATAAATAATACGGTCCCCGGCATTCTTACGGTCGTTTTCCATTCGAGTGTCCACAGAACAGGGGCGGGAACCCTGTTTAATTTCCGGTTTACAGCGGTTGGAGCGGACGGGCAGACTTCGCCGTTGACCTGGCAGAATTTCTTTTTTAATGAGGGTATTCCGGGCTCTGTGATGACTAACGGCTCGGTCGGGCTGGGGTTGTTGGTTGACGCTCCGTTAGTGAGCAACTCGCCACAGGTTTATACCGGGGCGGCGATACCTATCGAGGTAGCATGCGCGAGTGGAGGCGTGGCAACTAATATAACACCGTCATCGGCGATCAACGTCGGATCACATGCGGTGACCGCGAATTGTCCGGGAGGCGGTGGCTACAGCGCCACTACAGGTGCTTCCGCCGGCAACTTCCAGATCACACCTGTCCAGGTCATAGCCACTTTTACGGCCGACGACAAGCCATATGACGGCAACGCAGGGGCAACTGTTCATACATGCGTGCTTACGGGCGTTATCGGATCTGATGTAGTGACGTGTACGGCGGCATCACCGGGAACCTTCGATAATGAGAATGTCGGGACCAACAAGACCGTGACGGCAAACATCACGCTGGGCGGGGCTGATGCGGGCAACTATTCAGTAGCACCGACTGCAACGGCACTTGCAGACATCACTGTAGTGCTGCTGACGGCAACGTTCACGGCAGACGACAAGCCGTATGACGGCAATACGGATGCAGTTGTTCACACGTGCGTAGTGTCAGGGGTCGTGGGTCCTGAGATTGTGACGTGTACGGCGGCATCACCAGGAACTTTTGATGACGAGAATGTCGGGATCGGCAAGACGGTGACGGCGAACATCACGCTGGGCGGGGCCGATGCGGGCAACTATACGGTAGCACCCGCGGCTACGGCATTGGCGGATATCACCGCTGCTCCATTGACGGCCACTTTTACGGCAGATGATAAAGTGTATGACGGCAATACGGATGCTGTTGTTCACACTTGCGTACTGACGGGGATCGTCGGATCTGACGATGTGACGTGTACGGCGGCATCACCAGGAACCTTTGATAACGAGAATGTCGGTATCGATGAGACCGTGACGGCGAACATCACGCTGGGCGGAGCCGATGCTGGCAACTATACGGTCGCACCGACTGCAACAGCTCTGGCAGACATCACTGCAGCGCTGCTGACGGCAGCATTTACGGCAGACGACAAACCGTACGATGGCAACGCAGGAGCAACTGTTCATACATGCGTGCTGACGGGCGTTATCGGGTCTGATGTAGTGACGTGTACGGCTGGATCACCGGGAACCTTCGATAATAAGAATGTCGGGACCAACAAGACCGTAACGGCAGACATCACGCTGGGCGGTGCGAATGCGGGCAACTATACGGTCGCACCGACTGCAATGGCATTGGCCGATATCTCCGCATTGCTGGTGACGGCAGCGTTTACGGCGGACGACAAGCCGTATGACGGCAATACGGATGCAGTTGTTCACACGTGCATACTGACGGGTGTTATCGGATCCGATGTTGTGACGTGTACGGCGGCGTCACCGGGAACTTTTGATGACGAGAATGTCGGGATCGACAAAACCGTAACGGCAAACATCACGCTCGGCGGGGCCGATGCGGGCAACTATGCGGTAGCACCGACGGCAACGGCACTTGCCGATATTACTCTTGCGCCCGACACTCCGTCGGTGAGCAACTCGCCGCAATTCTTTACGGGATCGGCGATACCGATCGAAGTGACGTGCGCGAGCGGAGGGTTGGCGACGGATGTATCACCGGCATCGGAGACCAATATCAATGTGTACCCAGTTACAGCGAGTTGTCCGGGCGGCGGTAACTATAGCGCTACGACATCGTTACCCGCAGGCGACTTTGAGATCGTTCCGCCCCCGCCGTGCGTGGCTCCACCTGCTGACATGGAGGCCTGGTATGCAGCCGAGAATAACGCGAACGACATAATGGGTGTGCCGCCTCATAACGGCAGCTTTAATGGAAGTTATGCTGCCGGCAAGGTCGGACAATCGTTTAGTTTCGATGGGGTTGATGACACCGTTGAGATCCCCGATGCCCCGGAACTTAACCCAACGGCTGAGATCTCACTCGATGCCTGGGTATACGTGACGGGCGGGCAGGGGCAGCATAGGGACATTATTAGCAAGGACGGCGAAGCTTCGGATCGACAGTTTCTGTTGACGGCGTCTGATGTCAATAAGTATCGGGCCCACATAGGCGTTCCAAGCGGACTGGAGTATGTGGATGGATCGACAACCGTACAGTTGAATACGTGGACCCACTTGGCGATGACGTATGACGGCTCCACGCTGAAACTTTACGTTAATGGTGAACTTGACGGTTCTCTAAGCGTCACAGGCGCGATAATTACAACCACCCAGCCCATTAGAATCGGCGGCGGAGCCCCGATCGGTCAATCGCCGTTCTTCTTCACCGGTAGGATCGATGAGGTCGAAATATTCAGCAGGGCCCTTCTGGAAACTGAGATCAAGGGGATCTACGACTCCGATCTTACCGGGAAGTGCAGGTCGGATATTTCTATAACAAAATCGTTGGACACGCCTGGGCCATATGTCCCTGGGCAATCGATCACGTATACGATCGTCGTCGTCAATAATGGGCCGAAGGACGCCACAAACGTAAATATCACCGATACGCCCGACAACCTGACCATCACCGATGTCAACGGTGACTGTACTGTGCTGCCGTGTGCGATACCGTCCCTGGCATCCGGCGATGATGTAACATTCACTGTGACGGCCACGATAGATGACGCAGGCTCCTTTGACAATAGTGCGACCGCGACCGCAGATGATTTCGATCCGGATACTTCGAACAACACTGATAACACGGGGAATGGCAATACGGCGATCAAGGCCGATACGACGACCCAGATCACTGATGTGACTCCCTCGCCATCACTCGTTGGAGAGTCGTATACAGTTAGCTGGGTTGTGACGCCTGTGTTGCCGGCGGTGGGGACCCCCACGGGCACCGTGACAATTACCGATGGAACCGGCGGAACCTGTACGGCACCAGTGGAGGCGGGGTCATGCAGCCTGACATCGACATCTGTCGGGATCAAGAATCTAGTCGCCGCGTACTCTGGGGATATTAGTTTCAACCCTAGCTCTTCTGCGGTAGTGCTCCACTCGGTATTCATAAAGATCTCGGGCAACATCGTGCAAGCACCACCCATGACGGGCCTTGGCGGAGTGATCGTATACCTGGACCAGTCCCAAAACGGCATTAACGAGGTTGCACTTGGCTTTACTTTCTCTGATTCGAATGGAAATTACGAATTTGTAGGAATGTTCACCGGCGACCTCAAGGTGACACCCGCCGGCCCGATCCCGGGAAGGTCATTTGACTCATTGAGCCGGAAATTCGTGAATGTAACGACGAACCTGTCGTCTGTAGACTTTGTCGCTTACGACTCGTGGACGGACATTCCCCGCAAGATCAAGGTGCTTTCTCAGATCGCGGCTCCGGGGGCGCTAGTCGAAATGCCGGTCACAATGGATAGCCAGGATAATGAGATCAGCGTGACACTGAGCGTAGACTACGACCCGGATAGGCACGCCGGACCTCCGGTTATCGCTTGCGGTTCAGGTGCCGGGGCCGCCTGCGGGCTGACGCTTGCGTACCCGTATCCGGGGCGCGTGGTCGTAACGGTCACTCCGGAAAGCGGGGTCTTTACAGGGGGCACGATCGAAATTCTGAGGCTTACTTTCCAAACACTTCCCACTTCGGACCTCGAGACGCCGGTCGACGTTGGTGCACCGACGATCCTGCTGGTCGTTGACACTTTAGGCGACCCGGTGCTTGCGGCGCTGCTTCGCGGCTTCATCATCTTCGAACACGGGCCTGAGCCGGCTCCATCACCGACACCGAACCGAATCAACGTTGCTCTCACGGAAAACGGAGGGGTCGCCTCGGCATCGTCGCAGCTTAGCCCGCCCGCCACCGCGATCGATGGCGTCAAGAGCTGGGCAGTAACCGGAGCCTGGAAGGACTCGACGCCGGACGCTTTCCCGGATTGGCTGCAGGTCGATTTTAGCGGAGCAAAGACAATTGACGAGATATTTATTTATGGAGTGCGTGATGATTACCTCACCGTGCCCGAGCCATTGCATGACCTAACGTCGTCGATCTACTCGAATGTCGATTTTGACGTGCAGTACTGGAATGGCGGCGGCTGGGCAAACGTCCCGGGAGGCGTCATAACTGGAAACAACAATGTCGTGCGTAAGCTGACGTTTTTACCCCTGACCACGACAAGGATAAGGGTCGTTGTGTACCATGCGTTGGCGAATTATAGCCGCATCGTAGAATTGGAAGCGTGGGGAATAGACGCAGGGCCGGTCCAGGTTCCGTCGCCTAGTCAGACCCCGACTCCGTCGCCGACCCCGACAGTTGCGCCTACTCCCGATGCGTCACCCGTACCTTCGCCGACGCCCGTAAACCGCACGAATGTTGCCCTCGGTCAGAATGGAGGTGTTGCATCTGCTTCGTCACAGCTAAGCCTTCCCGCTACGGCGATCGACGGGGTGAAGAGCTGGGCTGTTACCGGTGCCTGGAAAGATGCAACGCCCGATGTTTTCCCTGATTGGCTGCAGGTCGATTTTAACGGGTCCAAAACGATCGATGAGATCGTTGTTTACGGAGTTCGTGATGACTATCTGACGATCCCCGATCCGCTGCCTACAACGCCGTCGAGTATCTATCCTAACGTGGATTTCGACGTCCAGTATTGGAATGGATCGAGCTGGGTGACCGTTCCGGGCGGCAGCATTACGGGCAACAATCTTGTAGTGCGTAAGCTGACATTCTCGCCGGTCACGACTACTAAGATCCGGGTGCTTGTTTTCTCAGCACTTCAGAATTACAGCCGCGTTGTGGAACTCGAGGCATGGGGCGTGCCCGCGGGCAGTCCCCCGGTTCCTTCGCCGACACCGGTCGCGTCACCGACCCCGACGCCGACCCCGGTCGCAACGCCAACGCCGGTGCCTTCTCCGTCACCGTTGGTTCGGACCAATCATGCTCTATCGGCCAATGGCGGAAGCGCGGTCGGTTCTTCGGAGTTGAATCCAGCCTCGGCGGCCATCGATGGCAGCAGAGTTTGGTCGATCGGAGGGGCATGGAAGGATTCAAACCCGGGAATCTTCCCGGATGTGCTGCAGGTGGACTTTAGCAGCGTGAAGTCGATCGACGAGATATCGATCTTCGCCGTTTTGGACGACTATCTGAACACTGTGCCGCCGAGCCTGACAACGACTACGAGCGTTTATTCGCTGGTTTCGTTCGAGGTTCAGTATTGGAACGGTACGAGTTGGGTCACCGTGCCTAACGGGATCATTGTCGGAAACAACAAGGCCTGGACACAGATCGTATTTTCGCCGATCTCGACTTCCAGGATCCGGGTCCTGGTAAATTCTGCATCTCAGGACGGGTACACCCGCATAGTCGAACTGGAGGCCTGGGGCAACGGGCCTCCGTCGTGACCCCGGGTGCCTCTGAAACACGCAGATGTCCATGAGCATCGTTCAGGAATAGAGGTTCTGCCGTGTAACTGCATAAAAAGGGCGGCTCACCGGGCCGCTCTTTTTGTTGCCCGAGGACGGATGGCGCTGGTTTCATCGTTCCGGGCGTTTTGAGAGGAGGACGGCGTCGGTGATTAGTTTGCCGACAATGGCGGCGGCTTTTTTGCCGTCAGGGGAGAAGGAGAAGTCCTGTATCGTGTCCGGCTCGGCTGAGAAAATTTGAGTTGGCGATGCTGCTTCGAAATTCCATTCCATTATCGTTGAGTGGGCGAACTCGACGGCGCGCCGGTCGCGGTAGACGAGCCCTGAGCCGTCGGGCTTCCACTTCAGGATAGCGTAAGGTGAAAGATCGAGGACCGTATCCGGCCGGTCCGAATCGAACCTTCGGATGGCCACCTGCGATATGTTCTGCTGGTCGTTCCAGATGGTGTAGGCTACCCTCGACCCGTCCGCCGCGATGCTCCAGTGAGAGTCGCCGAACAGCGGCATTTCCTCGATATTTCCACCCTCTATCGGCACTCTTCCCAGTGAACGACTGCCCTCCCTGTCCCATACAAAAATAACGTGAACGCCGTCCGGCGATATGTGCGGGTTGGAGGTGACGCCCTCGACCTGGGCCAGCCACATCTGGTTGCGGCCGTCGATGTTCATTCGCCAGACCTGCTTATGACCGTTACGCGAAGATGTGAATACGATATACCGGCCATCCTTCGAGACGGCCGGGTCCTCGTCGGTCGAATCGTTGGGTGTTAGCTGCATCAACCCCGAACCATCCGCTGCCGCGATCCATATATGCGGCCGATTATTCTCTACCGCATCGAATACCAGGCGTCCGTCGGGCGTCCAGTCTACATTGAGATAGGCATTTATCTCGGGGGCGATCGCCTTCATTTCCACGGTACCGCCGGCGTCACCGGTCCATAACCGCTTTTCAAAATAGCGCTGAGCAGACACGATCTGCGTGCCGGCACGGTCGACGCTGACGCCGAAGTAGGAATTGAGGTCGTTGGTGACCCGTGTAAGCTTTCCGTCGGGCAGTGAAACGTAAAATAGCTGGGTCGCGTTAGTGATCGGGTCCGCCGCATTCATTATCAGGGCATTAGATCTGCCGACAAAAGCGATCTCGGCGATGCGTTCGCGCTGATCCGGGATCACTACGGCCTGGGCCCCGCTGCGGATGTCAACATGATTGAGCGACCAGTATTCGACTCCGTCCTTTCGCTCCATCTTGATGAAATAGACGTAGCTGCCATCCGGCGAGAACTGCGGATCACGCAGAATGACCCCCTCAGGAAAACTTAAGATCGGACGCTCATCGCCGCCGTCATCCGAGTTCGCGGTCAAAATAGAAGTCGGCTCGCCGTAGCGAACGTACAGAATTCGTTTGCCATCGGGCGATAGCGAACCTAGGTCATTTACCGTATCGACCAGCTTTCGGACCGGGCCGCCAAGCGACGACACACGGTACATCGTGCCGTGTCGAGACGTGGCCCCGGCCGTGATGAAGAATATCTGACTTGTGTCATCGGATATGGTCAGCCCGCCCCAGTATTGATGAGGCTGCGGAGGGACGAGGAGAAGCGCATTCCGGTCGTCGATGCGTCGGATCCAGAGACTGCGGTCCTGGTTGGGCTCTATCGTGTTATACGCCAGGGAGCGGCCATCGGGTGAGATCTGGGCAAAAACGACGTTATGGGATTGGGAAAGGCTGCGGATCGAGATGTTCTCAAAATATATCGGTGGCTGAACGTCCCGAGGAAAAAAGTACCACGCGACAAATGACGCGAGGATAATGGCAAAGACCAAAGCGAAGCGCCAGAGCGGATTTACCGACTTTGCCTCGCCGTACAACCGTCTGCCTAGGCTGAGGGTCGACGTGCCGGCCTTAAGAACGGCTCGGGCCTCGGCGAGGATCGTTCGGACCTCCTGCATTTGCTGGAGCCGATCGCGTCGACGTTTGATCAGACACCTGTTTACCAGCCGCACGATCAATGACGGTACCTCGGGGCGTATTTCGCGGATCGGCACGGGGTCCGATTTAAGGAGATTGCTCACCACTTCGGCATGGCTGTCGCCAGTGAATGGACGCAGGCCGGTGAGGGCCTCGTACATTACGACGCCAAAACTGAAAATATCGCTTCGATGATCGACATCCTTGCCCTCGGCCTGCTCAGGCGACATATATGACGGAGTGCCGATCACCTGACCCGGAGCAGTAATGCCGGCGGAGAATCCGCTCTTTGACAGGGCTGCCCCGGAGGACTGGGCGAGTCCAAAGTCGAGGATCTTGGGCACACCGCCTGAAGTTATCATGATATTTCCCGGTTTCAGGTCGCGGTGGGTTATGCCTTTTTCATGGGCGTGCTGCAGGGCCCCGGCAAGTTGGATGAAGTACTCAAGAAACTTGCGGATATCCAGGCCCGATGCCGGGGTTGCCGCATCGAGTGTCTTTCCGTCGACATACTCCATCGTAATAAACGGCTTTTCCTCAAAGGTCTCGACCGAGTAGATGGTTGCAACATTCGGGTGATTCAGCGTGGCCGCGGCCTGTGCCTCATTGCGAAAACGACGCAAAAAAGCCGGATCCGACGAGTAAAGATCTGGCAGCTTCTTTAGAGCCACCTGCCTGTTCAGTCTGGTATCGAGAGCGAGATATACCTCGCCCATCCCGCCGCGGCCGATACTCTTTTCGATCCGGTAATGAGCGATCATGGAACCCGCGGGTATGGTCATTCCCGTGTCCGCGAGTGCGGCCACTTGGGCGGCAGGCTCCTCGATAAAATTCCCGGCGTCGGTATTGGCGGCGAGAAGTGATTCCACCTCTTGCCGGAGTTCAGGGTCGCCCGCGCACTCACGCTCGATGAAAGCAGACCGGTCTTCTGCATCCAGATCCATCGCCGAATGAAATAGCTCAGTAACTTTTTCCCACTTTTCCGGGGTCATGTAGAAGACTGGCTTAGCTCTCTGAACAGCCACGTCCTGGCTATCGTCCAGTCACGTCTAACTGTACGCGAAGAAAGCTCGAGGGTTTCAGCTATCTGCTCCTCAGTAAGCCCGCCGAAATATTTCAGCTCGACGATACGGCTGTGGCGGGGATTCATCTGCGCGAGCCTGTTGAGTGCGTCGTCCAGAGCCACGAGGTCCGTGCTTTCAGCCTCGGCGGCGTTGATGTCGTCGCCAAACGTCACCCGCAGATGTTCACCGCCCCGCTTCTTGCTATTCCGCCGTCGCGCAGCATCCACCAATATACGCCGCATCAACTGGGCTGAAATGGCGAAGAAATGTGTGCGGCTCTGCCAGTTTACGCGGCTCGAATCCACAAGGTTTAGAAATGCCTCGTTAACGAGGGCGGTCGTCTGCAGAGTATTTCCGGGATCTTGCCGCCTCATGAAGTTGCGGGCGATCCTTCTCAATTCCTGGTAGACAACCGGCATTAGCCGGTCTAATGCCGACTCCTCGCCGCGGCCCCAATCCCGCAGCAATTGTGTGATGTCCTGCTCCGCGTGAACGGGCTGTAGATCAGCCATTTTTCTGGTGAGAGTTTTCGAAGCCATTTTAGCAGAAACGAAAAAACAGGGGAAATTTTTCGGCTCCAATGTCCGGTTTCGACTGCGGTATCCGTCTTCATAGTCGAAGCCGCTTATTGGTTTCGATCTCATATAAACGGGCCGGGTCGCAACTGCCGGGCCAGACAACAGCAACAGGAGACAGTTATGTTACGCGAAGCACTCATATACAACCCGACACAACCGCCGGTAACGGGAAGTATCCGTTCGGCTGGGATCGACGAGATGGAAAGGGCAGCGGCGGTCATATTTCTTGCATTCAGCACGGACCCCGTTGCCAGGTGGATCTATCCGGAACCTGCCGAATACTTTCGGCACTTTCCAAAATTCATTCGAGGGTTTGCCGGCAGCGCATTCGAGAACCGAACAGCTTTGGTGACAAACGATCTTGCGGGCGCCGCTCTTTGGCTGCCGCCCGGCGAGCATTCGGACGAGGAAGCGCTAATGGCGCTTTTCGAAAGCACCGTTTCTGATGAGGTGCGAAAAGACCTAATTCCGGCGATAGAAGCCATGGGTACATATCACCCTGATGAACCTCACTGGTACCTGCCGATGATCGGAGTCGATACACGTCAGCAGGGCCGCGGAATCGGAGGCCAATTAATGCAATACGCTCTTGAGCAGTGCGACAGCGACGGCATTCCCGCCTATCTCGAGTCGTCAAATCCGCGGAATATATCGCTTTATGAGCGATGCGGTTTTGTCTCGCTGGGAACGATCCAGTTCGGCGATTCCGTCCCGCTTTATCCGATGGTCCGATGGCCCCGATAAGGAAATTCAGATCATTCATTTTCGAAACATATAAATATAAGGAGAAACTAAAAATGTTAGGAGCAGCAATCTTAAACAATGGAACAAACCGTGACCGGCAGCCGGCATACGGTTATAAGGAAACAATAGTCGCCTCGCAGAAGGTCAACTGGCAGATCGAGGACATCATCGGCGGCGATCGCCGCCTCGATTTTTCGAATCGGTTCCTGCCGGAACCTCTAGCACGTGTCGAGAAGCTTTCGTTTCTCAATGAAGGCGAAAAGAAAATTCTGAACCAGATCCGTGCCCATGCATATCTGTGCATCTTCGGGCTGGTCGAGGAATTCATTCTGCCGTTCGTACTCGACCATGTGCGGCCCTCGCTCGACGAGGACGACTATCGCGTCAGGGCCTTTCTGCAGTTCGCGGGTGAGGAGGCTAAGCACATTCAGCTTTTTAAGCTCTTCAGCGAAGATTTTCGCCAGAGCTTTGGCACCAATTGCGAGGTCATCGGGCCAGCAGCGGACGTTGCAAAAGAGGTCCTCAGCCACGATCCACTGGCGGTTGCGCTGGTGATCCTTCATATCGAATGGATGACGCAGCGTCATTACATCGAAAGCGTCAGAGACGATCACGGGCTCGATCTTCAGTTCAAAAGCTTGCTGAAGAACCACTGGCTCGAGGAAGCGCAGCATGCAAAGCTCGACACCGCGATGGTCCTGACGCTTGCGGAAACGATGGACAAACGTGCTATCGAATCGGCGGTTGACGAATACCTCGAGATCGGCGGATTTCTAGATAACGGAGTTCGTCAGCAGACGATGCTGGATCTCGACGCCTTCCAGCGGGCAACCGGTCGGATACTGAACGATGAAGAGCGAGACGAATTCATCGAGGTGCAGCATCAGGCGAACCGATGGACCTATATCGGTTCCGGAATGACCCATCCGAAATTTCTCGATGCTCTGTGGCAGCTTGACCCTGAGCAAAAGGACCGCATCGACGCTGTCGCCCCGATGTTTTGTTAACCGATGCCTGCCGTCTGCCGTCAGCGGCGGCAGCATTTACCGTAATCCATAAAAATTAACTTAATAAAAGGAGAAAACGACAATGCAGCAAATACAACAACAGGAAAAAGTAGTCAACGGCGTCAATGTAACTCAATTGTTCGAAACCATCGACGCAATCAAGGGACAGCCCGAGATCGCACAGTTCAATTTCCGGGCGGTCAATAGCTGGGAGAACGGCGGAGCAAACAGCACCACCGTCAACGAGTACGACGGAGCCTGCCAGAGCTTTGAAAGGCCGCAGCCTTTTGTATTTCGCAAGGACGAGCCCCCGGTGCTGCTCGGCACTGACACAGGAGCGAATCCGGTCGAATACGTCCTCGCCGGACTAGCCGGATGTCTGACAACCAGCCTCGTTTATCACGCGGCTGCACAGGGAATCCAGATCGATGAAGTCGAATCGACCTACCGCGGCGACCTCGATCTGCACGGCTTTCTCGGAATGGATGACAGCGTCCGAAACGGATACGAGAACATAGAAATCAGCTTTAGGGTGAAGGGCGACGCCCCTGAAGAGAAGCTCAGGGAACTAGTCGAGCTCGCACAAATGCGTTCACCGGTTTTTGACATCGTTACCAACAAAGTTCCGGTCACAGTGAAGATGGCCGGGTAGTCTATGGGTCCGCGGTCAGTGGTTTGGCCGCCGAAAAAAGAGGCGGCCTCAAACGGAGCCGCCTCTTTACCTTTGGAAAATCCTACTCGAACCGCATTCGTGCAGGCATTGAGCGTCGGGTAGTCAGATGTGTTGTCAACAGTATGAGTAACCGCCGACGTCGATGCCGCCGAGAAATAAGCGTCACAAGTATCAGGACGATCCGCAGAGTAAAATCTGAAATCTGAAATCTGGAGCCTGGAACCTGAAATCGACAATCCGAAATCTGAAATCTGAAATCTGATCTGAGATCTAAGATCTGGTATCTGCAATCCTAATCTGGAATTTGCTTCCTCAGCCACCGAAACTTCATCGTAATACACAAGCCGATAACTTGTACACGTACAAGTATTGTAAATTGTATTGGCCACGACAGTTATACGGTCACTCCCGGGGCGGGACAGAAAGAGGGGGTGTTGGAAGCGAAATGGAGAATTAAGAGGGGAACTAAAAGACATTTCGGGATCTGGGTTTTTTGGCGTCTGGGTTTTGGGAATTGGAATTTGGGCATCGGCTTGCGCACGGTCATCTCCTTTTTCTTTGGCCGAATTTGATCTAAACTTGAAGGATACGTTTTTGCCGGGCTTCCGCTAATGCACATCTCAAGGATCGAACTTGAAAATATAAAATCCCACGTGTCAGCGGCATTCGATCTGGCCCGCGGTACCACAGCTATAACCGGCCCCAACGGTGCGGGAAAATCGACTATCGTCGAGGCCATTGCATGGGTGCTTTTTGACCTTCTTGAGTATAAAAAGGAGGATTTTGTTCGCCGGGGCGAGAAGAAAGGTTCGGCCCGGGTCACTTTCGAAAGCGGGCTCGATGAACGCGAATACATTGTCTTTCGCGACACCGGTGCCGCCTATAATGTAACCGACCCCCGGTTGGGGCTCAGGATCGCGGACAAAAAGGAGGAGGTCTTTCGCTTTCTTTGGCAGCATCTAGGGCTGGAGCCGGGAACGGACCTTCGATCGCTGTTTCGTCAGGCGATCGGTGTGCCGCAGGGCACGCTGACGGCGATATTTCTCGATGGTGCCACCGAGCGGAAAACAGCATTCGACCGGCTGCTGAAGGTCGAGGAATACCGCCAGGCCGCCGAAAAGCTCAGGGACACATCCCGCTATCTCGACCAAAGTGTCGGGAGGGCCCGGGAATCTATCGCACGGTCTGAGGGTGAGCTGGTGCGGTATGACGAGGTCGAAGAGGAGCACAGGGTATACGCCGCACAGGCCCGGAAGCTCGAAACCGAAATAGCCTCCAATCAAACAGAACAAGAGGCTGCCAGGGCCCGCGTATCCGGGCTGGACGAGGTCGAGAAGAACGTGATCGCTCTTCGATCCGCAGCCGAAAAGATAAGGTCCGATGCTGAGAAGTCTGACATAGTCGTAAAACAGCTTCGACAGGATGTCGCCCGGGCCGAGGAAGCGTCGGCTCAAGTCGAGGCCGCGAAACCCTCAGCCGACAGGCACCAGGTAGTTTTGGGCATGTTAAAGGAACTCGAACGTGAGCGTTCCGAACGTGACCGGCTCAGGAACGAGATCGCACAGATCGACACTGCCATAGCGAACGTCGAGGCCGATAAAAAACGCTTGACGGCCGACCTCGAAGCGATTCAGACAGCTCACCGTGAGGTAAGCGCCGTTCGCCCCGATATCTCTCTGCAGGAGGCCCTTGAAAAGGAGCTCGATGAACTCCGTCATAAGACCGCAGACTCCCGGTCGGCTGTTTCCCGGCTGGCCGCGATCGACAAAGATCTCGAACGCCTCCGGGAAAACTATCGCGTAAACAGCGATCGGATCAGGCAGGCGGAAGAGCAGATACGAACCGCAGCTGACCTCGAAACACTCGAGACTCGACACTCCGAATTGATGCGGCATCTCGCTGAAATGGGTGCGGCTCTCGATCGAGATGAAAAGTTTCAGAGCGAGATCAAGAACGGCTTGTGCCCTGTACTCTCCCAGAAGTGCTTAAACCTGCAGGAAGGGCAAACGCTTGCGGGATTCATAACGAGCCAATTCACTGAGGTAAGATCACATATCTCAGCATTAGAGGAAGAAAGAAAGACGGTCGAGGGCTCGCTGACGGCGGCCAGAATGGCAGGACAGCAGGTACTCGCACTTGAAGGCTATCGTCGGCGTGAGATGGAGATCAAAGAGGAGGGCCAGCGGCTCCGCAGCGAGAAGATATTGGTCGAGCAGCAGGCTAATTCACTCGCTGTATACGAAAAGTCGTTCCTCGACGCTGAGGCAAATCTTAAGCAGCTCGACGATCCTCGCTTACGCGTACGGTTCCTTGAAAAGCAGATCGAACGCGAGCCAGTGATACGCGACGGGCTTTCCGACGCCGAGAGCAACCTGGAACGCCTGAACAGCGATCGAAACATTCATGTAGAGCAGATCGGGCCCTATGCGGAGTTAGACAAGAAGTGGTCCGTTCTATCAGCCGAACGGGATGAAACGGCGGAGGCGTATCGTACCATGATCGCGAACGAAGCCGAGGCAAAGGCACTTACGGGGCGTCGGTCAGCCATGCAGGCGGCCGAAGGTGAATTTAGCCGATCGACGGCTCAGCTTGCCGCCAGCGAAAAAGAACTGACCGATGCCGAAGCAGGTTACGACCATACCCGGCATACCGCCGAGAAGACGGCACTTCGGGACCTCGAAAACGCTTTTCACACGGCTCAGGCGCAGATCCAGGCGGCCCGGCAACGCGAACACAAGCTCGCCGCCGAGCTCGAACGTTTTGCCGCGGTTCGAAACTCTCTCCTCGGTGATCTCAGAGAGAAGGAAAGGCTGGAGAAAGTTGCCGAGGCCACCGCTTTTATCCGTGATACGCTCAAAGAGGCCGCACCGCGGGTGGCCCGAAATTACGTTTACCACGTCTCGCTCGAAGCGAATCAGCTATTTCGCGAGATATCGGGTAACGCTGAACAGACTTTGAAATGGGCAGAGGATTACTCGGTTTCTCTGGAGGAAGGAGGCTATGAAAGGCCGTTTGTTAGCCTCTCCGGCGGTGAACAGATGGCCGCTGCCCTGGCCATAAGGCTGGGTTTGCTGAAACAGCTGACGGATATACGGATCGCGTTTTTCGACGAACCCACGGCTAACATGGATGCCGAACGCCGCGACAACCTCGGTCAGCAGTTAAGCCGGATCACGCATTTCGACCAGCTTATCGTGATATCGCACGACGATACGTTCGACAGTTATGTGGACCACGTAATATCCCTCGGATGACCGAAAAGACCGCTCTGAAAATGAAAGAAGTAAAAATAGTATGTGACGGTTCGAGCCTCGGTAATGGCCGCGGAATTACCCGTGCGGCTGCGGTCGCTGTGCTGGGATTCAAAGGGTATTGGAAGGCCGTTGGCGAATATCTTGGAAATGCTACGAATCAGCAGGCTGAGATCGCCGCGGCTGCCATTGGTCTGGAAAATCTGACGGAACCTTGCAAAGTCACTGTCATATCCGATTCACGTTATGTGGTCGAGACTATGGGTGGCACATGGAAGCGAAAAACTAATCACGACTGGTGGAAACGGCTAGATAGTGCATCTAAGAAGCATCAAATAAAGTGGGAATGGACCCGGGGGCATGCCGGCCACGAGATCCAGGAGATCGCTGACAAGATGGCGCGGAAGATGGCGGAACTCGGCAGGGTCGACCTCACATTGCTAGAAGAGGCAGTTCTCGATATCGGTGTCGCAGAACTTTAAATAGTTTGATAGAACGAACAGAAAATTTTCCAAGAGCCCATGGCTCGAAGATCAAACCAAAAGCCGGAAGATATTCGCGAAGTCTCATCCTCTTCGCGGCCCTTCTTTTTGTCGGCACAGCCTTACTGTGTGTCCAGATACCGGCGGCTGCTCAACGATTCGGTAATGGATGGGTTTGGCAGAACCCACTTCCGCAGGGTAATCCTCTGTATGCCATCCACTTTGCTCCCGACAACGTAACGGGGTTAGCCGTTGGTTCCGACAATACAATTCTACGGACCACCGACGGCGGCTTTACATGGAAAACGCAGACGGCCCCTACGAACGTGACGTTCTCAGGCGTGTTCGTGCGTGACGAAAAGAACGCGTTCATCGTGGGAGCCCGCGGCACGGTACTTACTACCACTAACGGCGGTGAATCATGGAAGCCGGTCGAAGTTATCTCCCGTGACCATTTTTCCTCAATTTCGTTCTCCGGAGATCAGCTTTCCGCCGGGTGGATCACGGGGACTTACGGGATGATCCTGAGATCTTCCGACGGTGGTGAAACGTGGAGGGCACAGGCGTCCGGCACGTCCCAGCAGCTTCTGAGCGTCAGCGCCGCCGATGATCTTCGGGCGGTTGCCGTAGGTCTGGGCGGTACGATCACTACAACGTCCGATGGCGGCGAGAATTGGAAGAAATCGAATATCTGCAGTGGTTCTGTAGTGACCGACGCTCATTACGTCAGCGATTCGACGATCGTCGCCGTGGGATTTGGCGGATGCGTGGAGCGAAGCGTGGATTCCGGTGCAACTTGGGTGAGAGTGAATTTATATAGTCGGGCTGACTTGCTGTCGCTTTCTTTCGCCGACGAGCTGCACGGTTCGATCACCGATGCCAACGGGATGGTTTGGGTTACCGGGGACGGCGGGCTGACGTGGCTTCCTTTCAATGTGCGGACCAATCCGAAGCTTGTCGGGGTCTATATGGCCGACCGCTTTACCGGATGGGCTGTCGGCGAGAACGGCCTGATCGTCCGGACGAACGATGGGGGTTACACCTGGCAGCGGCTTTCGGAAGGCGGTCGCGAGGACGTAAATGATCTCGTCTTCATGAACGACACGATCGGCGTCGCGGTTGGCTCAAACGGCAAAATATGGCTCACAAATGACGCAGGCCGCCAGTGGCTTCCGGTTCACTCCGGCACTTCGGAACACCTTCGTTCGGTATTCTTTTTTGACGGGCAGAAGGGTTGGGCAGTCGGCGACAAAGGAACGGTGCTGCGAACCATAAACGGAGGCGCAAGCTGGGGCAAGGGCATTTCCCAGATAAGCGAAGACCTTATGGCAGTCGTTTTTGTTTCAGAGAGGATCGGGTTCGCGGTCGGGGCCAGCGGAATGGTGCTTCGCACTGATTCCGCGGGTGCCTACTGGCAGCAGTTTGAGTCTGGTACAAGGACCTGGCTGGAGGACGTAAAATTCTTTGACGACAAACGCGGGGTTGCCGTAGGGGCCCGTGGTACGATCCTCACTACTGCCGACGGGGCATCGACATGGGTCCGTTATCAAACCGGGATAACCGAGAATCTCTACGCTCTTAGCTTCTTCGACGAAAAGTTCGGATTCATCGTGGGCTCGGCGGGTATGACTTTGCACACGAGCGACGGTGGGAAAACGTGGCAGGACCAGGAATCGGCAACCCGCTTTAATCTCTTTGCCGTTCAGGCATTTGGGCCGATGTCGGCGGTTGCGGTTGGTGAGTTGGGAACCGTGCTCATTACCGCCGACGGCGGCAAAACCTGGGCGGTGCAGCAGGGGATCACCAGCAAGGTCCTGCAGGCGATCGCTTATCGAGGAGGTGACCGTGTGTGGGTCGCTGGTCGCGGCGGCACGATGATAAAACGAACCGAGCGCCTTTCTCCAAAAGCCGTCGATCTGCCAAAAGGGCCGCCAGTATTGAAAACGGCGGCACCTCGAATTAGGGCAACAATAAGGACTCCGCTGGTGACGATCACCGATGATGGCGACATTCCCGCAGCGGTGCCTAAACCGAATGAGCCCGGACGGCAATGATCGAGATCCATTCTCCGGCCCGTTCGATTTTCAGATCTTTGAAAACTAAATCACCTATGGCGTCCATTGCCGCTTGCTCCTGCTCGGCGAGTATCCCGGATAACAGTAGAGTCTTTCTCGTTTTTTCTGTCAGGAGCGGGAGCAGCGGCAAGATCACGTCGAGTGTAAGATTAGCGCAAACAAAGTCGTGTTCGGAGGTATCGCTGCTAATTGAGCCCTCAAAAAATTCGATGCGATCTACCCCATTGGCCGCTGCGTTCTCACGAGCTATCGCAACTGAATCGCGATCCAGATCACAAGCTAGAATTGTACGGCCGCCCATCTTCGCAGCCGCGATCGCCAGAATACCCGTGCCTGTTCCGACGTCGAGGAAGGACTGTCCTGGTTGATAGATCTCGGCTATGGCACGCAAACAGAGCTGTGTCGTTTCGTGGGTCCCGGTCCCAAAGGCCATGTTGGGCTCGATCCTGATGACTATGCGATCCGATCCGTCAACCTCAGACCACGGGGGAGCAACGGTAAAACGGCCGACATCCTGAGGCTTCCAATGACGCTTCCATTCTGCGAGCCAGTCGGTTTCATCTACCGTCCGTGAAGTAATGGAGATGAGCGACGCGGGCAGGAAATCATAGATCCTCAATGATTCCTGGACAGTTGTTCGAACTTCCTCTATATCCGGCGGGCCATCGAAAAAACCGGTGACGCATAGCGGCTCGCCCGACAGCTTCCTAAGGCTGTCGATCTCTGTGCCGAGTGATCCCAGTTCATTGAATGCGGATTCGATCGCTTCGGTTGCCGTCGCCTCGACGACCACATCGATCGCGCACCATGAATTCGGTGTGTCAGACACTATTCGCGCACCCCTATATCGTCCAGGTCCCGTTCACGATTTCGCCAGTCCTCGACGACCTTTACGAATAATTTGAGGTAGACGCTTTTCCCCAGGAGAGCTTCGATGTCAGCCCGGGCTTTTGTGCCGATGTCCTTTATTCTTGCCCCCTGCTTTCCTATGATTATTTTCTTCTGCGATGGCCTTTCAACATAGATCGCACAGAAGATCCTGACGAGAAAGGGGTCGGTATCCTCGAAGACCTCGGTCACGACCGCGGTTACATAAGGTATCTCTTCACCGGTCGTGTGAAGGATCTTTTCCCGGACCATCTCGGCAACCAGGCTTCGGACCGGCTGATCGGTCATCTCATCCTCGGCGAATATCGGATCGCCCTCCGGCAGATGTTTTGTGATCTGGTCCAGAAATGTTTCGATCCCTTCGCCCTTTAACGCAGCTGCGGGTACGATCTCGGCGAATTCATATTCATTCGCGTAGGATTCGATCAGGGGCAGTAGTTCAGCCTTTTCCTTAACCTTGTCGATCTTGTTGAGAAGCAGAACAGTCGGTTTATCTGCCTGTTTCACCAGTTCAAGCACAAACCGGTCACCATTTCCGGTCGACACCGAGGCATCGCGGATAAGGACCAGCAGGTCAACCGACATGATCGCGTCGTGGACTGCGGCCATCATCCGTCGATTTAGCAGGTGTCCCGGCTTATGAACGCCCGGTGTATCTACAAAAACGATCTGGGCATCATCGCGATTTATGATCCCCTGGATCCGGTGCCGGGTAGTCTGCGGCTTGTTAGATACTGCGGCGATCTTTTGCCCAACGAGATGGTTAAGGAGCGTGGACTTGCCGGCATTCGGGCGGCCGATGAGCGCAACATATCCACTTCGAAAGCCTTTATTTGCCATTAATATGACGTTAACAGACTTTGGACGAAATAGAGAAAGGAGTAGATCAATAGACGATCTTACTGACGTTTTATCAAGCGTTGCTTACCCGCGAGGGCATCGTTATAAGCTCCGCCTGTCACGTCTCGGAGCTCAATAGCTTTGTCATAAAGCTGGATCGCGTATCCGTTATCGTCCATAAACTCGTAGATCCGGGCGAGCGCGACATACGTGAGAGAAAGAAGAGCCCGATCTGTCGACGACGTGGCCGTTTGCAGAACACTGCTGTAGGCCGCTTTCGCGTCCAGAAGCTTTTGAGCCTGCTGTTCGGGATCATCGATAGCAGCTGCATTGAGGCTCGCCACGCGGCCGATGGTGTAATGAACCCTGGGATCGGAAGAATCCGAAACAAGGATCTGTTTGAGTTCGACCTCGGCCTTCGCGTAGTCCTTCGCATCGATGAACTTTTGAATGTCGAGCAATTTGCGCGTGACCGGGTTCTCGACAACCGGCGCCGTGTCAGGAGTTGACCTGCGTGTGTCACGAGCGACAAGGGCACGTTTCCTGGCCTCGGCGGTCACGGAGAGCCGGTCCGCCTCTTTCGACGGGTCAAATGAAGCGAGCATGTCCTGCAATGACGATGCTATGTCGAATCCGGAGTCCTCGATCCCTTTCAACTGTTCCGCGAAGTAGAATGAAAGCACCGCCCCTTTTTCGTAATCTTCATAAAGCCTCAGGATAGCCTCGTCAGCAAGTATCTGCTTCGTTCTCTCTAGCCCCGCCGAGACTGCGCGTTTTTCCGAGTCTACCTTCGCTTGATCGACCCTTGTTTTTGACTTGTCCGCGCTAGCCTGAATCTGGTCGATCATGCGGCGTGCCGTTTGCGTGGCTGCCATCGACTGCGTGTACTGCGCTTGACGAATGTCGGCCGCCGCCACGAGGGAACGCGAAACCGCCAGATAAACGTCGGGTGAGATCTGAGGGTCCGCCTTACGGCGTTCGTCGAGAATAGGTTTTGCCCACGCTCGTATGGCCTCCATTTCTCTCGACCGAGCAAGGACCAGCGGGTCGACGACGAACTGCAAAAATGCCCTACGGGCGTCCGAAAAATTTAGTTCGGTATCCGGGGGTACGATCACATAATAGTCATCTCTGATGTTCAGAAAAGTAACATTCCCTTTTGGAGCCAGTTTCTCGGGAACGACCACGAATCGCCGTTCATGTTCGCGGGTCTCGACCTGCTGCAGAGTCTTCCCCCTGCGTTTCTGACTTTCAGTCGTTGTCCGTTCAGTGATCAGTAACAGTGGCCTTGTATGGAGGTAATCCAAAAGCTCCCCGACCATTTCGCGGGCTGAGCTACGTAGCTTGCCCTCTGTATCAGCGACATACCTTTTCGCGTATTCATCCAGCTTTGCCGCAATTCCGGACCGTCTGTAAAATTCTCGTACGAGGGGAGCAAAATCGAGGACGTCGAGCAATGGGCCGGGGAGGTCAGTGGTAATGACCGGATCAGCAAGCTGCGGCGCAGGCGTCAACGCGTATGCCATGGCGATGAACGGGGCGACGATCTGGGCATCGGTTGAACGCTGATGCAGCCTTTTATGCCGCGTAACGAATGTAGAGATCTTTCGCTTAAGATCCTCAGGAAGATCAGCGTGCTCTCGGCGAAGCTCGTCACGAAAGATCGCACCTCTTTCCGACAACGGTGTATCAAGCAGCTTCTCGGTCCGGCCGGACGGATTCTGCCCCTCGGCCATTTCGAGTGTTGCCAACACGACGATAAGCCGTTTGTCCGCCTCGATTCTCAAGCCATAGGCTGACAGGTCCATACCAGACGCCCCGCCCTGGCCGTGGACGGAAATGGTCCAGAGAAGTAACCCAACAACTATTAGAGATCGCCGCATCAATTTCGTTTTTAACACTCTAAAAAGATGAGTAAAGGCACCATAAAGATGTATTTAATCAAAGACAAAAAGAAGGATAAAGGTATGACAAGCCATTCCTTTATCCTTGAGATTCGTTCTTACTATCTGAGAGCCTTAATTATAGCTGCTTAGGGCCGACGCCTCGTCATCATAGGTATCGAAAACGGTCAGCAATTTGGTGATCGCCAGCAGGTCCTGGATCTTTTGCGTCAGGCTCAATAGTTTTAGGACACCGCCTTCCTTCTTAACAGCGGTGAAGCTGGAAACGAGTTCCCCAATGCCACTGGAGTCGATATAGCCGACGCCTCCAAGGTTAAGCAAGATCTTGTTCTTGCCTTCCCCCAACAAACGGCGAATGGTGGTGCGAAGAGCAACGCTGCCTTCGCCGATGGTTACTTTGCCTTGAAGATCCAGTATGGTTACGTCGCCGGCCTGGCGTTCGGTAATTGTAATATCAGACATTTATTTCTCCTCGTTTCAGTTTGTTAAATAGCGATAGCAGATTTTAGACCAATCGTCGGGGCAATGTCTAGGTTGCTCAATATTTTATCGGCGTTTGAGCATTCTTACTTCCAAACCACCGTCGTCGGGATTGGACCATTCGACCTCATCCATAAAAGATCGCATAAATAATATTCCACGGCCGTCCGTTTTTAAGAGGTTTTCGGGATTCGTCGGGTCCGGTATTTCTTCCACGCTAAAGCCGCTGCCAAAGTCTCTTACCTTGATCTCAAGGCCTTCTTCCAGATCAGAAAAGGTAATTTGAACGGACTTGTCGTCTGCGAACTTGTTACCGTGCTTAACGGCATTTGCGACGGATTCTCTGATGGCAAGGTCGATAGCAAAAATGATCTCGTCCCCAAAACCGTGGCCCCTGGCGTACTCGTCAGCGGAAATCGCAGCTTCCTCAACGGATTCGATCACGCTCGGAAGTTCAATGTAATGGGTCTCTGACACAATATGCGTTGTGTAAAGTTATAGGTTTAAGGCAGTTGCTGTCAAGACAAACCTGTCAGGTTCCGTCTAATATTAAAAATATGAAGCTTCGAAGGGCGATAACTATTAGAGGAATTCCGGATCTGCCGGGGGATAAATCCATTTCGCACCGAGCTGCCCTGATATCGGCCGTCGCTGAGGGCGAGACACACATCCTCAATTTTTCGGCTAGCGCGGATTGCTTCTCAACACTTCATTGTCTGCGGGAGTTAGGTGTTGAGATCATGACCAGAGGCAGTGAGGTCTTCATCAAGGGTGTCGGCATCACTGGACTACGTCGCCCGGCAGGCACACTGGATTGCGGCAATAGCGGCACGACTATCAGATTGCTTGCGGGTATCCTGGCCGGTCAGAATTTCGAATCAAGGATGTCTGGCGATGAATCGCTTAGTCAGAGGCCAATGGAACGGATCGCCAAACCCCTTTCGCTAATGGGGGCGATGATCAGTACGACAGACGGGCACGCTCCTCTCACAATCCGAGGTACGAATCCGCTCAGTTCTATCGATTTTCGGTTACCGGTTGCCTCTGCCCAGATCAAATCGGCGGTGTTTCTCGCCGGACTCAACGCTGAGGGAACTACGTCTATCGTCGAGTCGGCGCCGACGCGGGACCACACAGAACGCATGCTCGAATTATTCGGCATCGAGATCCGAACTGAGGTGGGCGATGGAAATCGAATTTCGCTCAAACGGAGTCAACCGTTATCCCCTGGCACGGTAAAGGTCCCGGCTGATATCTCCGCCGGTTCGTTTTTTATGATCGCCGCGGCCTGTGTCCAGGATTCCGAGATCACCCTGCATGGTCTGGGCATCAATCCAACCCGAGCCGCGATCATCGACGTCCTAAAAAACCTCGGTGTTAGCCTTGATTTTACTGATATAAGAGAGGAATCTAACGAGCCAACCGCAACAGTAACAGTCCGAAGCGGCATTCAAACTACCGATCCGTCCCCGGCCCGGCTTTGCGGCCGCCTTATTCCGAATCTCATAGACGAGATTCCGATTCTGGCTGTTCTTGGAACTCAACTGCCTAATGGGCTGGAGGTTCGGGATGCTGTTGAACTTCGCCATAAGGAATCAGACAGGATCGCGCTGATAGTCAAGAATCTGAAGCTGATGGGAGCTGAAGTCGTCGAGTTCGACGATGGATTTAGCGTCATGGCATCTCGATTGAGAGGTGCCCGAATCGATTCAGGGGGCGATCATCGGATCGCGATGGCGTTTGCCGTCGCGGGGCTTTTAGCTGACGGAGAAACGGAGATAGATGGGGCGGAATGCGTTGATGTTTCTTTTCCCCGATTTTTTGAAATTCTTCAGTCTGTCGTAAGGTAAGTAATACCGACCGTAATGAAGAAAAACATTAAGATCGCTCTCACCGGATTTATGGGCGTTGGGAAATCCAGCGTTTCACGACATCTTTCCCATATTTTACGATCTCAAAGGGTGGACCTCGACCACTATATCGAGTCCCGAGAGAATAGAAAGATAGCGAAGATCATCGACAACGACGGATTAGATCAATATCGAAAACTGGAGACTGCATATCTGAAGCAATTCTTGGCGGAACCGCATGCCGCAATATTATCATTGGGCGGCGGAACGTTTACGGTTCCGGCCAATCGTGAGCTACTGAAAGAACATGAGTTTACAAGTGTTTGGCTTGAGTCTACTTTTGAGCACTGCTGGCTGAATATCTCCTTCTCAAGAAAGGACCGGCCTCTCGCCAGAGATAAAACAAGTGCCCGTAAACTCTTTGACGAAAGACAGAAGATCTACTGCCTGGCGGACTGGCATTTCATCGTGCGCTCTGATTTCACCTCACTGGACGTCGCGAAAAAGATCGCGGATGAGATATTCTTCTGAGTCCGTATTGCCAAACCTTTTAAATTGAATCAATATACCGTTTATAAATCGTCGAAAGTTTTTTCGGTTCAAGGCCCTAACTGCTTTGAACACTCATAATGAATGTACTCGAGATATTTACGAAACGTCCAATTTGGAGGAAAAATGAAAATTAAAGTTTTTACAGTTGTAACCCTTGCCCTCGCTCTTTTCCTGAGTGCGTGCGGCAAGAGTGACGCCGATCTGCAGAAAGCTGCGGCTGATAAGCTAGCAGCCGACAATATTTCCGGCGTGACCGTCGCGGTAAATGGCGGCGTCGCATCCTTATCCGGCCAGGTGGCGGATGTCACCGTCAAGAGCCGAGCCGAGGCGTCCGTGAAAGCGGTCGAAGGAATCACCTCGGTAAACAGCACCGGCGTTACCTTGAAGCCGCTTCCGACGCCGCCCCCAGTCTCGCCGGACAAGATGCTCGAGGGAACGATCAATGAATCTCTGAAGCAAAAAGGAATAACCGGCGTGACCGTCTCGGTTGCCAACGGTGAGGTCACTCTCAGCGGCACTGTGGACAAAGCAAGGGTCCCCGAGGTCATGATGGCAGCGAACGAGGCCAAACCTGCCAAGGTCGTCAATAATCTGAATAAATAAGCGAGAAAAGGAGAAAAATATGTCAATACAGGAAAAGTACCAATCGCTTCTCGAACTCGCTAATTCTAACGGAACAACCTACGAATTGAGCGAGGGCGACGGCGTTCTTCACGTAAACGGAACGGCCCCGAGCGACGAGGCCAAGCAGCAGCTTTGGGCCGAATATGAACGTTTGGACCCGGATTTCCAGTCCAGCGACCTGATCCTCAACATCTCTACCGGTGCCGGAGCGGCCGGTGGGGGTGCTAATACCTACACCGTCGTTTCGGGTGACAGCCTGAGCAAGATAGCGGGGAAATACGGCATTCAATGGAAAGCCATCTGGGATGCAAACCGGGATATTTTGAATGATCCGGACAAGATCTATCCCGGGCAGGAATTGAAGATCCCGTAAGAAAGTTGTTGCTTTCAGATAGGCACTCTGGTAAGTTACTCGCGTAACTCTCCATTGTGCCTCTTTCCTTTCCCCTAGGAGTAAATAAGATGAGAAGTTTTCCGATTGCGGTATGTTTAGCTTTTTTCCTAGCCGGATCACTTAGTGCTCAGGAGATTTCACGTCAGCACAAGTTTGAGCAAATCAAGGGTCTTAATGATCAGATCGATTCTATTGTTAAAGACCTGCTTCGGCCCTCACCGTCGGACATCGCTGCGGCCGATGCCGCTGGATTGAACGTGTTTCGAATCACGCCGCGTGAGGTTTATGGACGAATCCCGATCCCACAGGGTGGCGGTTCTTACTATTCTTTCTCGACCGGCTCTCATGACTACCAGAAAACTGCCCAAATAGGGCTGGAACAGGACAACCTAAGGATCGGTTTCGCCGGGGCCGACTACGGATTTATCGGGGATCTGGGGATCGTGCCGATATCCCGGGTCGATTTAGAAACACGTGGCGTGAGCTTCCTCTTCGCCTATAAGCCGCCCAAAATGGAGCCTGAGATCAGAAGGGAGCAGAGACGATCACACCTTTACGAAACTGAGTTATTCACGTATTCCCGACTTGTACCGGCGAAGATAGGACATGCTTACGTTTTGCGAGCGATCTCTTTCAGTGAGGCTGATATTCTCGTTGCTTTTACCATCTCTCGTAAAGATGATGATGGGAGTCTGATCATATTCTGGAAACAACTCGCGGACTTCGGAAAGCCGTTTATTTTGTATGCTCCAGACAGCGAGTTAAAGACCTCAATAGACAAGATCATAGCTGAAAAGGGGTTACGATTAGCCATAGAAGTAAAAGATAATGTGCTGATCTGGCTCGGATCTCCTACAAATGAGGAAATGAGAGAACTTCGCATGGCAATTCAAGCGAAGGAACTTCGGATCCGAGGTGAAGATTCTTCGCGACGCTTCATCCAAAGGTAGTTGGTAGCTAAGCACCTAAAGGTGAAACGCCGGTCAGATTAACGCCTCTTCCCTTTTCTGCTAAAGTCTGTTTTTAATGCCCCTCGAAACAGACTACATAGTGATCGGCAGCGGCATCGCGGGACTTCGTGCATCCATAGAGCTTGCAGGCTCGGGCGCTCGTGTGAGCGTTCTCACAAAAGACAAAGCCAGCGAGTCTAATACCGAGTATGCACAGGGCGGTGTGGCGGTTGTGCTTTCGGAAGACGATAATGCCGATCTGCACGAGGGTGACACGTTGATAGCCGGTGCGGGACTCTGTGATCCGGAAGCGGTCGAAATCCTCGTATCTGAGGGAACCCGATATATCAAAGAGCTGATCGACTGGGGCACCGAGTTTGATCGAGAGGGGGGAAGACTCGTCTTTACGCAGGAGGCTGCCCACTCACGCCGCCGAATACTGCACGCCCATGGCGATTCGACGGGTGCCGAGCTTGTGCGTGCCCTTATCGCTCGGGCGGGACGCGAAAGTTCTATCAACCTCACTCCATTCGCACACACTGAATCTCTCATTGTCCGGGAAGGGAGATGTGTGGGCGTTCGGTTTCTCGACCCTGTTCTGCGTGCCCCTCGCGAGATCATTGCTAAAGCGGTGATCATATGCACAGGCGGAGCGGGGCAGCTATATCTCCACACGACCAATCCGCCAGTCGCGACCGGTGACGGGATGGCGATGGCCTATTTCGCCGGGGCGGAGATGGCTGACATGGAGTTTATCCAGTTTCATCCTACGGCCCTCGACATAAAGGGTGCACCCCGTTTCCTGCTATCCGAGGCCATGCGAGGCGAGGGCGGGCTACTCAAGAATAGGTTTGGCGAGCGTTTTATGCCGCAGTACGACGAACGGGCCGAACTGGCTCCAAGAGACATTGTCTCCCGCTCGATCGTGGCCGAGATGCGTCGAACAGGCACACGTAACGTCTATCTCGACATGCGGGAACTCAAAGAAGCCTTTCTCAAAGAGCGTTTCCCCAAGATATACGAAACCTGCAAGATGTTCGGCCTCGATATCTCGCGTGACTTGCTGCCGATCTCGCCGGCGTCGCACTACTGCATGGGCGGCATCAGGACCGACCTTTGGGGCCGCAGTTCCGTGCCCGGACTCTATGCCGCGGGCGAGGTGAGCTGTACGGGCGTTCATGGGGCGAATCGGCTGGCCTCAAACTCACTGCTCGAAGGCCTCGTTTTCGGTGCCCGGGCCGGGGCGGCTGCTCTTCGGGACGAAGACGGGATCCGATCGATCGCGATCAGCGGCACAGACCCTCAAATCACTCATACCTCCACATTGCGCCACCGGCTTTCAACGCCGGTCCGAAAAAGAATAAAGCGCGTTATGTGGGAACGCGTAGGCATTCTCCGCAGCCGCGAATCGCTCGAGAGGGCGGTCAGCGAATTC
Organism: Pyrinomonadaceae bacterium; assembly: GCA_041745615.1. GTDB lineage: Bacteria > Acidobacteriota > Blastocatellia > Pyrinomonadales > Pyrinomonadaceae > OLB17. The sequence goes on along the minus strand of JBGTIP010000007.1, from coordinate 5,801 downwards.
GATCAAATAGCCGCAAGCAACCTTAGCCATGCTTCCAGAAATTTCGTAACACTTGCCAAGCTCGTGGCGGAGGCCGCGCTATGGCGCGAAGAGTCTCGAGGCGGACATTACCGCACCGACTTTCCCGGCTCGACTGAAAATTTTCGCTTACACTCTGTTCAGCGCTTCGGCCGAAATATTACCTCCTCATCCGAGATTAATTTTACTTCGAAAGTTGGTGTATAATGTCCGCACCTTAGAATTTAATAACGCTCGAACCAAATAATTTAAAGTATGGAAGGCACCGCCACTACACTCAATCTGGCGTCGATGATCTCTCACCACGCCAGGCTCGCCCCTCAAAAAGAAGCAGTCGTTTGGGAGAACGTTCGCCTTACTTATGGCGAGCTCGATAAGCTCTCTAACCGGGTAGCCAACGCGCTTACTGAAATGGGGATCGGCCGCGGAGAAAAGGTCGCCCTCTCGTGTCCGAATCTGCCGTTTTTCCCGATCGTATATTACGGGATATTGAAGGCCGGGGCGGCCGTTGTCCCGCTGAACGTGCTCTTCAAACCTCGCGAGATCGCATACCATCTGAAGGATTCCGATGCAAAGGCTGTATTCGTCTTTGAGGGCACTGACGAACTGCCTCTCGGCCAGTGTGTCAAAGAGGCTTTCGATCAGGTTCCGACGTGTGAGCATCTGATCGTAATGACAAAGGACCTGATGGGCGAGAGCCCGATTCCCGGGCATAAAACGCTCACCCAGGTCACGTTCGACAAACCGGAAACATTCGAGATATATCCGACGCGGCCCGATGATACCTGCGCGATCCTCTACACCTCGGGCACGACCGGCCAGCCGAAAGGTGCCGAGCTTACCCATCTCAACCTCTGGTCTAACGTTGTCACGACGTACAGCATTCATTTGCCGATGCTCGACTTTACCGAAGGCGAGCAGAAAACCTGTCTGATCACGCTGCCGCTGTTTCACACCACCGGTCAGACAGTTCAGATGAATACAAATCTCTATGGCGGTAACCGCGTCGTGCTTCTGCCTCGTTTTGACCCGAAAACCACGCTGGACGCGATGGTTCGCGAAAAGGTTAATTTCTGGGTCGGTGTTCCCACAATGTATTGGGCCCTGCTCAAATACGTTGACGAGAACGAATACGATATCGCACCGATCACCAAAAATATGAAAGTCTGCACCTCCGGTGGGGCTCCGATGCCGGTCGAGGTTATGAAACAGTTCCAGGAGCGATTCAACGTTCGCGTTCTCGAGGGCTATGGCCTTTCCGAGACATCGCCTCTGGCCACATTTAACCATTTCGAAAGGCCGTCCAAGCCCGGAACGGTGGGTCAGCCGATCTACGGGGTTGAGGTGCAATGTTTTGATGACGAAGATAAAGAGGTGCCTGCCGGACAGAGAGGCGAGGTCGTGATCCGCGGCACTAATGTGATGAAGGGCTATTACAAACGCCCCGAGGCTACGGTCGAAGCGTTTCGCAACGGATGGTTCCATACGGGCGACATCGGCATCATCGATGATGAGGGTTATCTCGCCATCGTCGACCGCAAAAAGGACATGATTCTTAGGGGCGGCTACAACATTTACCCTCGCGAGCTTGAAGAGGTAATAATGACCCACCCCGCCGTTTCGCTTTGTGCAGTGATCGGAGTGCCGTGCGAGCGGCTCGGCGAGGAGGTCAAGGCATTTATCGTCCGCAAGCAGGGGCACGAGATCACCGAAGCGGAATTTACCGATTGGTGCAAAGAGCAGTTTGCGGCCAACAAATATCCCCGGCATGTCGAGTTTCGTGACGAGCTGCCCATCGGCGGAACAGGCAAGATATTCAAACGCGCACTTCGAGAAGAAGTAGCGCAGAACTAGTAACGCGCCAATTGCGTTTGCAATGCCTATACACAAGACAGGATGTAGATGATATCGAAGGTTCACGTTAAGATTTTCGTTTTTCTTATTTTCACTTCACTTATCTGGCTCGCCTGCACATCGCAGGGTCCGAGCCGGTTTTCGATAGCCGAAAGCAAAACCTACGAAGCCTCGTTGTTTCGGCAGAATTGCGCCATTTGCCATGGGCCGGAGGGCGAGGGCAAGACGTTGTCCGACGGTCGACAAGTTCCTGGCCTGCGAAATCCGGAAGGCAAATACCGGACGGATGCCGAGATCTATCGTCATATCTCCGATGGCGGCGAAGGCATGGTGCCTTTTCGCAGCATCCTCACCGAACGCGAGATAAATCTCATGGTCAACTTTGTCCAGAGAGACCTGCGGGGCAATAATAGGTGACATGAAAGTACTCATCACAGGTGCCACCGGCCTCATAGGAAATGCCCTGCAGCGATCTTTTCGCGAAAAGGGATATGAGATGCTTCTCGCTTCTCGCTCCAAGCCTAAGGGCGAGGACGAGATCCAGTGGGATGCCGAAAAGGGCTTTTCCGAACCTGAACGCCTCGAGGGCATTGATGCAGTCGTCCATCTCGCGGGCGAGAGTATCAGCGGGCTCCGATGGACGGAGGAAAAGAAAAAAGCCATTCGCGATAGCCGGGTACTTGGTACTCGCAGCATCGTCAATGCCATATCCAGGCTGAAGGATCGACCCCGCGTGCTGGTCGCCGCATCGGCCGTCGGGTTTTACGGCGAACGCGGTGACGAGGATCTGACTGAATCCAGCGCCGCCGGCGACGACTTTCTTTCCGCCGTGGCAAAGGAATGGGAATCCGAATCGCGACGGGCCGAGGATGCCGGCATTCGTACGGTCCTGCTCAGGTCCGGTATCGTGCTTTCGACAGACGGCGGTGCACTCGGCACGATGCTCACGCCATTCAAACTCGGTGTCGGCGGTGTCATCGGCAGCGGTAAACAGTGGATGAGTTGGATCTCGCTCGACGACGAGGTCGAGATCATTAATTTCGCGATCGAGAACGAGAACCTTCGCGGGGCCGTTAATGCCGTTTCGCCCAACCCGGTGACCAATCACGAATTTACAAAGACCCTCGGCGAGGTGCTTTACCGGCCGACTATTCTTCCGCTTCCGGAATTTGCCGTGAGCATGATATTCGGTGAAATGGGTGACGCCCTATTACTCTCGAGTACCAAAGCACTGCCTAAACGATTGCTCGATGCAGGATTCGATTTCAAATATCCAGATCTAAAAGCCGCCATCGAGCACGCTGTCGAATGACTACTTAGCCTTCGCCGACCGCCGGACGCTCGTCAGACCGATCCCTCCAAGGATCAGTGTTCCGGCGATCGCCAATCTTAGCGTTGCGGCCTCGCTAAGCAATACGACCCCCAGAACTGCAACCAATACCGGAACGGAAAGCTGAAGCACCGCCGTCCGCGTGGGTGTGTGGTATTTGAGTGCCGCGTACCACACCGTGTACCCGAGCCCCGATGCGATGGCACCAGAAAGTGCGGCAAGTACCAATCCCTTTACCGTGATCTGAAGCTGAGGCCACATCGCTAAAAAAACGATCGCGATCATAGGACCTGACCGAATAAAATTTCCGGCGGTGTCCGCCAGTGGGTCCTCGGTGCCTTTTCCCCATATCGTATAAAACCCCCACGCCATACCCGCCAGAGCCATCAGAAGGGAAGCAATGAGCGGCGGCGATGTAAGCCCTGGGAAGACAAGGTAAACCAACCCGCCAACAGCGGCCACGAGGCCGATCCATTCAAAAGCTGCCGGCCGGTCGCCGCGGACCAAGGCCCACGAGACCATCGTGATCTGTACCGAGCCAAAGAGTATCAAGGCTCCCGTGCCCGCTGTAAGCCCCAAATATGCGAGCGAAAACGCGATAGCGTAAAGAAAAAGGAAAAAAGCCGCTGCCCAATGTCCGCTTTTGACGGCCATTTTCGTCTTCCCTGTTGAAGCCGCTATTATGGCGAGCATCATGGCACCGGAGGCGAGGCGGACAGCCGTAAAGCTTGCGGCATCCGCTTCGCCGCTGCCCAACGCCATCCTGCAGAGGATGGAGTTAAACGCAAATGCGATCAGGGCAAATCCGGTGTAGAGGACGATCTTCATTGAACGGAGACTCCGCGAAATATTAGCACGGCGTTTCCAATGTGAAAGCCGTCAATCGAACCAGACCAATAATCCGGGCCGGGGCTTGATACCGGGCCCAATTGATAATAAATAAAAGGAGTCATGATGAAAGACAGCAATTTTAACCAACAGAAAGCCGAGGCATTCTCAGAGAGCCTTGTTGACACCCTAAACAAGAGTGCGATCGCACTCGCACTCAGTATCGGCGACCGCGTCGGGCTTTTCTCGGTCATGGCCGGCCTGCCCGATGCGACGTCGAAGCAGATCGCCGAGGCGGCGGGTCTGAACGAACGCTACGTTCGCGAATGGCTGGGCACGATGGTAACCGGACGCGTCGTGAACTACTATCCGGAAACAAAAACGTATCGTCTGCCCGACGAGCATGCCGCATTCCTGACAAACGAGGGGGAGTACAACTTCGCCTCGTCAATGCAGTTTATTCCGGTCCTCGGCAACGTCGAGGACAAGATCGTCGAGTGCTTTCGCAATGGCGGGGGCGTTCCCTACTCGGAATATCCCCGCTTTCACGAAGTAATGGCGACCGAGAGCGCTCAAACGACCGTAGCGGGTTTGCACTCGCACATCATCCCGCTTGTTCCCGGCCTGAAGGAAAAGCTGGAAGCCGGTATCGACGTCCTCGACGTGGGCTGCGGCGCGGGCCGCGCAATGATCGAACTCGCGAAAGCCTATCCAAACAGCCGTTTCGCGGGTTACGACTTTTCGGTCGTGGGCATCGGCCGGGCTATCGTTGACGCGGACAAACTCGGATTGAAGAACATACGATTCGAGGTCCGTGATGCCGCGGCGATCGGCGAGACTGACGCCTATGACCTGATCACATCGTTTGACGCGATCCACGACCAGGCGAAACCGGCCGCGATGCTCGCGAGCATTTCGCAGGCACTCAGGCCGGACGGTGTGTATCTCGTTCAGGACATCGCGGGTTCGAGCCATCTGGAAAAGAACCTCGAGCACCCGGTTTCACCATTCATCTACACGATCTCGCTAACTCACTGCATGACTGTATCCCTCGTCTACGAGGGCGACGGCCTCGGTGCAATGTGGGGCGAGGAAAAGGCCGTGGAGATGATGAAAGAGGCCGGCTTCAAAGAGATCAGCCTCAATCGCCTCGATCACGATTTTATGAACACGTATTACGTGGCCACGAAATAATCAAACCCCATCCGGGGCCGCCTGCCACAGGCGGGCGGCCCTCTTCGTCAAAAGTGTCGGCTCATCCGAAAACCCCGTTTTTGTCCCACCCTGGTACACGAAAATCGCCGCAACTATTGTGAGCATTATGGTTGCGATCTCGCGGCCTGTACCAGGCATTTTTCCCGGAGCCGGATCCTCCAAAATTTTACCGTCCCACGTGGGATGGATAATGGGACTGATAAACTCCGGCGGCTCAATGAGTTAAGCCCGTTCATCCCATTTTTCGAAAAGTGCGTAACGTGTTTCTGGTGAATCGTGAATGGTAAATGGGAAATCCATGACCAACCATCCACGATCAACGATCACCCATTTTTTTTTTCAAAGATCAAAGGCCCAGGATAAAAGCCTCATGGGACCCGCACCGCAACAGGCTAGCTCACTTTGTTCGTCAAAGGGAATACCAAATGATGTTGTAAAGACGGTTTCTCGCTGACATCGGGCTAGGATCTATGTTGACGAGAAAGATCTAGTTCTTTGACAGGAGAAACCGTTATGACATTTTACATTGGAGTAGATTTTCATCCACATCAGCAGA
>JBGTIP010000006.1:0-73541 GCA_041745615.1 Pyrinomonadaceae bacterium | reverse complement strand
GCAGAGAGAAGAACAATACGATTTCGTAACCCGACTGGATTACAAGTTTTCGGATACAAATGCTCTTTACGGTCGCTATGCCAGAGGCCGCCAACAAACTTTCGGGGATTCAGTCAACGCGGGCGGGTCTGCATTTCCGGGGACACCCATTCTGGTATATACGGATCGAAAACCCGAAAACTTAGCCATAAACCATAGGTTTTCCCCGAGCGGCAGCACGACCAACGAATTTATTTTTGGCTACAGCACCTTTACCTTTGATTTTATTGCTCCCGAAACTGACCCGTTGGCCAATTATTCCTTTAACCTGGTGACAACGCCAAACACTAACGTACGGGGGAATTCCAGGACCGTCAGAACTCTACAGTTCGTCGATAACCTGACCTGGTTTAAAGGAAACCACTTGTTAAAAGGCGGGGTAAACTTGCGCTTCGGAAAACATACGGACGACCGTTCCTCGGTGGCCGGCACGGATATCGAAGGCAGTGTCACCTTTGGGGGCGGTTTCGATACGGCACAATCTACGGCCTTCGGTTTGCCTACAACCGGGATCAACACGACCAATGACCTAGGCCGACTGAGGAGCCAGATAAACGATTTTCTTGGTCGGGTCGGAACTGTCAGTCAGGCTTTTGTCGCTAACTTAGATGGTACGGCTTTTGAAGCACCCGGGACGCGATGGGCCTTTGAGCATCTCTACACCGAACTGGATTTTTATTTTCAGGACTCATGGAGGCTCAGGCCGAATTTTCTATTGGATCTTGGTGCTCGATATGAGGTCAAGCTCTCACCTTCCTCCAACGGACTGCCAATTTTGGCACCTGATCAACTGGTCGCCTTTGATGGGACACCCAGCAATACTATCAAGTGGGTTGAAGGCAAGTTGTTTAAGAATGATTACAACAACATTTCTCCATCAATCGGGTTTGCATGGGACCCATTCAAGAAAGGCAAAACGTCAATTCGCGCTAACTACCGGCTGTCGTATGATCGGCTTAACTCTCAGGTAAATGGAGCACAACTCTTTCAAAGTGCTCCGGGCAATAATGTCGGAGTAACCAACACTGCTTTTGGCCAAGCCGGAGGTTTGTTACGAAACGGATTGCCGGTTCTGACGCCCACTACGACCCCGGCGATTCAACGCCAGCCAGCCGGATTCGGCTCGAGTCTCCAGACCGTTTTCGATCCACGTTCGGAATACCCAGAGGTCCAGTCCTGGTCTGTCAGTTTTCAACAGGAAATTTTTGGACAAAATTCGTTGGAAATCAATTACATCGTGAAACGGGGTGATCATCTGTTTGGCGGCTATAACGCTAATGAGGCAAATATCAATGCGCGACCAAGCGGATTCAATGACTTTCTGACGGAATTCATTGCCGTTAGAAATAATTCGTCCTATAACAGCCCGTTGCTAAACGCATTGTATACCGGAAGTGCAACAAATAATGCGGGAACCGCAACTTTCCGTTCGACAAATGCCTCAAATATTGCCAATGGAAATGTAGCCTCATCAGCGATTTCGGTTTCAAGCAGAACATTAGGTGGAAATCAAATGATCGCTGTTAATGGATTCAGCCCATTCTTGTTTGTTCCGTTCCCTCAATTTGGAACCCTTAGAGTTTTAGAGACAAATGATTACTCGAGATACAAAGCCCTGGAGGTAATTCTAAAACGGAGATTTTCCCAGGGGCTTGGTTTTCAGGGTAGTTATGTCTGGTCGGTCTCAAAGGACACAAGATCATTTGATCCCACCTTCTCGACTGTCAGCACCGGGTCGGCCCAGTCCGCGAGCAGCACTCCATTTAGAAATGCGGATCGAAGTCTGAACTATGCGTGGTCCGATTTCGACAGGCGGCATGTGTTTAACCTGCAATTTGTTGCCGAACTGCCGTTCGGCAAAGGACGACGATTTGCTTCTGATATACCCATGGCTCTTGACTGGCTGGTGGGCGGATGGCAGCTTTCCGGCCTGGGGAATTATTCATCCGGGCGTCCGTTTACGGTCTATTCGGGGCGAAACTCTTTCTCAAACACTGTTTCAACACCGGCAAATTGTAATGGATGCCCACGCAACCTGGGTTCGGTTGTTCAGGAGAATGGAACAAGCTACTTCTTTAGCGCCGAGCAACGAGCGATGTTTTCACAACCGGAACCAGGCGAATTTTCTAATGTCGGCCGTAACTATTTTATTGCACCGCCAAGTTTTCGGTTCGATACGTCTCTTTCAAAGAAATTCAGGTTCAATGAAAGAATAAATTTCGAATTGCGTGTCGATGCAAAGAATGTTTTTAACAGTGTTGTTTACGGATTTGGCACCGCAACAGTTACTTCGTCAGTATTTGGGCGAATCAGAACAGATATCGAAAGCGCACCAAGACGCATTCAATTTTCGGGAAGATTAAACTTCTAATCCTTTCGATAATCGTTTTTCCGACTCTGCTGCGTGTTCAATGTGGCAGAGTTTTTTTCTGCTCTACGTTATTTAAGTTGTCGTTTAGCCTTTGCTGCTGACTGTGTAAGCCGGGTCGCGCGGGGCAGCGATATAACTGCTTTAGCTACCTGCGGATCGCCCTCGATAAGGACTTGATTTGCCGATACGGCGCCAAGTGACGCCATCGCAAGGTAATAACGGAGCCGCAATCTAATAAACGCTGTCTCAGCACGCAGCGAGCCTTCGGCAAACCTTCCCCTTTTGTCTCTTTCAACAAAGCTGTTAAACGCGGCCAATAGCGAATCTGACACCAGGAAATCGCCGGAGCCTATCCTCTTGCCAAATGAAAAGGAAACGGACCGGTAGTTTTCATTTCCGGCGACTCGTCCCATTATGGCTTCGCGGGCGAAAAAGAAAATCGGGTCAACGAGGGAGGCTTGAGTTGCGTTAAGCGTCATCGACTTGACCGTTTCGTCCGGCCGGATACCGTCGCCGCCGAAAACTCGGCGGTCGGTAGCGGTCCGGGCTTCGAAATAGGCTTTATCGATCCCGGAGGCCGGTGTTCTTTTATTATAATAATCGTATAGGTCAACGCTTGAGTAATCTCGCTGGATCGATCGTCCTGAAGGGGTCAGGTACCTTCCGGTTGTCAGCGTCAAACCGGCTCCGCCGGGCAGGTCGATCACCGTCTGAACGAGGCCCTTTCCATACGTTTTTTCACCGATGATAACGGCCCGGTCGTGATCCTGAAATGCACCAGCGACTATCTCGGATGCCGAAGCGGTCCGATCGTTTACCAGAACAACCAGCGGCATGGTTTCAGCTACGGCGGTATCCGAGCGGTATATTCGTGTATCAAGCGGGCCACGGCCCCGCTGTGATAGGATCTGGGTGCCTGCGGGCAGGAATTTTTCGGCGACCATAACGGCCTGATCGAGAATTCCGCCGCCATTCCATCTAAGATCTAGAACCAGGGAACGCATCCCCTGCCGCTTCAGGTTTCTAAGAGCTTTGTCGAATTCGTCCGACGTCGTGTGATTAAAACCTTCGGTTAGATCAATGTATCCAACGCCCGGCCGCAGAATATAAGCGTCCGGAATAGACGGCTGATGCACGGCGATCCGCTGCAAGACCAGATCCTCCATTCTGCCAGTCGAGGAGCGTTCGACCTTGAGCTTCAGGGTGCTTCCGGAGGATCCGCGGATCATGTCGCGCACCGCGACGAGTCCCTTTCCAGTAGCCTGGCGGCCGTCAACGGAGACGATCTTGTCGCCGAACCTTAACCCGGCATTCCCCGCAGGCGATCTTGCCAGGACCGACAGCACAAAGATATCCGTCGATCTCCCGTCGGTGAATTCTCCTATAGACGCACCAATTCCTGTATAACCGCTATTCTGTTCTTCGAGAAGTTTTTTCCACTCATTCGCATCATGAAAATTTGAATGTGGATCGAGAGTGTGGAGCATGCTCTCGAGAGCGGATTTTGTGATCGATCCCGCCTGGTTTTCATTTGTGTCGAAGTAGTTATCGAGAATGATAGCCTGGGCCTCGCGGATCTCCCTTGCGACCGACCTCGCGGCTGCAGAATTTCGCATTTTGGAGCCTCCGGACGCAGAGAACGCGCTCCCGGGTTTTATTCTGAAAGGCTCATTATTACCGGTGAGAGGAGTTTGTAGCTGCGCGGCGATCTGGGCCGCCCCCGCCAGCAATATTAAGAGAAATAATTTGTATCGAGGGCGGTTCATAAGATCGGTAAGATACACTTATTCCATGCGGGTTGGACCGATAGGTCCGGCCAACCCTGCTCGAAATAAAATAGGACCGGCGGCCTATGGCGGCACCCAACGACCACCGGTCATTTCCTCATTTGACTTATTTATATATCGAACACAGCTCCGATTCCAGTAATCGGGCTTCGCAGCAGCCTGCCATTTTGCGGGTAACGGAAGCTTGCCCGGTCTAGAGGCCCCGTTGCATTTTCAGGGGCAAAATGTTCTGATAAAAGTTGAACTGAACTTCAAGAAAATGGCTCAACAAAATTAGTTTGTTGGCCGATTAAAGGGAAGTTTCAGGGGCAATAGTTCTATGTCAGAAACTTTCAATCTGCCGCCGCTCGAAATCGAGCAATACTCGCTTGAAAACGGCCTTCGTGTTGTGCTCAATCCGGATGCTGCGATACCGGTGGTCTCGATTGCCGTCTATTACAATGTAGGTTCCCGGAATGAACGCGAGGGCCGCACCGGTTTTGCGCACCTATTTGAACACATGATGTTCCAGGGCTCTGAAAACGTGCCCAAGGCGGGCCATTTTCAGCACATAATGAAGTGCGGCGGGACGATGAATGGTACTACGTCGAGCGAGCGTACGAATTATTATGAAACACTGCCGGCCAGTCAACTTCCGATGGCTCTGTGGCTTGAATCGGACCGAATGCGTTCGCTCGCGGTCACTCAGGAAAATCTCGATAACCAGCGTGAAGCGGTGAAAGAAGAAAAGCGTCTGCGCTATGACAATCAGCCGTATGGTCAGATCTTCGATCTGATCAATGAGATGATCTACAAAAATTTTGCCAACGCACATTCGACCATCGGATCAATGGAGCATCTCGACGAAGCGACGGTCGAGGACGTTCAGGAGTTTTTCCGTATTTATTACGCTCCTAATAATGCCGTAATAGTGCTTTCCGGTGCATTCGAGACGGCCGTCGCAAAGGACCTGATCCAAACATACTTCGGCGACATCCCGTCACAGCCGCTGCCGCCTGAGCTGGATGTCAGCGAGCCACCGGAGGTCGCGTCAACATACAGGGAATGGGAAGACAAACTGGCACCGTTCCCGGCCTTTCTGATCGGCTGGAAAATACCGCCGCGACGATCGTCCGAGTTTTACGCGTTATACCTTGCTGGAAAAATACTTTACGACGGTGAAAGTTCTCGTCTCTACCAGAAACTTGTCAAAGGCGAGGAATCCGTGATCCAACTATTTGGTTTTACGGACGAACGCCGCGGCCCGTCGAGCATATTTGTAGGAGCGATCCCGAAACCTGAAAAAGACCTTAGTCAGATCCGCGAAACCATAATGCACGAGATCCACGATCTGGCGTCCCACGGCCCAACGGCAGAGGAGATGGAGAAGATCGAGAATCAGCTAGTCAATGATTCCGTCCGGATGAGGCAGTCGTCGATGTCGCGGGCCCAGCAGATCGCCGAGTTTGCATTGTACGATGGTGACCCGACCCTGGTAAACACCGAATTATTCGACCTTTTGGCCGTTACCCCTGAACAGATCAGGCATGCGGCGGGCGTATATCTTAACACTGACAATCGGGCGCTTCTCGATGTCGTTCCCGCCGGAAAGGGCTGAGCCTTGACGGATGAATGCCCCTCTAATGTTATTTTTTAGGCCAGGCGTCAGTGCCGGCCAGCGATTTAGGCTTTCTATGAACACTGATCTCAGGCGTAACCCTCCCGAGCCTCTTGCTCCAATACCATTTGATATCCCAAGGCCGTTTGAAACTACCCTTGATAACGGCCTGCGGATAATTATGTTCGAGGATGACCGGCTTCCGCTTATAAGCTACCGCCTCGCGTTCAACCTGGGCGACATAAATGATCCTGACGATGCACGCGGTCTCACATCCGCCATGGCGTCGATGCTTTCGGAAGGCACACAGGACTTCACTAGCCGCCAACTTGCAGAAAAGATCGAACGGCTTGGTGCTAGTATCTCAACGAATTCATCGGATGATTTTACTATCGTTTCCGCTTCGTCCTTATCGCTATACAGAACCGAGATCCTCCAACTGCTTGCTGAGATCGTTTTGACACCGACATTTCCTGAGGAAGAACTTGATCTTTATAGGCGTAACACTGTGGAACATTTGAAGTTCCAGCGTTCGCAGCCGAATTTCCTTGCGGGCGAACAGGCCGCCCGTCTGGTTTATGGCGACCATCCATATTCATGCGTTTCGCCGAGTGCCGGCGATATCGAAAAGATCGATCGACACAGGCTGGTACGGTTCCATTCAAAGATGATGGTTCCGAACAACGCTACGTTCATCGTTGTGGGGGCAGTGGATCGTCCAGGATTCCTTGCCGAAATGAACGATCTCTTTGGTGGGTGGCAGCCGGGCGAGCCGCCGGTAGAAAAGTTCCCGGCACCGCCAGCCCGAAATGCCAGAACGCTGACGCTTGTCGACCGGCCGGGGTCGGCGCAGTCGAATATAGTCATTGCCAATCTCGCCATTGATCGGACCGACCCGGATTACTTTCCGATGATAGTGATGAACCAGGTGCTCGGGGCCGGGGCGTCGTCGCGTGTATTCATGAATCTGCGGGAAGAAAAAGGCTATACGTACGGTGCGTACACGCGGCTGGGCACAAAGCAGCTTTCCGGCGACTTTGAAGCGACCGCTGAGGTGCGGACCGAGGTAACCGGAGCTTCGCTAAAGGAATTCTTTTACGAACTTGACCGCGTCCGAAATGAAACAGTGGGTGACGATGAACTCGCCGATGCCAAAAACTTTCTGACGGGTGTGTTTCCGCTCAGGGCCGAAACGCAGGAGGGCCTTACTAACTTGATCGTCAATCAACATCTTTACGGCCTGCCGGATGACTACCTTCAGACATATCGTGAAAATATCGAGGCTGTAACTGCCCGGGACGTTAAGCGAGTAGCGAATTTACATATAAGGCCTGAGGAAATGGCCATTATCATCGTCGGCGACGCTGAAGAAGTGCTGCCGCAGGCTCGGCCATTTGCCGATTCTGTTGAGATATTCGACACGGAGGGAAAGATGCAGGACGAAACAAAATACGTGGTGGGGGATGCCGCCGAAACAGCCGATGTAGCAGGGAAGTGGTCGCTGAATATCGATTTCCAGGGTCAGCGGCTGCCGGTAACGATGTCTCTCGAACAGAACGGCAGCGAAGTGACCGGCGAACTTGAAACAATGCTGGGCAACGGCAAGATCGCCGATGGCAGGGTCACCGGCAGCAAGCTCGTTGCCACTGCCCAAGCCGAGATGCAGGGAAGCCCGATCGAATTCGCCATCTCAGGAAAAGCGGACGGCGACGAAATGAGCGGTACCATCACCGCCCCGATCGTTCCCGACCCGCTTTCATTCTCCGGCTCACGACAGACGTAAGGTATTTAAACACGCAATCCGTGAAAACATGCGAAAAGAAGAAATTCTTCTTCATATTCGCATGTTTTCGCGTTTTTCGCGGGCTAATATTATTTACGGCTGCGCGAACTGTATGATCGCGAATGGTGCTCCCGAGGGCTCGGCAACCCGTGAGATCCGTCCGACACCGGGTGCATCAAAAGGCGGGACACGGATTGTTCCTCCGTTTGCTGTGATCTTCTCCGCAGTTTCGTCGGCATTGTCAACCGCAATATAAGTGCTCCAGTGCGATGGCGGAGGCTCAGGTCCCCAGTTTCCATCGATGGCCATCATTCCGCCATAGGCAGTGTCATCGATATGGATCTCTTTGTAATCCATCTCCGTGACCTTGGTTTGTTCCAGTGTCCAGCCGAACAGTTTAGAATAAAATTCAAGAGCAGCGGGCAGGTCCTTTGTGGCGAGTTCGCGCCAGCAGATCTCGCCATGTTTCGGTATGTTAAATTCAGCCATGGTGCCCTCCCTCCTGCATTGTGAATGTCGCGAACATCGCGCCAGTCGGGTCCTCGATGATGGCCATACGGCCGACACCGGGTATATCCTCGGTTTTATGCAGCTTGCCACCTAGTTCGGTCGCGAGCCTGGCATTCTCGTCGACATTCTCGACCGCAATATAAGTCATAAAATGCGGCGGAGGCGGATTACCCCCAAACCATTCGGGGTTTAGCTCATAAAGCCCTCCGGCCGGATAACCTCCTCCGATCGAGAATTCGTTATATTCCATGCCGCCGGCATCGCTCTCCTTAAACTCCCATCCGAAAATGTTCTTAAAGAATTCTTTGGATTTTGCGGCATCTGTCGTTGCGATCTCGGTCCAGCAAAACGTACCCGGCGCCGGGCCCGCCATACCGGCCATTTCAGTTGCTTCTTCTGACATTAGAGTTTCTCCTCTTATAGACTTAGAAAAAATTGTAGGGATCGATCTGTTTACGCATCCGGAAACAGTTTTGTTCTGACATAGTGTTTTGGGCCGCGGTCCGCCGGATATTGAGGCTCCATGGAGTAAAGCCGTGACGAAACGCGGCCCAAAACGCCGATTGCAGCTCGAGTCAACTCTCTAGCCGGCTCGCCGCATCGCCGCGGCGCTGCTACGCTGCATATTCTGTAAATGCTCGATCAGATCGGAAGCCGAGCGCTTCGAAAGCTCAGTAACGCCGCAGCTCATGATCTGGGCACACTCTCGTTCCGCGTCTAAGTTTGCTTCGCGGGCCAACGCTCGGATCATATTAAGCTGTTTGCCGGTCACCATATCGCCGAGGCTCTTTGCGACAGGGTCGGTGGATATCACTGTCGGTTCGACTGAAGAGGTATTCTCCTCATGATCGATCGAATCGAATTCACGTTTGTATAGTTCACGGGCTATCCCGAATTTGACGGCTGCCCTCTTCAGAGCATCATGTTCTGCCTTCTTGATGCCTGTTTCGTTAACGGCCCTGCCAGTTCCGATGCCCTCACGTGTCACACCATCGATCGTGATCGCGACAGTAACCGTGATGATCTCACCGATCGACCGAATGTCCTTTACGCTATGGCCCCAATTCGGAGCGGTTTCGTCCAGAATGTCGGCAACGGTATGCCATTCGACGTATTCAACCATATGGACGTTGCCGTTCCGGTCACGCCGTCCCGCCCGCTGCCGGATGAGATTAGGATCGACCGTTTTGCGTAATTCCCGCAGCGTGGATGAAAAATCGAGAACGTTCGAGACGGCCTCGAAGTTGGCTTCCTGGGTTTCAGTGTCTTTCGTTTCGTTTAGAATGTTGCGTTTCATTTCTTTCTCCTATGTGTTGCTATTTAGATCCTCGGGCTCGGACATCCGCCGCTGTCTACCGGCTGACGATTTACCTTAGAACCTCTGTTCGCCACGCGTTAGACAAATCACGCGACTCAGTAATTCGTTTTCAAGGGACGCAACATCTCCAGGAAACGTTGCATCTGTGAAACAGCGTACCAGAATAATTTATTTGTTGCAACTAAGAAACAGGGTGTTGCATTTAAAAAAATGATGTGTTATGTTTTATCTGTGAAATAGCAAGTGCATCAATGGCACTCAGAATTCATGGAGGAAACAAAACAAATTATGGCATTCAAAACCGAAAGTCTGATCAGCACGGCCGAACTGGGAAAGGCCATCAAACGGCGTCGCGAGGAACTCAAATTAAGTTTGCGTGATGTAGCCGATGTTACCGAGGTTTCAGCCTCGACTTTGTCGCGGATCGAAAACGGCACCGGCAGGCCCGACGCTGATAATATCGCCCGACTGACGCAATGGCTTGATATGCCCGTCGATCGTCTTATGACGAAGCATTCTGGAAACAGCGTCGAACCGGTCATCTATTACCCGCACGAGGCGACGCCTGAGATCATCGAGGCCCACTTAAGGGCTGACCGAAATCTTACGCCCGAAACCGCAAATGCTTTGTCAGAGCTTTTTCGCGTGGCGTATGAGCAATTTAGTGATCGCGGCAGCAAGAAAAAATAACTAAACGGGCAGGAACTACTCAAATGAAACAGAAAAGCTCAGCAGTTGACCTTGGCGGCACGGCAGGCCTCGACACGAAGTTTGTGTTGTTTTTTCTGGCTCTCGAGTACGGACGCGCGGGTAACGGTCTTTCGCTCGACGGCGCTGTCATGGGAATAACGATGATCATGATACTTATACTTCCGTATTTTCTCCCGTCACGGTATGAGATGCCGAGCTTTTCTAATTGGCTGGCATATCGCGGAATAGTCGCTGTCGCGGGGGTCGCGGCCGGGATCGTCCTGGGTCAAACAACAGGTGTACTACTTCCCGAAGGCGCCGGGTTTATACCGATGACCTTGCTCATAATGGCATCAGTAGTAAGCTGCTATATCCAGTTTTGCGGGTTAATGAAACTCCGCCAGGCAAATTAGGCAAAAGGCGCCGGGTGGCAGTTGAAAGGGATCCGCGGACGTTTCGGGAATGTCCGCGGATTTTCGTTGGCGTGTGTTATAACATATGTTATATTATGGATGGAGGAATTTATGACAAATACTCTTAAAATAACAGTGATCGGGAACTCCGTCGGCGTTATCCTGCCGAAAGAAATTCTTGAAAAACTTCGCGTTTCTAAAGGCGATTCTTTACTTGCCATAGAGACACCGAACGGTGTCGAACTATCAGCATATGATCCCGAAGTCGCAAGGCAAATCGAGGTAGGCGAGCGCGTGATGCGAAAGTATCGTGACGTACTGAAGAAATTAGCGGAATAAAATGAACGTTGAATGGATCAATATCAATTTTGTCCATGCAGCCCATAAACGACAAATAGCGGAACATGGCGGAACTGAAGGCGTCCGAGATGAAGGACTGCTGCTTTCCGCTCTTGCGCGGCCCGAGAATCTGCTTGCCTACGGAGAGGACGTCGATATCGCTGCATTGGCGGCGAGTTATGCGTTTGGAATAGCCAAGAACCATCCTTTTCTGGATGGAAATAAGCGGACCGCAATGGTAGTCGCTATAACGTTTCTGAGTCTTAATGGTTTCGATTTCGAAGCTCCATTACCTGAGGTCTATACTCAGTTTCTTGGCTTGGCTGAGGGGTCGGTCACCGAAGACGAATTGGCGGATTGGCTCCGCGAGCGTTTATTCCCGATCAAACCGGTTGACTGAATCATACGCTCAAGACGGCATTCTCCGAACTGGTCTCCAAAGCTTGGTGAATCAGCCGAACCTGATCCAAAAGTTCCAGATACTGCCCCGGCGTCAAAGCCTGGGCACCGTCGCAGAGCGCTTCTTCGGGGCAGGGATGGACCTCGATGATCAGGCCATCGGCTCCGACGGCGACTCCGGCGCGGGCTAAGGGCGTCACCATATAATTATGTCCGGTGCCGTGCGAAGGGTCGACTATCACCGGCAAATGTGTCGCCCGATGTATCGCTGGCACGATCGAAAGGTCCATCGTATTGCGGGCGTGATTTGCAAATGTGCGGATACCGCGTTCGCAGAGGATCACATCATAATTACCTTCCGCCATAATGTATTCCGCGGCAAGCATGAGTTCATCGAGGGTGGCTGATAGACCGCGTTTTAACAGGATCGGCTTTCTCGTTTTACCGATATACCGCAGGAGCGAGAAGTTCTGCATGTTACGGGCTCCGATCTGAATGCAATCGCCGTATTTCTCGACCGCATCCACCCCGTGTTCGTCCATCGCTTCGGTTACGATATTCAGCCCATACTGGTCGCGTACTTCGGACAGCATTCTCAACCCCTCTTCGCCGAGCCCTTGAAATGCATAGGGCGAAGTTCTCGGTTTAAACGCCCCTCCACGAAAGAATCGCGCTCCGCTCTCGGCCACTGTTTTGGCAACGGCAAAGATCTGATTCTCGTTCTCAATAGCACACGGCCCGGCGATGATCGCAAGCTCCGGCCCGCCTATCGTGGCATTGCCAACCCTGACTATCGATTTTTCCGGCCGCAGGTCTTTTGAAATTAGCTTATAAGGCTTCGTGACCCGGATGGCGTCCGCAACACCGGGAAGATTCTCAAAATGAGCAGGATCTATAGAGCCCGGGTTTCCAGTTACGCCGATCGCCGTGCGGGTTTCACCGGGAAGTGCGTGGCCCCTGTATCCAAGCGTATCGATGACTTCAAGGACTCTTTCGACATCAGACGCTGAGGCGTCTGCTTTCATAACGATCAACATAAGTAAGTACTTCCCCGTGGCGGCAAAACAATAACTTTAGTTTTCACCACTTGTTTTTGCAAATTGCGGCAAAAGCCGCCCGACAAACTCTTCTACCCGCCGGACGGCGTCGCGAGCGTCTATGGCATGTTCTATCTCCGAGACGATGGCGGAACCGACAACGGCTGCATCCGCGTATCGCCATACATCCGCGACCTGTTCGACCGTCGATATTCCAAAACCGACCGCGATCGGCAACTCGGTGAACTGCCTGACACGCGCGACCAGGGCTTCCGCTTCTGAACTTGTTTCCTGCTGTGCCCCTGTAACGCCAGCTCGTGAAACGGCGTAAATGAAACCGCGGGCACCGGCACAGATATTCTCGAGCCGCTGATCCGTTGTAGTTGGTGCAACCAGCGAAATAATATCGATCCCGTGATCGGCGAGTTGATGAGAGATGACGTCGGCCTCATCCTCAATGACATCCGTCAAAAGCACGCCGTCGATGCCGCTGTCGGAGCGGCAAAACTCCTCAACCCCGAACCGCAGGATCGGGTTGAAATAAGTGAAAAGCACCAAAGGAATATCGGTCTGCTCGCGAAGTCTTACTGAGAGTTCCAGAACGTCATGAAATGAAGTGCCGCCGGCAATGGCCCGTGCCGATGAGCGTTGGATCGTTGGCCCATCAGCCATCGGGTCACTGAAGGGAACTCCAAGTTCGATGATGTCTGCGCCGAGATCGGCCAGTGCGAGGACGATCTCCAACGAGGTCTCGAGATCAGGATCGCCCGCGGTGACGAAAGGAATGAAACCCCTTCGCCCCTCCAGTTTCATTTCGGCGAATGTTTCCGCAATGCGGGTCATCTTGCTCTCCTTATGAGTTCGTCCTGAACCGTAGGAATGTCCTTATCGCCGCGCCCGGAGAGATTGACGATCATAATATGCTCTTGCGGCAGGGTCGGTGCGATCTTGATAGAGTGGGCGACAGCATGAGCAGATTCGAGAGCTGGAATGATGCCCTCGATTTCCGCCAGGCTCGCAAAGGCCTCCAAAGCCTCCTCATCCGAGGCGGAAACATATTCGACCCGGCCCGAATCATGCAGAAATGCGTGTTCCGGACCGATCGACGCATAATCGAGGCCCGCTGAGATCGAATGAGTGCCGGCGATCTGCCCGTTATCGTCTTGCAGGAGATAACTTTTTGTCCCCTGCAATACACCAACATCACCGTTATTCATAAATCTCGCCGCATGCTCTCCGAGCGACTCACCTCGGCCTCCCGCCTCGACACCGATCATGCGCACATCATCATTAAGGAATGCATGAAAGAGCCCGATCGCATTCGAACCACCGCCGACGCAAGCTATCAGGGAATCGGGCAATCGACCTTCCCGCTCGATGATCTGCTCGCGGGCCTCGACGCCAATAATGCGTTGAAAATCACGCACCATCAGCGGATACGGATGCGGGCCCAGCGCCGAACCGAGCAGGTAATATGTTGTATCGACATTGGTCACCCAATCGCGAAGTGCTTCATTGATAGCATCCTTGAGTGTGCATGCCCCAGCGTCCACGCCGCGCACTTCGGCACCCAGTAGCCGCATTCGAAATACGTTCACCTCCTGCCTCCGCATGTCCTCGGTCCCCATATAGACGACGCACTCGAGGCCGAAAAGCGCACATACCGTGGCAGTGGCAACGCCATGCTGCCCCGCACCGGTCTCCGCAATAATACGCTTTTTGCCCATCCGACGGGCGAGCAAGATCTGGCCGAGGCAGTTATTTATCTTATGGGCACCGGTGTGACTGAGGTCTTCGCGTTTTAGGTATATCTTTGCCCCGCCGAGGGTTTCCGTTAATCGCTTTGCAAAATAGAGCGGCGTCGGCCTGCCTGAATAATTTCTGAGAAGGCCGTCTAATTCGGCATGGAATCCGGGATCATTCCGAGCGGCATAGAATGCCGTCGTTAGCTCGTCGAGCGGTGCAGCAAGCGTCTCGGGCACGAATCGTCCGCCGTATCCCCCCCAATAACCGCGTTCGTTTGGTTCGTAGTTCTTCATGAGTCTTTAGCGTTTCTGATAAATTCGGCAAGCTTTTTGTGATCTTTTCGTCCTTTAACGGTTTCGACGCCGCTCGCTACGTCTACTGCATACGGACGAACCGTCTCAATGGCACGGTTCACATTCTCCACATTCAGCCCACCCGCAAGATAAACTCGTGGATGGGCCTCCGCGACCTGCCGAGCCAAATCCCAATCCGCCGTCTCGCCAGATCCACCATAAAAATTCGGAGAATTGGCGTCGAGCAGGATGGCATCGGCATGATAGTCGTTGATAACCGAGGGGTCAGAATCGTTCGAGATCCGGAAGGCCTTAATTACCTCCAGCCCACATCTTTTCTTTATTTCTTTTACGTATTGGGCCGTTTCATTCCCGTGTAGTTGAATCATGTCGAGATTCGCTTCACTTACCACTTTTTGCACCCTCTCCAAAGGGGCATTCACAAACACACCAACGGTCCTTACACTAGCCCCGACTTCGAGAATTATCTCTTTCGCTGCCTCAGGTGCGATATAGCGCGAACTCTCAGTATAGAAATTGAACCCCATTGCATCGGCCCCGAAGCCAGCCGCGATCCGGGCGTCATCGAGATTTGTAATGCCGCAGATCTTAACGAAAGTCATATCGCTGCCTCCTGCAACCCGGCGAGGTTTCTTAATTCAGTTGCAGGATCATGCGTCCGCATTAGTGTTTCGCCGATCAGAAATGCATCAAACCCGAGATTACGTAATTCGTCGATCTCACCGCGACTTGATATCCCGCTTTCGGCCACCATGATCGATCCGTCCGGTCGTTCATTTATCAACTGGCGTGAGACGTCGAGCGATACCTCCAAAGATCGTAAGTCTCGATTGTTAACGCCGACGATCTCCGCACCGATACGTTTCGCTACTTCCATTTCTACACTATTGTGAACCTCGACCAGTGCGTCCATACCGAGGTCGTTCTGGGCCAAGCGCAACAGTTTTTCAATTTCAGGCTCTGAAAGGGCTGCCACGACCAAGAGGACAGCATCTGCTCCGGCGGCAGCGGCCTCATAGATCTGATATTCATCGACGATGAAATCTTTTCGCAGAACGGGGATCGCCACTGTTTCCGAAACGATCTTCAGGTCGTCGAGCGAGCCTCCGAAAAATTCTCCTTCTGTAAGGACCGAGATGGCGGCCGCGCCTCCCGATTCATAATTATGGGCGACTTCCGATGCGACAATGTCTGCATTGATCACACCTTTCGATGGAGAAGACCGCTTGATCTCGGCGATGATGTTTATGCGATCGGTGCGTTGTAAAGCTGACCGGAAGTGGTGAGAAACGGCCCCCTCTCGGGCACGTTCCGCCCGCGACCGGATCTCTGACAGATTTACGCTATTCTTTAAATAGCGAATGCGATCCCGCGTCTTCGATACGACCTTATCAAGGAATATTTCACTCATATTGCCTCTCTCAACGCTTTCAATTTCGCGGCAGCCGATCCGCTTCGTACGCTCTCACGCGCCTTTTCGCAGGCCTCAGTCAGATCGCCGGCCATGCCGGCGACATAGATGGCGGCAGCAGCATTAACAAGTACGAGGCGTTCTGGGTCAGTATCTTTCAATTTATTGTCCAGTATTTCACGTATTAGCCGGGCACTCTCCTTAGAAGTGCATTTCGATGGCAGGCTCTTTCCGAGCGAATAAACGCCGAAATCAGGCCCCGCGATCTCGAAACGTTTGATAGGATCTCCTCCAACCTCGGCTACATATGTTTGTCCCGTGATCGAGATCTCGTCGAGGCCGTTTTCGGCGTGGACCACCCAACTCCGCTTTGCTCCAAGCCGGGCAAGTACTCGCGCTGTAGGTTCCACCATATCCGCATTCCAAACGCCGATCACGTAATGCGGAGCCGAAGCCGGGTTGCAGAGCGGTCCTAAATTATTAAATATCGTCGGTCGACCGACTGAGCGACGGGCGGCGGCGAGTGTCGGTGAAAAGGAATGAAAACGTGGTGCGAACATAAAACAAAGACCGTGAACATTCAGGTTCCGCTCCGAGACATCTGGTTCCACATCGACATCAATACCCAGTTCAGACAGTGCGTCTGAACTGCCCGAATTGCTTGTTGCGGCCCTGTTGCCATGCTTTGCCACCGGCAGGCCGACGCCGGCTATAACAAATGACGAAGCGGTCGACACGTTAAAGGTTTTCGACGCGCTTCCGCCTGTACCGACCGCATCGACAAACGTCTCATAGCGTGATGCGATCCTCTTCATTCGACTGCGAATGATCTGAACCATAGAAAAAAGCTCATCTTCGGTCGAGCCTTTTTCGTTCCAGGCGGAGAGCACGCTTGCTATCAATTCCGCATCCTCGCTTCCGATCAGGGCGTCCAGGAGCGTTTCGGCCTCCGCCGGATCGAGATCGCATCCGGTCTGAAACTCATCGAGATAATGTTCGAGGATCCTGTTTTCCATTGATTCAAACTTGACCGCTTTCCGCGATCTCGATCGCTTTGAGCAGCACTTTCGCCTTGTTCACCGTCTCGTCGAATTCCGATGCGGGTACCGAATCGGCCACGATCCCTGCACCGGCCTGAATATAAGCAACGCCATTCTCCAGCACCAGCGTGCGGATCGCAATACATGTATCCATATTGCCCGAGTAATCGAAATACCCGACGGCACCGGCATAAATCCCCCGTGCATCGGGTTCGAGTTCGCGGATAATTTCTATCGCCCTCACTTTCGGTGCACCCGAAACCGTGCCGGCAGGGAAGCAGGCCGCGAGGGCGTCAAATCGGTCAAGACCGTCTCGGAGTCTCGCCGAAAGCGAGCTGACGAGATGCTGAACATGCGAATATTTCTCGACGCTCATCAGCGTATCTACGGACACGCTGCCGTATTCCGCTACCCGGCCCAGATCGTTGCGGCCAAGGTCCACAAGCATCAGGTGTTCGGCTACCTCTTTCTTGTCGATCCGCATCTCCTCGGCAAGTGCGTCATCTTCAACTGCCGTTTTACCCCTGGGACGCGTACCCGCGATAGGCCGATATTCGAGCCGCCCGCCCTCGCAGCGTACTAACATCTCCGGCGAAGCTCCGATCACCTGCTTTTCGTCAAAATTGAGCAGGAACATATATGGCGAAGGATTAAGCGAGCGAATTGCACGATAGATCGCCACCGCCGAAGCATTCGTCGTTCGCGTAAAGCGTTGAGAAAGAACGGTTTGATAACATTCTCCCGCATTGATCAGTTCCTTGATCTGAGCGACGGCAGCTTCGAAATCGGGACGTTTCCAATTTGAGGTCACAGTCGAAGCAACCGGCGCCGGCGGATGGTTGAACGCCGTGTTTATTGGCAACGGTACGTTCGGCTGCTCGAGAATCGAGCGTATCTCAGCATTTCGGAGTTCAGCCTTGTCTGGTTCACCATCGATATCCAGCGAAACGATCTTAATAACCTGTCTGGCGTGGTCAAACGCGACGATCGAGCGGTAGAACATAAACGCACATTCGCCCGTCTCGTTTTTCCCGGCCAGCGACGGCTCGAACCACTCGCACGCGTTAAAGCCCAGATACCCGATCGCTCCACCGATAAACGCCGGAAGTTCCTGATCGCATTCGGCAAAGTACGTCTTAAAATGCTCCCTGATCCGCCTGTAAACCTCCGGCCCGCCACTTAAAACCTCGACAGGATTCGCCCCGATAAACGAATACCTCGCCAAACTCTTACCACCCTCGACCGACTCGAGCAGGAACGAATGCGTCGAATGCTCCGACAGCTTCAAATACACCGCGAGCGGCGTCAGCAGATCGGCTGGCATCGTATCGAGAACAGGTTTTACATTTATTCGTGCCATTCCTCAAATCAAAAACGCCGCCCGATTCAATACTCAGGCGGCGTCGCAGAAAACTATATTCTGATAAAGTCAGATACAGACAAGCGAACGCTCAGAATACCACCACCAGCCAGCAGTAAACTTGTTTTTCGTGTTGTCGTTGAAATTCATCAAACTCATTTAACCTGAGAAGGATAGACAAAGTCAATCTCCGTATCAAAATCCATCGTATTTGTCCCTTACGAGATGCTACATCTTCACCGGCACATCAATGCCGAGCGTATCAAGTGACGCGGTCAGTGCCCGCCGCGTCATATCCGCCACAACTACGAGCAAGGCTCTCTTATTATCATCTGGTTCAGCGATGATCTTGTGGTTGTGATAAAAAAGGTTGAAGGCCTTCGCAAGGGCAAACGTGTATTTCGCCAGGATCGCGGGTTCGTTTGCGACAGCCGCCTGCTCGACCGTTTCCTCCAGCCGGGAGGCGAGTATCGCCGTTGACCATATATCGTCTCCAGTTTCGTCAGACAAGATCGCCCGAACGGCTTCGGGATCACTGATCCTCCGCCTGCATGCTTCCAGGCTGTCCGCTTCAGACAGCTTTCGAAAGATCGAATTTGCCCGCACCGCGGAATACTGACAGAAACAACCGGTCTCGCCTTCAAACGATAGAGCCTCTTTGAAATCGAAGATGATAACAGTATTCCGCGTGAATTTCAGGAGAAAATATCTTAGTGCACCGACAGCCAGTTGGTGGGCGATCAACTTCTTTTCGTTAGGATCCAGGTCGGGATGACGTGTTGCGACTTCGGCAAGTGCATTCACTTCGAGCCGGTCAATGAGGTCATCGGCTTTAACACCGAGCCCTTTTCGGCCGCTCATCTCGATAAAAGGCCTTTTCCGGTCATCTTCAGATAACTTGAACCCAAGTTCTTCGGCCGCGGCCGGCGAAAGGGCAACCATTTCATATGAAAGGTGGATGCTTGCTTTTTCACCCCGTTCGGGTGAGATCGCCGCAACGCCTTTGCGGACGATGTCCTGCGGATACGATTGCCTGGAATCGATCACGTTATATATCGTTTCGCCGCCGCCAAAAACCGGGACGCCGGCATCTTGCCGGCTCTTGTCATCGGTAGTGATCCACACCTCGCGTCCGTCTTCGTATGTATGGAACAGACGGTAATGAAAATCGAGGCCCAGGATGCCCAGTTTCCACATCTGATAGGCAATATCCTTGCCCGTGTATGTTACTGTGCCGTTTGATCTTACGAGGATCTTGTCGTTCTCGTGATCTTCTGTGCCCGTGTGTTCTTCGAAAGGCATTACCCAGCACCCAGCATGCTTACCTTCGTCTTCATAACGTATGACGCCGAGCTGTTTCATCTGCTCGAAAGCCCTGTCCCAAAAGTGAAGATGCAGGATCTCAGATTCCCTCGGCAGCAGGTCGTAACGGATCGCCAGGCGTTCCATCGTGTCGAGGATGCAGTGTACGTTGCGCATCGCGACATGATCTGCGAGTTCGGCCGTGGCGTTGCCGCCTTCCTCGATCAGGTGGAGCACTTCGGCGCGTTTTGCTTTCAATTCCTCATTAGTCTGATACTCAATGCCTACCTTTGTATAAAGGTCCCAGCAATAGTAATCAAAGCTCTTGCCGCTTTCTTTCAACTCTCGATCCAGTTCTTTGATCGCGGCCAGGTCCATCTGTTCCAGATAGAGAAAACCGACTACAACATCCGCCACCTGAACACCAGTATTGTCGATATAATTCTGGACTTCCACATTCTTTCCGGTGGCTTTGAGGATACGCTGAAAAGTATCACCCATGACGGAGTTGCGTACGTGGCCTATGTGGGCTGCTTTGTTAGGGTTAACCGATGTATGCTCAACACATACCTTAATTGCTTCAGCAGTTTCCGAGATGCCTAGAGCGGGAAGCGGTTGGGCCGCTGCGTTCTCGATCAAAAAGGCGGCCCGGTCGAAAAAGACGTTCAGATATCCTGCACCGGCAACCTCGACCCTGCCAACGGATCGGGCCGATTCGAATGCGGTCTTGAGCACCTCGGCTATCTCGCGAGGATTGCGTTTTTCGCCGGTCGCCTGCTTTATTCGCTTTGCCAGTTCAAATGCTACCGGAAAAGCAATATCGCCCAATTCGGTCTTTGGCGGTGTTTCGGCCGCGATCTGGTCCAACTCAATGCCAAATTTGGCTGCGGCCGTCGAACGGACCGTTTCGCGTAAGGCTTTTTGTATCTCGGTTAGGGTCATCAGGTAATAAATATCGTGCTAAAAGTAAACGGTAATTATAGTCCCGGCTCGCGCCATTCGCAAAGAACCCGATGTTTCGGGTCCGCCCGGGCTCTCGCTTTAGATTTAGCTCCAAAAACGCTAAACTCAAAGACTTAGCTATGGCAATCAACGGCGATTCAAAGATCGATCTGGAAAAGATCGCGGCTGGCGTAAGAATGATGCTCGAGGGTATGGGTGAGGATCCTGATCGCGAGGGCCTGCAAAAAACACCCGAACGCGTGGCCGATTTTTATGCCGAGCTGACCGAAGGGATGTGGATCGACCCTCGCGAGCATATTGTGCCGCTGCCCGGGGATTCGCATGACGAGATGGTGATCGTCAAGGACATCTCGATCGCGTCTGTTTGCGAACACCACCTGGCACCGTTCACAGGCAAATGCCACATCGCCTATATTCCAAAGGACGGCCGCATTATCGGCCTTTCTAAGCTTGCCCGCATCGCCGAGGTGTTTGCCCGTCGCCTTCAGGTACAGGAACGCCTCACCCAGCAGATCGCCCAAACGCTTTATGACAGGCTCGATCCGATCGGCGTGATGGTCGTCATTGAGGCTGAACATACCTGCATGACGCTAAGAGGCGTAAAAAAGCCCGGTGCCGTAACCATAACGTCGGCGGTGCTCGGCGGATTTAGAAAGGACTCGCGAACACGGGCCGAGGCAATGGCATTGATCAAGGGGTAACAGATCATTAACTGTCGTCGACCGACGATGAATAAGAAAATGAGATACAAACTTTTCGGAATTTCCCTGATTTTATTCTTTCTTGCCGCGAGTTCGGCGGGTGCACAGAACGACCATTCAGCGCTATTTGATCCTGCAAAGCTCAAGGAACGAGTCAAGATCCTTTCAGCTGATGAGTTCGAAGGACGAGGGCCCGGGACCCCGGGCAGTGAAAAGGCCGCGGAGTATATCGTTTCAGAGTTAAAGGCAGCCGGAGTGCGGCCGGGTAACGGGTCGAGCTATTTCCAGAATGTAAGGATGGTTGGCATTACTGTCAACCCAACGACTCGCCTGGTCATCACGCCGCCAAAGGGTGAAGCTGCGAGCTTTAAGTTCGGTGACGATTTCGTAGCGACGACCGGGGCTCAGCGTTCCGGTGTTGGCGTTGATGCAGAACTCGTATTTGCTGGCTACGGCATCGATTCGCCGCTATATAAATGGAACGATTACAGCGGGCCAGCCGAAGATTACCGGGGCAAGGTTCTGCTGATAATGGTCAACGATCCGCCGGCCACGACCGCCGAACCCGATCTTTTCGGCGGGAAGGCCCTGACATATTACGGGCGCTGGACCTACAAATACGAAGAGGCGGCACGTCGCGGGGCCGCAGGGGTTATTCTTATACATTCCGATGCTTCAGCGGGTTATGGCTGGAATGTTGTGCGTACATCTTTCGGCGGGCCCCGATCTGAGATCGAGCGGGCCCCGGGCGACAAAACTCCGTATCTCGACCTTATGTCCTGGGCGACGGAAGCTGCCGTGCGTTCAATGCTCAAAAGCGCCGGCCTCGACCTCGACGAACTCCGCAGTAAGGCATCGGTCCGTGGTTTCAAGCCAGTCAAGACTGGACTTCGCGTAAAGATCGGTATGGAAGCAGCGACCAAACGCTTTGAATCGCCGAACATCGTTGGTGTGATCCCCGGCCGCGATGAAAAGGTCCGGAATGAATACGTGCTCTACACCGCTCACTGGGATCATCTGGGTATTGGTGAACCCGACGCTACCGGCGATCGCATTTATAACGGTGCCTATGACAACGCATCGGGCGTTTCTGCAGTCATCGGCATAGGTAACGCTATCAATAATCTAAAGGGCGACGATCGACCTCGCCGTTCCATCTACTTCCTTTTTCCGGCTGCGGAAGAGCAAGGGCTGCTTGGCGCCGAGTATTTTGCCAAGAACCCTCTCATTCCCCTCAACAAGATCGCCGGAAATGTGAATATCGACGGGGTGAACTTCTTCGGGCGTACTAAGGATTTTTCGGCACTCGGCTCCGAACGGTCGACGCTCGGCCCGATCGTCCAGGAAGTAGCACGGGATCGTAAGATGACGCTTGAGGGCGATCTGCGTCCCGAACAGGGTTTCTTTTTCCGCTCGGATCATTTTCCGTTCGCCAAGGTAGGCGTTCCGGCGGTATCCCTGCGGCACGGAGACGATTTCGTAAAGCCGTTAACCGGCGAGGCACTGAACTTTTTCAGCAACTACACGGCGAAATATTATCACCAGACCACTGATGAGTATTACGATTGGTGGGACGGTGACGCAATGGTTCAAAATGCCGAGCTCGGCCTGTCCATAGGTCTGCGAATTGCGAATCTGCCTGCCCTTCCGAGATATCTCGATACGGATGAATTCGCAGACGCAGACAAGAAGCGATTAGGAAAGTAGGCCAAACGGCATCGGAACGTGTAGCGTGTGGATAAAATTCTGCTGACACGCTACACTTTTTGTTTTTCTTGAGATGAATACGTTTTACATAACTACACCCATCTATTACGCCAATAGCCTGCCGCATCTTGGGCATCTGTACACGACGATCGTTGTAGACGCCATCCAGCGGCACAAGCGTCAACGCGGGTTTGATACGTATTTTTTGACGGGGACCGATGAACACGGCATCAATATCCAGCGGGCGGCAGAGAAGAATGGCAGAACGCCAAAAGAGCAGGCCGACTTCATCTCGGATGAGTTGAAGCGGATGTTCCATGATTTCGGGCTCGACGGTGAAAATGGTGGGTACGATATCTTCATGCGTACGTCCGAGCCGTTTCATTATGAGGGCGTCCGGCATTTGTGGCGTGAGATCGCTAAGAAAAAGACGCCAAAGGGAAACGACGCCATTTATAAAGGCTTTTACGAGGGTTGGTTCTGTGCCCCGTGTGCCGAATTCAAGACCGAAGAGCAGTATTTCATCCCAGAGAGCAGTGACCATCCGCACTGCCCGATACACGAACGGCCGCTCGATAAAGTGTCCGAAGACAGTTATTTCTTCCGCCTTTCGGATTACGACGATTTTCTCATCGAAACGATCGAGTCCGATCCGGGCCTTGTACGTCCGGAGGCTCGTCGAAACGAGGTGCTTTCGTTTGTCCGAGGCGGGCTTCAGGACCTTTCAATAAGCCGACTGAAGAGATCGGTCTCATGGGGCGTTCCGGTTCCCGATGACGAGGAACACGTGATGTACGTATGGCTCGACGCCCTTTCAAATTACATTACGGCGATCGGTTACGGAAACGAAGAGCGGGCAGCAATCGAATTTGAAAAATATTGGAATCATGTCGTCCATGTGGTCGGCAAAGACATTCTCAGGTTTCACTCTGTCTATTGGTTTTCATTTTTACATGCCGCAGGGCTGGAACTTCCGAAAACCGTCTACGCTCACGGGATGTGGCTGGATGCCGACGGTCGAAAGATGGGAAAGACAATGGGTAACGTCATCGAAGTTGATGTACTACATGAGCATTTTCAAATCGACGCGATCCGGTATTTTGTGCTTCGTGACATGGTTTTCGGGCAGGACGGCAAATTTGGTTACGAGAACCTGATCGACCGAACAAATTCCGACCTTGCCAGCGGTCTCGGCAATCTGGCGAGCCGGACCTTCTCGATGATAACAAAATACCGTGACGGTCAGGTGCCGGACGGCAAGATCAGCGAGGAAAACTATCTTCAAGCCCGTCGAGCGGGCATCGATCCTGACGGCCAGGACATCGTTTCGGTGATCGAACATGCACGAGATGAATTTAACCGCAGGTTCGACAACTTCGAAATGAGCCTGGCCCTCGAAACCCTCTGGACGGTCATTGCCCGTGTCGACAAGTTGATATCAGACGCAAAGCCGTGGGAGCTTGTAAAAGACGAAAAGCAGGCACAGACGCTAGATGCGGTACTTTACCGTGCCTGCGAAACGCTGCGTTGGCTCAGCATTATGCTGTATCCAGTAATGCCTGAGGCTTCTAAGAATATTTACAGCCAGATCGGCCTAACCGATGAGATTGCCAAGCTCGATCCTGCAGATTTAAGATGGGGCCAACTAGCCGTCGGTACCAAAATCGGTGAAACAGTCGGTGTATTCCCGAGAATCGACAAAAATAAAGTTATGAACGAGATAAATAATCAGTCGGCAATCAGCGATCAGGAATCAGCAGGTGCATCAGCAAAAGAGTCGGAACCGGGAGCGGTAGCGACTGGGTCGCCCACGGCCGAGAAGCCAGCCGAGGAGGAAGTTGACACTTTCATAACTATCGACGATTTCATCAAAGTCGAGCTCCGAGTTGGCGAGATCAAGGTTGCTGAGCGCGTGCCGAATGCAGACAAATTGCTTCGTTTCGAGGTCGATCTCGGCGAACCCGAGCACCGACAGATCTTAGCCGGCCTGGCCGAATGGTACGATCCGGAAAAACTGATCGGCCGAAAGGTCGTGGTAGTCGCCAACCTAAAACCCCGAAAAATGCGAGGACTCGAATCCCAGGGCATGATCTGCGCCGCATCGCTGACCGAAGAAGACACGCCTGCGATCGCTACGTTTCTGGAAGATGTGAAGATCGGAGCGAGGTTGAAGTAGTGGGTATGAACACCCTTTACACGAAAAATTGACATGTACCGGGAGTTTTTGGAGTCTACTGGCGTTCAATTTGACCCTGGGCTTTCAGCTCAGGAGGTTAGGCAAATAGAGGAGCAATTCTGTTTTGTTTTTCCTCCGGATCTGCGAGAGTTGCTTATGTCCGGCATGCCGATTGGCGATAAATTCCCAAATTGGAGAAATAGTTCCTATAAAAAGTTGAAAGAGCGGCTCGAATGGCCCTACGAGGGAATCTGTTTTGACATTGAACACAACTCATTTTGGCCTAAGTCTTGGGGATCCAAACCAAGGCGTTTGATAGACGCATTCCAAGTTGCGAGATCATATGTTGATCAGGCACCTAAATTGATACCGATCTATTCACATCGGTACATCCCTGATCGGCCGAACGAGAGCGGGAACCCGGTATTTTCGGTATTTCAGACTGACATCATAATATATGGAGCCGACCTTGCATCTTATCTTAAGAAGGAGTTCGGCGATTTGCCGACCGGGGACTCGGCTGAGAAAATAATCGAGTTCTGGAGCAGCCTCGTCGAATACAATAACGAGTCGTAGATCAACTGTCAGCCTAATTAGAAAGGCTCAGATTCACAGGCGAAAAGATGAACCACAAGGAATTTTCTATTGGTCTCGAATTTTACACCGCAACCGGAAAGTGGCGTTGCACAGACGTCGGTACGCGAACAATCGTAGCGATTCATCTGGCCTCGCGCCTCACGATTTCTTGTTACGGTGCCGGCGAACCTTTTTTTGTGCAAGGGGCCGATGATAGTTCATGGTTCAATGGTCCGCCTTACGCCTTAGACGAGTGCGTCTTTGATGAGTTGGATATGGGTGGCTGCTACCTTGGGTCAGAATGTGCTCAGACGGAGACGAAATAGGTTGTGCTTATCGATTCCCACTGCCACATAGACGGCGAGCAGTTTGACGCGGATCGCGATGAGGTCGTCCAGCGTGCTAGGGAAGCGGGAGTTGTCGCGATGCTCAACATCGGTACCGGCGATCCGCATTCTGATGATTTTAGAAGAGCGGTTGCGGCAGCTGAGAGGTACGATAACGTCTATGCATCGGTCGGTGTTCATCCTCATGACGCCAAGCTCTACGATGACGCGGCCGAGGCTCACCTAAAGGAGCTTGTTGCCTCCAGTGAAAAGGTGATTGCGTGGGGTGAGATCGGGCTTGATTATTATTACGACCACAGCCCGCGTGACGTGCAGCGAGAGGTCTTCATCCGCCAGATCCGCACTGCGAGGGAGCTGAATCTACCCATAATCATTCACAGCCGCGATGCGGATGACGAAACGGTCGAAATTTTGACGGCGGAATGCTCCGGAATAGCTGAAAACGGAAAACTGACAACGGAAAATGGAAGAGGTGCGTTCCCCGGTGGGATAATGCATTGTTTTGGCGGAACTCCGGCGATGGCTGAGGCATTGATGGGAATTGGCTTCTTGATCTCGTTTGCCGGTAATGTCACCTTCAAAAAGGCCGATAATCTGCGAGACGCCGCCCGCGTGGTGCCGCTGGATCGCCTGCTGATCGAGACGGATTGCCCATTCCTGACGCCGGTTCCTTTCCGAGGAAAACGCAACGAGCCGTCATTTGTAACCCACACGGCCCAATTTCTGGCCGATTTCTACGACATTTCGCATGAGATTCTGGCCCAACAGACGACGTCAAACTTTCTTGATCTGTTTGATCTTAGACTTGAGACTGCACAAGCAAACACTTGAAAATAAAATAAATGCCCCACCATCTCCGCGTCTCAGCGTCTCTGCGGTAAAATATCAGCATGGCAAAGGAAAACTCATTCGATATCGTTTCAAAGACCGATTACGCCGAGGTCGGCAACGCCCTGAATCAGACTGCAAAAGAGATCTCGCAGCGTTTCGATTTCAAAGGCAGCAAGGCTGCGGCGGAGCTGCAGGGGAAGGACCTAATGCTCACCGCTGAGGACGAAACACGTTTGCGAAATATGAACGACATCCTTCAGTCCAAGCTCGTAAAACGCGGTATATCGCTCAAGGCGCTCGATTACCAGAAGATCGAGCCGGCCGCCGGCGGCACGGTCCGTCAAGTCGTTAAGGTCCAGCAGGGAATTCCGATCGAAAAGGCCAAAGAGGTCGTCAAATTCATCAAGGACGGAAAATTCAAGGTCCAGGCCTCGATCCAGGGCGAAACCGTGCGTGTCTCAGGCAAAGATCGCGACACTTTGCAGGAAGTAATGGCGAAGCTTAAGGGGAACGACTTCGGGATCGATATGACATTTGATAATTATCGGAGTAATTAGAATGACGAGAGAATTTAACATCCTGATCGAAGAGGATGAAGACGGCGTTCTGGTTGCTTCCGTTCCCGAATTGAAAGGGTGTCATACCCAGGCACACTCACTCGACGAATTGATGTTACGCATCCGAGAGGCTATTGAATTGTGTCTGGAAGAACAAGGTTCTTTGGAGCCGATGCCCAGATTTGTGGGGATCCAAAGGATGTCAATTGATGTATGACCGATATTCCCAGCTTCGATGGTCGCAATTTTATCAGGATCTTGCGGAAAATAGATTTCGAGGTCACTAGAGTTCGAGGCAGCCATCATTTCCTTCGACACCCTGACGGTAGAACAACTGTAGTACCTGTTCATTCGCACGAGACTATCGGAAAAGGTTTATTTAGAAAGATCCTTAAAGACTCCGAGATCACCCTTGATGAGTTTATGGCCATGATTAAATAGTTTCCTTTATGCACACATTTGCATCAACTCAGCAGCGAGATGCCGGCCTTGCTTCCGGAAGCGTATTCGCGTTGATCCGCAGCGAACTCGAACTCGTTGAACGCGAATTCGAACGCCAGGCGAGCTCAAATATCCAGGTGATCGACTATCTGGGTGAATATCTGCGAGCCTCGGGCGGCAAGCGCGTGCGTCCTGCCCTGCTAATGCTTTCGAATTATGCGGTCGGCGGCGAAGGGAGTGCAGAAAATGTCGTTCGCATGGCGACCGTGATGGAGATGCTACATACGGCAACGCTGGTCCACGACGACATTATCGACAATGCTGACCTGCGTCGAAACCGTCCTTCCGTCAATTCCGAATTCGGCAATAATACGGCTGTCCTGATGGGCGACTGGCTGTATATGTCGGCGTTTGAGACGACGGTAAAGGAGCGTTCGCTTGAGATCATCGACATCCTCACGCGTGTAACACGCAAAATGACCGAGGGCGAGCTCATACAGTTGACTAGGATCGGCAAGCTCGACATTTCCGAAGACGACTATTTCGATATACTCAAGCGAAAAACGGCTTATCTCTTTGCGGCGTGCTGCGAGGTCGGCGGTATCCTCGGCGGCGCCAAACAAGCTGAAAAGGAGGCACTGCGGGACTACGGCATGCATCTCGGGATCGCATTTCAGCTTTCGGATGACATATTGGATCTCACTGCTCACACAGAGAATCTTGGAAAGGCGGCCGGCTCCGACCTGCTCGAAGGCAAATTGACGCTCCCGTTGATCTATCTGTTAAAGAAAAATGGTACGCTGCGGCCATCGTTGCAGAAGATCATTAGCGAAGGGCAATACGGTGCGGTCTCGCGCTCCAATCTTCAGGAAATGCTGGACGACCATGGCATTCTCGACGAGATAAAGGCTCGTGCCGACAAATATGTCGATGCGGCGAGAAAAAGTCTTGATGTTTTGCCGAGATCGGAGTATCGTTCTTGTTTAGGTGATGTCCTTTCCTTTGTAACCGAACGAAATTCGTAGTCATTAACCTCAGTTCGCACTTCAGGGCAGCGACGCTAAATTAACGATTTACATATGTTAGATGAAAACCTGATACCGACACTCGAACAGAGCCTGCTTCAGACGAGAAATGCACAGAACCGTTTGATCGCGCGGCTTCGGGAGACCGAGGCCGAAGTAGAGCATCTTCGTCTGGAGATCAGCGCGCTTGAGAATAGTGCGGCTCAGACCGAAAAAGCGATCGACAGCCTTCTGGTCACGACCCGGTCCGGCCGACGGATCATGTCGCTTGGCAGCACCCTGAAGCTCGACGACGATTACGAGCAGCAGCCTCGCTACTCCAGCCCGCGGGCTTCTGATCGTTTGGAGCATAATTCGCGTACCTATCGCCGTGACAGTTCCGTTTCGTACATCAATCAGAATCGCGGTATCCCATCGATCAGCAACAATTCGGTCGCTGTCAGTAACAGATTCAGTGACCGGACCATCACACAGGCCTGCACCCTGCTTCTCCGCGAGGCCGGCGGCCCGCTGCATGTTAACGAACTTTACAATTTGCTGGTGGCTGGCGGCATGAAATTTAAGGGAAATAACCCGACGATCTCCGTGGCCGTATCGCTTAGCCGCAATAGCCGCTTTCGTAAGGTCGATCCCGGGACGTTCGATCTGGTTATTCGCGAAGCCCTTCAAGCGGCTTCTTAATAAAGTTCAGATCCTCCATTCTTTATCTGCCTCCTGATTTTGCGGAGGCAGTTTTTCTTTGGAAAGTCTCACTGCATTGGTATTATGCTCTCAAATGGGGTCCGTTGCGATGTAAAAACGATAACGGCGATGACGGTCGAGGGTATATAATGGTATCAGCCGCCGGGCTCAGTCTTTTTCCCTATGTTCCATACTCATTCCATAGCAATCAAGCGAACTATCGGCCTTTTTCTTGTAACCTTTGTATTCGTCGCCCTTGGGACGGGAGCCCCGATAATAGATCTTCCTCTTCGTGCGAATATCATTCCGGTGTGTGAGTCGGTCTCGGGATACTATCCCTGGAAGTTCGCTGATATTTACGCTGACGGCAACATTGCCGTTCAGGGCAGTTACAATTGCCGCGGCGTCTTTATATACGATCTGACCGACCCGGACAATCCCGTATTGGCGAGCCATTACAATCCCTCGCCGACCCAGGCCTTTCTCGAGGCGACCGTCATCGGGAACCGTGGATATTTTGCCAGCGGAGGGCCATATCCGTCCGGGACCGCTAATTCGGGCGACGGAGTGCACATCGTCGATCTGACGAATCCGTACCAGCCGGTCCTTCTCGGAAAAGTTAATGCCACGAACGGTGGCTTCAACGGTGTTCACGAGATGATCGTTCAGGGCAATTATTTGTTCCAGAATTACAACAGCACTTCTGACAAGGTCCTGAAGATCATCGATATCAGCGATCCGACAGCACCGGTTCTGAAATGGAACGTGGTACCGATCGATTCATTGTGGGTCCATGCGGTACATGTTCGGGGCAATCGAATGTACACGTCAGGCTGGCGAGGCATGATCGAGATCTACGATATCAGCAACCTGGCAACGCAGCCTCCGATGTTCCTCGGTGCGATCACTGGGGATAACAACAATCACACGTCCTACACCAGCGAAGACGGTAAATACCTCTACTCTGCCCGCGAGACCTATGACGGCGATATCCGTGTATATGACGTAAGCGACCCGACGCAGCCTTTGCTGATGAAAAGCATGACAACGAGCGAGCTTGGGCTACAGGCGATCAGCCCGCACGACCCGGTCGTGATGGGCGACAAATTGTACGTATCCTGGTACCAGGCGGGCATACAGATCTTCGACATTAGCAACCCCGTAAATCCGGTGCATATTGCTCAATACGACACTTTTACTGAGGAGTATCTTGCTCCGTCAAATTTAGGTGCGAAGTCCAGAAGCCAGTCGAGATACCCTGAGGATCCGTGGGACATCATCTGCGGCGCACCTGGAAACAACCTGCAAAACGTGCCTAACTCTTCTTTCAACGGGAGTTGGGCCGTAACTCCACTGCTCGGGGTGGACAAGGTCCTCGCCGGAGATATGACCAACGGCCTCTTCATCATCGACGCTTCCGAATTGTCTGCGGACCCGACGCTTTCACTGTCGGGCCGGGTTACGACGCCTGATGGCGGCGGTTTACGCAATGCCTCGGTCACATTATATGGCCCACAGGGCCTGCGTGTAACGGTGCCGACCAGTTCGCTCGGATTCTATACGTTCAACGGACTGGCGAATGGGGCATATACGGTTAGCGTGGCGTCCCGACGGTACCGATTCGAATCGCAGGATATTGACCTTACCGCGTCGCTGTCCGCGTTTGATTTCATCGGCCTCGAATAGTTGGTGCAGGATTTTCACCCGCTTGAGGGTCCAGTTATTTCATACCTCATGTGATCTGCGATCAGATCAGCAGGGAATTAGCCCGGGTCAGAGCTTTAAGCTTGACTTTGGGCTTTTTGTTCCTATTATTGCAGTATGAAACTACAGCTTAGGCTCGACAGCGGGACGCTCGCTGGGCAGCTGTTTGATCTGGAAACCGGGTTTTTAACTATCGGCCGCGGTCCTAATTGCAGCGTGAGGCTCGATCCCAATACTGAAAGGATCGCATCTAAGCAGCACGCTTTTATCGAAGCCCGGCCCGACGGTTACTATCTCACCGACAACAAAAGCACCAATGGCACCCTGCTCAACAGCCAGCGGATCAATATGGCGAGGCTGTCGGACGGTGACCAGGTCCAGTTCGGCGTAAGAGGCGTTACCGGCACCGTACATATTACTGAGGTTTCACCTCGCCTCGGTTCTCCTCAAGATTTTGAGGAACGCGAAAGGCAGATATTCGAGATCACCGCCGGGGCCGAACCGGTCAATATGCAGAATTCCATCTCGAATCTTGGCCTTGGCAGCGCCAGCTCGGTGAAGCCCGAACCCCGTAAGACAGGCCGGTACATCGGTATCGGAGCTACTATCTTTGCGATACTATTCCTGTCGATGGTCGTCGCCTTGCTGATGTTCGCGAGCGTTGGGATCGTTCCCGCGGTCATTGCAACCGTCGTCGCATTCGTACCGGCCACGCTCTACCTGATTCCGCTGATCTGGCTTGACCGTTATGATCCGGAGCCGTTTTGGCTGCTTGCCCTCGCCTTTGCCTGGGGTGCGCTCGTTGCGGTCATCGTTTCATTCATAGTGAACACCATCGTGAGCGTAGTGGTGGCTGTGGGTATCTCGCCCGAGGCGGGCCAGGCTGTCGGAGCCGTCATTTCGGCCCCTATATTCGAGGAGGGCTCCAAAGGCCTCGGAGTGGTCATTCTCCTGATCTTTTTCCGAAAATACTTCGACGATATCCTCGACGGCATCGTCTTCGCGGGAGTCATCGCACTCGGGTTTGCGACCGTTGAAAATGTGCTGTACTACGGTCGGGCGGTCGGCGAAGCAGGCATGGGCGGCCTGTTGGTTCTTTTCGTGCTTCGGGGCATTATGTCGCCCTTCGCTCATGTTACCTTTACCGCGATGATCGGGATCGGATGCGGTATTGCCCGGGAATCGCACAAAACGTATGTCCGCATTCTTTTGCCTATTCTCGGATATTTCGCGGCCGTAGCTCTTCACGCGATTTGGAACGGCCTCGCTGTTATCGGGGGCCTGCAGGGTTTTATCGTCGGTTACGTGGTCCTCCAGATACCGTTTTTCCTGATCTTCGTCGGTTTCTCCTTCTATGTCATGCGGCGACAGGGAAAGATACTCAAGGACATGCTCGCCATGGATATTGCCCGCGGCCTGATAACGCCCGAGCTAGGCGCCACGGTCACATCGGCGTTCAAGAGCTCCGCCTGGCTGATCTCGGGCCTTTTTAGCGGCAAATACCGTGCCCGCAGCCGCTACTTGCGGGCCGTCGGCAAACTCGGCCTTAGCTACTGGCACATCCAGCGCGCAACCGCCGCACAAGGCCACACCGGCAGCTTTCAACAGAACCCCATCCTCCGCGAAGAGGTCCTAAAATGGCGCGATAAGGTGTAACGAATGTGTCCTTAGCCCGCACATACGTGGGACGGCGAATTCCACCCACCGCCGCCACGCCGGAGGAACCGTTCGGTTGCAGGCAGGGATGCCTGCGTTCCAGTCTATTTCGGATCCAAGGTGCGCGGTCCGTTACGAACTGTTAACGATTCGTGCCGCCAAAATCACCCTTCAAGACATTTCTATTCCTAAATCTTTCGATTTCGATTTAAATGATGGTATGGATAGACAAGCATTGATCACAAATTCGATCCACGTACCAGACATTTCTCTTTCGCCGGCAATATGACGTCCCTCCCGACCGGAAATTTTCCAGACGTGGTGTTGATCGGAAACATTATTAGAACAAGCGGCGTACATTAAACAATAGAGCAGAACGAATGCTTTGAAGCAACGACTTCAAACTGAATATCCTTAATCTTCCTAATAACAAGGAGCAAAATTTTATGAAACGAAAGAGCATTTTTCTAGTTGCGACTATTGCTCTGCTTGCGGTTGTTTCGATGACCGCCGGGTGCGGCGCCGGGGGCGTTGCCTCGGAGGAAGGTGATCTTGCCGTCGGAGCTAAGCTGGAAAGCTTTACTTTGCCGGACCTGAGCGGTGTGGCGCAGTCTTTGGACAAACTAAAGGGCGAAAATGGTGCGGTCCTGGTTTGGGTTTCGGCGCAGTGCCCGGTCGTTAAAGCCTACAACGAGAGGATCAACGAGATCGCCGATGAACTAAATGCCAAAGGCATCAACCTGATCGGCATTAATTCGAACTCAACCGAATCGCTCGACTGGATCACCACTGACGCAAAAGAAGTCGGCTATGAATTTCCCGTTTTGATCGATAAAGGTAACGTTCTGGCCGATAAGCTCGGAGCCGATGTCACGCCGGAGTTTTTCTATTTCGACGAAAATAATGTCCTGCTTTATCACGGAGCCCTCGACAACGACCGCTCCGGAAAAAATGTGACGATCAATTACGTCCGCGATGCCTTCGATTCGGCGCTGAGCAATGCTCCGATCAAGACCGCGAAAACGAACGCCTTCGGCTGCTCTATCAAGCGAGCATAACGATCCCACGCAAGATAAAAAACATATGCTCATACAAAGATCTTTGCCGGTCGTTTTATTTATGACCAGCCTCATTGCTAGCGGCTCTTACGGACAGCAAACCACGAGCGCCGGACCTGCTGCTTCCGATCAGGAATCGGCAAAAAAAGCTGACGAGCTCCTTTCCAAATGGGACAGGAATGACATGCCCGGCTGCGGGGTCGGAGTGGTCCGCGACGGCAAGCTCGTTTACAAACGAGCTTTCGGAATGGCGAATCTCGATTACGACGTTCCCAATACCACGTCGACTACGCTGTTCAATCTCGCTTCCGGGTCCAAGCCGTTCACCGCAATGAGCATCGCCCTGCTCGCCCAGCAAGGCAAATTATCGCTCGACGACGAAGTTCAGAAATACGTCCCCGAGATCCCCAAATACGATCACCCGGTCACCATCAGACATCTGCTTTACCACACCAGCGGTATTCGTGAATATCAGGCGTTGGTCCTCTTCGGCGGCGGCAACGTCGATAACGCACTCAATGACAAAGACATCATAAACATGCTCTCGCGGCAAAAGAATGTCAGTTTTCAGCCGGGCTCAAAATACCAGTACAGCAATTCCAATTATCATTTGCTTGGGATCATCGTCGGACGTGTGAGCGGGAAATCGTTACGAGCCTTTGCCGACGAAAATATTTTCAAGCCTTTGGGCATGAAGAATACCCGGTTTTTCGACGACCGGACCGAAGTGGTCAAGAATCGGGCTGCCGGTTATGTGGTCGGTGCGAACAATAGCATCAGCGCCAGGGCTTCGATGTTCGACCTGGTCGGCGGCGGCGGACTTTTAACAACTGTTGAAGACCTTTATCTATGGCACCAAAATTTCTTTGAGCCGAAGGTCGGCAACAGAGAGGTTATCCGGCTTATGACCGCCCCGGGCATTCTGAACAACGGCGAGTCGATGGATTACGCTTTAGGAATATTTCTTAACAAATACAAGGGTCTTCCGGTGTTTAAGCACAGCGGCAACATGCAGGGGTATCGTGCACAGACCATCACCTTCCCGGATCAAAAGTTTACAGCGATCGCGTTGTGCAACAACTCGGCGATCTTTCCGAGTGCGATCGTTGAAAAGCTCTCCGACATATATCTCGCGGGACAGTTCAAACCCGAACCGCCGCCTCAGAAACAGGTTGCGGAAGCTCCTGCCGCCTCTGTTCCCCCTGTTAAACCACAGTTCAATTCGCCCCTTCAAGCTAGTGACTACGTCGGGACCTATTACAGCGAAGAGCTTTACACACATTACAAACTATCGCTCGACGGCACCAATCTCACCCTTGGGATCAACGATAACTTTAAGCCACCGCTCAGCCCCGCATCTGTCGATAACTTCAGCTTCGCGGGCGGGCAGGGTAATCTTGCTTTTACCCGCGACGCAAACGGAAAGGTCGCAGGATTCGTATTCAATTCGGCAGCCGGCGGACGCGAGGTCAAAGGGATAGAATTCAAGCGGCAATGAGAAGATCGGAGTGGTGACATAGTGATCACCATTGCCGAGACAAACTGTATATGAGTACTTTAGATCGGGCACAGCCCTTTAATCTCTTCCGCGTCCTCTTCTTCATAGCTCTTTGTGCATCTCTTTCCCTGGCAATCTCCTGCACTCAGAGTTCAAAGCCTGCAGCAAACCCGGCCGCCGAGACCGCACCCCGTTCGGCAGGTCCGCCGCAAGTCTCCCAGATCGACGATGCCAAACTCAAACAGCTTCTCAAACCCAACGGCAAGCCTCTGCTAGTGAATTTCTGGGCGACGTGGTGCGGCCCGTGCCGCGAAGAGTTTCCCGACCTCGTCAGGATCGACACCGAGTATCGCGGAAAGATCGACTTCATCACCGTCTCCCTCGATTTTATCGAAGAACTAGACGCAGGGGTACCGAAATTCCTTACCGAGATGAATGCGGAGATGCCAACTTACCTTCTGATCAGCGCGGATGAAAACACCGTCATCTCCTCGATCGCCAAAGATTGGAGCGGCGGCCTGCCATTCACGATCCTTTACAACGAAAAAGGCGAAATAAGCTTTTCCCGACAGGGAAAAGTTGACCACGAGACGCTAAAGGCCGAGATCGAAAAAACATTGCCCGAATGGAATTAAAGCCTTTTCAGTTCTCAAGGCACCGTCGCCTGAACTTCCGACTGGACCGCA
This sequence comes from Pyrinomonadaceae bacterium, assembly GCA_041745615.1. Classification (GTDB taxonomy): domain Bacteria; phylum Acidobacteriota; class Blastocatellia; order Pyrinomonadales; family Pyrinomonadaceae; genus OLB17. The sequence goes on along the minus strand of JBGTIP010000006.1, from coordinate 37,478 downwards.
GGCGTCCCCGCCTGCAAGCGTCCCCAAGACGCTAACCAACACGGTAACTATTCAACTTCACCGGAAACCAATCCGCCCTCCGACTGACCGCAAGTGTCGCCGGCGGATCTTCGTAATTAGACGAAAGAGGCATTCTTGAGACTTGATGTTGACACAGAACAACTTAACCAATTGCTTATGGTTTGGAAAGAAACCGCACAATTGCGTGCATGAGCTGCTCGCCTTGTTTAGTTTCAAAAATTACCTGAGCGTGAGCGGAACCTTCTAAAACCACTATTTCTTTCGGTTCTGATGCTTTTTCATACTGATCGCGAATCTCGGGCAGTCGGGGTATTTTGTTTTCTACCCTCGAGTCGTCTCGGCTTAAAATAAAAAGTTTACGACCTTTTATCTTCTCGGGCTTATCGACGGGCGAGTGTGCCAGCAGAACGAGACGATCTATCTCGCCAGGCTTAGCCTCAATAGAAGCTTCGGCGGCGGCCCCGCCGCCGAAGCTTGCCCCTACTACCGAGACTGTCTTTACTCCGGTCTGACGGAGGTATCGGACTGCAGCCAATACGTCATAGTGATATCCGTGGTCAGAATCCTGCGCTGGAGAACCACCTCGCGATTGTCCGCGTCCACGGAAATCTATTGCAAGTACACGAAACCCCGCTTTTACCAACGCGCTCGCTTGCTTATCCCAGCTCTCTTTACTGAATCGTCCCCCATGAGCCAACACCACGCCCCGTTCCCCTTTACCGTATAGATTGGCAAAAGTAAGCCCTCCGTCCTGGGTTGGAAAGCAAACCAGTTTGGGCTGCGCAGAGGTATTTTGCCCTCGGATCTTGCCACTGAACGTAAGAACTAAAAGTGTAAAAACTAGAAGGATAATAACGAAAAAATTTTTCACAGAATGGCTCCTTTTCTATCTGACGGAAAACCGCTCGAAGAGAGGTGTTTGAAACGAGTGTTTTTTATTTACTGACGGGCAATGGCTTTACCCCTGTGTTTGCTGATAGCAATATCTCCACCTCCGATATAACCGTCTTCTGGTTCACTTTGGCTAGGACCACCTGTTGTTATTTCCCACTCATAACCGATAACTGACGCATATCTTCAAACCATTCCGCAGATTTTCTGTCAGTACAGAAAAATTTATAAGGTCCTTGTGCCTTAATCCAGCTACGGCCGTTTGTAATAGTATATTACTCTTACGTAAAGTTCTTTTCATTGACAAAGGTATGCCGGATAAACTGTTTGCCCATTTGTGTTGATCGCCATGCTTTCACTGCAAATGGGTTTCCCTATTTTGTATAGGCGTATTGAGGTACGCTGCATCGGGATAGTGGGTTCTGCTAAACGATTAGAATATATTATTTGACCGTGTCGTTATATTTCTAAAAATAAGTGTTGCATTCTTCTTTGAGATGGGTTATTGTGTCATATATGGCACATCTTCCTACAAATGAGGCTGACGTTCAGAGGGTTTATTGGATAGCGAAAGAGCTGGGTATCAGTCTTGAAGACGCCGCGGTCACCTATGCGGGGTTCGAGCGGGCCTTTTCCGATGAAAGTTTGCGGCGTGAGATCTTTGAGATGATCGACCGGCTTGATGACGAAGCGTACAAAAAGGGCGAGCCGCTGGGGCTGATCATCTCATACACAGTCGAGCTTGAGCGCGACGGCATCCGCGTGGGCCGTTACGCCGACCACATCCCGGCCGGTGAGGTAATCCACTTAACGCCCACCGACAGGGCCATGATCTTCCTGAGGATCAATGACAACTTCCCCACGCAGCAGTTTCTGGGACCGCTGATAGTGAACAGGCCAGTTCCTTTTGCTGGGGAGCAGTTCTCGGTGGAGCAGGATGACGTCAAGCTCCCCTCCTTGGATAAGGAGGGGTGCCCGGTAGGGCGGGGTGGTTTGAACGATAGCGAGAACTACAACACAGATATCCCGAACAACACTTCACCGTCCCGAACGACCGGTGTTGTCATTCTCCTCGGACCCATTCGCCTCAAGCTGGACGAACGCTTTCCATGCCTATCCACAGCCCCGCCCGCCGCTCAGCGTACCGTTGCGAAGCCCTTAGCATCCGCAGCCCGTAGAGCCTCGGCACGCGCGATCCTCTCCGCCGCCGCGTCGAGCTCCGGCCAGTCCACTTCGGGCCTCTCCCCGCCGCTTAACACGGAGAACCTGGGACACTCCAAAAGCGAAAGATGTCCCGAGCGGCCCCCGGCAAAGTAGAGACACGTGTCTCACATTTGGATCTTTGAAATTTTACAGCAGCGGATATGTGGGACTGGAGATAAAGTCATGCCACGGATCTAATTTGTCAGGCTCCCCTCCTTGGATATGGAAGGGTGGCAGACCGACGTTTTTTGTCGGGCTGACGGGGTGGTTCGTTGTTGCGTCGTATGCAGGATAAAAGGATTAAGATATGTCTCAGTGGTCTAGTTTTTGGGTAAGAGGATTATGTCTCAGCGTGATCAAACCACCCCGCCCTTCGGGCACCCCTCCTTATCCAAGGAGGGGAGCTGTGTTGATTGATATGTCTCAGATGTCTGGAATTTCGGAAACACGATTTGTGTCTCAGCTCGATCAAACCACCCGGCTGAAGCCGGAGGCAAATGAAAAGGGACTTTTCTGACATCTTCCAACTCTAAAAACTGAGACGAGGTCACCACGATGATTTGCTATAATTTCCGCAGGGATGACCTGAGACATCGCCTCCTACATCAAATATGAGACATACAATATTCCTCGCGTTGATCGCCTTCACCGCAGTTGCCGTTAATGCTCAGGCGAGGCCGACCTCGGCTGACGATTACAACGGAACGTTTCAATACGCCGTAAGTGAGACGAATGCCGCGTTTCCTTTCGTATTCACGGTGATCACGGAACGCTATAGTGGGGGAAAGCTCGTTTCAACCGAGACCGACGTCAACGAGCGGCAGGCCCCGGGCGTGGCGCGAGAAACCAAGACCTTAGCACGTGATGGAAAGACTCTTCGAAGCTACTCGATCATGGTCGGTTTTGGTAATGGAACGTACTGCAGCACCGACGGAATATCGTGGAAGGGCCCGCAGAAGTTTGTGTGCCCCGGCCCGGACGGATCCGGGCTGCTCGCGCTAAGCAGGCCAAGAACACCGGAGAGCGTCGAGTATACGGTCACCGACAAAACTCTCGGCGGCAAGCCCGTCAAGCTCTACCGCAAATACGCGGTATATCCCGCAGCGACACCGGAAGGGAAGAAGACCTTTGAAGAAAAGATCGCTACCATCGACGCACGCGGTTTCTTCGTCTCAGTTCACGACACCCAAGGCACGCTCGATCCGAAAGCTACCACGCTCGTCAGAAAACATACCTGGGACTTCAAAACCAAATTCAAACCCGTCGTCGCCCCCAAATAGTTGAAACAGGTCCACAGAAGCCAGAAGCCAGAAGCCAGAAGCCAGAAGCCAGAAGCCAGAAGCCAGAAGCCAGAAGCCAGAAGCCAGAATGAAGACTGCTGTCTACTGGCTTCTGACTACTGATTTCTGACTACTAAAACTGGTAGGCCGAGCAGGGATCGAACCTGCGACCCGCGGATTAAGAGTCCGCTGCTCTACCGACTGAGCTATCGACCCGTGAAGCAATCGAAAGTATACCAAACGGACATTCAAACTCCAAAAACCTGCAACAAAGTCGGAGCGTCGGCGTTCTCCATTTTGAAAATTCCGGCGTTCCGTTCAAGATATCAAGGTAGCCAATGAGAGAATGCCCAAAGTGTGAACTGTGTTTTGCCGACGAGGTCGACACGTGCCCGACCGATGGTACTGCGACGCGGCTTTCGCTGCCGGGCTCGCAGATGATCGCGGGTCGGTACCTCCTCGAGAGCCGCCTCGGCCGCGGTGCGATGGGGCAGGTGTACCTGGCCAAGGACACGAAGTTTGCCACGCGAAAGGTCGCGGTCAAGACGGTCCGCCAGGACATCCTCAACAGCGACGATATGCAGGAAGGCGAGGCGATCGCACGGTTCGAACGCGAGGCCCAGGCTGCGGCATCCATCCAGCATCCCAATACGGTTAGCGTTACCGACTTTGGCGAATCGGCCGACGGGGTCTTTTATCTTGTGATGGAATATGTCGAGGGCGAAACGCTACACCGGCTGCTTCGCCGCGAGGGCACGCTGCCGGTCAAGCGTGCCGTCAGGCTGCTCAGGCAGATCGCCGACGGTGTCGATGCCGCCCACGACCTCGGCATTCTCCATCGCGATCTAAAGCCCGCCAATATCTTCATCATGCAGAAGGGAAAGGGCGGCGACGGCTTTGTAAAGGTAGGCGATTTCGGCCTTGCGAAGATCATAAACCAGACGGTGACCGATGCGGTCTCGGGCTCAGGGCCGGCTTCGCGGGGCATTATCGGCACGCCGGAATTTATGTCGCCTGAGCAGATGCAGCCCGAGGCGGGCGTCGATAAACGGGCCGACCTATATGCCCTCGGCACGATCGCCTACCTGATGCTGGGCGGTAAAACCCCGTTCGTCGGGGATCTGATGCAGCTTGTCATGCAGAAGATCATGCATAAGCCGGCGCCGCTTTCATCGCTCAGGTCGGACGTGCCCTCGGATGTGGACCGCGTGATCATGAGCTCTCTCGAGATCGATCCCGCGAACCGTCCTGCCGCCGTAGCCGAGTGGATCGCCGAGCTAGAGGAGGCCGCCGAGGATGTCAGCGAAAGCAAACGCCTGACCGGCTCTCGGCTCGTCGTGATGGCCCCGAACGGCTCAGAGGTCTACATAAATGACGAACGAAAGGGAAGCGTGGGTGGCTCAGGCCGTGTCGTGCTGACCGATGTGCCGGCCGGCCGCCATGTGCTCAGAGTAGCGAAGGCCGGCGAACGAGATGACGAACGGGTTATCGAGATCAGGGCCGGCGGCAACGAACAGGTGATCCAGGCCCAGCTGAGAACCGTACACGGTTCGCAGAGCCAGCCTTCGTCGTCACAGGGCAGCGGTGCCAGCGGCTCGCCGTCCAGTGTGATGCCGAACATCGTCTCTTGCGTGAAATGCGGTTCGCGATTCGCCGAGGGCGTTAAATTTTGCGGCAGATGCGGCGGCGGGGTCTTCGGTGTAGTCAGTCACCATGAAGACGGGGCGGACAGTTACCCATGCCCGAGGTGTTCTTCGACACTGCCGGGGAATTCGAGATTTTGCGGTCGGTGCGGACTAAACATAACACCCGCGGCCCACGCTGCAGCTATTCGGCCAGCGGGGTTCGTTAACCAGTCCGGCCATGTGACCCAGGCAGAGCGGATCTGCCGGCGCTGTGGCGGAAGCTACCCGCCGCATATTAAATTCTGCGGCCGCTGCGGGCTGACGCTGCAATAAAAAAGGCAGCCCGAAAGGCCGCCTTTTAATAACCGAGATCAAGGGGGATCATTCGAGGCCGACAAAATGGAGCTCGGCCAACCCGTTGGTAACGTTGACCTGCTGTGACTCGAAACGATATCGCCGCGAATTGACGAATACCATCACGGTCTGGCCCGTGGGAACGTCGGCAAAACTGAAGTAGCCAAGGGAGCTTGTCGGAACCGTCCGCGGGGTTCCGGATGCATCAAACATGGTTACGCTCGCGTTTCTTAGACCAAGCCCACTGGGGGTCATTACACGACCATTGAGGTCGATCGAAGGTTCGGCAATCGTCACGAGGCCGCTGTTGAAACCCGATGCAAGCAGATTTCCGAACGGATCAGAGACTGTGCTGAGCGTCGGCCAATTACCGAACGAGATCTCGGTGTTGCCAAGCGGCGCATTTTCGACAATGTCAAAAGTTATGTCAACCAGTCGATTCAGGTAGGTCGCGGAACCCAATACGTTGCTGGAATCGATCAAAAACATGATACGGCCATTGGCCTGCTCGTTTGTATTAACGGTTAAGATCGTATCCACAGGCAGTCCCTGGGGCAAAGTGGCAACCGGATTGCTAAGCAGAGTCGGATCGAAATAAAGCGTAAAGCTCGTTGCAGTCTCGTCGCCCATGGGCATCATTTCGACGGTTACGGTTACTTGCTCGCCGGCTGATCCGGTTGAGCCTAAAACCCGCATCCAGCGGGAATCGCTGGCCTGAAGGGAATCCCCGAAAAAGCCGCCGATAGCACCGAGTGAGGCCCCTGACGGGCCAGTGGCTCCTCCTCCGCCGGTCTTTGGATCAAGCCCGGCTACATAACGTCTGGCCTGGACCGTATCTCCGGCAGTCAGCATGCCATCGCCAAGAGTTTCTACTGGTGCGACATCTGCTCTTTGAAATTCGTTGGTTCCGAAATCCGGGGCCAAGATGCCTACGATGAATTGCCTGAGAACCGTCATGTCATTAGCGAGCAGCAGCCCGTCGCCCATGAACCTCGAAGCCAGATCGCCCTCGAAACCGAAATTGATCGGCGTCGGAGTCGGACTCGGCGTCGGAGTAGGCGTCGGAGTCGGACTCGGCGTCGGAGTCGGCGTCGGAGTCGGCGTCGGCGTTGGAGTAGGCGTCGGAGTAGGCGTCGGCGTTGGAGTAGGCGTCGGCGTTGGAGTCGGTGTCGGTGTCGGCGTCGGTGTCGGCGTTGGAGTCGGTGTCGGCGTCGGCGTCGGTGTCGGCGTTGGCGTCGGAGTCGGTGTCGGCGTCGGTGTTGGTGTTGGCGTCGGCGTCGGCGTAGCGACCGTTCCAGATATAGTGAAGTTCGCCGATGACGATCCTACGGGGGAAATAAAGCCATGTTCGCGCACCCTTACCCGGGCCTGCGTCGTGGGCAAATTCGGCACCGTGAACGTCATCGAACCAAAATTCGGTGCATTGGAGGCAATGACAGTTGGGTATGTGGCTCCGCCGTTTGTCGATAATTCGATTGTTACATTACGGTTGAAGCCGCCACCATTATTCCAACTGATCGTCGATTGATTGCCCGGCAAAAGAGTTCCCCCGCTGGGAGCTACATTGGTTATTGTATCCGCGACCCGATCGCCATTGGAATCACGAAACCAGCCAATATCTCTCATTTGCTGTTTCGTAAGATCCAGATCGAGCGAGAGGCCAATGTTTATATTCGGCTCCATCAACAGGTTAGGAAAGGTAGCCGAATCAAAATGCGAAACGGAAGATCCCGGGGAGAAAGATGAAGGGGCATGAAGTTGAACTCTGCCCGTTACGGCATCCACCCCAAATTCAAGAAAATCGGACGCCCCTTTAATGTTCGGTCCATCCCACATCAAATTTCCGGAGTTTTTTGCGGAAGTAACTCGCTGGGCGTTGGTCATTTGATTCCAGTAAAGTCCAACGCTTCGATCGAATAAGTGTCGTGCGTAGATGTCAGTTGAGGAAGGAAGACCCGATTCCTGACCTGTACTCCCACTGGTAAATGTCTGGAATCCCAGACCGTGGCCGAATTCATGAAGCAGTACTATTAAAAGATTCGTTCTCAATGACGGCGTCGAATTATCAAAACCATAGTAAAACCGGTGGCCCGCGGCAAAACATCCGTTGTCGATGTTGCTGTTGAACGTAGCATTAATGTCGTGTGCTGCCGGAACGATCTCCGTAGGGAGATTAAGATCAAATCCGGCCATTTTGTTAGCCAGTGCGACGGGATACCAAGTGTTATTGAAGTACCATGGCCGGCTAGGATTCTCATCTGAAAAGAAGTTGCGCTGGATCGTATTTGCTCCCGCGGAGCCAAGAACGGCGCTTCCTGTCGAGCAGGTCAATGGATCGAATTTTGCAGCGACGGTTATGGGTACGTTACTGTCAAGAAACGAAGCCCAAATCGCGGCTGCATAATTAAAAAGATTTAGCCGAAGCTGCCCTCGCGTTGTACCCGGATTGCCGCCCTCTGGAGACATAGGTGTCGGATCATTGAACCCTTCGCTCGGCCCATCGTCATTCTGAATTATGAATGTGGCGGCGTTTGGTGAATTCATCTGAAGAGAATGTGATTCTATGAGGTCTTTATAGAAATCAAATTCATCTCGTGACATCTTCGATCTAGCTACTCTTTTGGTGGCTAAATACTCTTCTTCGCGTAGATTTGAGGGGTGTACGTCACCTGTTTCGAGATCTCTGCCAAAAAAGTCGTTCGCCTCCTCGATGCTTCCGACACAGCCGACCATAGGGTCGCCCTCTGAGTCGATCCTGCCGAGAACCACTTCCTGAAATCGGCCATTGAGGGCTAGCGACTCGCCTCCTCGAGCATGACGTCTTTGAACGAGGCCCTTCATCGATCGATCGGTTAGCCTACGGACTGTTTCTGCTATCTGGGGGTCTTCCGGGCCTTTTTTAGAAGGAGTTAAGTTGCGTTGTGCAGTCGAGGGCTGAAGAAATACCGAGCTCGCTATAAGAAAGCCGAAAACCAAAAAAGCGAGCAGTACGGATCTCTTCATAAAAAAGCATGTGCCCTAAGTAATTTTCGACTACGCTGGACTGCTGGCGGCAGTCGTGAGCGTGATCGACTCCTAAGGGCTCAAAAATTTGCGGTCTTCAATAAATGCTGGTTACATCGCCGGGCATTAGTCGACGCAACTCTGCTTAATATATAGCTTTATAAATAGTCTTATTCCCCAAAAAAAGCAAGCTTTACGGGCATTTTTTATCACGGCGGAACGATTTTAACAATCGATACGTGCTTCCCACATCATTCCAGTCCGATAAAATTAATTGCCCCTAATGACGCTGTGGTTAATACGCTCTGCGATTCAAACCTATATCTTCTCGAGTTCACCGCTATGGTTAGATTTTGGCCCGTGGGGATACTGGGGAAACTATAATAACCCAACGAGTTGGTCGAGGTGCTGATCCGCGCTCCTGCCCCATCGATCAGACTCACCATCGCGTTTCTCAGCCCGAGTCCCCCTGGCGTCAGTATTTGACCTGTTATCTCGATGTTTTCCTCCTGCGCGATCGAGAAATCACTATTTGAAATTCCGACTGGGGAGTTGAAATCGTACTCGCGTACCCTAATGCGGGCTTTCGTTGTCGAAACATCCGGAACTGTAAAAACAAAAGAACCCGTATTAATGGCGTTCGAGGCTAATACCAATGGATATGTGGTTCCACCATCTAATGACATCTCGATGATCACGTTTCGGTTAAATCCGCCAACGTTGTTCCAGGTAACAGATGTCAAACTGCCCGGGATAAGATTAGCTCCGACTTGGGAAATATCAGTGATCGAATCTGGAATCTGGTCACCATTCGAGTCCCTGAACCATCCGATATCGCGCATATGTTGACGGGTCAGATCCAGATCCAATGGCAGTCCCGCCGAAATAGACGGTTCCATAAGCAGGTTGGGGAACGCGGATTTGTCGAAATGAGAAAGCGACGATCCGGACTGAAGCGTCGTGGGGGCAAATAGCTGGACAAAACCGGTCGACGAGTCTCGCCCTCCAGTCAAACTCCCGGAGGCCATGCTGACGTTTGGGCCAGCGAACATGAGATTTCCGTCATTAAGTGCCGATGCCTGGCGTTCCGAATTGGTCATCTGGCTCCAAAATTTGTTCGCTGTGCGGTCAAACATATTTCGTGAGAAAACGTCTATAAATCCCCCATTTAATGCACCAGTGCTACCGTTCACGTATGTCTGAAAGCCGAGGCCGTGGCCCATTTCGTGCAGGAGCACAACAAGTAAATTGATCCTTAGCGATGGTGAGGCATTATCTAAACCGTAATAGAATCGTGTTCCTGTACCAAGGCATCCCGTGTCTATGCTGCTGTTAAAGGTCGTATTGATCTCAGCGGCAGACGGGTTATTGTCCGAACCTACGATCTTGTTCCGCAGGGCTACCGGATACCACGTGGATGGGTGTTCAGCCCCTGGAAAGTCCCGCGAGATCCCTGCGGCTCCTGCCGATCCTAGAACCCCCCCCGATGACGAACATGGCGTCAGTGGATCAAACTTGGCATTAATGGTGATCGGGACCGAACTGTCCAGAAAGGAACCCCAAATTGCGGCCGCAAAGTTGAAGAGAATAAGGCGTTGTTCGCCCCTAGTCGTACCAGTGTTGCCTCCCTCGGGTGCGACGACGGTTGAGTCGTTAAATCCTTCGTTCGGGCCGTCTCCGTTCGCGATAACGATATTGGCCGCGTTTGGTGATGCTTGAAGATCGTCGGATTGCTCTACGAGATCCTTGTAAAACAGAAACTCGTCGACAGACATTCTGCCGCGAGCCGCCCGTTTTGTTGCCAAATATTCCGCTTCTAGCGAATCTGCAGAATAGAACTCGCCTGATTCAAGATCGCGGCCAAAGAATCTATTTGCTTCTTCAAGACTGGCAACGCACATCACAGCCGGGTCGCCGTCTTCATCTAACTTTACCAGGGGAACCTCTTGAAATCTGCCCTGTAAATCGAGATCTACTCCCGCTTTTCCAGAACGACGTTTTTCGATAAGTCCATCGGTCGACCTCAGAGTCAATCGCCGGATGGTTCGCGCTAGATCCTGGTCATTGTCGACGCGTTCTTTAACTTCACTTTGCTGGGCGTTTGAAGGTGCTGAGAAGTTGACGAGAAGTAGGTAAAAGCAGATTGCAAACAGGGCAAGCACAGAAGATCTCTTCATATTGGGTCATGACTGCCGGGAAGTCGGCTGTTGATTAAATTATCAGAAGCTAAGCTTTAAAAGCTTTCGGGAGACCAGTGGATTTCAAAGAAGAAGTGGGCGTCAACTCTGATAATGTAATAATAATCCGTTATTGGTAATATTTCAAGCAAAAACTCTACCTAAGTGTTTCAGTTGGTCGGCCTGAAAAGTTGGACGAATCATCTGTAAAACTTACAGGGATTCGAACTGAATATACTCGACTGACCTGTTTAGTTGTCTGGCAGTCGCGCCTGTTAGTCTATCGAACCTGGGTCGCGTTTAAACTGGCTTTATGCTTATAATGGTTGCATTCTTGGCCAGATCTAATTGCCACCGATGAGAAAAAGATGAAAATTTGCCCTCGTTGCCAAAAAACCTACGCGGACGACAATCTAAATTTCTGCCTTGAGGACGGTACTGTTCTCGACCAGGCAAGACAGGAGCAGCCAGAAACGGTTCAAATGAATCAACCCCGGATGACACAGCCACAGCAGGCTCCACCTTCGGCGGCTGGATCTCAAGTCTCATGGGGAACCCCACAGTCGTATTCGGCACCTCCAAAGAAATCGTCCAAAGCGTGGGTCTGGGTTTTGCTAATCCTTGGCTCGGTGGTTCTGCTTTGCGGAGGAGGATTTCTCGGCCTCCTTGCCTATATCGGGTCACAGGCGAATAATGCCGCCAATCTAAGTTCGGCAAATAACCGTCCGGTCCCGCCCGACTCTCCATCAAATAACACCTCAGACCCAGCGACTAGCGGCCGTAATGACCTTACGACCGTTGATCTCGAAATATTCGTAAAGGAGTCTTCGCCGTATGGTACGACCGTGCTCGACGATGGTGAACTTACGATGGGGTCTAAACGAAAAGGCTTCTATTATGTGCTCGTAGCACCTGACGACTATCGGACCGACGGTTCTGATACGCGGGTTACTCTCCGCAATATTGACAATGCCGACGGTAATCTTGGATATGGTCTGATCTTTCACAGCAATCCGACCCCGCTCCAGAAGGGATATGCCTTCTTGATCGATACTAAGAAGAGAAAATACCGCATCGTAAATCACACGCCGTCGAAGGAATCATCCGTCATTACATGGACTACTTCCAATGCAATTCGGACCGGCAGCGCTGAGAATACGCTGGAGGTTCGCGACCAGACCGACCAGGTAGAGTTTTTTATCAACGGCACAAGAGTTAACTCGATCCGAAACGCCCAAGGATATCCTAATGGTGTGGCCGGGCTATATGCAGGCGATGGTGTTAAGGTCGGATTTAAGAACCTCGAAATTCGGAAATAAACTGCCTAATAAACCTGATTTATGAAGCAATGTCCCCGTTGCAAGCAAACTTATAGTGACGAAAATCTGAATTTTTGTTTAGAGGACGGCGAGCTTCTGACGTTTTTCGAATATGAGCCGCCGACATCGCGGTATGTTGACGAGCCACCTCCGACGGTGCTGCTTAATGATGCTAGAGTGACCAACCCCGCCAGTTGGCCTCAATCGCCGCCGCTGGCACGCTCAGAGGGGCAGCAAAATTTACAGTGGCAACCTCCTTTTGCTTCGCCTGCTTTTGTGCAATCTCGCGATAAAACACTACCGACAATTTCTTTGATACTGGGAATCGCCAGTATTTTACTGGTCTGTTGCTATGGAGGAATCTGGCTGGGCGTGCCCGCGTTGATCCTTGGTATCCTTGCTATGCGCAATGCTGATAGCGATCCAAACCGTTACGAAGGCCGAAGTATGGCAATTGCAGGAATGGCCCTCGGCGGAGTTAGCTTGCTTGCATCACTGGCTGTGGCGTTTTTTGCTATTCTAGCCGGGTAGATGTTTTGCTGCGTATTCACGAAATGCGTGTAACCTTTAATGTTGTTGCAGGCCCTCAAACGGGGCGAGCCTTTTCATTCGACCAGCACGATACTTTTATGATCGGTCGGAGTGAAGATGCGCATTTTTGTCTTCCTCAAGACCGGTTTTTTTCACGTCATCACTGTATTCTTGAAATAGCACCCCCTCAGGCATTTCTCCGCGATCTCGGTTCAACGAACGGTACTTTTGTGAACGGAATGCGTGTTGAAACGGCCCACCTGAAGAGCGGTGACCGTATTCAGGGTGGCGAAACTGTTCTTGAGGTCGAAGTCACTGCCGGATTAGACGAAACGGGTCGTTTGCGGCGCTCCCATGGATCGACCCTCCCGTTTGCTAACGTTACCTGCATCAATTGCAGTGTGCCGGCAACGGTTGAGGCCAATGACCCCCAGGCAAAACTTTCGTTCATTTGTGACGAATGTCGTGAAATGCTGAAAAAGAACCCTCAGCCGATCCCCACGTACCAAATGATCCGGGTGATCGGGCAGGGGGGCATGGGAAGTGTAATGCTGGCACGATCTGAAGAAACTGGCCGGGCAGTAGCCATCAAGACATTGCTGCCCGAGGTCGCAGTCAGTGAGCAGTCTTTGAAGCGGTTTATGCGCGAGATCGAAGTTGCATCATCGCTCCAGCATGAGAATATTGTAGCTTATATCGATCATGGATCGCACAATGGTCTCGTATATCTAGTTACGGAATTCATCCAGGGAATGGACGCATCTCGCCTTGCAAAACACCGCGGCGGAAAGCTCGATCATAATGAAATGGTCAGGGTGATCGAGCAGACGCTGGGAGCACTCCACTATGCTCACTCCCGTGGATTCGTACATCGGGATATAAAGGAACAGAATATTCTCATTGAAGGAGAATACCCCAATTCGATGGCCAAATTGACCGACTTCGGGCTGTCAAAGAGTTTTAAGCAGACGGGAATGAGCGGTGTGACAATGGTTGGCGACGTTGCCGGAACGATCGCGTACATGCCGCCTGAGCAGGTCCGAGATTTCAAAGAGGTTAAACCGCCGTCGGACATCTATGCTGTCGGAATGACGGCCTATAGCCTGCTCACGGGAGCTCATGCACTCGATATTGGACCAAAAGCGGGTATAGCCGAGACCGTAAAGGCCATATTCGAAAAACCAATAATTCCGGTGCTGGACCGCGTTCCGGAAATACCGAAACATGTTGCCGCCGTCATCGAGACTGCCTTGGCAAAAGATGTCGCGATGCGTTGGCGTTCAGCGTCCGCCATGCGCGAAGCTCTGCTCTCTGCTGCTCGCGCAAGGTGATCCTCAAGAATTTTCTAAATAGTCGTCGTCACTTTCGAAAGTGATCTCGGAGAATCGGGGTTGAGGCCTTTGGCTTCCGCCAAGAGTGCTGCAAATAGCTGTGCCGGAATGATAAAGGGAATCGGTGAGAGATATTCATCGATCTCGGAGGAAAGAGTCAAGCTTCTCGGCGAAATACGGGCTATCTCGGGCGAGTTGGTTATTGAGAGGCAATCTGCGTTCAGATCGCGCAGACGCCCCAACAATTCGACGCTGCCTTTTTGGGTAACACCCGTAGGCCCGAAAAGGATCACGGGGAATCGCCGCTCCACGATAGCAAGCGGGCCGTGGAGAAAATCGGCAGACGAAAATCGCTCTGCCACAACATAACAAGTTTCCATCAGTTTGAGTGCCAGTTCGTAAGAATTGCCGTAATTCATGCCTCGACCGACCACGACACAGTTTTCCATAAAAACGTAGCGTTGTACCAGCTCTTCGATCTGGGGCCGCAATCCGAGGGCTTGCGAAACGTAAGCTGGAATCCGTTCGATTTCGAGCCTGTGATCCGACAGCTCATTGGCCAGCAGGTAGAAATGAAGCATCTGGCCGGTATAGGTTTTGGTAGCAGCAACTGAATGTTCCCTGCCGGCATGAATCAACAATGTTTCGTCAGCCAGACTCGCCATTGTCGAGCTCGTTTCGTTAGTAATCGCAAGTGTGTAGGCACCAGATTTCTTTGCACTTTCGAGCACAATGTTTATATCGGATCCCTCACCTGATTGGGATACGCCTAAAACGAGCGATCGTTTGAGGTTCAATTTTGCATTGTAGAGAGTGTAAACAGACGGTGCGGCAAGCGAAACCGGGATTCCAGTAGTTATTTCAATCAGGTATCGGCCGAATAAAGACGCGTTATCCGAGCTGCCCCTTGCAACAATAACGATTAAGTCGATGTCAAGACCGCGCAGAAAGCGGCCCAGCCTGGCGTATTTGTCGGCCTCGGCTGAGATCGTTCTTTCGAGAACGGCATCTTGCTCAGCGATCTCTTCCAGCATCAATGACATTAATTTTTAACTACGATGTCGGGATCTCTGCATCCTGCTTCTTTCTCAGTTCGTTGATAACGTGTGCCTTTTCATCCTTCTGGGCATCCTCTGCTCCAGAGCTATCGGCCATTTCTGTTAGCACAGAATTTATCGCCCCGCCGAGCAAAAGGGCCAAACCAGTCAGAAACATCCAGAGCATGAGTATGATAACCGCTCCGAGGGATCCATAGGTAGCACTGTAAGAATTAAAGAAGTTTAGGTATAGCCGAAACCCGCCCGTCAGAAGCACCCATAAAATAATAGCAAAAACCGACCCGGGGCTTACCCATACCCAGTGAAATTCCTCGAAACTGGGAAGCCAACTATAAACTACGGCAGTTGCAAAAAGCATTGTAGCGAGTAACGCGATCCCCTGGACCAGTGTCAGCATCCAGGTTGATGATATGTCGATCCCTGCAGCCGCGAAACCCGCTCCCAATAATTTCACACCGGCGGTCGCCGTGGCAAGCGCGATAGCCAGCAGCAAAATAAAAAGTAAAGTAAGGACTAGAGACTGCAGCTTGGTTTTCCACCAAGGGCGTGACTCGTCGACCTCATAGACCGAGTTAAGGGCATTTCGGAGACTGTCGACTCCGGCAGATGCGGACCACAATGTCACGAACAAACTCAAGGATAATTTTCCGCCGGAGCTGCTTTTGACCACCTCTTCCATCGTTGAAAAGACCAGGTCATACGCGCTGGGCGGCAGTATCCCTGCCAGATACCGGTACAGTTCAGACTGCAAGCTATCGGCCGAATCGAGGATCATTCCCAGCAGGGTTATCAAGAAAAGCAGTAAGGGGAAAAATGCGAAGGAAAAATAAAATGCCACCTGTGCGGCCCGTCCTAAAAGATCAGTGGTAATGGCCTTGTCATACAGTTCATGAAAGAAAGTCTTAGTGTGGAAATGAGCAAACCAGTTCATCGGAAACAAATACCTTTATCCGTAGTACGTTATAGCTTACGATCTCATTTTTCCATAAGTGGTGCATCCGATTTCGTCGTTTCCCTTACATAAAGTCTGGGCACCCGACGACTAATGCCGCACGTCACCTCGTAAGAGATAGTTTGGGCAATCCGCGAGAGATCCTCGGTACGGATCGTACCTCTACCCTCATTGCCTATAAGTACAACTTTATCCCCAAGCGAGGCGTCGGGGACATTAGTCACATCGACCATTGTCCAGTCCATTGAGATTCTCCCAATAACCGGCGCCAAGTTTCCGCGGATAATAACTTTTGCACGGTCGGAGAACACCCGTCGATAGCCGTCGTTGTAGCCTATCGGGATTGCGGCCACCGTGGAAGGCCGCTGAGTGACGAACGTTCGTCCGTATCCCACACTCTCACCTGCAGGCATCGTTTTCAGGTGCGAAATTTCCGATACAAGAGATAAAACAGGCTTTAGTTCTGGTTTATTGATACCCGCAGGCAAAATGTCCTCGGCGAGGCCGTAAAGTACGCCGCCAAGACGAACCATATTACCTCCGCGAGCCCCTTTGACAATGGCTCCAGGCGAATTTGAAAGATCTGTGAATGCGGGCGAGTGCCCAGCGGCGTTAAACTGAAAAAGGGAATCGTGAAACCTAGAGGTCTGTAACTCAGTGAAATCGTTTTGGGAGAGATCGTCGGCTGATGCAAAGTGAGTCATCAATCCCTCGATCGTCAGATTTTCAAACCGACCCAATTCCATTGCGAAAGAGGACGCTTGATCCCACCTGACCCCCAGCCTGCCCATTCCGGTATCGACTTTGACATGGACCGGCCACCGCCTTCCGACGGTTTTAGCCGCCTGATCGATAGCCGCAGCCTGGGAAAGCTCGAAAATTACCGGTGTGATATTGTGCTGTATCAACATCGCTTCCTGTCCGGGCCAAAACCCTCCGAAACACAAAATGGGGCTGAAGACTCCGGAGAGGCGAATTTCAACCGCTTCTTCGGGAGTTGCTACGCCGAGCCAATCCGCACCTTCTTTCTCGAGAACTTTGCTGCATTCGATTGCGCCGTGTCCGTAAGCATCTGCCTTCACCACGGCCAAGATGCGGATATCCTTGCCCAGAAAGCTCCTGCATGTCCGAAAATTGAATTGAAGATTTCTCAGGTCAATCTCGGCGACTGTTGGGCGCGAAGCATATGTCATCGGCAGTTAGGTAATAAAAGCTCGCTAAAGCGGTATGTTGCCGTGTTTCTTTGGCGGGTTCGTGTCACGCTTGTTCTGCAATAAGGAAAGAGCGCGTATAAGCTTGGAGCGGGTAAACCTCGGCTCGATGACTTCATCGATATACCCACGTTCGGCGGCGATGTACGGATTAGCAAATTTCTCCTGGAATTCCGCAACCTTCGACGTTCGATAGGCAGCATCGTTTTCGGCAATTTCTCGTCGGTACAGAACGCCGGCCGCTCCTTCGGCCCCCATGACAGCGATCTCTGCCGTGGGAAATGCGAAGTTGATATCGGTGCGAATATGTTTAGAGGCCATAACGCAATAGGCTCCGCCGTATGCTTTTCGTGTGATGACCGTTATTTTCGGCACAGTAGCTTCGGCAAATGCATACAGAAGTTTTGCCCCGTGCCGGATTATCCCCAGGTGCTCCTGATTCACGCCCGGCAAGAAGCCGGGTACGTCCTCGAAGGTTATTATCGGAATATTAAAGCAATCGCAGAAACGAACAAATCGTGCCGCTTTGACCGATGCGTCTATATCCAGCACGCCGGCAAGGTACGCCGGTTGGTTCGCAACGACTCCAACGGATCGGCCGCCAAGCCGGGAAAATCCGATCACGATATTCGGAGCATAATGCTCCTGGATCTCAAAGAAATAATTATCGTCGACAACGGTATTGACAATGTTCCGAATGTCATAAGGCTGGCTCGCAGCTTCCGGCACCATTGAATTGAGCGATTCATCAGCCCGATCGAACGGGTCCTTAGTAGGCAGAAACGGCGGATCGTCGACATTGTTGGAGGGGATGAATGAAAGGAGTTCGCGAGTGATTCGAAGTGCGTGCTCATCAGAATCTGCTGCAAAGTGGGCAACACCCGATTTTGTGTTGTGCGTCATCGCACCGCCGAGTTCATTCTTGGTAACATCCTCGTGCGTAACTGTCTTAATCACATCAGGGCCAGTGATAAACATGTAAGACGTGTCCTTTACCATCACGTTGAAGTCAGTAATGGCAGGTGAATATACGGCTCCGCCAGCACACGGGCCGAGAATACAGCTTATCTGCGGGATCACCCCGCTTGCCAGCGTATTTCGTAGGAAAATATCGGCGTACCCTGCAAGTGAAACGACGCCCTCCTGGATCCGGGCACCTCCGGAATCGTTAAGTCCAACGACCGGAGCACCAGTTTTCATGGCCAGATCCATGACCTTGCAGATTTTCTGAGCATGCGTTTCGGATAAGGAACCGCCAAATACCGTAAAATCCTGCGCGAAAACGAAAACTATTCGGCCATCGACAAGTCCATGTCCAGTAACAACGCCGTCCCCCGGATATTTTTGTTCATCCAGCCCGAAGTCAGTAGAGCGATGGATAACAAACTTATCAAACTCTTCAAACGTTCCTTCATCAAGAAAGAAATCGATACGTTCTCGGGCCGTTAGTTTTCCTGAGGCCTTCTGTTTTTCGACCCGAGCCGAGCCCCCGCCGCCCTCTGCAACTCGTGACTTTTCCTGCAGCAGTTCAAGCTTGCTTCGGACTTTAGATTCGGGTTTCATTACGCCTAAGTGTAGCGATTTCGAGAGCTTTTTCAAAACTTAGGGAGACGTGATTAAATTAAGCAGAATTATGGGGTTAGAAAGGATCACAAGTCGGGAAAACCGCCGGCTTATTCATGCACGTAAGGTACGAGACGGCAGGGAACGGAGCCAAATGTTCATCGAGGGGCGCCGCCTTGCTGAAGAGGCGATACGATCCGAGATCATCATTGACGAGGGCTTCGTTGCTGAGGGTTTTGAGGGTTCTGATATCCTAAACGTGCTTTCGGAGCGAGGGATAGCGATCTCAAACCTTCCCGGACCGCTTTTTCGGTCGATTGCCGCAACCGAGGAGCCACAGGGCATTGTTCTTTTGGCCCAACGGCCCAATAACCCAGTTGATGATTTTAACTTGGGTGGATCGACTTTGCCCCTTTTTCTATTCCTTAAAGAGGTCAATAACCCCGCCAATCTGGGCGCGATTTTGCGTTCCGCGGAAGCAGCAGGGGTAGGGGGAATATTTGTATCGAAGAATTCTGCAGACGTCTTTTCGCCCAAGGCACTTCGTGCGTCGATGGGTTCTGCCTTCCGAACGCGGATAACAGTCAACTCGGAACTCACAGAAGTGCTCGACAGGGCCCGGGCAGAAGGCTTGGAATGTCTTGCCGTGGATAGTTCCGGAAAGAACAATTATTTGCAGGTTGACTGGACTCGTCCGCATCTGCTCATTTTCGGATCGGAGGCCCATGGCATATCTGAAAGTGAGCGTAACTTGATCGGCAGGGAAATCTCTATACCCATGGAAAATTCTGTCGAGAGCCTAAACCTGGCCGTTGCAGCCGGCGTCGTTCTATTTGAAGCCAAAAGACAGATCCTCATTCAGGGCTATTGATCTGGTTGGCGCTCGGGAGTGCTTGAGCAGGTCTTGTAGCCTCAAGTTCCTTTCGAAGCATGCTTTGAACCGTTGTGCCGTTGGTAACGCTCATGGCTATCGCAATGTCCGAAGCCAAAACACTCGCGTTAGTTGGATCGGCCTCGGAAAGCCGATTGCGAGCTTCAACCAACGCATTTCTCGCGTTGGAATAATCCCCCGTTAACAGATAGGCGCGACCCAGGAGGTAGAAGTCCTCGCAATCCTGTGGGTCCTGGCCAAACCGCTCGACATAACCGGAAGGATCTTTGTCGACGTTTCGACGGTTTTCTTCGAAGGCACTTAAGGGAATGTTTGCCGCACGCATCTCTGTCAATTGCGGTCCATCGGTATCGACTGCTGGAGGAGCGATTGCAAAGTAGTAAGCTCCGATACCCAAGATAGCTCCAAGCACCAGAAATGCAGCGGCTGACGCGACTTTTGTCGCAGAAATTCCCTTATTCGTTTCAATTTCAGTTCCAGTGTTTCCGAAAATCGATAGCTCCGCGGGAGTAGATCTTTGGAGGTCAATCTCGTTATCAGCAGGTTTGGGCTGTGGCGGCTCTATTCGGAAAACAGGTTCAGCTTGCTCGCTGAGATCGTGAGCGGTTTCAGCTACGGTTTCGTTCCCATTGGCGGACTCCAACTCCGTTTCAGATGACCTCGCAACCATTGTCGCCGGCTGCAATTCCGCGTCGGGTGTTTCCGTGTCTAGTTCGAGTAGATCATCCTCTTCATGCGGTGACGAGATCGCATTTGCGATTCTGGGCCGGGCCGAGGTAACTGTGGACTCTTCCAAGTCGAGACGTAGGGGCAGCGGAGCAAGATTAGGAATGGTATCAAACTGTTCCGTTTCGAACGTAGTATGAAAAGAGGTCTTGACCACTACGGCGGTGAGATTGTCTTCGGCCCCGCGATGATAACAGAGGTCTTTCAAATAAGAGCATATATCCGCAGGTGAGCCTCCAAAAGTGAGGACACCCTTAATTTCCTGGTCCGACACATGCCTCGTTATGCCGTCGGAACAGAGCAGAAAGGCGGTTCCGCCATCGATCATCAGTGTCTTCATATCGACAGAGACGGATTCTTCAGCTCCAAGTGCCCGACTAATGATATTTCGGCTCGGGTGGTTCTCAGCCTGCTCCTCAGTCATTCGGCCGGCTCGCACTTCTTCGGCTACCATCGAGTGATCATCAGTGTCGCGGAATAAATTGCCGTCACGGTCAACGCGATATAGTCTGGAATCGCCCACATGTCCGATCGTCGCGATATTGCCGTTAAGGTGCAAAGCTACGACAGTCGTGGCCATCGAAGAAAGTTGCGGAAGGTCATGGGCCATTTGAAAGATCGACGAATTAGCCTTTTCGATCGCAGATAGCATTACAGATTCAGAGTCGGCACCCGGCCGAAGATTCGTGAAAGCCTCTCCGATGATCTCTACCGCCATCTGCGATGCTACGTCTCCCGCCTGAGCTCCGCCGACACCATCGGCTACTGCATAGATCCCGCAATGATCGAGCTCCAGATACGCATCCTCATTTGCCGGACGCTTCTCACTTAAGCCTCGATCACTAATTGCTCCGGACGAAATTCGCAGCGTTGTATCCATATTGGCCCGAATAAGGGGAGTTAAACGGATGGCATCCTGGTATCCATCACGAGCTGATCTCGTTTGATATCAATACTATTTCTGTGAGAAATAGCCATCAACATTCCCAACATTATAAAACTTGTAATGAGGCTGAATCCGCCATGACTTACGAAAGGCAGCGTGATCCCGGTCATGGGCAGAGCCCGGGTAATGCCCCCAATATTGACTAGTGCCTGGAAGCCTATGAAAGCCGCCAGGCCGATCGCACAAAGTTTACTGAAAATATCCCGGGATTCCCGCGCCGATGACACCCCAGCGCTAACAAAAACGATTAGGGCAAAGATTACCAACAAACCTCCAAAAAGTCCAAGTTCTTCAGCAATGGCCGCGAAAATGTAATCTGAATCAGCAACCGGGATGAGTTCCGGATATCCAAGGCCAAGGCCGCGGCCCGTTGTTCCTCCCGAAGCAACCCCAAATGTTGCCTGTGCAGGCTGGAAGGCCAGTATGTCAAACCAGGCGTCCACATTGATCGTTCTCTGAAGGGACGGATCCTCGGCGAGCATTTGCGGTAAATTCGGGTCACGTTCGACCAGCCTTTGGTAATAGTTATCGTAATCGCTCTTCCACCAGGAAGTTTCGGGCGAAGGCGGATTGAAGCCATCGAGCCACAGATGGAATCGCTGCTGTATCCGATCCGGAAGGATTAACTTGATAGGGGCCGCGACGGTTGGCAGTAGAGGGATCTTTTCCTGCGTTCCGACTGGCAAGGCTCCCACTACAAGGACCGACACAAAAAACAAGACGCTTCCGATCAGGACGAAGCGCTGCAGAAACTGGCGTACAGCAATAACATAAAGGGTAGCGTAAACCGCGCTGAACACCATCATCTGACCGAAGTCCTTCAGTACAAAGAAAGGCAAAAACGGAAGTGCACCCATGAACACCAAAGGTAAAGCATCCTTTGCTCGGGGAATCCCCCAGTAAGTTCGAGCGAGATTCTTGTACAAAATGGAAAGTACCGCCGCAAATCCTATTAAAAAAGGTATCTTCGACAGTTCCCAGGGGGTGAGATTTCCGCCAAATTTTCCGCCCTGAGACCAGATAGCCGCAACCAGTAATGGACCAAGGGCTAGTACCACTATTAGAAAGCCGTTTTTTTGCAATAATTCAAGAATGTCATTACGCCGCAGTAGTATAAAGGCCAATACCAGGCCGACAATCCCGAATATCGGATTTAGGGTTTTGCCCGAGAATATGACATCGGTATATGTTTCCTGGGAAGAGCGGGGGGTCTCGGCCGACAGATCGACGGGTGACGGCGGCGTGGCCGGTAAACCCATTATCTGTTTCTTTTCCGCCGAGTAATTTTCCTGGATATAATGCCGCTGCAAGACTTTGATCTTTTCCTGTCTGGCACCCGCTTTATCGATCCGCGATGTGTATTCCGGATCGCTGAAGAGCCGGTATTGAACTGTCAGGCCGATCGAGAACAACAAAACCGCAGAAGTGAATAACGTCCAATTACCCTCATAACCGACGAATCGCTTAATAACAATTGGCAAAATGGCGAGTAACGCTAAAAGAAAAAGATTCCGCCACGCGGTAAGAGGCGATGTCTCATAGCCGCGGATCAATCCGCCATAATAAATGGCATAGTGACCGATCGCCGTTACTATGACGATTAGCACCAGTATGAAAACGTGTGATGATGTCCTGTTCTTCACTGCTATTGGTCTATCGCTGCCTTTGTTTTGGACGTGGAGATGCAGCTTTCGGGCGGTACTGCTCACCTAACAATCCCAGATCGCGAGCTTTCAAAATGACATTTGCTGCGATAGGAGCCGCAGTTCTTGAACCGTAACCACCACCCTCAACCACAACGGAAATTGCCACTTGGGGCCGCTCGATCGGGGCGATGGTGATAAACCAGCTGTCCAATCGCTTATACATGGCGGGAACTTTATATTCCTCCCATTCTCCGGCAGCGTTCCTTCGCCGCTGTGTGACCATCTTTAGTTTTCCCGACACATCATATTCGGGCGACAATTTCTCAGCTGTTCCCGTTTTCCCTCCCGTTCTAATTCCGGTATTCGCGAGTTTTGCCGAGATAACAGTGCCGGTGCCGCCAGGTTCTTCTGTAACTGTGGACATGATCTCGCGAATAGCCGAGGCCTGCTGAGGCGAAAGGATCTGGGAGAAAGCTTCGGGCTTTTGATCAGCTTCGATCCTTGGTTTCATGAGCTTGCCTTCCATATTGCCGGCTGCGGCGGCCAGCAATGCCATCTGGAATGGTGTCATCTGCCCGGCATAACCCTGGCCGATCCCTTCGATCCCCAGATCGTATGCTGAGATATCCTTGCCCGTTACAATTGCCGATTGCTGAGGCGCGATGGAATTTGCGATCGCATTATTACTTGTATTCCAAACCTGCGGAAAAAATCTCTGCACCAAGGCGTCGGCGGGGGAATCTACAGCGGCGATCCCTAACAAGTTGGCAGTCTCACGAAGCCGCTCTCGACCGAGATCGATAGCGAGTTGAGCAAAATATTGGTTACTGGAGACCTTATAGGCCGCAGTAATATTCTTTTCCTGACAGCCCCCGGCACAGGCCCCGCCAACCGAGCCATCTTCGCCGAGCTGCTGTGACGAATCGACAATGGGGCGTGAATTCGTCGTTGGTTTGAATCCGCCCGCATAACTAGGGTAAACCGCGTTCTGCTTTCCAGCTCGAAATGCAGAGATCAATGTGAACGTTTTGAAGATGGAACCGGGTACATAGAACTCGCGAGTCGCACGATTAAGCAGAGGTTTATCCTGCTTGTTGCCTTCAAGCTTGAGGTAATCATCCAGATTCTGGGCATCGCTTAGGCTAAATGATGGGTTGGAGTACATAGCGAGTACGTCCCCATTTTGAGGATTGAGAACTACAATGGCTCCTTTCTTGCCTTCGAGTTGGCTCGCAATATAGGCCTGCAGGTCCCGGTCAAGCGTCACCCTCACATCTCGCTGCTCTTCCTCGGGACGCTTGATCCAAGTGAGCACTTCCCACGCCTCCGGCATAGGTTTCGACTGCCTGCGGTACAAGGTTCGTTCGAGCCCAGGCGTACCACGCTCGGTACCGAGAACGTGTGCCATCTCCTTTTCCAGGGCAAAGCCACGCACAATATCACCGTCTTTATCCACCTTATAATATGCTAAGGCGCTGGGCAGTTTTCCCGAGCGGTCCAACATCCATCCCCGAAGACTTGCAGCCGAGGTCCGCCGGTTTCGAAGGTCTTTATAACTCAAGGCCTGGAATTGTTCATTCGATTCATCAGCAAAATAGGTCCAATACACTTGTGTTCCAAACACTGAGATGGCCACACTCACAAAAACAACCTGCCAAAAAATGATCGTTCGGTTCGCAAGGGTCTGGGTCAGTTTTCGCCTGACCTCACGGGGCAAGTTTCTCTCGAATGTGAATCGCGGCCTGCGAAAATGGTCAACAAGAGTCAAAGCAAGAAAACCCAGCAAAATGCCAAGGCCGATGATGTAAAGGATGCTCAGACCAGCGGGAGTTCGTTCCAGAACCTGGCCGCCGAAAATGTTTTCAGGCGACCAGCTTCCGAGATCTACGAAAAGGAAATATAAGATTGGCATCAGCTATTTCTGTTGGGATCGTTCTTCGCGGACGCTTCATCCTCGAGGGAGGTGATCTCCGACCCGCCGATGGCGAGTGTTTCCCCGGTAGAGGAGTTTTCGGAATCTAAGTTCGAGGTTTCGGGAGTTCTCGGTCTAAGCTCAAACATCACTTCGATCGTACCAAACTTAACTACGTCCGACGGACGAAGCTTGGTGGCCTTTCCATAAGCGATACGCTGGCCATTTATGAAAGTTCCATTAGTGGATCCGGTATCTGCAACGGACATTCCTTCACCCGGATCGAGGGAGAGGGAAGCATGAAAATTCGAAACGCTTGAATCGTCAAGGGTGAGATGATTCCCCCCTGATCGCCCGACACTGATTCGGCCATCCGACGGGATCTCCAATGCCAACCGTTCAGCTTTGCCCTTGGGCTCTTTACAGTAATAGAGGACCGCAGGCACGTTTCCCATCGTTTGTGAACCGTTCAAAATCGAGTCGGGAACTTGCACGTTTGGAAGTGTGATATTAATTTCCTTTTCCTCTACGGATTCAGGGAACTCATCGAAGCTTACAAGGAGCTTAATGCCCTCGGTGAAATAGTCCGGTGAAACTTTTAGATCCAGCGGTTGGAGGGTGTAATAAAGAGAATTGTTTATATGGTCGACCGCAGCAGCCAGCAATTCTTTTTGAAGGCGCTCAAGCGTGTCATTCTCTCCTGTCGAGAATTTATCCCACTGGATCTTCAGCCTAATTATGTGTGGAACGACCATGCCCTTGCCAGGCACTTCTGTCACTTCTGAATCCAGAAGCCGCTGTAGCCTTTCGATCAATCTGCTAGTGGCGAGGGAACTTGGCGTGATCTCCTTTCGACGGGTAAGTCGATCGAGTTGGTCGCCTAATCGCGTGAGGACTCCGCGAAGGAACCACTCTGCCGAAAGATTGTTTTTAGATATATCCGATTTATCTTCCATTTAGCGGAAACCTGAGAAACCCCCGATCCCCTGCAATTCTAACTAATTCGGGAACTGAATGAAAATATTGAAATCGGCCGTTAAACAATGTAAAATATTCTCGGAAGCATACGTGCATTCCGTCTTTCCTATATTGGCATTTCTTCCGCGATCCTCGTGGGTGCAATCGTCGAGAATCTATCCAGGACCGACAAATGAAAAAACGAAAACAGCAAGCCAGATCAATCGATAAGGGATTTTCTATTGTCGAACTCCTCGTTGTAATCGGTGTGATAGCCATTCTGTCGGCAATCTCGCTTCCGTACATCGTTAATTACAAAACTCGTTATAAGTCCGAAGATCAGGCCCTCAAAACCATGGACCTGATGCGCGAAGCTGGTCAATTGGCCCTTACCCGCCGACGGACGATTCGTCTGGAGATCGATCTTACCGATAACGCTGTTCTATTGATCGATGAAAATGGTTCCGATCCGGATACGTTGATCAAGAAGATCCCCCTTGAATCGGCTAACGAGGTGCGCGTTGACACGATTCCACAATCGGTAAACAAACCTAACCCTCCCAATTATTCAGACATAGTGTTTTCAGTCGATTCGATCGGCCATATGGCCGGTTCTACGCCCGTGATCGGACATTCCGTATGGGGGGTCCGCTTTAGGAGCGATGGTTCGGTGGTCAACGCAACCAACGTCTTAGTGAACTCAAATATTTACTTCTGGCCACCGGTAAGCCCGGGCAGTTCAACAGCGAGGAGCCTTGGCGAAGTTCGCGCTGTTACGATAGCTGGCGGAAGCGGAGCTGTCAGATACTGGAAGCACAACGGAACTACTTTTATCCCACATCAATAAACGCAGTTTGATTCTATATGCACAAGTGTGAAGCAGGCTTTTCCTATATTGATGTGATGATAGCTCTGGTCATCCTCTTAGTGGGGGTCCTGGCTCTGTTATCGGGTATCTCGGGCTCGGTTCTTCAGACAAGGGGCCACGAGCAGCAGCTTCTGGCAAAGCAGGTAGCTACATCCACAATTGAATCGATCATGTCGGTCAAGGAAACAGATCCGGATCGGCTCGGTTGGGATGCAGTCGGAAACGTAGGAACAAACCCGGATTCATTCGGGGTGTACCAAGGGATCTTTATGAACGGATTCCAGCCGGTTTATTCGAATGCGGGTCCCGATCATGTGATCGGAACGGCCGATGACAACGGCCCTCTGATCCCCGGCCTCCAAAGGCGGATAATAATCACTGATATTTGCGATCCTGATCGACCTTCTCCCATCTGTAATCCTTCCGGAATATTCCGAATCCGGACGAGGTCGGTCGAGGTAACGATCTCCTATAACGTCGGCACGATCCAGCGGCTTGAAAGAGTCTTCACCGTATTAACCGATTATGCGGTTGCCAATTAGATATAACCCAATGCGAAACAGTTCGGACAAAGTCAGTCCTATTTATCCCATTTATCCAATTTCTTCCGCTGAAAAGGGGTTCTCTCTTTTGGAACTCTTGGTGGCGATGGTAATTTTCCTCGTGATCAGCGGCTCAGTATGGAGCGTGCTCAACGTGGCGATGCGAAGCCGGTCGGTTGTCAATCAACAGGTTGGCCTCGCAAAAAATGTTCGTATCGGCCTGAACCTGATCGGAAGAGATACCTATAATGCAGGTTTCGGATACCCACTGCGCAACCTGGTGGTTCTTCCGGATAACCGTATTTCGGCAACGCTGGGTATACCAAACGATTTCGACACAAGCCGTGATACCGTTCCGCCGATAATCGCAGGAAACAACATCACACTAAATACCTACAATACAACTCCGAATGTACGAACCGACCAGATAACGCTGCTTTTCAAAGATACGACTTTCAATTTAGTTGGTTCAGGCAGCGATGCTGTTTCCCAACCGCTGGCCGTAAACGCTGCAACTACCACCTCTGGTATGGACCAGATCATACCGATCTCCGGCAGCAATGCTGCATGTCGGGTAAATGATATTTATCTTGTTTCCGGTAACACGGGTTCGACACTTGCCGTATCAACATCGCTTGTAGGTTCTAACAGAATTCGGTTCGCTAATGGTGATGTACTAGGGTTTAACCAGCCCGGAACGTCCGGGCCGTTAAGATCAATATCCGCTCCCGCAACCATGCAGCGAGTCTTCATGGTGACCTATTTTGTCACGCCGGACGGAACGCTGACCCGTCGGCAATACGCTAACACTTTACCAGCGGTCGCGTTTATAGATTCTCCTCTTATTTATGGAGTAGAAGACTTCCAGATCCAGTACATTCTCGACACAGGACTAATCGTCGATAACCCTGCTGCCGGTCCTGATGGCATCGCAGGCACTGCTGACGATACGGCCGCTAACCTTGCAGCGGTACGTCAAGTAAGGTTTACGATCAGTGTTCGTTCCCAGGAGCTTAATTCTTCGGGGCAGCCGTACAGGGAAAGCATGTCCGTAATTTACAGCACTCGAAATCTCGGATATGACGCTAATTGACACGCCTTCGAGGACAAAAAAAATGAAGTATATTTTTCATGCAGATGAAGTCCAAACTGAACGGCATCAGCGCGGTTCAGCAATAGTAATAGCGCTTTTCGTGCTGGCCCTTATTTCAGTGTTTGTTGCTCTGGCACTTTCGCGATCGTCAGCAGAAGCGGCGGCTACGGGGAACGAAACTGCCGAAAGCCGGACCTTCTATGCTGCTCAGGGCAGCCTCGAGATGATGACTCGAAATTTCAACAAGAAGTTCGAGATAAATATTAAGCCTTCAAGCGCTGAATTCGATGATGTTCGAAATGCTCCCGTTCCGGGGTTATCGACCACGTGGGGAGGCAATTTCGTTTTCAACCAGGAAGTCCTGCAGACCTCGAATGACACACCGGCCGTGCTGTCGGGTGGACCGTTCAGCGGTCTGTATGCCAAACGGGATAATTGGCGGCTGCGCACCACGGCCACGGACAACATCGGGGTTCAGGTTCAACTCACGCGCAATATTATCAATAATCTAGTGCCGATCTTTCAATTCGGCGTTTTTTACGATGACAACCTGGAGTTTCATCCAGGCCCAAGGTTTGACTTCGGTGGTCGAGTTCATTCGAACGGCTCACTGTTTTTGCAGGCGAATGACGGCCTTTATTTTTCTTCTAAAGTAACTACTGCAAATTTTGTTTATACCGATATTTCCAAGAATGGCCTTCCCTGGACCAACTGGGATGACAACGTTTTCATCAGGAACGCTTCTGGCACGTACGTGCAACTGCAGAATAACATGGGCAGCGTATTGACCTCGCCCGCAAATGGTGCCCCTGTTGTCAGCGATCCTCCGCAATCGATCCCGAATCCGACCGCTTATAATTCCGCCAATTGGCCCACGAACGAAGCGTTGTTTGACGGAAATCTTGTGGCTAATACTCCCCTCCTCCACTTGCCCATGAAGCTTAACAGCGATGTGACAAATCAGAATCTGGACCTGATCGAAGTTGTCAAACGCGGCAAAATGGTCGGTGACCTTCGCTATGACGGCACTGGAACCGTTACTAGCCCAGGCATAACTCCGGTAACGGCCGCCGGTTCGGACGATGCCATAACAGCGGCTGAGCGTTATTACAATAAAACCGGCATGCGTATTCTGCTTGCTGATTCAAAAGCGAAACTGCCTGGCTGTGCCACGCCTGCCGGCACGGCCGTCACTGGCGCGTGTGGTATTCGGCTGGATGGCCCCGCTAATGGTTCGGCTACGTATTCGAGCGGTGCCCGCGGGTATCGCCCACGTGCAATGGTAGGAACTCCGTTATACCAGGCGACCAAGATCAATGGGGAAAGATTTAACTCCGGCACCACCGGGCCGAATGTTAAAGAATCGTGGATAAAGATCGAAACAGTCATATACAACGCATCCACCGGAGCATATGATACCGCGGATATTACCGAGGATATTCTCTCCCTGGGCGTCACAGAGGCTCCAGCGAGCAGCACTGACAGCTCTTTCCGGATCGCGGATGCCAATTACTATTCAAGCGGGATCGATTCGCGTTCGATCGTCAAACTCCAGCGTTTCGTAATACCGGGGGCACCGCTCCCGGGTGACGGGTCTTATTCTTCGAATGTCGGCAATACCTATAATTACGTAATCAAAGGTACCGTGCCCACCGGAGCCAACTGCAATAATTCGCCATCGTCTACTCTCTCGACCTCTGGTTTCGATACCGGAACGATCTCTTCCGGCACAAGCTATTTTCCAAACGGGTTCAGCGGCGATAACCGGGCATCTATGCGAAATGCTGTAATTAGCGGTATCACCGGCGTGGTTCCCTGTGTGGTCCCGTTTCCTATCAACATGTTCGATACCCGTGAAGGGCTCTACAACGATACATCGGCTGTGTTTAATCCAACGAGCACATACGGCACAAACGTACCCTGGGCTGGCGTCATGAGCATGGTTGACATCGATGTCGGCAACCTCAAAAAATTCCTCGACGGCGTTTGGGATGCCAATATGCCGACCGGCACCCCCTTTCATGCTGCAAAGGGCCACGTACTTCGTGGAAATGACATCCCGCAACCCACGAACACGAACCCAAAGGCCGGGGGATGGGTGCTCTATGTATCGGATCGCCGCGGAGATTACGATTTCGATGGCGAATACGATATGGAAGACGTTTATGGCAACAATGATGGCATCATGCAGCCCGGTGAAGACGTGAACCGCAACAATACGCTTCAGGCAGACTACACTAACGAAGCGCCCAGATATACCGGTACAAATAGTAATATCGCTCCTGAAATAGCCGCAGTGTTCGATCATAAGTTTTATCGCCGCGGTGTAAGGCTGATCAACGCCCAAACCATTCCCGGCGTATACGACACGGTGACCCCCGCCAACACACGCGGCTTCACGGTGGCAAGTGAAAACGGGGTCTACGTGCAGGGGAATTACAATGCCTACGGAATATCGTCTGTCGGCACTCCTACACCATCGAGCGCCTATCTTCCTTCGGATACATCTGCTCTTAATATTCCGGCTTCGATAGTGGGCGACTCGATAACGATCCTTTCCAACGCCTGGAGAGATTCGAACAGCTTCATTTTCCCATTCTCACGTGGTTCAAGGACCGCATCCGAAACCCATGTTCGTTTCGCGATGTTAGCCGGTGATACGATAACCACACTGAACGGAACACCAAATCAGGGCGGCGGCGATCCGAGGATGAACGGCGGAGTCCATAACTTCAAACGCTTCCTGGAGGACTGGGGCGGTGTGCGGTTGAATTACAGTGGCTCGCTTATCAATTTGTTCAATTCGAGAGTAAACAATGCTCCTTTCAAGTGCTGCACTAATGTCTACAATCCACCGGTACGAAATTGGGTTTTTGACGCTAGTTTTCTTGATATAAATCGACTGCCGCCGGGAACGCCGTATTTTCAGTACGTTCAGACTACCGGCTTCCAACGTACCAACGATTGATCCCGTTAGGTTCACTTTGCTTCAACGCCTCTGCGAGCCTCCTCGTAGAGGCGTTTTCGCATCTAACGATACCGATATAGCCAGACCATCAGCAGAGGGCGAATTCCCAGACGATCGCCAGGTTTCTATATTTAGTCGGGCATTTGCACTTTGTTTTCCGAACATCCTCTATGTGCTATCGTATTTTAGACTAGGGAGACCGCGCTCGCTGCATATCCCTATCAATAATGAAGGAGCTTTCACTTAATAATTGCCGCCTGGATAAAAGGTATGACATACGTGATTCACTCGGACGCGGTAGTTATGCTGAGATATTTCTTGCCCGCGATACACTGGCGTCGCCGGGCTCGCCTCATTGCGATGTAGTGATAAAGGCCCTGAATGTTTTTCTTCAGGATGACCTCGACGCGGACCTCGAGAGGACCCTCGTAGAGAATTTTCAAAACGAAGCCGTTGCTCTTGACCGAGTCCGCCATCCGAACATAATCAGCCGGCTCGGGCATGGAACCGCGAGAGATCTGAAGGGGGCAGTGTTTCACTACCTGATTCTTGAGTATTTGTCCGGCGGTAATCTCCAGAACCACATTCGTCATAAAAAGCTCAACCTGCAGCCTGCTCTTGTATACATCGAGCAGATCTGTGCCGGCCTTAGCCACGCCCACTCACGGGGGGTCATTCACCGCGATATCAAACCTCAGAACCTGCTCCTAACGGCCGATCTCAAGACCGTCAAGATCGCTGATTTCGGCGTTGCCCGGATGGCAGTTTCGGATTCACCGATCACGAGGGTCGGAACCAATATTTATGCCCCACCCGAGCACAGCCCTCTGTCAGCGGGCCGCACGGCTGAACTGGGCAGCCATGCCCTGACCCCAGCCGCCGATGTATATTCGCTCGCGAAGACCACTTACACCCTAATTACTGGTGAAGCACCGCGTGCATTTGTCAACGATCAGATCACTTCGCTTCCCGAGTCACTGGCCGAAACTTCGTGGAAACGAGATTTGCTGCGGGTTTTGGAAAAGGCCACGAACAGTGAACCGAAAGAACGCCAGGAATCCGTGGAAGAGTTCTGGGCTGATCTTTGCACCGTCAGAAATCAAGCCGCCGAGGGCGAATATGTAACTCTTGCCTCCGAGGAACTGCCCAGGCCCCATATTTCACGGGGGTATACCCCGATCGTTCCGGCCGCCCCGGAATTCGATCCGGTTTCGGGTGCATTGCCGCCCGGACCGGTTCGAAGCGAGATCCATATTCCATTGCATCAGCCGGCTATGCCGATAACGAGCCCGAACACAGCTGAACCGCCTATCTTCCAGGCACCTGCGGCTCCATATAGGCCATATCGAAGGAGGATCAGACGATACGCGGCATTTCTTATTTTTATCGGTATATTTACGGGATTGCTTTACGGTACCGCCACATATATGCGTGGCCGCGGTGTATTTCCGGAGATCACCAGTTACTTTCGATCGCGTACGGCGATCGCGAATACCGATATTTACCTGCGGCCCGCGCCTAATACCGACAATGATCCGATCGGCCTGGTTACCAAGAATTCGAAGGTCCGCATTGTAAATTCGCAAAATAATTGGTATCAAGTTGATGTCATCGAGCAGGGCCGTGTACGCTCTACGCAGCCGAACGCTTCGCGGGGTTGGCTCAACGGCAGGTATCTCGACATTGACGATAATTAACATGGCAGGATCTCATATGGCGATATTGGATAAGGTTCGACGCTGGATCGACGGCGAAACGTCGGAGCTTGTCCTCGAGGAAGCTGCTCGCGATGCCCAGATAAAACCGCGAAGCAAGGCTGAGGATTTCATCGTAAAGATCGCTCGGGCAGTCGAGAGCGTGATGCAGAACGAGATGGTTCCACTGCCGCAGGGCACGACCATTATTCCGTGCGAATACACCATTTTTCTCAGCAACGAAGATGACAAGGAATGGAAAGGCGTCAAGCGAAAGGGCCTGGAACAGGGCCTCTACCATATCCTTGCCGAACGTGCCCGCGAGATCGCGGGGAAACGAAAACTTGAAACGCGGTCCTTCGTGATCGAGCTTCGGATCGACGCAACGCTGGATAAAGGCGATGTGCGTGTTCAGCATAGCTGGGAAGATTCCAACGTTAACAAAACTGGTGTGTTGGCGAGGCCGAAAGCGATGGCATCGCCGGCAACGCAAAAGGCCGCGGTACCCCCGACAGACCCGGGAATTAAAACACACGAGGCTCTTCACCCGGCGAAGTTTCCTGCGCCGTCCGGGTATCAGGATGCTTTCATAAGCCAGGCTGAGCCTCTTCAAGCGCAAGATGCCGAGGAGATGACGAGGGTCAATTCGCGTCGGTCCGAGCTGTATAAACTCGAAGTGTGGCGTTCCGGTGTAAGGCAGAACGTCGTTCCGATCTATCAAGAAGAGATCGTTATCGGCAGGGGATCGAAATCAAAGCCCGTGGACATCCCTCTGAACGGCGATGTCGAGGTCAGCAGGCGTCATCTCACGATCGGGGTTGACGATTCCGGGCGGTTTTGGGCCGTCAACGAGGGAAAAAACCCCGCCACTATCAATAACTATGACCTTCCATCCGGCCAGCGTGTAACGGTCGAACCGGGCGTTCCGGTAAATGTTTGCAGCTATATGCTGCGTATTCAGCCAAAGTGATCATGGGTCCGTCAATTCGCGTTCGAGCTGCGGGAGGATCGTACGCCGAAGGCGATATGCCTGGCCCTGGGCCTCATTGAGGCTCTCGATCGTTTCGCCGAGCGTAGTTTGGATCTGCGATAGCAATGCCGTTAGTGTGGTACGGTCGGCGATCAACTTCAACCTTCTTGTTTCACGAAGCTCCGGCGTTTCGGTGGTCCCCTCAAAGGCAAAATTGCGATCGATACTTCGCGGCCTTAATTCTAATTCGACCTGCGATAGTTTGCCGCGGTTTTCGTTTAGCTTCTCGACGAGTTCGATCTGAAGCTTTTGGAAATTCGCAACGCGCTCCTCCGTCTTTACCAGCATTTCCAAACCCAGCATAAGGCGCTTTTGTCTTTCCGAAGGGCCGTCCTTCGTAGCTTCAGACTTCTCGGCGAGTGCTTTCAGGCCTGCCGCAAGTGTCTGCACCGAGCGAGAGATCTTTTGAAGCTCCGTAAGCACTGCCTCATCCGCTACCGGATTAATATAGGCCGCAGTCGGGTTTTGCCCCCATGTGCCGGCTGCCGACATCAGCACGAAACAAGCGGCCGAAAGAATTGTATTCTTCATACAAGGCTCCTTGATTTTCTGTATGTTTGACTGACGAATCATAACACGGAAAGAAGCACAAAATGTTGCGATGTTTTTGACTGTCCGTGTCAGCCTATTTCGGAAGGCCGTCGTTCTCGATCAAGTCGACAAGCTGAGCCAGGGCCGTATCCGCATTTTTTAGAACCGCGTCGGGATAGAGGTAAAGATCTGCGTTTGCCTCGAACTCCGCGATATCAAGCACCTGATAACTTGCATCCGGCCATACTACGACATCGATATCAAGGTCCACGTAATCGAGGGCCATACCCGAAAAAATGGGCGGCATATTGACGTTGCAATAATAATTGCGGAGCGTGCCGTCGGGTTTGTGAAACCGGAAAATGCTGTACCAGCGGTCGAGCCAGTAAAATTCCCTCGATACGGTGCCGGCCGGAATATGTCCGAGACCGTCATGATCCACGTCAATCTCGAAAATGCCCTCGAACACAAGCAACGGAGGAGTACGATCGATTAGAGTGGCAGTCCAGCTTCGGCGGACGGTCTGATCGAACTTTCGGGAGTTGATCGTAACGATCTGTTCGGACCTCATTCAGAATCGTCCGCGGTCAGTGTGCGGACCACGAGCACCGAACAATGTGCATGATGTACAACTGAGCTTGAAACGGATCCCAGCAGCAGGCGCTCCCATCGTTTGTATCCGTGAGAACCGAGTACGATGAGATCTGCCCCGCTTTCCTCGGCTGTTTCGACGATCCGGCTGTCCGGCGAACCGAAAAGGACTTCCCCGGAAACGTCTACAGCAGCTCCGAACATTGAAACGAGCTTCTCACGGGTGCTTTCTATGACCTTAGAAGCGCTTTCCCGAGCGGCTTTCTCGAGTTCGGAAGTATCCGGCAAATAACCGCCGTAGACATCAACCGCCAGCGGCACAGCCATATCAACCACGCTGATGATCCTAACCGAATCTCCGTCCCCCAGCTTGAAATTCCTCAGCATCTCGGTCGCCGCATCGCCAAATTTAGTTCCGTCTGTTGCCAATATGATCTTCATAACGGTCCCTCACTTTTTTAGTTCATTCTACATCCGTTTGCGAAAATCAGCTATTTTGCTGCGTTCTGAAAAAAGGCAATGATACCCTCGGGGTTTCTCCTTCGATCTTTGCGGTCTTTGCGGCTTTGCGGGAAATCTCTTCTCTCCCGCAAAGACGCAGAGTCGCAGCGAAGACGCAGAGAGAAAGAAAGAGTTTGCGATCGTGCGGCATTGGGTTGTCAAATATCTGCTAATAAAGAAAAGAACCCAGTCGCTATCGCTCCCGGTTCTGACATGGTCAGACCCATTATCCGCTTAGTTTCTCTTTGCGATCTTTGCGGCTTTGCGGGAAATCTCTTTTCTCCCGCAAAGACGCAAAGTCGCAAAGAAGTCGCAGAGAGAAAACAGTTTGCGATCGTGCGGCTGCTGCATGTATTGTCAACGTTCCAGAAGCCGGTCGCTACCGCTCGCGGTTCTGACATGTTTAATCTGTTAATACGAAAAGAACCCAGTCGCTATCGCTCCCGGTTCTGACACGGTCAGACCCGTTATCCGCTTAGTTTCTCTTTGCGGTCTTTGCGGCTTTGCGGGAAACTTCTTCTCTCCCGCAAAGTCGCAAAGTCGCAAAGAAGACGCAGGTTCTGACCACTGATCACCGACGACCGACAACCGACAACCGACCACTGACTACCGACAACTGACCACTGACCACCGACAACTGACAACTGACCACTGACAACTGACAACTGACAACTGACAACCGACAACTGACCACCGACAACTGTTCTCATAACCTCCAGAATCTTTTACCCTTTCTCTCGCCGTGCATGCGGACGGCTATTGATACGGCGTCTATTTGGTCGTCGTGGAGGCCGTGGGGGAAGGAGCAGGCTTCTTCGATGAACTCCTGGTTCCAGCGTCCGGCTACGAGGCGGACGCGGCCTTCTTCGGCGAGGGCGATCCAGGGGAGGGCGCGGGTGAGCTTGTTTGTCTCGACCTTTACGCCCCGAAACTTGCGGCCGCGGAGTTCGGGGACCTGTCTCAGGTCGTGGAGGATCGCGTGGCCGTTGGCCGAGAGTTCAATTCCGTGTTCGGTGCGTGTCTCAGTTTGAATATAGTGCATGAGCATCTTCCGCTGGAGTGGATAATTTAGTTTTCCGACGAAGCATCCGTCGATATAGAGCACTCCGTCTTTGTCGAAGGCCACTTTGAGTGTCGCAGAAGGGTCGGAATCGGGGTTGGCGGTGAACGAAAGGTCATAGCCGCGCTTCCATTCGAGGTTCGGCGGGGGCACCGGAACGATGTTCTTTGTAAACCATGCACGCTGGAACAGCCCTCCCTCGGTCGGTACCGGCCTCTGCTGGTAGAGGGCTTCGAATGAGTATGAGCCCATTCGTTTTTTTATCTTCTCGAGCGTCTCAACGCTAAAGCGTTCGGGCCAGAGGGCGGTGCCGGGTTCTCTAGAGTCTAGAGAGTCTGGGGAGTCTAGAGAGTCTCGGGAGTTTTTAGAGTTTGTTGAGTTTATAGAGTTTGTTGAATCTATCGGGTTCTTTGTAATCTCCGTTTCTCTCTGCGTCTCAGCGTCTCTGCGTTGAATATCTTCTCTATCGTCGAGTTCGTTATTGGCTGACGAACTGGCCGGCCGCTGACGCTGGCGGTTCTGACGTGCGGCTCGGTCGTATTCGTTCGGGATGGCACCCATGGGGAGGCCGGAGGGGTTTTGAGAGGTTACGTATCGGATCGGGGGTTTTTGTTCCTGTTCGAGATATGCGAATTCGGGACGGAGGCCTCCGAGCGTGTGGACGATCTCGCGGCGGCCGTTGCGGTTTATGTAGATCGGAGAACGAGTACCAGAAGTACCAGAGTTATCGGAGTTTCCGAAAGCCCCTTCTGAACTCTGGTACTCTGTAACTCTGTCAACTCTCCGAACTTCCTCAGCGATCGCGGGAAGAGAGATAACGTGCCATTCGTCGGTGCCATCTTCCTGCTGCTGTTTGAGGATGCGGCCGGCGAGGTCGTCTTCGTGCCAGCGGGTTTGGATGAGGATGACCTGGCCGTCGGGTTCGAGGCGGGTCATCATGTCGTCGTTGAACCAGTTCCACACTTTATCTCGATAACTCGCAGACTCTGCCTGCTCGCGGCT
>JBGTIP010000005.1:0-64620 GCA_041745615.1 Pyrinomonadaceae bacterium | reverse complement strand
CCGTCGGAGATGACGGCAACTCATTCCTAAGATCTCCGCCGCCTCTATCCAACTGATCTTCTTCGCATACGCCCTCAATATGATCTCTTCTCTTTTCATTGCTCGCTCCCACGCGGCTCCAGAGTAAAGTCCCATAGCAGTTCATCTCTCTCCCTCCTACCATCCTCTACCCCTTGCCGCTAAAAGCGGACATATCATCTGCTACTACTACCGGACTTATGATGTGCTAACTACAACCAGGATTTTTTGCATTGACAAAATCGTTACTTTGCTTATAATTACCGAGATCGAAAAATAATTCAAAGCTCGATGGGTTTCTTCCAGTTGCCCCCTGTCGATTGTTGCCCTCGAGTAAATCAGAAAAGATCTGATCGGAGACAACTATAAATGTCATTGAACCCGCGATCGCGTCCCAGCATTTTCGGGGCCCTAGCCATACTTGTAATTGCTGCCGGACTTATCGCAGCAGAAGTGAATTCGGGCAGTTCCTACGGCCGCAGTTTTATTGAAAGTGTGGCTGATAAGTTGGGAGTTGCTTCGGCTGAATCTCTACCAAAAGAGCCAACTGACGAACAACTGCCCGCTGCGAAGCCAGAGACTCTCGCGGCTTTTACTCCGGGGAATTTGGTGATCAATAGGGTCGGCGACGGAACGACTAATTTAACGACCATTGCGCACCCAATATCCGTCGTGGAATACACCACAGCTGGAACTCTCACTGGAAATGTGATCTTGTTGCCGTCATTCAATTCAGGCGGAAACAATCAGGGTGGTTTCACTGATACCGGAAGTGTTTCCGCGATCGGGGGCTTTCTCCATCGCTCATCGAATGGACAATATTTGACTTTAATGGGTATCGACGCAGCGTTAGGTACCTCTGGCGTCATCGGGACTACGGCGTCAATTGCCCATAGGAACATAGCAATGATAGATGCGGAGGGAAATGTATCCCTCAAAGCTGCTTTGGAAAGCACATTCTCAACAGGCAATCCTCGAGCGGCATTTACAACGGATGGCAATGATATATGGATCGCGGGAACCGGAAATACAAGTGGATTAAGATATGTTAATTCTGCTTCAGGAGTAGCTACAGGATCGACTATTATCCAATCGGGCGAGCCGAGAAATACGGCAATTTTCGCCGGGATTTTATTCTCGAGTACAGGTAGTGCAATCTTCCGCCATAATGCGCCAAACGCCCCGCCCAAGACCTCATCTGCAGGGGTAGAACTGGTCCTGTCCGGTGATGAAGGGCTCGGGGTCAATACTGTGCCTGGCTCTTTCGTATTTCTCGATCGAAGCCCTACGATTGGAGCTACAAATCTCCATGGACTTGACACGCTTTATGTGGTCGACGGATCGGCAATCAAAAAATTTGAATGGAACGGTTCATCATGGTTCTTTAGGGGTAAAGCGACTTCAACTGGGAATTTGTTCGGCCTTGTTGCAATCGAAAATGGCACGAGCGTTGACTTGTACGTCACAACGGCTATTTCTTCGAATAATTTGTTGAGAAAGGTAACGGATACCAGTGTTTTTGGGGCAACCTTTTCCAAGGTTAATGCTGACTTTCTTCTATTGGCTAACGCGGGGAACAATTACGCCTTCCGCGGCATCGCATTGGCGCCTGTGGCCCCTCCTCCTCCTCCGGCTCCTGAGATAGCCGTGGAGGATACCGCAAATATCGATGAAGGAGGAACTTCGGATTTTGGTGGACAAACCGTCTTAACCTCGAGCGGTCCGAGGACATTTACGATCAAAAACACGGGTGATGCGAATCTGAATATCACCCTGCCATTTGGGAAAGATGGTGACCATTCGGCGGACTTTGCGGTAGATACTAGTTCCACCGATGCTGTGATCCTGCCGGATACTAGCACGACCTTTACGGTGACCTTCACGCCGGCTGGAACGGGGACTCGTACGGCTGCGATCCATATAGAGAATGACGATGCGGACGAGAATCCCTTTACGATCAATCTGACGGGAACGGGCCTGCCGCCGCCGACGATCAGTGCGGTTCCAGTCGTGCGGACGGCGGGCGGCGGAAGTTCAAACTCGACTATCGCGAATGTGACGGACCCGGCCGATGAACTTGATTCCCTGAAGGTGGAGGTCAACGGCGACGATTCGGCGGTGCAAAACGGGGTAACAGTGAACGGTATCAGTGTCGATATTACTGGAGTGGTCACCGCCAATATCGAGGCGGCGGCCGG
Source organism: Pyrinomonadaceae bacterium (assembly GCA_041745615.1). Taxonomy (GTDB): domain Bacteria; phylum Acidobacteriota; class Blastocatellia; order Pyrinomonadales; family Pyrinomonadaceae; genus OLB17. The sequence continues at coordinate 62,404 of JBGTIP010000005.1, read as the reverse complement.
TGCCGGGGATGCCACATTTACGCTGACGGTGACGAACAGCGGAATGCAGTCGGCGGCCTCGACACTGCAGGTGATCGTTCTTTCGCCATGTCCAGCGACGGGTACGTGGACGCAGCAGCCAAGAATAAATGCTTCTGACGGTGAGGTAAATGATCAGTTTGGAACAAGCGTGGCAGTCAGCGGCGATACGATGGTTTTCGGGGCGATCGGCGACGAAGGCGGCGAAGGCGGGGCCTATGTCTTTGTTAGGATCGGCGGCGTGTGGACCCTGCAGGCCAAACTGACCGCATCGGACGGGACCCCCTCGGACAATTTTGGCATTGGGGTGGCGATCAGCGGCGATACTGCCGTGATAGGGGCCCATCAGGATGATGGCAAGGGCGCCGCCTATGTGTTTACGCGAAGCGGACCGAACTGGACCGAGCAGCAAAAGCTGACCGCATCTGACGGCGGGGCCGGTGATCAATTCGGCAGGAGTGTGGCGATCAGCGGCGACACGGTTGTCGCCGGGGCACATGCAGGCAACGGATCCATCGCTGATGCGGGAGCTGCCTATGTCTTTACGGGAACCGGCGGTGTGTGGAGCCAGCAGCAGAAGCTGATGGCATCGGACGGTGCGGCCGTTGACGAATTTGGATGGAGGGTGGCGATCAGCGGTGATACTGCGATCGTGGGGGCGATTAAAGACGACGACCTCGGCGATAGCTCGGGCTCAGCGTACATATACACCCGAAGCGGCACCATATGGAGTGAGCAGGAGAAACTTACCGCATCCGATGGCGCGGCCTTCGATGAATTTGGCTATGGCGTGGCGATCAGCGGCGATACGGTAATTGTCGGGGCTGTCCTGGACGAACACGGTGACCCGGTTATCCTAAATGCGGGCTCCGCCTATGTATTTACCCGAAACGGTGCAGTTTGGACCGAGCAGCAAAAACTGACAGCGTCGGACTCAGCCGGAAATGACCTTTTTGGATTCTCTGTTGGAATCAGCGGCGACACGGCGATCGTCGGTGCGCGGAATGACGATGCCAGCCGCGGCTCGGCCTATATCTTTACACGCACCGGCGGGGCGTGGAGCCAGCAGCAAAAGCTGACTGCATCCGACGGCGCGGTGGGTGATCAATTTGGATTCAGCGTAGCGATCGTCGGCAACACGGCCGTTGCCGGAGCTAACTCAGATGACGACCTCGGTAACACTTCTGGTTCGGCGTACGTGTTTCACAATCTCTGCCCGCCGGAGATCGCGGTTGAGGACGATGACGAAATTTTGAACGGTGGGACTTCGAATTTTGGCGGGCAGACTGTATTGACATCGAGTGATCCGAAGACATATACGATCAGGAATACGGGTTCCGCGGACCTGACGGTCACCTGGCCGTTTGTAAAGGACGGTACGCACGCGGCGGAGTTTGCGATTGCCAGCGATGAGGCCGATTGGATCATACCGGCAGGCGGTGACAGGACATTTACCGTGACATTCACTCCCGGCGGGCTAGGTCTGCGTACGGCGACGCTGGAAATAACCAACAACGATGCAGACGAGAACCCGTTTGAGATCGACCTGCAGGGAATCGGCAACGCGACCGGGCCGACAACTTATACATGGACACCGGCGATCGGCCAAACCGACTGGAATGTGCCGACTAACTGGAACCCGGTTAGGCTGACGCCGAATAACGGCGATACGCTAATTGTCGACGGCAATATAACGCCGGCTCCGACGATAACGAATGTGTCGGGGCTATTCGATCAAACGATCCGCGAGCTGCGCATCATAAACGGGGCATCGCCCATTATGTCGGCTGATGGATCTGACAAGACACTGTCGATCACCGGCTCGCTCGCGGGCGACGGTTTCGAGGTAGTTGCGCATGCTTCGAATGTGACACTGACCGGTGCGGTGCCGCTGACGATATCAGTCGCGACAGGCGCCGATGCCGACATCAACGGAACGCTTATATTCGACGGGCCTCACCGGCTGATAGCGGCAGATGCGGGGGCGATCGTTTTTGCTTCGGGCTCGGCGGGGACGACAACGCAGGATTTCACAGGATATCCTTTCGGCGACGGTTCACCCGGTAACGGGGCTGCCGTGTCCGTAGTTTTTCAGAGCGGCTCGGTTTACTCGCACAACGCGGGCAGCAGCCCGTTCGGAAACGTGGGAGCACCTGTGACGGTTTTTCAGGAAGGAAGTCTGGCACAGTGGCTTACCACAGAAGGGTTTCAGGCGAACGGGCGGACATATGCTGACCTGAACGTGGGAAATGCGGGCACGGCGGTCGAGTTGTCGGCAAGCGGCTCAGGCAATTTCGGTTTTGACAACCTCACCGTAATAAGCACGAATGCCGCAAATTCCTCGTTGTCGTTCACCGGCACCGGGGCAGGCAGTGTCAGCATCGGCGGCAGCATCCGCAGCGAAGGAACGGGCGTCGGCACGAATGCGGACGTCAAACTCTCGGCCGGCCCGACCGGCCAAATGACGATAGATAAAACGGGCGGCGGCACGATCTCGTTCGAGACCGACGGCAATGGAAGGGGAGTGCTTTTTACCAGCGATTCCGTAGTGGCCGCGGGTACCACACTTTCACTTGGCCGCGTTCTCCAGATGGGAATGGGTGCGGACCTTACTCTCCATGCGGCTGACGGAGCCGATATTACCGGCGGGACCTCGGGTTATGTGATTGGCAGCCTGAAACGCACCTTTACAGCCGGCCCAGGTGTACGTGACGAAATTTACCCCGTCGGAACTATTACCGGTTATTCGCCGGTTGAGGCGGATTATTCTTTCTCGGAGGCCGGCGTTTATGAGCATTCGGTGAAAGCCCACCCGGGCATGCTGCCGGGAATTTCAGGTTCGAATGCACTTGGCCGATATTGGAACCTTTCGGAGGTGGAGGGGCCGGGAATGGTGACAGCGGACCTGACATTCGGATATATACAGGACGATGTTACCGGTACCGAGGCTGACTATAAGGCCATTCGAGCGAGCAACGGCATATTCACACAGTTCGATCCGACTGTGCTCGATACGGCGAGCAATTTTGCCACGGTCAACGGCGTACCGCCTTCGGGTGACTGGAGTCTGGCGGAACCATCGGCCGTTCAGGCCGGCTCGCTGCAGTTTGAGCCGGCAGCGTACAGCGTAAGTGAAGGAGGCGGCACGGTAACGCTCAACGTTACGCGGACCGGCGGCTCGGACGGTGCGGTCTCTGTCCAATTTTCGACCTCAAATGATATCGCCACGGCCCCGGATGATTACGCTGCCAATTCCGGCACCTTGAATTGGGCGGCCGGTGACTCTGACGCGAAATCGATTGTTGTGACGATCAATGAGGACGGTGATTTTGAGGGTGACGAGATTTTCGACGTAACGCTGTCCAGCCCGACGGGAATGGCGGTGATCGGGGCGCCAAACCCGGTGTCTGTGACCATTGTTGACAACGATCTGCCGGATACGATCTTGACCGTGACGAAAAGCGGGAATGGCACCGTTACGAGCGATCCGGCCGGGATCAATTGCGGAACGGAATGTGAGGGCGATTTTGCCGAAGATGAACAGGTTACGCTAAACGCGATGGCTGATACCGGCTGGAAGTTTACCGGCTGGGGCGGCGATTGTTCCGGAATGGATACGACCTGTATCCTGACGATGGAAGCCTCGAAGTCGGTGAGCGCAAATTTCGCGTTGATCACGATCAGCGGCAGCGTCAGGCTGCAGAATGCGATCGACCGCACACCGCTGCTCGATGATGTTCCGGTTCCGGAGGTCGATCTCCACGCCGAAGGAGCACCGCCGGTTTCCGGTTCGACGGATGCCGACGGAAAATATTCGCTCTCGGGCTTTGGGGCCGGACCGTACACCGTAACTCCGTCGAAGGCCGATCAGGATTATGAAGAGCCGAACGGCGTTTTCATCGACGACGCATCGCTGGTCGCACGACGTATGGTGGGACTTGAGCCCGATTTTACGGCTCACCAGATTGCAGCCGCAGATGTCAGCGGTAATGGAAGCGTATCCTCGTATGACGCCTCCCTGATCGCCCGCTGGGTGGTCGGGCTGCCGGATACCGTCAATCGCAGCGGAACTTGGGCGATCACACCTTCAAGTGTTGACCATGGTCCGGTGACCAACGATATTGTCCGGAATTATGACGCTCTTCTTTTCGGCGACGTCAACGGCGATTTTGGAACGGTTCCTATCGTTTTGCTGCAGCAGCTATTTGCTCATGCGGCTGGACCGGCGGCTGTAAGCCTGGGTAATGTTTACGCTCAGCCCGGCTCGACCGTAGTCGTCCCGCTGAAGATCGAGAATCTCTACGGTGCCAGCATCCGGTCATATCAATTCGATATCGAATACGATGCCGATGTCCTGACTCCCGCCGCGTTGGCGGCAGATCTCGCCGGTACCGTCGGGGCGGGGATGAATATCATTTACAATGTTCCGAGACCGGGGCTGCTGAAAGTTGCCGTCTACAATGTATTCGGAGTGATCGGCGACGGAAATTACGCCAATCTGCGTTTTGTTGCCGCGGGAGGTGCGGGGGCGGCTTCGCAGCTCAAGGTCAAGGGATTTCGTTTTAATGACGGAAAGACCCATACGGTCGTGTCGGACGGGAGCGTTTTTGTTACCAGCGCCAATCGCAATACCGTTCGCGGCCGGCTGGTCACGGCCACGGGTCAGGGAGTGAGAAACACGCAGGTTACCATCACCAGCCCAACTGGCTTGAGGACCGTGACATTTTCGAGCTCGCTCGGGTATTTTGAGTTTGGCAGCCTTAACTCGGGTGAGAGCTATACGTTGTCCGTGCAGTCGAGGCGGTTCAGGTTTGCGCCCTTGACCGTCGCTCCGGCTGATGGTCTGACTTCCGTCGAGATGGTGGCTCTTGAATAATTCTGTATATCCTCCGACTAACGGAGCGGGCCCGCGGCCGCTCCTCCTCTTTATGGGCGGAAGCTCTCAGCGGCTTCCTTTTTTCTTTTCGCGGCAGGGTGTAACATTGGATTCTAACGTCCTCGCTGTACCAGATCGCTCCATCGAATATGACATTTAAGTTCCTTTCATCTGTTTGTCTAAGCGTAATATTTGCAATGAATACCTTGGGCCAGATCGCATATAACGAAGATCATTTTCGCGTATTCGACGCTAAGGGAAATCCGTCGAATATCGATGCTGTGATGGCAGCGGTAGCGGCGAATGACGTAGTTTTTCTTGGCGAACTGCATGACGATGCTGTTGGACATGCGGTGCAATTTGAGATATTCAGGCGTGCGGTGGCAAGCCATGCCAATAATAGAAAGATCGCCCTTTCGCTCGAGATGTTTGAGCGTGACGTGCAGATCGTGATCGATGAATATCTGGCAGGCCTGATCAGGGAAGACCACTTTCTGCTAAGCTCGCGGGCGTGGGGAAACTATAAGACCGATTATCGTCCGCTGGTCGAGCTGGCAAAAGAGCGGCGGCTGCCCGTGATCGCGGCCAATGCTCCGCGGCGTTATATCAATATGGTTTCGCGAAACGGACGCGATGCACTGCGGGCTTTATCAAAAGACGCCCGCGAATGGCTGGCTCCGCTGCCCTATGGTGAACCCTCGGCCGCCTATGCGGCAAAATTCAGGGCCCTCATGGGGTCAGCCGCCGAGGCACGGATGGGGCTGGAGAACATACTTGCTTCGCAGACCTTGTGGGATGCCACGATGGCCCATGCAGTCGCCCAATTCGTGAAGAAGAACAATAAACCGCTGGTGATCCACCTGAACGGCGGGTTTCACACCGAGAGCCGCCTGGGAACCGTCGAGCATTTTTTGAATTACAGGCCGAAGGCCCGGGCGATCGTGGTTACTATGAGATATGAGAACGAGTTTCAGACTTTCGATCCGGCAAAACACACCGATCTGGGTGATTTTGTCATTCTGACAGACGGCAAGCAGCCGCGGAGTAAGCGCTAGTGTTCCGATGGATCACTTCGATAACTGGCGAAATGGCTAGCGGCCGGAGTTTCATGTAAGTTCATGCCACCCATCGTAAGCCCACTTTCTTTTTCGAAATTTGCCTTCATTCCAAAAGCCCTTTATCAATTCGATGGCAGGCTCAGAGTTTTTAGGCAGTAGAACGGTAACAACATCGAACCTATGAGGTACATCCCAAACGTCGAAAGTGTGGCGGTAAATTTTCGCCGTGCGAATGATCTGGCGTTGTTTTCGCAGATCGACATGTGTAATGATCGGCGTGAACTCGTCCGAACGCCGGGTCTTCACCTCTATAAAACACAAAATTTCCCCATCAAGTGCGACGATATCGACCTCACCGGTTACTGGAGCTCCGCGGATGTTCCGCCCGACAGGAACCTTGAAGTTTGCAAGGACGAGCTGATACCCCTGAGCTCGAAGAAATTCAGCCGCGAGAGCTTCGCCTCGAATTCCCAGAATCGTCTGAGCCTGAGTAGGCGTGTCCTCTTTCTGGTCAACGATGATCGACAATATTTCCGACATTCGCTATTTTTGGATTTATGAGATCGAATTATATCAAACCCTTCGCCATTGTTTCCATGTTCCTGGCGAGTATGTCGGCTATTGCTTCAGGACAGGCTTCTCCTACACCGACTCTGCCGCCCCTGCCGCGAATAGTGAATGTGGAAAAGCCGCTGGTAAGATCGGTCGATCCCGGAACACTGCCGCCGCCGTTTCATACCGAAAGCGCACGGCGCCCGTCTAAAGTGATCCCTCAGCCGACCAATGCACAACTGGTGGTTCCGAAGGGATTCAAGGTCAATGTATTTGCCGAGGGAGGGTTTACGTATCCGCGGTGGATGGCTTTGGCACCTAATGGCGATGTATTCGTGGCCGACTCGAGAGCAAACTCCGTGATCGTTCTCCGCGATACCAATAAAGACGGCAAGGCAGACCAGCGATGGGTGTGGTCCGCCAAACTGGACCAGCCGTTCGGAATGGCTTTTCATAAAAACTGGTTCTATGTAGCGAATACCGACTCGGTGGTCCGTTTCGCCTACAAGCCTGACCAGACCGAAGCGTCCGGCGAGCCGGAACGCCTCGTTGAATTGACTCGGGGCGGCTACAACCAGCACTGGACCCGAAACATTATCTTTTCGCCGGACGGGAAGAAGATGTTTGTTTCGATAGGCTCGGCAACGAACGTCGATGTCGAGGAAGACCCACGGCGAGCGGCCATTTCAGTTTACGATCCGGACGGGAAAAACCACCGCATCTACGCTGGAGGCCTGCGCAATCCTATCGGTTTAGCATGGAACCCGAAAACCGGCGAGCTATGGACGGCGGTAAACGAACGTGACGGCCTCGGCGACGACCTCGTGCCCGATTACGCCACATCCGTCAAAGAGGGCGGATGGTACGGCTGGCCCTATTCATATATCGGGCAGATCGAAGACCCGCGGCGAAAAGGTGAATCGCCTGAACACGTAAAGAAAGCTATCGTTCCCGACGTCTTGTTTCGTTCTCACGTTGCAGCACTAGGAATCTTGTTTTACAACGGCAAGATGTTTCCGAAGGAATATCGGGGTGATGCCTTTGTCGCATTTCACGGATCTTGGAATCGGCACAAGCTGTCGGGATACAAGGTCGTAAGGATCAAGTTTGACGATAAAGGCAAGCTCGAAGGTAATTCGTACGAGGAATTCGTTTCAGGCTGGCTGCCTAATGAGGACTCAAATGAGGTTTGGGGCCGACCAGTTGGACTGCTCGTCCATTCTGATGGCTCGTTGTTGATCACGGATGATGGAGCCAGAAAGATATGGCGGGTTAGTTACGGGAAGTGAAGATTCACATAGAAGGGGGACGATTTCCGCCAAGAAACTCGTGGATTAGCTGCCTGTTTCGTCTGTTTCGGCCGGAGGAATAAATTGCGGGATCCGAGTTAGGGTCGCATATACTGTTTACCCAAACCTCGCCGCCTTGAAAGAGTACCGTTATTCTCTCGCCCCAGTTCCAGGTGAAACCTGGGTTTGTTTTTAAAACCATGAAGGTTTTTCGATTATTCTGAACGGACCAACGCTCGCGACGGGCCAAGCTGACTAAGAGCTCCCTAATAGCCGAAACACCCAGCGGCGTCGTCACTTTACTTAGTGCCAGGATTCGTACGAGGTGTCGATAAAGAAGGGTCGCCCCTACAAGCCACGGCGTCGAAAAGAGTGCGATCTCTAACCCCGACAGGACTACCCCTATACGACCATCGATCAACCAGTCAACTACTGTAAGCGCCGGTAGACCGAGTCCGACTAAAAGGGCGAAGTGGGCGGCGAAATGATGATTAAATCGCTGCTGCCCTTTAAGCTGTAGTTTCTGGTTTTCGACTGAAGATCGAATCTGTAAGGGTGTCATCGCAGAACGACTCCAGTCTCTTCAAAACGCCGGCTCCTCATATATACCGTAAACATCACGCAGCGCGACGCAGATCTCCTCGACCGTTGCGTACGCGGCGACGGCTTCGATGATGGCGGGCATTGTATTCTCGTTATCACGGGCCGCGAGTTTTAGTTTCTCGAGAGAATTGGCGACGGCTCCGTTGTCACGAGTTGATTTGACGCGGGCAAGGCGTTCGAGCTGGTGAGCGCGGACGGTTTCGTCGATCTGGAGGATGTCTGTTTTGTGGATCTCTGAATCCATTGCATATTTGTTGACACCGACGATAACCTGTTCTTTTCGATCGACAGCTTTCTGATATTGATACGCGGATTCCTGTATCTCACGCTGCGGGAACCCGGCTTCGACCGCCTCTACCATCCCGCCGAAACCGTCGATCTTGTCAAAATAATCCATGCAGCCGTCGATCATTTTCTGTGTCAGCGATTCGACATAGTAGCTGCCGCCGAGCGGATCGACCGTGTTCACAACGCCGGTCTCTTCGGCGATGATCTGCTGTGTACGAAGAGAGATGAGGGCCGCGTTATCGCTTGGCAAGGCGAGGGCTTCGTCGAACGAGTCGGTGTGCAGCGACTGCGTGCCGCCGAGAACCCCGGCGAGAGCCTGAATGGCTACGCGTGCGATGTTGTTGAGCGGCTGTTGAACGGTTAGGGAAACGCCGGCGGTTTGCGTATGAAACCTGAGCTGCATCGTCCGTGGGTTTTGGGCACCGAAGCGTTCCTTCATTGTACGAGCCCATACGACGCGGGCTGCACGATACTTTGCAATTTCCTCGAAAAAGTCGTTGTGAGCGTTGAAGAAGAAAGACAGACGGGGTGCGAATTCGTCGACGTTCATACCGCGGTCGACGCCGTATTGCACGTACTCCACCCCATCACGGAGTGTAAACGCCAATTCTTGGAGGGCCGTAGCTCCTGCTTCGCGGATGTGGTAGCCGGAGATAGATATAGGGTTGTATTTCGGAACGTGTTTAACCGTGTATTCAAACGTGTCGATGACAAGCTTCATCGCCGGTTTAATGGGGTAGATCCATTCTTTTTGGGCGATGTACTCTTTGAGTATGTCGTTTTGAAGGGTGCCGGATATCTTTGTAAAATCAGCCTTCTGCTTTTCGGCCACGACCAGGTACATCGCCAGAAATATCGGTGCCGGTGCATTGATCGTTTGCGACACCGTAACTTCGTCAAGAGGAATGCCGTCAAAGAGGACCTCAAAATCCGCGAGCGAAGAAACGGCGACCCCGCACTTGCCGACCTCGCCTTCTGAAAGTGGCGAATCGGCATCGAGCCCCATCAATGCGGGCAGGTCATAGGCGACCGAGAGTCCGGTCTGGCCTTGGGCCATCAGGTATTTGAAGCGGCGATTCGTTTCCTCGGGCGAAGAGAATCCTGCGAACTGACGCATTGTCCAGAGCTTCCCCCGATACCCGGTCGGGTGGATGCCCCGTTTGTAGGGAAATTCGCCGGGAAAACCGATCTGATCGATATCCTCGATATCGGCGTCGGTGTAAAGCCGGTCGACGGGCTCAAGGCTCACGCCCTCGAACGTGGATTTCCGTTCGGGCGTTTTATCCAGAACCTTTTGCAGGGTTTCTTCTTCCCAACGTTCCTTTTCGGACTGTGCTTTAGTTACTGCTTCTTTGATCTCTGGGGTCATAATTCAAAAATATAATGGTCAATAACCGATAATTTTAGCACAGCTATTTAGTCGAAGACTCCCGCATCCAGTCCTGCATTCCCTTGATCTCTTTGGTGACGGTACGTGAGCCGGCAAATAGAATGGCGGTAAGCAAGATGCCGAGGATCGGGATAACGTACATTGCTGTATGCAATCCCTCGGCACGGAAGGATTCGAGAGCCGCCTGTGTGGTTTCGGTTACGCCGGCGAGTTGGGCCGCACGCGTGGTAAAAAAGTCGCTAAGAAGTCCGGTTCCGTAAGGCCCAAGCGATGCTCCGAGTACGTACATCGCGAAGAAATATACGGCCATTGCGGTTCCTCGAGAAGCGGGTTCCGTAACATCCTGAATCGTCGAGTATACGGTCGAATAGTAGAAGTACATGAGCGCGCAGGCTGTACCCATCAGGATCAGGAAGAGTGTTGTAGAGCCTCGCGGGGCGTTCAACGCGAAATAAATGGTCGGGACGGACAGAAAGATCGCGCCAGTTCCGACAAGCATGCGTCCATTCTGCCGGCGTCTCATAGCCAAATCCCCCAGGAAACCGCCCAGTAGCAGCCCCGGAGCTCCCATCACTCCATATACGAGCATTGAAACGAAGTTTGCCTGTTGTATGTCTAGCTCGTGGTACCGCATTAGAAAAGGCGTAATGAACGAGGCGATCGCGTACATATTGAAATTGTGAACTGCCCCGGAAAGTATTATCCAGATCATCGTCGGCGATCTGAGTACGTTCCAATACGCCGAGCCGGTGCGAGTACGGCTTCCGACATTGTGGACCTCCGAAGAACCTCGGGCGGGCTCACGGATAAAGAGGACCGCGATAGCAGCGAGAATGCCCGGAATTCCGGCGACGAGAAATGCCGCCCGCCATCCATACTCCTTGGCGATCGTGCCGCTGATGGCGAAGCTCAGGGCCACGCCGACCGGCAGGCCGAGCATAAAGATCGACATTGCCTTGGCTCGCCAATTGGGTGGAAACAGATCGCCGATAAGCGAAGTGGCGGCCGGAGCGCATGACGCTTCTCCGATCCCGACCCCCAGGCGTAACGCAAAAATATGCCAGAAGTTTTGAGCGAGGCCTGACGCGGCCGTAAACAGGCTCCACGCAAAAACTCCCACTGAGAGAATGCTTTTTCGCCCTATCTTGTCTGCAAGGCGGCCCAACGGCAGTCCGACAAACGCATAGAGCAAAGTAAATGCCGTCCCTAATAGGCCGAGCGAAGCGTCGCTAAGGCCAAATTCTTTTCGAATAGGTTCACCAACCGCACCCAGGATCTGGCGGTCGAAAAAATTCAGAGTGTTGATCGCGAAAAGCACGATCATTGCATACCACACGGCGGATCTGGACGCGTTCATATTGATGTTAGAGGGGGGGCTGATTTTTGAGTTAGTACCGGTTATTTTTCATAGCAAGCGAGAGTTTAGTTCCGTCGTCGAAGATGATGTCGTCAATCACCCAGCCGGAGCCTGATTTTATGACCCGGACCTTGTATCTTAACGGCTCGACCGGACACGGTATGGAGTAAGAAAACTTAACAGTCACGTCAACGCGTGAACCGCGATAGCTGCGTATAGGCTGAACTGAATATCGACGATTGTATGACTTGCCGTTAACGTTGCACGGTTCGTCGATGGGCCTGAAAGGGAAGCCGTCGCCGAAGAAGGGTTTGTCGTCGGGATTTAGCTTGAGTTGAGCGTTTTGCTTTCTCAGCTCGTCGATGAAGAGTTTGTAAAGACTGGCCGAAAGCCATCGTTTTCGAGAGTCAAGATTGCGTCGATTGAATACCTGCGAGGCCTTCGCATCATAGGCGTAGAAACTGCGGACCGCGGCCGCCGGATGGGCAGTCTGGGCCGCGGCAGTCGAAACCAATATTGCAGCGAGAGCTAAAGAGATAACGATCCGTTTCATAACTTTTTTTCGTGATGGGCGGAAAGCCCCGAAATTGCAAATCCCCCGGATATCTGCCTACAATGAGCTTAAGTGACAATTCATTTTAACGGCATAATTCTAGCATTCTTTTTGTCTGTATCCTTTTTGTCGGCATGCGGAGAAACTGAGAATGCTAATTCACAACCAGCCGCGAACCGGGCTCCATCAGCGAATGTTAACCGTGCGAAAAGCAACGTGGAAGAACTCAGCATGTTGATCCAGGTCCCTTATGAAGCTGATGACATAGTTTGGAAGCAGGACGCGTCGACCCAGAACATCGTAGCCGTATTTCGTTTTGCACCGGAGGATGCTGATAAACTCGCCGCTGACGCCGAGATATTCGGTCCGGGACTGCCTGTATCACTGCCGGTCGAACACTGGTTTCCGGACGAACTCATCGCACAGGCCGAGACGAGCGGAGATGGCACTGTAAAAGGTATTTCCTATGCGGCTAACGCATTCTTTCAAGCGCCGTATTCCTCAGGCAAGGTCACACGCATCGAGGGCGTAGATTATTTTATTGTTGAAATCTCTCCCAAGTGAGCCGGCACCAGTTTCCTCGTAAGCAGAGAGCGGCAGAACGAACGGCTTTAATGTTCGTTCTCGTTCGTGTTAGCATCAGGTATCACCTAGCTGATCCGATGCGTTTTATTAGATTCCTGAGCCCACTTCTGATCACGTTAGCCCTTTCGATCGCGATCGGAGCACAGGTCACGAATCCGGTCGAGCGTCAGGTCGCAAACCCCATAACCGACACGCCAAATATAAATCCGGTTTCGGCGGAGCAGGATATAACTGCGCCCATTACGAAAAAGAAGCCGATGTTCGAGCCCGAAGGGGGGGACGGCGAGGTCGTGGTCTATTCCGACCGTCAGACGGCCGAGGGGGAAACCGGTGCCCGCGTAGTCGAACATATAGGCAATGTCGATGTTCGATACGGAATTTATCGTATGCAGGCGAACCGGATCTCGATCTACGAAGCTGAGAACAGGATAGTCGCAAGCGGCAGCGTAATCTTCGACCAGGGCGATGATCAGCGGATAACGGGTGCCAAAGGCGAATGGAATTACCGTACCAAGCTGGGCTGGTTCGAGGATTCTACAGGCTTTACAAACCAGACCGTCGACGGCACCGTTCTCTATTTCACCGCTGACCGTGTCGAACGGATCAGTTTGAATGAGATCGTAGTGATAAACGGCAAATTTACTGCCTGCGAGGAGGCGGTGCCCAAATGGAGCTTTACGGCTGAACGGGCGACGATAAAGACTAATGATCGGCTTCGGTTGAAAAACGCTCGGTTTCGTGTCAGGGATGTACCGCTGCTCGTGCTGCCATTCGCCTCGATCCCGATCAATGAAAAAGCGCGAAGCTCGGGGTTTCTAACGCCGACTGTCGGCTACTCACAGCGAAAAGGTCTCAGAGTTTCCGGTGCTTACTATCAAACACTTGGCGATTCCGCGGATCTTACGCTCCGTGCCGATCTTTTTACCGAACGCGGTATCGGTTACGGTGCGGATCTCCGAACCCGGGCGAATTCTCGGTCTTTCTTAAACGCCGGATTTTTTGCGGTGAAAGACCGGATCTTCGGTCCCAAGGCCGATGCCCAGCATCCTGACCAGGGCGGTTCGATCGTATATGCGGAGGGCCTGCATTATTTTCGAAACGGATTCACAGCTGCGGTGGACGTTCGCCTGACGTCAAGCCTTGCCTTCAGACAGGAATTCTCTGACGGTATTCAGCAAATCATTTCGCCCATCGAGGTCTCGCAGGTCTTCGTCAACAAAAGCTGGGACGATTACACGCTGAATCTGTTGGCACGTTCGCAGGTGATCTCTCTGCCGAATGTGCGTGAAAAGACCCGCAATCTACCAAGCATAAATTTCGAAAAACGTCCCGGGCTGTTATCGTTCTTCCCGAAGGCCTATTTTGCCTTTCGCACCAGTCTAGAGGGTGTCTCTCGTCGGGAAGAAGTGGATGATCTTGCACTATATCAAAGAATGGCCGGTGCCGATCCCATCGTCACTCCATCGCTATCGCAGAGGCTCGATTTCTATCCGGAAGTGATCGTTCCATTCCAAACGAAGTATTTCAATTTCACGGCGACGGGTGCCGGGCGGATCACATATTACTCCAATTCCCTTAATGGACTTCGCCAGGTCGTTGGGGACAATTTAATACGTAAATACGGCGAATTTACATTCGACGTGCGCCCCGTCGCACTCGCCCGCAATTTTTACGGCGAGAAAGATGTGTTCCGCTTTAGGCATGTGATCGAACCGTTCCTTACGTACCGGTATGTGGGCGGGATCAACAATTTCAATCGGATCATAAGGTTCGATCACGTTGATACGATGGCCAATACTAATGAGATCGAATTTGGCGTGGTCAACCGGTTTTATACGCGGCGATATGGCCAGGCTGTGACGGATGAAGCGCAACGGCGACTCCTCGATGGATCCGTTTCCGAAACTGGCCGAACATTAGGCGTATCGACGGACGGCATTATTCGCGCGGTGGATACGGAGCCGTCAGCTGAAATGCAGCCCTATGAAATTTTCACGCTCTCCGTCAGGGGTAAGTACTTCATCGACGAGACCTTTGGCGGTGCCTTGATTCCCGGACGCCGAAACCAGATCGAGCCTATGACGGCGCTGAGTTTTTATACATTCGGCGGGGTCCCGCGGCGTTGGTCTCCGATCAATATCGACGCAACATACAAACCTCTAAGAACGATTTTTATCAATAGCCGGCTGGATTATGGGATCCAGGGAGGCGGGCTACGGGCTGTGTCTGCTACGGTCGGATACGATTCGCCGATGGTCAAGCTCTTCCAAACCTTCTATTACACCCGAGCCGTGACACTCATGCCGTCCCTGGCTCAGTACGCCAACGCTGAAGGCAAAGAACCCGGTACGCTCCGAGGTTCGCAATGGAGCCCGTCCATCTTTCTCGGAAATCGAGATCGCGGGCTTTATGGCGGCACATCACTTTTCTTTGATTTTCAGAACCGCCGTGAGTCCCGGCAAACTCCCCTGATCAGCTCACTAGCGACCATTGGCTACGCGTCGAACTGTTGTGCAATGGCAATTCAGTATTACACCTTCAACGTCGGTGTCCGCAAGGAAAACCGGATCGCTTTCAGCTTTCGTCTAAATGGGATCGGCTCCTTTGGGACAGAGCAGTTCGGGCAGGGACTTAGATAGGCGAATACAGTAGACAAAAAAATGGCAGGCACCAAAGAGGAGCCTGCTTAATTTCAGCTCGGAGCAGGAGTCGGAATTTTTGCAGATCAGGCCGCCGGATATCCGATTATCGCGGCCCGATCTGCGAGTTGCCGCCGTGATCGCACCCCTTGACGAATACCGCCGGGATCGTATCAGCCCCTCCATTCGTTGGCAACTCTATTTTGATCTCAGTAAACGAAAATAGATGTTCAATTAACGACCGATTCCACTTTGACGGGCAACAACGTTCTCTGGCATTCAACTTTATTGTGACAAAAGACATTAACGGAACTGCTTTTAGACCGACTAGGTCTTTTTACCTGTTTCGTGCCAGATGAAGGACGTTTTATTGTCCTAGAAGGAGAGGTCCTCGGGAAGGGGCAGATGTCCCGGGTTCGCAGGGAAATACGGGGTTTGCAAATGATAATGCGACGGCCTTAGCCGATGAGTCCGTTTTTTGAAGCAAAGATAGCCAGCTCGAGTCGGTTCGATACCCCGATTTTGCAGTAGATAGTTGAGAGGTGGTTACGAACGGTTTTTTCAGAGATTGAAAGATCCTCGGCGATACTTTTGTTAACCATACCCGCGCCAATGAGACGAGATATCTCGAGCTCACGTTTTGTCAGACTTTTTATCTTTGCTGGTTCCTGCTGGGCAAGGTGCTCGAATCTAAAGGATCTGATAACGATCCGTGAGGTCAATTTGCGGCTGAACCAGATTTCCCCCTCATGTACTTTATGAACCGCCCGTAGTAGGGTCGTCGGAGTTCCGTTTCTCGCGATGAGCCCGTGTGCACCGCCCCGCAGTGCCTGCTCGTCGATCTTTTCGTCCTTTTGTTCGGTTATCAAGAGTATCCGCGACAACGGGATGGTAGCCTTGATCTCCGACAGACGGCCAAGGACAGAGATTTTGATTCTATCGACACCTAACACGATCATGTCCGGCTTCGTTTTCGCTATCAAGCGGAGCGCCTGGTCTATGTTTTCGACCTCGCCGACGACCTTTATCATGCTGCCGTTCCCGAGTAAATTCTTTAAGATTTCCCGCTCCGAAGGACGGTCGTGGATTAGCAATACGCGTATCGGTAGGTTTTCTTCGGTTGCCATTAGCGTGCTGGACCATTGGTGTCCGTTAGAAATCTCCGCAATCCGTGCGGGAGCCGTCCAAAGTGGAGCACTCCGAGTGAACGATTTCAGCCGAGCCCCTTCATATAAGGAAAATAGGAAGATAGGAGTATTTCCATTTATGAGTTCTTATATTTTAACCGGCGAAGGTGTGATGTACGTTTGGCAAAGGGGGCTATTTAATTTTGAACGCAGCCCTTTCTTTGAGGTAGAATTTCACGTGCCCGAAAAATGTAATGAAATAAGTGCCGAAACGGCAAAGGCGGGGGACCGTTATTACAAAGTAGTCAGCGAATGGATCAGGGGTCGTATGAGTTCGTCCATCTTACGTCAAAAGGCCCGCCGGCTGGCAGACGTCTATCGTCGATCGCTGGAACTGGCCATCGCCTGTTACAGCCGTGTTCGCGGGTCAGTCACCGCCAAAAAAGAGATTAACTATGCTCGTGAGCTCCAAACCCTCCTCGACAAAGATATGGAGATCCTTGGACGGACCACCGGCGAGCTAAAACCCCCGGCCGCCCCAGCTCGAACAATGAACGCAGCGGAGTTTCGAACAAGTTAGTTTGACGGTCCTCAAAATGGAGTCAGTTTTACTATTCTGTAAATTTAATCGATAATAGCACTCGAAATTCAAGCAGTTTGTCGCTCCCCTAAATGGCTGAAGAAAGAACAATTACTCAGGAACACTTTAGTGTTCTTCTGAACTGGCTTGACCCTGATAAAGACTCTGCGGCAAAACGATATGAAGTGATCCGGAGCCGTCTGATCAGGGTTTTTGCCGGCCGCGGATGCACTGAAGCCGAAGTTCTGGCTGACCTCACGATCGACAGAGTTACTTTTAAAGCTCATGAACTAAACGGCAATTATGTCGGCGACCCGACGCTGTATTTCTACGGCGTTGCAAACAATATCTATCACGAATGGCATCGACGGCAAAAAAAAGAACGTATTGCCATGCTTCCGGATAATACGGTCGGAGAAAAAGGGGAACGCGAGGCCGAATATCGATGTCTCGAAAAATGCATGGCAGCTCTCGGGGACAATGTCCGTACGATGATGGTCGACTATTATCGTGATGATAAGCGTGCCAGGATCGAGCGACGACGCGAGATGGCAGCCCGGATGGGAATAACTCTTGGGGCGTTGCAGATCAAGACCTGCCGTGTCAGGGCCCGATTAGCGGACTGCGTACGCGATTGTCTTGCACGCGTCTAATGAAAGGTTTTGATCCTTTTTGACATATATATATGGAATCAGGTGAAACGGGAATGAATTACAAAACGGAAGACCCACAGGCTATCCGTGACTATCTTTTAGGGAGGGTAAAAGATGATGTACTTCGGGACCGGATCGAAATGCAGCTGATGACCAACGACGAATTTGCCGCACGGCTCGATGCGATCGAACATGAACTTGTCGAAGAGTATCTCGATCATGAGCTTAGCGATGAAGACGCAAGGCAATTTGAGGAATTTTTCCTCGTCACTCCTGAGGGCCGGCGGCATTTACGTCTGACCAAAGACTTACGCACATTCTCGGTGGGGGCCGGGAATGTTGTCCCGCAGGCAAAGCGCAGCAAGCTCGAACGGAATGCCACACCGTCGATGCAGTGGCTGCGTTTTGCCTTTGCAGCTCTGATGATAGCGGCGGCGGGGTTCGGCATCTGGCGATTTGTTTCCTATGAGTCGAACACCGATAAAGCCCTGGCCGAAATGCGGCTAGCTTATATGGGCAAGAGGCCCGCGGAGGCCCGGCTGTCAGCCTTTCCAGATTACGAGCCTTATTCGCAGACTCGAGGAAAAGGAGTTTCCGCCACCGATCCGGCCGCTCGCGACAGAGCCCGAAGCTATCTCTCCGACGCGACACGCGGTACTGCTGAGGAAGGTTCCCATCACGCTCTTGGGCTGCTCTATTTTGCCGAAGGGAATTTCCAACGAGCGGAGCAGGAATTCAAACTCGCATTGACGACCCAGTCCGAGAGTGCAAGCCTGCACAGCGATCTGGGTGCAATGTATCTCGAAAGAGGCCGGCTCGAGCTATTTGAATGGAGTCCAAAGGGTCTTGATTCACTCGACCTGAGTTTGAAGCATCTAGATCGAGCGATCGAACTCTCGCCTCAGATGCCAGAGCCTCGATTTAATAGGGCTCTCGCTTTAGACGCTATGAAGCTGCCGCCTCAGGCAAGAGAGGCATGGGAAGAATACTTAAAGATCGACGCTTCCTCCAAATGGGCCGATGAAGCCCGGCAGCATATCCAGCAGCTTGACGAGACGGGAGCTGCCGAGCTTCCCGCTGATGAACTGGAATCCAGATTCATTGCAGCAATGCGGGAGGGCAATGACGCTGCCGCGAGCGAGCTGATAGGTAATAATCGTGAGCTTATAAGAGAGAAATATCTGCCGCAGCGGCTGGCGATGTCGTACCTGAGTGCCCCACCCGACAGACGGGACGAGCTGCTCTCGGCAATGAAATATGCCGGAGAGCTTGAACTGAAACGGGGTGATCCTTTTGCGAAAGAGATCGCCCTTTTTTATGCCGGACTGGATGAGCGAAAGTTCCCCCTGGTCCGAGAAGCTCAATCCGAGATCGTTGATGGGTATCGGAAGTGCATTGACACGGAATTCGGCGATTCGATCCCTCATTTCAGACGGGCGAAAGGTGCTTTCGAGCGTGTCGGCAATAAATGGGAAGCCGCTCTTGCCGGATACTTTGTCGCGTATGGTCTGCACAACGTCGAGATGGTCGACGAAAGCCTCGCAGAGCTTCATAAAACGGCTGAATTTGCCCGGCGAGGTAAGTACATTTGGCTCGAGGCTACGGTCAGCTACTGGATCGGGGGCGTAAACATCAAAATGGGCCACCATTCCGAAGCTCGCCGAGCGCACGAGCACGCCCTTGAGCTTGCCGATAAATTCCACGATTCGTATTCGGCACAGCGAAACCTTGGCGAACTGGCTCGTTTGAGCGCGAACGGCGGCCAGCGATTTGCTTCGCTCGGCTATATTCGTCGTATTCTTGATGAGAACGAGCGGCCAGGGAACAGCATCCGTCAGCGATTTCGCAATCTTAGCTATATTGCCGAGATCTTTACCGACCTCGGATTGCTCCACGCGGCCGCGGCCGCGGGTATGAGCGCCGTTAATGCCGCAACGGCGACCCGGTCGGATTTTAACGTAGCTACTTCGATGACGAAAGCCGGCGATGTCTTTATAAGAATGGGGAAGTATGAAGGCGCAAGGTCGCTGATCGAGGGCGGGCTCAAGGCGTCACTCGCTATAAAAGATGTTGACTCTCGCGATAAGACTTCGGCATTCTGTCACCTAAAGCTGGCCGACCTCGAGCGGGAACTTAGAGAATTTATAACCGCAAAGCAACATTACCAGCAAGCGATCGGATATTATCGCACCGCCTCCATGCCGTACTTCCTTGTCAAGGCGACAAACGGGCTGCTGTTAACTGAGCTCGCCTTGGGCAACACCGCCGGTATCGAAGAGGGCATTGCAGAAAACATCAAGTTTGCCGAACAATATCGCGACCAGATCGCCGACGAACAGGAGAAAACGGGCTATTTTGACCGATCGGTCGGCGTCTATGAGATCGCCGCCGGTTTTGAGTTTGACCGGGGCAATTACGAAAAAGCCTACGACTACGCCGAACGAGCGAGTTCGCGATCGCTGCTTGACTGGCTGCGAAAGGGTACACAGGCACAAACGGAAAGCATTGTGCATGATCCCTCCGCCGCCCCCCAACCGCTTAAACGGATAAGAGAGGAAATGCCAGTTGGGTCGCAGCTGGTGCAATATACGGTGCTAAGTGACCGCGTCCTGGCGTGGCTCGTTTCAAAGGACCGGTTCACCGCGCATTCGCTGCCGGTCGGAGCGGCTGATCTTACCCATAAGGTTTCAGAGTTCCGACACAAGATCGAGCGTCGCGATGAACACGCCAGCAATCTGGGCCGCGAGTTCTACGATCTTCTGATCGAACCTATCCGGGAGAATATCGATGTCTCGAAAGATATAGCTATCGTTCCCGGCGGCGTGCTTTTCACACTGCCTTTCGCTGCCATCATCTCCCCTGATGGTCGCCCACTGATCGCCGATTACAATATTACATACGCTCCGAGCTCGAATGTATTTCTTCATATCACCGAAAGGGCGGCCAGGCTCACCCGTTCCGAAAAGGAAACCGTGCTGGCGGTTGGCGATCCCGCTTTCGACCGAAAGGCCTTCGACGGCCTGTCCTATCTCAGCGGGGCCGAACGCGAAGCTAAAAAAATTGCCGAATTCTATGATAGTGCCCGTACGCTAACGGGGGCGAAAGCGTCGAAATCGGCAGTCCATGCCGCCATGGCCAGCGTGGATATTCTGCATTTCGCCGGCCACTATGTCGCCGAGCCGCACTCGCCGATGTCGTCGTATCTGCTGCTGGCAGCTAATGGCGATCCAGACAACAGCAAGCTTTCGAACACCGAAATGGCCGGTCAGGATCTTTCAAGGCTCCGCCTGATCGTCCTCGCCGCTTGCCGTACGGGTACCGAAGATTATACAGCGGGGGAAGGCATGATCGGCCTTTCTCGTACTTTCCTTGGCTCAAACGTCCCGCTCGTCATCGGCAGCAAATGGAGCGTTGACAGCGAAGCCACCGCTGATCTCATGATCCGATTTCATCGACACAGACGCCTCGGCCGTTTGCATACGGCCGCCGCACTTCGGGCCGCACAGCTCGAATTGCTCAACGACCCCACGGGCCGCTACACCGCCCCGTACTACTGGTCCGCCTTCGCCGTATACGGCGGACATGCTGGATTTTAGGAAACAAAGGAGACGAAAATTATGCCCACGGAAATTAGGATTCAGGTGGACGGTGCTGTAATCCTGTATATAAGAGAAGGCGTGTGGAATTTAGTATTCATAACCGAATGGTGCCATCCTGTAGAATTTCATGATCCGATAAATCGTCCGCACAGGGTAATACTTGCTGGCACTACTGGAAATCGACTAATACGATTTTCCACTGATGGGGATTATCCATCTGCAGGTCGTCTAAATCCCGAAATAGTCCATGAATTTGTGAATCTCGCAGATCCAAGACTGCATGGCAGCGGAAACCTTGAAGTTGTGAGCTTTCGACCTCCATCGAGGCCGGTACCGCCAAGATATCCGAGAAATTATGTCCATATGACAATTCCTTATGGTGAACTGAGTATTCTCCGTCATTCATCCAAAAGTTATTGTGTTCGGGATATTAAGAGTAATTGTTTGCAGTGGGAACCGTCGCCTGCAGAAGCGTTTGAAATCTCATTCACTCTTCCCGATAGCTCAACCTTGCATATGGATGTCGACGAGGTCGGGGACAGTCCGCTAATGCCGCGCCGTTCATATTCGCAAAGCACTTCTGACATCATCCTCACGATCGATAACCGCTGTCATAAAGAAATGGGTTATAACGACTCGGAACATGTCTACGATTGGGTAAAGGATAAAAGAGGTGACCGGCGGTTTGAGTGGGGGGATTGCATGTACGTTTGCCCAGATTCCGTTACAGACTTTATTGGCTTGGGAATGAGTCCCGCTATGTTCTCTCGAGACGGAAACTGCGATCCGGTGATCATCGAGCCGCCACCGGGGCCTTAAAGGCCGACCATTACCGGAAAAATTATGTCGTCTGGAAAGCTATGTAGGCGGCATCGTTTAAGGATGAAACTCGTTTGTGATGCATCGTGATGACCGCCGTCTCGATTTTCACCGGCCCATTCTCATAAGCAGGAGGAATTCTCCTACGTCTCCCGTGCCGCGAGACTCGATCTTAGGGCCTTTGCGGAAATGGAGGCCCGCGATTAACGGTGGCTTGCAGGCGAGAAGTCAATGCTAGCTCATTATCATCGGATAATCCTTTAACAAAAAATCGGCGGTTGGCGGGGTTTGTCAGATAAATGTTCTGTGCGATCGAGTTATAGTATTCGACCGGTGCCAGGTCGTCGGTGAGAATTTCCTTTGTTAGCGGCACATCGCCAGTGTACCGATTGACCAGGAGATCGGCGATCTGAGGGTCATCGGTGGTGAGTTCGGCCTGAACGGGATCTTTCGACGCTACGATGATCAGGTTTTGCAAACGGTCCTCTCGATACTCGGGCCGGACCTTGAACAAGTGCACCTGCGGAAAGACCGCTTTATAAGTGCGAAGCTCGGCCTGGAGAAAGCCGCTGCTCGGCCCTGTGATCGCGGAGCCCAGATTAGCAATAACCACGCCGTCATCCTTTAGTATCCGGCTGAATTCGCGGACAGCCTCCAAGGTCGTCAGGTGATGCGGCACACTGAACATGGACCCGAAAGCGTCCATCAGAATCGCGTCATACTGACCCGCATCGGCACGGTTTATGTACATCCTCGCGTCTTCGTGAAAGATCGTCATCCGCGGATCGTCCTGCAGGCGGAAAAATCGGCGGGCGATCGCCGTCATTTGTGGGTCGATCTCGGCGACGTCCAGCCTTGCCTCGGGATAAACTCTCAGATATTCCTTCGGAAAGGAATACCCGGCGCCGCCGATAACCAGCGTATTCTCAAAATCAGGCCGAAAATGTCGTAAAAGGTGATAAAAACGGCTGTAGGGGAGAACGAGTTCGTCGCTGTCGAGAAACGTCGCCGACTGAACAGAATACGGGTCCGTAGTCAAGGCGCGTATCGTCCTGCCTGTATCGAGATCTTGCGAGCGGAAGACCTGTACGCGGCTGTATTCCGTATCGAAGTCATACAGATCGCTGTGGGCCCGCAAAAGATACATATATCCCTCACTCGATGCGATACTCAATAAGAAAACGGTCACAACGCTTAGATTACGACGGGTGAAAGCAAGCGGCGCGACGAGCAGGGAAAGGACCAGCAGAGCTCCGGCTACAAAGTATAGTGTCCTTACACTTCCAACAAACGGGATAAGAAAAAAACCCGCGGCAAACGTGCCGGTGATGCTCCCAACTGTAGATAACGCATAGAGTCGGCCGACCGTTTGACCGGTCTTGTCGATCGATGTCAGTTTCAGCCGGACGGCGAAAGGCGTTACCACGCCAAGACAAACGCTGGCGGGTCCAAAAAGTACGATCGCCACGATCACGGTCTTTAATTCGAGGCCCATCGCCACTGAGGCTATTGATGTAAGAAAAATCTCCTTTATCAGGATCGTGATCGATATCAGCCCGCCAGCCGTAAATATCACGAAGCCCAGTATTTTAACGTCAGGACGCTTGTCGGCGATCCTGCCGCCGATCCAGTAACCGAGGCTGAGCGCACCGAGAATCACCCCGATAAGGCTGGTCCAGACATATGTCGAGGTCCCGATAAATGGCGATACGATTCGCGAACCGATGATCTCAAAGATCATCACGAGCGCTCCGCAAACAAAGACGGTGATCTCGAGGATATAGCTGCGGTAAAGACTGCTGATCATAGAATGCGACGCGGATCAGGCATTGCTGTTGTCTACTTTCGAGTAAGCCAATTACACATGCAATAACAGTTCCGCAGACGCAAATAAACTGGCAAGCGAATGAAACGGAAAGAGGCCGTCCTAGCCCGGACAACCTCTAATTCGACCCTGACCTTAGTTCACGCTGCTCAGCTTAAGCTCCTGCCGTTTTTTTTTCATCTGCGGCATTAACAAATGTTAGCCACTGGGCACCGTTCGGAGCCGGACGGGTTGCGTCAATTATCTTGAAAAATTCGGTCTGGATCTGTTCGGTGATCTCGCCCCGGCGTCCTGCACCGACGGTTATCCGGTCGACCGACCTGATAGGCGTGATCTCGGCCGCAGTGCCGGTGAAAAAGACCTCATCCGCCAGATAAAGGGCAGCACGCTGGATCTGGCCTTCGACGACCTCGATACCTAATTCACGGGCGATCTGGATAACGGAATCACGTGTGATCCCCGGCAAGATCGATGCTCCCAGCGGCGGCGTTATCAGCCTTCCACCGTTAACTACAAAGAGATTCTCACCGGACCCTTCGGAAACATAGCCACGGTCATCCAGCGCTATGCCTTCGGTAAATCCGGCCAGCACCGCCTCCATTTTAATGAGCTGCGAATTCATATAATTCGCCCCTGCCTTTGCCATAGTCGGCAGGGTATTCGACGAAATGCGCGTCCAACTCGACACGCAAACGTCTATACCGCTCTCGAGTGCTTCTTCGCCGAGATATTTACCCCATTGCCACGCAGCCACATACGAGTCGATGGGATTGTTGAGAGGATAGACACCAAACGAAGGCTTATTCATATCGAGCCCGCGTATGACGATCGGCCGTATATAGCACGATTCCAGTCCGCTCTTCCGTATCAGTTCAACGGTCGCATCACAAAAATCCTGACGACTGAATTCAGGGTCCATGCGATAGACCTTGGCCGAATTTACGAGTCTCTGCATGTGCTCGGTCAGCCGGAAAACCGCCGAACCCTTGCTCGTTTCGTAGCATCTGATGCCTTCAAACACGCTCGAACCGTAATTGACTACGTGGGACATCACGTGGATCTGCGCGTCGTTCCAATTGATAAACTCCCCGTTCTTCCAAACATGGGGGGCGATCTTCATCGTACTTACATCTTTTGTTGCCATAATTTGTCTTAGCGCGGGTGCTGCGGAGTAAACCGCGTTCTGTTGCAGATTCTAAAATAAACTGCCAAAAGCAAATACTCTTTAGAGAAAAAGATTGCGGCAATCTTAACATTGTATCCCACCACCTTATCTCCCGCAAAAGGGGCAGTCTGAATCGACCGTTCTCTCCTTCCTCATTGGGGTGCATATCCGGCCGCGGATCAACGAGGTTTGGACCTCGAACTTGCACCCTAAACCTTGAAGTTTTGTCTCACACCCCCTGTTTTTGTACCACCTCGGGACACCGAAATCGCCGTAACCCTAAGTCCGTCGTAGCTTTACAAGAATGAGCAGTGTACCAGCATTTTCTGTTGGTGTATTACAACGTAATACGGATGCCAACTCATGAATTGGTGAACGCAAACGAAACTCGCAAAAGCTTCCCTCCTTGGATAAGGAGGGGTGCCCGAAGGGCGGGGTGGTTTGATCACGCTGAGACATAGTCCTCTTACCAAAATACCAGACCACTAAAACCTATCTTGATCCTTTTATCCTGCATACGACGCAAGAACAAACCACCCCGTCAGCCCAGAGCGGCTGCCACCCTTCCTTAGCCAAGGAGGCGAGCTTGTTGATTTGTCCGTAACCGCAGCGTCTTCAACTAATACCAAGCTCTCTCGCTATCCTAATAACCTTCTGAACGTGGGATTCTTTTGTGGGGATATGTGCCATAAATGACACAATAACCCACCTTTCAGAAGAATGCAACAAACATTTTTCCAAATAAACGAAGGGTTAAAACAAATAAAAATCGGTTTCCTGAAAACCGATTAGGTTCCGGGATTGTAGAGCATCGTAATATAGTACGCTTGACCCTTCTGACGTTCGACCCCTTCTGCCGTTCGACCTAAAAACCGAAAAGGAAGTAAAAGCGGGCCACTGAGGACCCGCTGTAATCGAGTTCTAATTGTGCATGAAGCTAGGGCTTATGACTTACTAAATAGCTAACGCAATCGCCCTGATTCTTAAAGCTACGCGGGAATAGGAAATTGACCCAACCTCCGTTCTTGCACTGGTCCTTGCTAGCCGGTGGATCGCAGGCATCACCAACACCGTCGCCATCCCAATCTGCTTGATTAGGGTTCGCGGTATTCGGGCAGTTGTCGGCGGAATCGGCCACGCCATCTCCATCTGAATCCACCACGGGCGGCTGATAACAAATTTCGAACTCCATGGTCACGATCAAGACATAAACAGTTATAGAGGTGGAGCCGAGAGTAATGTTGATGTGTAAATCGGTTCCCGTTTCCGGATTAACCCGATAACCCGAAATGTAGGATTCGCCATTGATGACCCCATACTGAACAAAGAATCCCCGCTGTTGAAGGAACTCCTTATAGTATTCCATGATCGTGGCCTGGTTGCCATCGTAGGTGGCCGATCCATAATATTCGTCCTGTACAACTGTGATTGTGGGGTTAGTCGCGGTTGGAGGGAAAATTGACTGTCCGAAAATGCAATTGAGGTTCTCAGGTTGTTGAGCTTTAACCTGAGTCATGGAGGCGAAAATTAACGCCATGCCAAACATGGCGGAGACCAGAAGTTTTTTTAACATTATTTGTTTAAACTGAGTCTAAAATGTGAAAGAAATGTTCACATATCAGCCTGACTCGCCATGGGATCGGGTGAGAGTGAGTTGTGTAGTTTCGGACTGAGTATACACTGAATGGACCGAACATCGCAGAATAAAGTTCGTTATCTTCCACTGCAGCATAATTACGCCATCGAAATGGCGGTGATGTGGGAAAGGTACTGGTCTGAAAAGGTCAGCACCTTTTTATCTCTCAACCTTTCGGCCGGCGTTCGTAGGCGGAGAATACGAGTGCTGTGAGTTGCAACGGGCTCGGGCCAGGAACGATTTCCCTGATCTTCCACCCTCCCCCTTTGCGACGGGTTACTTCTTCCGCCCTTGGCCGACTAGCAAGCAACCGGTCATCCAAAACCTCAGCTCGTAATGTCGTCATGTGCCGTGGCTGTGTTGCGGAATCGTTGCCCCGCGGAATTTTATGTACTATCGTGTAAACAAACGTATTCCTTCCCGGAATTGGAGGCCCTTTCAAGTCATGAGAAATTACATTGCGGGCGGTTTCGCCCTCCTTCTTCTTTGCGTGGGCAGCGTCTACGCTCAACAATCGTCCCAGCTGCGGGTCGGAACGCCCGTTAACACAACGCTGGCCGCTGACAGTTCACTAAAATACGACCTGGATCTGCCTAAAGGTCACTTCGTGGCTGGCCGGGTTGATCAGGACGGGGTGGACGCAACGGTAACCATCACAGACCCGGCAGGCAAGCCGGTGTCCAAGGCCGCACGCATCGGGCGAGGCGGTCCCGAGACATTTGCGTTTGCGACCGAAACGGCGGGCAAGTATGTGATCGAGGTCGCTCCCGCGACGGCGGGGAAAGGCGGCCCGGTGCGTGTGCAGCTCACCCGCTCGGAACCGGTGGCCACCACACCAGAAGGCAAGGTAGATCAGGCCGCCGCGCAGTTGTACAAAGACACGCCGGGAGCGGTTATCGGAGTGATCAAGGGCGGCCAACTAGTATTCGTAAAAGGGTATGGCGCCGCGGATCTGACCTATGGGATGCCATTCACCGCTGACACGCCAACCAACATCGGTTCCTCCTCGAAGCAATTCACCGGGTTCGCCCTCGCCTTGCTGGCCTCGCGGGGCAAGCTCTCTCTCGACGACGATGTGCGAAAGCATATTCCCGAACTCAAGGACTTTGGAAAGAAGATCACCGTACGTCATCTCTTGACGCATACCACCGGCTACCGCGAGTTCATAAATACGCTGCTGATAGAAGGACGCCAGTTGCTGGAAGGTGATTATGTCGCTCCGGACGAAGCGCTCAAGGTCGTCAACCGGCAGCCGACACTGCAGAACGACCCCGGCGCGGAGTTCAACTACAACAACTCGGCATTCAGCCTGGCAACCGTTGTCATTGAGCGAGTAACCGGCCGCCCATTCGCGGAGTGGATGCGCGACGAGGTCTTCCTGCCGCTCGGTATGACAAAGACGTGGGTGCGCTCGAATCCGGGCCAGATCATACCCGGACGATCGGTCGGGTACATCACGGGGGACTTCGGTTTCCGCGAAGTGAAGGATCTGCATGCTTCGGCGGGCGCCGGCGGGATCTATACCACGCCTGGTGACGTCGCAAAGTGGCTGACCAATCTCAAAACGGGGAAGTTGGGCGGACCGGCAGTCATAAAGGAGTTGACGACGCCGTTTACTCTAAACGATGGTAAGTCCTCGAATTACGGGTACGGTGTGTTTATCGACACGAATCGCGGTCTAAAACGTTGGCAGCACGGCGGAAATGATACCGCGCACAGTTCTAC
Organism: Pyrinomonadaceae bacterium; assembly: GCA_041745615.1. Lineage (GTDB taxonomy): Bacteria > Acidobacteriota > Blastocatellia > Pyrinomonadales > Pyrinomonadaceae > OLB17. The sequence continues at coordinate 34,067 of JBGTIP010000005.1, read as the reverse complement.
GTTCGTGTACTACCCCGATCTCGACGCCGGTTATGTCGTGTTCAGCAACTACCAGGGCGTTCCCGGGGGAATAGCCAACGTCGTGGCTAATGCCTTCTTTGGTGAACATATGACCGCGCCAGCGCAAGCTGCTCCGACGGCCGGAGGCGGGAGCGTCAATGTTCCGGCGTCGACCTTGCGGCGTTATGCCGGCAAGTACGAGATGACGACGCTTGGCGGCATGCTCCTGTCCGTGGAACTGCAGGGAAGCGCTCTGCAGCTACAGATCGCGGGCCAGCCCGCGCTGCCGCTTAGAGCGACCTCCATGACCTCCTTCGAAGTGGTCGGAGCTCCGGCCACGATCACGTTCAACACAGCAGCGGATGGAGCAGTGGCCGGGATCACGTTTCAGCAGGGCGGAGACCACCCCGGAAAACCGGTAGTGGAGAAACCGTCAGTCGATCTCGCCAGCTTTACGGGCCGCTATTTCAGCGAGGAACTGGAGACGTTCTATGATCTGATCGTTGAGGACGGAAAGCTGGTCATCCGGCACCGTCGCTTCGGACCCGTTGTGCTGACGCACACAAATGGGGACAACTTCTCGGGAGCTCTTCCCGTGACACAGGTCGCCTTCCGTCGCGATGCCGAAGGAAAGGTTACAGGGTTTGAGGCAGGCAACGGGCGGGCACGCGGCATCGTCTTCAAGAAAGTCAGCCGCTAGCCCCAAGGGCAGGCCAAGATGATGCGAAATCCGGCGTTTCAGGTAAATACGGTGGTGTGCCGCAAATGGTAAATCGCCCGTTATTTCACGCTAGCTGTGTATTCTTCCTCCGTCACCGGCCGCAGCCAATTGACCTGTGTTTCGCCTTTGTAGTTCGTAATGACCACGTGGGTCATCGAGCTTTCGGGTGAGGCTCCGTGCCAGTGCTCGATATCGGGATCGCAGAGAACCACGTCGCCTTTATTAAGCGCGCGGATCGCCGTGCCTTTTTCCTGATACAGGCCGCGCCCGGCGGTCACGAGAATTGTTTGACCCGCGGGGTGCGTGTGCCAGTAGGCTCTAGCTCCGGCCTCGAAGGTCACGCTCGCGACCGAGAAGTTATTGTTCTCGTTTTTAGGGGCGAGAGGCTGGACATATACGGTACCGGTGAAAGTATCTGGCGGCGCCTGTTCGCCTCGGGGAAAGACCGAGCCGTCGTCGCCGGCCCGAGTAGTCGGCGTTTTAGCTTCTTCTCGCACAGCTGTTTGCTGATTGCCGCATCCTGCTGCAAAAAGGGCCGTGCACACCATTAGTAGAGTTGTGATCTTGTTCATTTTTACTCCTTGGTCGATTGATCTAACTCGAAAGTGACCGTCACATTTCCCTTTCCCAAAGCGGCTTCGAGGGCGGCAGGGTCGTCTATTCGTCCGAGCTTCGTGTAGCTATAAGACGTCGAAAATGATTTATAGAAAAGCACCACCGTGTTGTTCTGCCATAACATCAGATCGCCGTTGTTGATCGTTTTCGGGTTAGAAGCATCAGTTGGAAGAGATCGATCGAGGTCAAACTTTTTCTCGTTGCCGTTCAGCTCTTCCATGTCCAACGTGAGCGGCAGCAACGCTTTGAAAGCCGCCGCCGTAGGGTTGTCGAAGAGTGTAGCGTTGAAAACTTTTGAACCGATGGTGATCTTCATTTTGGTGCCTTTTGAGGTGTGGTCAACATCCGTACGGACCGCGTTCTTTACTGCCTGGACGTCTGTTTCGGAAGTCGAAGGCGTCTGGCCGCAGCCTACGGCCGATAACAAGGCCACTGTCGATATCATTAGCATTAGAGGTCGAATATTTCGCATCATTTCATTTATTGAAGGGATGCCGCTGCAGAAACCTGGGTGGCCTGCCAAAGAGCCATTTTCCACGACTTACCTTTCTTCACCCACAACTCGGTGAATGCGACGCGAACATCTACGTCCTGACCGCCGACGTGGACGACGATGCGGCATATACCGGAAACGATCCCCGTATTGCCATGGACCCGGATCTGACGTTCCTCGTCGGTAAGCGACTTGTACAAATACCGTCTTGTCCTCACGGCGTCTAGGAACTCTGTCTTTGTCTCAACGTGCGCATTGGGGTGCATGAACGTCAAGTCGTCGGTCATCATCCGGTCTAATGCCGACGCATCTCCCGCTAGCGTGGCAATGCGGCGTTGCTCATGTGCAGCCAGTACTGCCTTCTCCTCTTTGTGGGCAGCCCATGCATCGCCAGATAAAGTGATCAGGGATATAAGGACAATTGCGATCTTTAGCGGATGAGCAACGGCACTTCGTTTTCCTATCATTGCAATCAAACGATTCACTTAACACCTCCTGTGCGGCTTAGGCGTCCCAGCCGATCTGCTCCATTTGCCTTGCGTCCATTCGTCCGCCGTATATCTCGAGCCGCGCGAAGCCCGCTTCGATCTCTCGAAGATCCGCGGCGTTTAGTTGGACAGAGGCCGCTCCGAGGTTCTCACGCAGGTGTTCGACCTTGGTCGTGCCGGGGATCGAAACGATCCAGGGCTTTTGAGCCATAAGCCACGCCAGCGATATTTGAGCCGGAGTCGCTCCGCCCTTCTTCGTTCCGAACTTCGTCAGGAACTCTATGATCGGCTGGTTGTTCGCCATCACGATCGGAGAGAACCGCGGGAACGTGGCTCTCAAGTCGTTCTTAGGATCCATATTGGACTGTATGGTCACATTCATCTTACCGGGAAGAAATCCTTGCCCCAACGGACCCCACGGAACGAATCCGATACCGAGGTCCTCGCAAGCCTGGAGAACCCCGTTTCGCTCCACGCTCCGCTCAATAAGAGAGTACTCAGTCTGAATAGCGGCGACGGGCTGGACGGCGTGCGCACAGCGGATGGTCCGCGCGCTCGGCTCTGATAATCCGAATTGCTTCACCTTACCGGCTTTGATCAGTTCTTTCACAGTACCGGCGACTTCCTCGATCGGGACGTTAGGATCAACACGGTGCTGGTAAAGAAGATCGATGCGGTCGGTCTTGAGACGCTTGAGCATTCCCTCGACAGTCTCCCGTATATGTTCCGGTCGGCTGTCCAACCCGTTCGTGCCGTCGATCTTGAAGCCGAACTTAGTGGCGATCACCACCTTATCCCGGAAGGGAATAAGAGCTTCACCAACAAGTTCCTCATTCACGTACGGACCGTAAACCTCGGCCGTGTCGAAAAACGTCACACCGCGGTCGAAGGCTTCGCGGATCACGCGGATACCCTCGGCTTTCGTAACGCCAGGTCCGTAGTGACCGCTGCTCAATCCCATATTCCCAAATCCCAGTTCCGATACTTCTAAGCTGCCAAGTTTGCGAGTTTTCATAATGATTGATTGATTAGTCGATTGTGCTGCCGCGATATTTCCTCGCGATGCAACTCCGAAGGATAATGCCGCCCCTACGCCGGCCATGGCGGCAGTTTTCAGGAAGTCGCGTCTGCTCGAGCTTCCGCCTGAGAGTCCGTCCCTCTTTTCAGAGTTGCTATTTGGTTGTTTATTCATCGATCATTTCTCCTTTTCTGTAGTGTTAGTTTGATGTAACGTGAGCGTTCACGGATAGAATGATCCTTTTGAATGATTGGACGATCCTGCTATGGCGCAGAAAAAAGTGGCGCTAACCGCCTAGCGAACGGTTAGTATGAATGTATGAGGAATACGCGTAACGAGTTAGCTGATCGTTTGTCGAGAGTGTTGCCAAAGGATGGTGCGAAAGAGGTGTTTACGGGGATGAACGTCAGTCGCGTGTCCGAGTGTAGAGAATCCGCGCGCGGTCTTTTTGGGCCGGCGTTTTGCTTTGTCGCACAGGGTGCGAAGGAGGCCCAGTTGGGCGAGGAGATCTTCAGATTCGACCCAAACCACTACATGATCTATACGGTCGATCTGCCGTTGATCTTTAGGATCGCTGAGGCAACGCCGGAGCGGCCTTATCTCGGCTTCAGCCTCACACTAGATCCGGCGGTGGTCGCATCCGTGATGGTTGAATCAGGGATAAAGATCAAGAATGGAAGCGGAGGAGCAAAGGCGATGGACGTCAACGCGGTGTCAGCGGACCTAAGCGACGCGATCGTGAGGCTGGTACGACTGATCGATAACCCAGCCGGGCAGAGAGTGCTCGCGCCGCTCATCACGCGGGAGATCATCTTTCGCCTTCTGGAGAGCGGCCAGGGCCCGCGGCTAGCCCACTTACTTTCCTTCGGTGATACCGAGCGAATATCAAAGGCCATCGGGCACCTGCGGGAGAATTTTGACCAACCGGTCAGCATGGAAGATGTGGCAGCCACGCTCGGAATGAGCGTTTCGCGTTTTCACCATCACTTCAAGAGCGTCACGGCAATGAGTCCGCTGCAATACCTCAAGCAGATCCGCCTGCAGGAAGCCCGCAGTCTGATGCTCAATGGCTCAGCTGACGCTGCAACGGCAGGATTTCAAGTCGGCTACGAAGACCCTGCTTACTTTAGCCGCGACTACAAAAAGCATTTTGGCGAACCACCCCAACGAGATGTCGCAAGGCTGCGGGGTGAGCTTGCCCGTCTTTCACGCTCTGAAGAGCGGGGCAATTGATCGGCCCAATTGATGGGCAATAAACAATCCAGGGCATCCAAATTCCGAATAACGCGATTCTTTTCCCGGTGTACAAAAAAGGCGGACCGAAGCCCGCCATTTTTCCTAGTTGTGAGTTAACGCCAAATCAAAGTATTTCGATCCGTGCGGCGGTGTCGTCCTGGCGGGAGCTTCTGGGCGTTCCTTCGATGGTTACCGTTATGACGATGGGCCTGTCACCGGCCCCCCGCAGTTCGGGTGTGAGGAAGAAATCGATAGTGTAAATACCTGGTTCGACCAGGACCGGGTCGGATTTAATATTAGCACCGCTCAATACTACGTCTCCTATTCGAATGGTCATGAAACTCGAGGGGATCCTCTCGACCCCTGTCAAAAACACCCTCAGAACGGATGGCACGAGGCGATTACCCTTTCTTTGGATGGTGCGGAAAAGGAATGGCTCGGTGGTCTGGATCGTATTGGTTACATTGAACACCTTTGCCCGTCCCCCGGGTTCAACCAGCATTGCCCGGTTGAAGATGTCCGGCTGAGACGGAACGATCGAGATGAAGAATTTCGTCTGTATCCCGTTATTGTTCAGAACGACCGGATACGAGGTACCGGCCAGAGCGCTCAGCAGTCCTATAGGAACGACAAATTCGACACGCTGCGGGCTGACTTGTTTAAGCCCGGCGGCGGCTCCGTTTATCGACATGGACACGCCGCTAAGTTCGATCGGAAGGGTCGGCCTACGCAAGAGCGATCCGACCGCCGTACGCGGTATTATCGGGTTATCCTGTGCCGCGACGTAGTCGATAATTGCCAGGCTGCCGGGTGATACGCCGGTCGCCGGGCCCGTCACGGGCGGCGGCGTTGGTGTCGGTGTTCCCGAGGGACTCGGACTCGGAGTCGGCGTCGGTGTCGGGGTCGGAGTTGGCGTCGGGGATGGAGGCGGCGTCGCCGTCGGAGTCGGGCTCGGCGTCGGCGTCGGACTCGGCGTTGGAGCCGGTATCACCGGAATTCCGCTGGCCCCCGTCTTTACCGAGACCTCCGCAGTTGTAGTCGCGACCACCGGAGGCAGGAGGAAATAATAAACTTCCGACTGCTGATCAAAATTTCCGGTGCCAAATTCGGTGAGACCAATGGTAAAGGTCATGCGCTCTATAGCGTTGCTCGGGATCAGACGCGTCGAGGCAATGAATGTATTCGGATCCGGAAAATTAGCGAGTCGCGTGAACACAGCCGAGGCCGGCGGCGCGGCGATCGGATACGAATAAACCTGAGACGGACGGACGGCACCCGGGTTAAGGCCTTCGGCAGCCGTGGCCGGCACAGTTCCATCGGGCTTAAAGTTCAGCCTGCTGGTAAACACCAATGTCTGCGGTGTACCGTTTGCGTCGTAGTCGGTAAATCCGGGATATCGTGCCACGTCGCCACCCGAAGCAGCAGCATCATCGTTGCTGCGTGGCCCTATCCTTCTAAACGTGTCGGAAAGGGTGTCATATAGATACAGTGCAAAAGAGGTGTAATTCGCCCCATTATTCTCGTTTGCCAGGTCAGCGTAAGAATCGAAAGCGATAAAACGCCCGTCACGGCTCATTCGTCGGCCGAGGTCGAGGATGTTAACGGGATCGCCGGGATTAGTAGGCGTGGTCGTCGTTACCTGCACTCCGTTCGTAGGCGTACCGGTGCCGTCGAGATCTGCATAGAAGATCTCCTCGTTACGGCTCTCAAGTGGATTAGTAGCTGTGAGTTTGCTGGTGCGGCTTCCGCCTCCGCCTCGGCTTCTGAGTTCGTTGTCGCCACCCGTCATCCCCACAACCGGATTATTACCGGTACTGGCGAAAGCCACCCGCAGGCCATTTCCGGAGATCGTCGGGTTTTTATTATAGATCGGATTCGAGACCACGCCCCGCGGGGTTTTTGTGACCTGACTCGTAGTCGATATGCTTCGCACGTACGTAAATATCTCGTCGTTATCCTCAGTCGGAAAAGCGTTCCCGACCGCCGGCACGAGGTCGCGTGTCGAAGCAAAAGCGATAACGTTGCCGTCATCGTTTATGCTGGCGTCATGGTTATCTTCAGCAATGAACGGCCCTGTAGTTGGGGTACCCGCTCTCGGCAGCTGGCTCGGGTCCGTATTCGTGACCCTGGTAAATGCCCCGCCAGCTAACTGTGTAAAGGGGATCTCATCGCCGGCGGACAGATCGCTGACATTCGCATAGGCCGGGATCTCATAAAGCCACATTTCGAGATTACCGTCTTCGGTAAGCGGATTTGCGGGCGGTGTCGGTGTCGGAGTCGGGCTCGCGGTCGGAGTTGGCGTGGGTGATGCGGTCGGTGTCGGAGTAGGCGACGGCGTCGGTGTCGGTGCCGTGAATGCATTACCGTCAAACGAACCCGGGTTTGTCGCATCAGGGGCTTGCGGCCGGGCTGTCGTGGCGTTTGAACTGAACGCGATCCAGCGTCCATTATTGCTGATGACAGGCCTCGTGTTGACTATGGTGACCCTGATATTGTTGAAGGAAGCGGGTTGGGTAGTGTTGAAAAGAACGCTTTTCGTATCCGTTATCTGGAAGATCCGACGCTGAGCGTAATCGAAAAGAAAGATCTCAACATTGCCGTCTTCATTTCGAGGATTCTCAGTTGCCAGGTTTCCTCCGGATTCGAAGACGATGAATCTTCCGTCCCCACTGATACCGCCCGCGAAAGCCTCAAAAGGTGTGTTAGATATCTGTGCGATAACCGAATCCGCCTGTCCGTAAGCCGGGAGCGGAAAAAGATTCAGAAATAAAGATGCCAATAAAAGGTACGTAAGACGAATCGTCACAAAATCCTCCAAAAACTCAGCGTACGGTATAATTACAAAACTTGCCCATGCCGCTCAAAATATTCAATTTTAGGTGCGCGAGAGGCCATCTGCAAGCACAGGGCGGACAAATAGACTGATAATGACGCAAAATCAGTTTCTTTGATGCATTGGCAGATGGTCGCGTTGTCATTCGAGAGTGGCGTAATATCATTTGGGTTAAAGCATTTACAAGCGATGGAAAGTACCGATCGACAGATCATGATCGTAGCCGGCGAAGCATCCGGCGATCTGCACGCGGCTAAATTAGTTCGGGCCGTTCTAGAGGCCGATCCCGATCATAACTATGCTTTTTTCGGGGCGGCAGGACCCGACATGCGAGCTGCAGGCGTCGAACCGGTCGTTGCGGCGGATGAGCTTTCGATCGTTGGCTTGGCCGAGATAGCCGGGGCTTTGCCTATGTTTTGGAAAGCACGCAAAACATTATTGGCTGCGGCCAGGCAGAGACGCCCGGTTGCCGTCATTTTGGTAGATTTTCCCGATTTCAATCTGAAAATTGCCGGATCGCTGAAAAAACAGGGGATCAAGGTCGTTTACTACATTTCTCCGCAGGTTTGGGCGTGGCGAAAATACCGCCTCGCCACCATCCGACGCAGCGTCGACCTGCTTATTACTATTTTGCCCTTTGAAAAGGACTGGTTTCGTTCCCAGGGGATATCGAATGTTGAATATGTCGGGAGCCCGCTGGCCAAAGAGGTGTTTGCGACTCTCTCCAGAGCGGAATTTTGGCTCGTGAACGGCCTTGACCCCGTAAAAAAGGTGGTCGCTTTGCTGCCCGGGAGCCGGCAAAAAGAGATACTTCGGATCCTCCCGGTTATGATCGGAGCCGCCCTTGAAATGTGGAAAAAAGACCCTGACGTGCAATTTGCGATCGCCGCCGCTTCTCGGTCGGCCAGGGAACAGATCGCATCGATCCTGGAGGAAATTTCGATACGGGGGTCTGAGGATCTGCGAGCGATCCCTATCGTCGAGGACCAAACATATAATTTGCTCTATGCTTCGGACGCGGCAGCCGTTACCAGCGGGACCGCGACAATGGAGGCGGGGATAATCGGCACGCCGCTCGTGATCGTTTATAAGACATCGAGATTGAATTACACCCTGCTCGAGCCGCTGATCTCCGTCGAACACTATGGCCTAATAAACCTGATCGCGGGTGAAAGAGTGGCCACTGAGTTGATCCAGGATGCATTTACACCGGAGTCTCTGGCCAGTGAGATCGTGCTTTTGCTCGATCCCAGTAATAACGCACGCCACCGCGAGAAACTGAAGGCGGCTACCGAAAAGCTAGGGCAAGGCGGGGCATCCAAACGTGCCGCGGAGCTGATCTTTGCCCTGATCGCTGACAACAATTAGCTCAATCTTTCCGAGCGGCCTTTAAGGTATCCAATTCGAACTGCAGTGAATTGATCTCACTTTCAAGGCGATCGATTCTCATATTAATCGTCCTGAGGACGATGAGCCTCGGGGACAGCGAGAGGAGTTTGGCCATATCCGTGTATTCAGGGATCGGGATCACTGATTCCCTTGTGGATATTTCAAGCCGGGGTCTTTCCTCAGAAAACTCATAGACGCTTCGCAGCAGGTATGTCTTACCTTCTACCATGCCATATCGAGGGATCACTGAGATCGTAGGAGGCAGGTTGGCCCCTTTTACAACGTGGATCACGTCCAGCCGGACCTCGGCCCTTAGCAATTTGTTTACGGGGCCAACCGACACGCACTTAGCGATAAAGATCGTTTTCCCGGTTTCCATGTAGTGGTCGATACCGGAAGGCCCATCTTGAGCAACAGACGAAGCAGAGAAAATAAAGAGAAAGGCGGCTATGCAGAGAATTGAGGTTCTTTTCATACCCAAAGAACGGCAAGTCCGATCAAATATTGCACCAAATTTTCTCGCGAAGGAGATTATTTGGAGTTTTTTAGCTGATCTAGCTCGTCCTTCAATTTCTTAAGATCTTCTTTCATCCGCGGCAGGCCTTTTACAAGCGCATTTTGACGCTTGTAGTTGTCGAGCGGCTGGACCGGAGTGCCCCACCAAACACCCGGGCGAACGATCTTGCCGGGCAAAACGCCAGCCTGCGATCCGATTACCGCCCCGCTTTGAACACGGGCGTGATCTCCCATCCCGACCTGGCCTCCGATGACGCAACCATCCTCGATCACCGTACTTCCCGAAATCCCCGTTTGAGCTGCTATGATAACGTTTTTGCCGATCTGGACGTTATGGCCGATCTGAACGAGATTATCGATCTTTGTTCCTTCGCCGATGCGGGTCTCGCCGAGCGCACCCCGGTCAATACAGGTATTCGCTCCGATCTCTACGCGATCTTCTATCACCACGGTCCCGATCTGGGGGAACTGTTGATATTCGCCGTTATCGTCCTGTACATAGCCAAATCCCGGGGCGCCGATGACGGCCCCACTGTGCAGAACGCAGTTCGAGCCTATTGTGACGTTATCGTAAATTACGCAATTGGCATGGATGATAGTATTCGCGGAAATAGAGACATTTCGGCCGATGCTCACACCATTGTGAATACGGCAGCCTTCGGCGATGCTCGACCCGGCCCCTATCGAAGAAAATGCCCCGACCGATGCCCCGCTGACCTCAGCGGACGGATCGATAACCGAAGTTTCGTGTACGCCTTGTTCGATCGCTTCTGACGGTGCGAGGTGCCTTGCGACCTGGGCAAAGGCGAGTTTCGGATTTGTAACCTTGATGTGGGGAATCGCGATCGACCGCCCGGCCGTGCTCCGAACCAGCACACAAGCTGCGTGGGTTGCCATGCTGTCCGAGTTGGATTCGTCAAAGGCAAGCTCGTTTTCCGACGCAGATGCGAGTGCCGCAACGCCTGTTATCTCGACAGTCGGATCACCGACAAGTTCGCCCGATACAAGGTCAGCGATCTCCTGTGTTGTCATGCCCTTAAATGTAAATCGTTTTTGAGGAAAAGTCAGGTTAGCAGTACAACTACGACCTTTCAGCCATATCCACCGCCGACTGCAGAAAGATCTCGACGCCTTCGATCTCGAAACCATTCAGTTCCTGCATTTGACGAAGGATGGACGCTGCCTCGCTATCCATGAAATCGAGGTCCGCCAGGTCGATCGTAATATCATGCCCGGTCTCGGTCGAGGTACAACTAGCGATCTTTTCGATAAGACGAGCATCGTCCTTTAACATATCGCCCTCGACCCGAAGGGTCGTCCGATTGTGCTCTGGCTGGTCGATCTGGGTTATCTGAGTGGCCATCTTAAACTATAGATGTCAGATATACGGATATTGTCTGCTTAGGTTTCACTCGGAACAAACTTTCTTGTGACCAAAAATAAGCCTGCAAAGATCAGGATCGTCGCGATACCCAATACATAATCGAACTTTTCGCCCAGGAAATAAACCGCAAGCAAAAAACCGATCAGAGGCTGGAGGTATATGAAAACCGCAACTGTGGAGGGATTAACATGAGAGATCGCGTATGCATTAAGCAGATACGGGGCCGCGGTCGCAACGACCGCAATATAGATCATCAGCAGCCAGACAGACGTGTCGATCGCCGCGAGCCCGATCGGTGCGATCGACACGGCCCCGAGCGGGACGCAGATGATCGAACCAAAAAGAAAAACCCACATCATCGAGCGAAACACGCCGTTTCGCATGATCACGCTTTTTGAAGTGGCTACATAGATCCCGTACGAAAGGGAATTGAGGATTATCAGGATGTCGCCTATGGTAGATTCTGATGAAAAAGAAGCGTTGCGCGGATCGATCAGCAAGATCACACCGAATGCGGCAAGCACGATACCGATGATCTTGCGTCGCTGCAGCTGTTCGAACCCGGCCGCCGCGCCAACCGTGAGGGCAAAGATCGGGATCGTGACCGCCAGCAGCGATACATTCGAAGCTTTAGTTAAAGAGAGTCCAACGATAAAAAGGAGCTGATTGAATGTTATGCCAAAAAGGCTGAGCACGCCCAGACGCCAGTAATCGCCGCGTTCCTGCAGCCAGAAACGCCCCCGATAACTCTGAACCAAAACAAGGATGAGCGCCGTCAATGCGACCCTGAATCCGACCAACGCAACTGCCGGAATTGTCTTCAGCACGACCTTTCCAATGACGGGAAGCGAACCAAAGAAAACTTGCGCAAACATCAGTGCTATATAGGCGCCATAGGTAGTTGAATCGGAGGATTCGCTTTGATTAGATGCGATCATTGAAATTTGAATGGTACCAGACCGCCTCTGTTTGACTAAGGGTTAAATTATTTCTTTATCGATGCTAAAATAACCGGCAGTATCTTCAACACAGAGTAATCAGTTTATATGAGTTTTCATTGCCCCCACCGTTTGATCTCTTTTCATGCGCTTTTTGTCTTCGTTTTTGCGATTTTCATTTCGGATGTCGCTGGGCAGGGCACACTACAGGAACAGCCATTAACGGTTGAAGAGATAAAGACCGCATTGACAACGTCTAAAACAGGCCTTCCAACGGCTAATCGCATTCTTATAAAGCGAATAGAGGAAAAGGGCATTAATTTTGAACTTGACGCGTCAATCGAGACGAATCTGCGAGACGCCGGAGCGGTTGACGAATTGATCGAAGCGGTTCGGGAATCTCTTTGCGATGAATACTCGAAACGAGCTGATGCGTGCCCAACGGATGACTTTAATTGCCAGATCGAAAATTATTCGACGGCACTCCGGTTTCATCCTTCTGACTCTGACGTTTTGATAAACCGGGGAGTGCCACGTCACAATTCGGGAGATTTTAAAGGTGCGATCGAAGATTATACAAAGGCGCTGGTAATCAGTCCTCGGGATGCGGACGCATTTAATAACAGAGGAAGTTCGCATAAACGCAACGGCGACAGGAAACAGGCCTTGAAGGACTATGACGAGGCGATCGCGCTTGCTCCCAAAACTGCCGATTATTATTTTAATCGAGGGGTCTTGCGTTCCGAAGATGAAGAATATGACCTGGCGATCAAAGATTTCTCAAAGTACATAAGCCTGGAACCAAAAGCGAGTGACGGTTATAGTCGCCGCGGCGAAACGTACTTTGAGAGTCAGCGATACGACTTAGCGATAAAAGATTTTACAGCCGCCCTGTCACTAACAAAGGAGGATTCGGATCTTTATGTTAGTCGAGCGCGGGCTTATTCCGCTAAAGATCAATTCGAATTGGCAATGCGGGATTTTGATGCAGCAATAAAGCTTGATCCGAAAAACGCGTACGCTTTTCATAATCGCGGATATACGCATTTTCGCCGGAAAGCTTTTGACCTGGCGGTCCAAGATTACAATAGGTCGATCGAAATTGACCCAACGAGCCCGGGGAGGTATTTGGATCGCGCCGATGCTCACACATCTAAAGGCGACTATGCCCGAGCGCTGAAAGATCTTGACAAAACGACAGAACTAGAGCCGACGAACGACCTGGCATACTACTATCGGGGCCGAATCTATTCGGAATGGAAGGACTATGAACGAGCCATCCTCAATTTCTCAAAATCGATCGAGTTAAGTCCCGGCGATGTCGATTCTTACCTTGAGCGGGGTTCGATCTATATCGATATAAGAGATCATGAAAATGCTCTCAAGGACCTAAATAAAGCGATCGAGCTTTCTCCTAAAAACGCAAGTGCATTTACAAACCGAGGACTCGTCCATCTGCGAACAGAAAGGTTCAAAGAGTCTATCGCCGACTCTTCAGCTGCGATCAAATTAGATCCGACGAATGAGGTCGCTTATGGAAATAGAGCAGCTGCCTACGCGGCAATTGGCGAGACCAAAAAAGCCGAAGCTGATCAAAACAAAGCTAACGCCCTGGAAAAGGCCAGTAAACCCTAAAAGGTCAAACGATTATGCAGACATCATGCCGGGATTCTCGAGCATTCGTTTGAACGTCTGAAGGAATTTGGCACCGGTAGCGCCGTCGACCACACGATGGTCGCAGGACATAGTTACATTCATAATATTTCGAATGACAACTTCGCCGTCTCGTACGACCGCCGTCGGGGATGCTGTCCCGACCGCTAGAATGCCTGCCTCGGGCGGGTTGATGATAGCTGTAAATTCCTTGATCCCAAACATGCCCAGATTTGAGATCGAAAAAGTTGCACCTGTATATTCCTCAGGCTGCAGCTTTTTGGCCTTAGCCTTTCCGGCGAGGTCCTTGATCTCGGCTGAAAGTTCGAGAAAACCTTTCAGATTTGCACCACGGATAACCGGGGTGATGAGGCCTTCGTCGATCGCAACCGCGACCCCTATGTCCGCCTGCTCGTAGAACCGAATATTCTTGTCCTGGTACGAAGCATTGACGAAAGGATGCTTGAGCAGGGCCATCGCGGCGGCTTTGACAATGATGTCGTTTACGCTGATCCTTTGATCCTCGCTGACGGTCGAATTAACCTGCTTACGCAGCTCAAGGGTGCGATCCATCTCGATCTCGACGGTAAGATAAAAAGTGGGGATCGGGCCAATCGATTCGGCCAGCCGGCTTGCGATCACTTGACGGATCCTGGATGTGGCCTCGTCGCTGTAGGCCGAAGCCCCTGCCTGAGTGGCTGCAACGAATTGTCTTTGTTCGCCATCGGCCGCCGGGGATCTACCGCTGAGTGCCGCTTCGATGTCCCGCTTGATTATCCTGCCACCGGGCCCGCTGCCGGAAAGCGATTTGAGGTCGATCGAATTTTCCGCCGCCATTCGTGCGGCTATGGGTGAGACGATCATCCGGCCGTTTTCGGATCGAGGCGTTTCCGGGGCTGTCGGCTCCGCTTCAGCCTTCGGTTTTTCTTCCGTTTTCGCCGCGGCCACAACTTCCTTCGGCTTAGGCTCCGGCTTTTCGTCCTTTTCTGCCTTCTCAGTCTCAACTTTCTTCGACGCAGCCGAACCGTTCCCGCTTACCTCACTCAGCAAAGCCGAAATGTCCTCGCCCTCTTTGCCTGTAATGGCGATGGCCTCGCCGAGCGCGGCGGTCTCTCCCTCGCCTTTGAGGATCTTAAGAAGGGTGCCGCCCTTGAGCGCGGTCATCTCCATCGTCGCCTTGTCGGTATCGACTTCAGCGAGCGTTTCGTTGGCGTCAAAATTGTCGCCTTCGTTTATAACCCAGCGCGCGATCTGGCCCTCTTCCATGGTCGGAGACAGCTTGGGCATTAGGAATTTTTCAGCCATAAGTACGATGTACGAACTCTACGCAGCCAGTTTCTCACGTAGACGAGTGACGAATTCTTCATCATTGAGCAGTTTCTCGCGCAACCTCTCGATCAAAAGATCCGTCGAGATAGTTCCCAAATCCGAGAGCTCTTCGATAGGTCCAGTGTAGTGGCGTCGTTTTATCCGACGCAACCCGTGGGCTTTCTCCAACTCTGACGTTTCGAGAAACTCCAGCTTAACTTCGGCTTCGTCTTGTGTCATAAACCGTCACCATCCATTTCTCAGCGCGCCTTGCGGTTACGAGATGGATCTCATCTTCGCTTGGTTCAGTATAAACCATATAAGTCAGACCATACGCGCCTGTGATTCCAATTACGACAAACCGGATCTCGTCTTGCGTCGAATGCTCTTCATCGACGTATTCGATCGCGAAAGGATCCCTGAAAATGTCCGCAAGTTCGGTGAAGTCTACGCGGTGATCCTTTATGACCCTGAGCCTCTTAGCTTCGTCCCAAGTAAGCTTCATTTACACATAGCATACTTCTTTGACCGCCTGAACGATCCTTGCAACATCCGGCAATGCCAGAGCCTCGAGGTTCTTTGCATAAGGCATCGGGGCCTCCGCCGTTGAGAGCCTTTTGACCGGCGCGTCCAGATAATCAAAAGCCTTGTCCATTACCTGATACGAGATCTCGGCACCGACGCTGGCAAAAGCATGTGATTCTTCAGCGATCACGAGCCGGTTGGTCTTCTTCACTGACTTGATGATGGTGTCGATATCCAGCGGCTTAATGGTCCTTGGGTCGATCACCTCAACCGAGACGTCAAATTCCTTTTCCATCTGCTCGGCTGCCTGCAGAGCCATCGGGACCGTCATCGAACGAGCGACGATCGTACAATCTGTGCCCTCACGCTTTATATCGGCAACTCCGAGCGGGATCGTGAAATCATCGTCCTCCGGCACTTCGCCCTTGAGGCCGTACATGCGTTCCTGTTCGAGAAAAATGATCGGGTTGTCATCGCGGATCGCCGATTTCAAAAGTCCTTTGGCGTCGGCAGCCGTAGATGGCATAACTACCTTAAGACCAGGGAAGTTAGCATAAAAGGCCTCAAATGCCTGCGAATGCTGCGAGGAAACCTGATAGGCTGAACCGTTCGGACCACGAAAAACTATCGGCACCTTGAACTGTCCTCCCGACATATACAGCATTTTGGCAGCATGATTGATGATCTGATCGGCCGCAAGCACTGAAAAATTCCAGGTCATAAATTCGATCACCGGCCGAAGGCCAGCCATCGCTGCGCCTACACCGACGGCCGCGAAGCCAAGCTCCGTTATCGGTGTATCGACAACGCGCTTGTCGCCGAACTCCTTCCAAAGCCCACGCGTGACCTTGTAAGCGCCGTCGTACTCGGCAACCTCTTCGCCCATGATGAAGACGTTCTCGTCTCTTAAGATCTCTTCTCGCAAAGCCTGGTTAAGTGCGTCACGGATCGTTAATGTAGCCATAAAAGTCAATTTCCGACTAGTCCAACACTAAACAAAAATAATTTCTCCCCACTCTTCGTCCCGACTTTTCAAAGTCTCGAGACGGCCACCGTCGACTACAACAGGATCGCAGTACCAATCCTCAAACACGAGGCCATTTAAACGAACATCCGAACAAATCCTTGTATATCCGGCGTCTGCCAAAATCTCTCTCGATGGAACACGGACGGTGTCGCCCGCCCTGTACGCATCATGTTCGAAACTGATCGCGGAAAACGTAATGCGGTCGAATGGTATCGACCTCAAACACTGCAACGTCGCCTCAGGCGGTTCCAGATCCAGCGATAGGTAATCGATCGACGACGTTCCGAGTGTTTCGATCACCTCTTCCCAATCCAACCTAGTGCAGTCCGCAGAAAATATTTTCGATCTCCGGAAGACATACAGCGGAAAGTGCCGGTTATCGATGTCAACAGAGAGCCCATTCCAGTCAAATTCACTCTCCAACAAATAGGTATTATTGATCTCGATCGGAGCATTGCATCCGAGATCCAGAAAGACGCCGTTACGCTTTCCGTTTAGCAGCGAGGCGACAAACAGATCTTGTCCCGCCTGGCTGTAGTGCCTTTCGATCGATTCCGAACCTGCAAACGGCGCCCTTAATTTCCGATTGTCAAAGGAACCTCCCACGTCTTGTTAAACTATGCAAAAACGTCGGTCAGTAACTCGCTTTCATCGGGGAACGGGCTTTCTTCGGCAAACTTCACCGCCTTCTCTACTGCTTCGGCCGCTTCTTTCTCGATCTTGTCAAAATCCTTCTCACCGAAAACGCCGGCCTCTTCCAGACTGTCCTTAAATAAAACAATTGGATCGCGTGTCTGGTATTTTGTGATCTCATCGCGGGTCCGGTAGTTCCCAGGGTCGGACATTGAATGCCCCATAAACCTGTAGGCCCTTATCTCGAGCAGCGTTGGCAGGCTCTCATTTCGTGCCCGATCGATCGCCCGCTGCGTTGCCTCACGAACGGCCATCACGTCCATTCCGTCAACGAATTCATTCGCTATCCCGTACGCATCGCCCTTCTTGGCCACAGAGCTGATACTCATCGCACGTTTTTGCGAAGTGCCCATTCCATATTGGTTGTTCTCGCAAATATAAATGCAGGGCAGCTCCCAAAGAGCTGCCATATTGAGTGATTCATGGAAGATGCCCTGATTTACTGCCGCCTCGCCAAAAAAACAAAGTGTCACCTGGCCCGTATCTTTATACTTTGCAGCGTAAGCCATCCCGGTTCCGATGCCGATCTGGCCGCCGACGATCCCATGGCCGCCGTAAAACTCGTGTTCCTTTGAGAACATATGCATCGAGCCGCCCTTTCCCTTAACGCAGCCGCCCTCCTTGCCGTAAAGCTCGGCCATAACGCTCTCTGGCGTCATCCCCTTAACCATGGCCTGGACATGGTCACGATAGGCCGTGATCACCATGTCCGTTGGTTCGAGAGCCATCATTGAGCCGATCGCGATCGCCTCCTGACCGATGTAAAGGTGACAAAATCCGCCGATCTCACCGGTTCGGTAGACCTCGGCACATTTTTCCTCAAAACGCCTTCCAAGGACCATCTGGTAGAGCATTTCCCGAAGGAGCTTCTTATCGGTCTTCTTAATACTCTCCAGCTGAGACTTTCGCCGGGCGTTGAACTCCGCCGTGGCCTTTTCGACATCGACGAAATCGATGGCCTGGGACGCATCTAATGTATCGGGCTTTTCTCCTGTCCCGTTCCCGCTTGATTTTGTTGCCTTTTGCGCCGGTTTCTGGCGTGTTGCTGCTTTTGGCAAGTTTGATTCCTCCGTATCGAAAAAAGGCGATTTCTATTACTTAATATAAAACCAATATTATAGGTGAGCGGGCGAGTTTGTGCAAAATTTAGCCGGTTTCGGGCATCAGAAAAAGTGAAAATGTTATAGTTCCTTTTAAGCCATGATCCTGGCTCCTATGGTTCGCACTATTCATAAGACATTTTTCCTAATCCTCTTGTTCGCGGTGGCGGCTTATTCACAGACGCCCGCGTCGTGGAACCTGAGCTCCGACGAAAGCGGAAAGACCCTTGCCGTCGGCGATACTATCAATGTGAAGCTGACGGCCACGATCGAGGCCGGCTGGCACCTTTATGCACTCGAGCAGCCCGAGGGCGGGCCGATCCCCACGACCATCAAGGTCACTGAGGGCAAACCATTCAGCTTGAATGGCGGCGTTATTTCACCGAAACCGATAATCGAGCCGGATCCGAATTTCATAGTCGACGGCAAGCCCCTCGAGACCAGATACTTCACCGATAGTGCTGTTTTTGAGATCCCTGTAAGGGCCGAGAGCGGTGTAGCGGCGTCCGAGCTGTCGATCGATGTCCGTTATCAGCTTTGTAACGAAACATTTTGCCTGCCGCCGAGGACTACCCGAGTTTCCTTTGCCGGAGCTGAGCATTTGGGTCGGGGCGGAACGTCCGCACCGCCTGTATCGACAACCGAAGCGTTACAACCACCGTCCGGTTACCCTACACAGCAGCCGACGGACATCTGGCCGTTCATCTGGCTCGCGATCACCCTCGGGGCCCTGTCGCTGCTTACGCCGTGTGTGTTCCCCATGATACCGATCACGGTGTCGTATTTTACGAACCACTCGGCCGGAAGTCGTGCAAAATCAGTAAAACTCGCGACCATCTACTGTATCGGCATTATCGGTACATTTACGATCCTCGGAATGCTCCTGGCAATATTTGTCGGAGCGGCGGGAATAAACCTATTTGCGGCGAACCCATGGATCAACCTCGCGATCGCGGCGATATTTCTGTTCTTTGCGTTTAACCTTTTCGGCGCGTATGAGATCACGCTTCCGACTAGTTTCTTGACCAGTCTCGACGGTTTGACCCGCAGCAAGGAGGGTGAGGGAAGCGGTGTGGTCGGTGCACTGCTAATGGGCCTGACGTTTACGTTGACGTCATTCACCTGTACATCGCCCTTTGTCGGAACGATCCTGGTATCCGCTTCGCAGGGTGACTGGCAGATGCCGCTGCTGGGGATGCTCGCGTTTTCGACGGTTTTCGCATTGCCGTTCTTCGTGCTTGCGCTGGCCCCTCAGATGCTCGCGCAGCTCCCCAGGGCAGGCGGATGGATGAATTCCGTAAAGGTCTCGATGGGCTTCCTCGAGGTTGCGGCGGCAATGAAGTTTATTTCCAACGCGGACCTTGTTTGGAAATGGGGCATCTTTACCCGTGATGTGGTCCTTGCGGTCTGGATCGCGATCGGGATCATCCTTTCAGTTTATCTGCTTGGGAAGTTTCAACTCGCGCATGACTCTAAGCCGGAACGGCTAGGCGCATTTCGAATGTTCTCAGCCGTTGTCAGCCTGGCGGTGAGTTTTTATTTACTTACAGGCCTTTTTGGAGCCAGACTTGGGGAACTCGAATCGTTCCTCCCGCCGGACCTCGAAAACAGTTCGTCATCGCGATTCAAACGGGATGACGAGCCAAAATGGATGTCAAACGACTATCCCGGGGCCCTAGCAAGAGCCAAAGCAGAGAATAAGCGTGTTTTTGTCGATTTTACCGGCTATACATGCACCAATTGCCGCTGGATGGAGGCAAACGTTTTTCCCAAGAAAGAGGTCGAAGCCGAGCTGCATAAGTTCGTGCTGGTAAAGCTATACACTGACGGCGATGGTGAGATCTATGCGGCCCAGCAACAATTGGAGCAGGACATGCTCGGTACTGTCGCCTTACCCTATTATGCGGTAGTTTCGCCTAATGGTGATCTGATCACCTCTTTCCCGGGCCTAACACGGAATGTCGCTGAATTCGTTGACTTTTTGAAGAAAGCGCAAGAAAATTAGGCATCGAAGGTTCTGCTCAGAAAATGAAGACTCATCCGATCCAAACTGTCATCGATGGTCTGCGCTCGATCAGCGAAGATGAATTCACTTGTGACAACGTCTATCAGTTCCTGTCGGAAACGCCGGTCGATGTCGATTCGATCTCGCCTTACTTTTTCTGGAGCAGGAACTTTTATACACGCAATCTAATTCACAAGAACGAGCGGTTCGAGCTAATGGCCGTTTGCTGGGAACCGGGCCAGGTCTCGCGCGTTCACAATCACTCAGAGCAGAAATGCTGGATGACGGTCCCGGTCGGCAGGCTTCGCGGGCAGAATTTTGCCGTTGCCGAGATCGACGATTCTCGCGGTTATTGCAAGCTGGTCGAGACGGACAACTTCGAGCTTTCCGATTGTCTTACTGCCAAGGTCGAACTCGAAGAGCCCATCCATCAGGTCCTTAATCTCGCCGATTTCGATCAGCGAGCCGTCAGCATCCACATTTACTCAAAACCCTTCGACCGCTGCCTTTCATACTGCCGCGATACTGATACTTTTAAGGAAGTAAAGCTTTTATATACCAGCATCAACGGCAAACTGTGCGATAACGTGACGCTTTAGTCGGATGAGCGAACGCCTAATTCAACGCACCGCTCTCATCTTAGTCATACTCGTCTATATCGCCGCCAGATTGTGGGGCATGACAGATTCCTGCCTGTGGTTTGACGAGATATTCAGCATCCACGCAGCCGAACTTCCGTGGGGTTCGATACTTTCGTTTGTCGCTCTCGACCTGATACACCCGCCTCTGTTTTATGTTCTTCTGAACTTCTGGATATCAGTCGGAGGAAGCGATCTTCTATGGCTGCGGACGCTGCCGGTTGTGCTTTCCGTCATCGCCGTTTTTCCGTTCATAGCTTTTTGTCGCGAATTAAAACTCGCCCGAAGGACAGAGATTCTCGCCCTTTTCATATTTGCGATCAACGGCTCGATGATCAAATACGCCCAGGAAGTGCGAATGTACAGCCTCTTGCTATGTCTCTCGCTGTTCTCCATGTGGCTATTCGCCCGCTATTTCATCAAGGGCAAGAGCTTCGTGCCGTTGGTCATAGTAAATGTTCTCCTTATCTACAGTCACTACTTCGGCTGGTTTTTCGTCTTTGCCGAGGTAGCGGCCATCATGGCTTTCCAGCGAATAAAATGGCGACGAGCTGCTGCGATGGTCGCGATAGCTCTCGTAAGCTTTCTGCCGTGGATGGTTGCTGTCTTCAACGCATCGCGTTCCGGTACCGGGCTATCACAGAATATCGGGTGGATGTCGCGTCCCGGCATTCAGGAAGTCGGCACTTTCCTCGCCAACCTCATTGAACCATTTCATTTCCAGGCCAGCAGTGCCGAGCCCGTATCCGTTCTGACCGTCTCGATACCGCTGTTGCTGGCCGCGTTTGCTGGAATAGTCCTTTTTGCTGCAAATATTTCGGCCGTCGAGGACAGGGAAAAGCGAAATCTTCGCTTGATCCTTCTTTTTGCTATTACGCCGGTCGTAATAGCTTTTTGCGCAAGCTGGCTGATGCCGTATTCCGTTTGGGGGACACGGCACTTGATTATAGTTTTTGCCCCATTCTCTATCCTTCTGGCAGTTATATTTACCGCGCGTCCGCCCTCATGGCTGCCAACCGCCGCAGTTACGATGATCGTCCTCGTTGCCGGGTACGGATTTGTCGTGAAAGCTGCCCGCGAAGCGCCCCGATATTCGTGGTGCGCGTGGGACTCGTTGACCACGATGCCGCCCGATTCGGCCATTTCGCCGGTCTACACCGTCGAGGACCTCGTTGCATATCACGTTTGGTTTGCCGGCCGGAAATATGCGGGTCCGCAGCAGGTGGTTAAGGTCGATGGCATCGACGGCGTAAGAGAGGACACGGCGTACTTTCTGCCGCGCGGATTTGATGGCGTTGGAACTATCGATATGGCCGACGTTTCCGAACCTCGCCTTTGGCTTGTCTTTCGAGGTCCGTCGATCACTGAAAAAGAAGCCCCGCTCAGAAATTTCCTCGTGAAAGGATATAGCGTCGCGGAGCGCGCGGATACAGTCGTTGGAGGAGAAGATCTGGCCGTTGTTCTGCTGGAAAAGGCGAATTAGTGCGGCTTTACTGCGGTCAAAAGGTGCTGGCGGCACACGTCATCAAATTCGTCAGCGACCATTTCTGTGATCGGAGTGATCTCGATACCCTCAAACCCTTCGCACTCGACGATATCCAGATGTTCGTCCTCCGCCCGGGAAAAGCAGTTTAGCCCGTACCTCATCTTTATTCGGCCTCCGAGAGACGTGTCGTTCCGCCATTCCTGCTCGGTACGCCAGCCTGGCTCGGTGATCTGAACATGCAGCAGCAGCCTTCCGCCCGGCTTTAATTTCCTAAAACAATTTCCGATGACAGTTTCATAAACTGCATCCGTGAGGTGCTGGACAAGTGCAAAGCTGACGGCCAGATCGATGCTGGCATCGGGCACCTTATCTTCAAACTCCGCCAGCCCGACATACTCGAGATTATCGGCCGGGTTAAGTATCCGCGCGCAGGCTAGTGCACCCGTCGATATGTCATGGGCAAAAACTTTCCTTACTTTCGGAGCCAACGCCCTTGCCAAAAAGCCCGGTCCGCAGCCGTAATCGAGCACCGCGTCATCTTCATAAAACCGGCCAGCAAGGATCTCGTCGGCTATCCGCTCTCTTGAGCGGCGATTTAGCTCGAAAACCGCGCGAAGGTAGTCATTGAACGACATCTCGGCATAGCCGGGTTCATTTCGATTTAGGAAATAATGAGGGCTCAGCGAGAGGATCTGCAGGGCTCGCTGAGTTTTTTTATGCGCGGGCGTAAGGCGGAGCAGAGTTCGAACCCATCTTGCACCGAGAAAGTTCTGTGGGCCGGGTCCGAGAGTCACGCCCCACTTCAGCACATTAAAAAGCCTACTCATCAGATTCGGCTATCTTCGCTTCCAACGAACGCCCTCTTTTGTGTCTTCCAAGATAATGCCTTTGGCGGCTAGCTCGTCGCGGATCTCGTCTGAACGTGCAAAATCGCGATTATGCCTGGCCTCGCGCCGCTCTGCGATCAGTGCTTCTATGTCCGACGCGAGCAATTCGCTTTCCTCCGGGCCGAAGATGCCGAACACGGAATCGAATTTGCCGATCACGTCGAGTATGACCTCGCGGCCGTCCTCAGTCAGCCCTTCGGCGGCCAGCGCCGTGTTTACATCGCGGACCATATCATGGATCGACGCAAGTGCAGCGGCCGTGTTGAGGTCATCGTCCATCGCTATCTCAAATAGCTTTATCGCCTGCATGGCCCGTCCGGCATCGAGTCCATTCTCAGTGGGGCGGGCTCCCTTAGCGAGCGTGCGGAAATTTCTCAGCCGTTCGACCGTTGATTCTGCAGCCTGCAGCCCTTCGAATGTAAAATTTAGCTGCTTGCGGTAGGGAACTGACAGCAGCAGATATCTGATCGCCAGGGCCGAATACCCCTGTTCACGAAGATCGCGAAAGGTAAAGAAATTACCCTTCGATTTCGACATCGTGACGTCGTCGATCTTGAGAAATTCACTGTGTATCCAGTATTTGGAAAACAACTTGCCTGTCGCCCCCTCGCTCTGGGCGATCTCGTTCTCGTGATGTGGAAACTGCAGATCCTGACCGCCGGCATGCAGGTCAAAGGTCTCGCCCAAGTATTTCATCGACATCGCCGAGCACTCGATATGCCATCCCGGCCGGCCGCGACCGAATGGAGCATCCCAGCCGGTCGGTTCATCGTCGCTCACGAGCTTCCAAAGTGCGAAATCTCGTGCGTCTTCCTTTTCATATTTGTCGGTGTCGATCCGCTCGGATCCGCCAGCCTTATTTCCCTCAAAGCTGATCTTCGACAGCTTGCCGTACTCTGGAAATGCGGTTATCCGGTAATAGATCGATCCGTCTGATTCATACGCGTGGCCGTTCTCGAGCAACTTTGAGATGATGTCGATCATCTCCGCAATGTGGTGGGTCGCCCGCGGCGTCACCTCAGGCCGCTCGTTGCCGAGGGCGTCGAAATCTTCCCAGAAATATTGAATAAACGGAGCAGTAAATTCGTCGATCGAGATTTTCTTCGCCGCCGCTTCATTAATGATGCGGTCGTCTACATCGGTCAAGTTAAAGACATGCGTCAGCTCGTACCCCTTAAATTTGAGATACCGCCGCAGGACATCTCCGAAAACGAACGTCCGAAAATTGCCGATATGTGCGAAATTCCAAACGGTCGGCCCGCAGATATACATCCGCACCTTGCCGTCTTCAATCGGTCGAAACTCCTCGACCTCTCGCGATAAAGTATTAAAGAATCTAAGCATAAGTCCCCAGAAGGCGAAACAATTATCTTAATGCATTAGGTGGTCGGAAAGGTAATGTTCCCTGATGGCGATGGATGTTTATTGGGCTCGTTAGCAAATAAGCCTCGCTGATGTAAAATGGTTTGAATGGTTGCCCAACCAAACTCGTACGAATTAACTTTTGAACACCGCCCCGGATACCTCTTTGCCTCTATTGACGCTGAGACGATTGACAGTGACGGAGTGATCGAATACCTGCGGGAGGTCGCGAACAAATGCCACGAGGCCGAGTGCGATAAACTGCTGGTGGTCCGTAATATACCTGTTACCCTCGGGATCGCTAACCAATTTCTCACCACTACTGATTTTGTTACCATGCTAAAAGGCATAAAGGCGGCATTCGTCAATCCATACCCTCATAACGATTCCGAGCTTGAATTTGCGATCACGGTTGCGAATAACCGAGGGGGCAACATCCACCTTTTTCGAGATGTCCAGCCGGCCGAGGAGTGGCTCATGGGCAATCGTCGAAACTAGTTAGCGTTATCCACTTACTTTTCCGATGTTAGATCCAGGAGCCAGATGTCTGACTCGAAGGTTTGAGCTGTGTAATAAAGCATTTTTCCGTCACGGCTGACGAATGGACTGCGGATCCGGACCAGGGGATTAGAAAAGACCTCTCTGGCCGTACCTGTATCAATATCCGTCATGAACACCTTGCTTCCGATCGAGTAGACAAGACGGCGGCTGTCGGGAGTCCACGACGGGATCTCATTGGTGTTTTCAACAACGATCTCATATTCATTGGTTTCGAGATCAAAATAGCCGATATGGCGCTTGTTTCCCTCGGCGATAATTCCCCCGAGCCTTTGGCCATCCGGTGACCAGTCCCAGACCACTATTCTTAGCCGAGGATGTTTCGGAAGTGTCTGAGGCTGTTGTTCGCGGTCGGTCCTTGACGGGTCTAGAAGCAGTGTTGCCTGGTCATAATAGACAGCAAGCTGGTCACCACGCGGCGACCAGACTGGAAACCCGGCGCCTGAACTTTCGGTAGCGTCAAAGGTTATCTGTCGAGGATTTGTGCCGTCCGCGTTAGAGATCCAGACCTGGCTGCCCTCATTTCGGTCCGAAATGAAAGCCAGCCGCTTTCCGTCCGGCGACCATCGAACATAGCGTTCGAACGATTCGTCATTCGTAACTTCCCGCCAGTTCAGCCCGTCACGGCTAACGATCACCAAGTCCTCCTGCGTCGGCCGGTTTAGACGGGTCACAAATTGACTCCCATCAGGGGATAGTTCCGCCCGAGACAGTGAGCGATCGCCCTCCGTTATCCAAAACGGTTCTCCCACAGTCACCCCGCGGTCCGGATCAAAGTCAATGCCCTGAATATTCGACCGATCGTTGGTCTGGACGTAGACCATCCGCTGGCCATCGCTGGAAAAGGTCAGATGACGGCTATATTTGGCCGGCGTAATAACGGCCTCGGGCTCGCCAAGTGACGCTCCTGTCCTCTCGTCGATCGGTACGCGCCAGAAATTCATATTCCCCGCCCGACTGCTGACAAAATACAGAAACCTTCCATCCGGCGACCAAACGGGATTCCAATTAGAAACTGCAAAATCCCTGGCTACGATCACCGGTTCGCCGCCGCCTGCCGGTATCGTCGCAATATCCCGCCGGCCAAACGTCCCCGTATAGAACCAGTAAGCAATGCGGTGCCCGTTCGGCGACCAGTTCGGGAAAGACGCCTCGATCTGTGCAAGTTCACGTTTCGCGCCGCTTGCGACGTTGATGATAGTCAGCGAGCCGGATTGAGACTCCCGGACAGTCGGCTGATCTCTGCCGAATGAGCTGACCACGATCTCGGTACCATCCGCAGACCAGGAGGGATGAAATCCGGTTTCGGATACGAACCGTAGGTTTTCGCCTGTAGCGTTCATCACATAGATGCCCCTCGGCGAACGTTCGGAACGAAATGCGATAAATTTTCCGTCCCTTGAGAATGCAGGCTGGGTATCATCGCTATTAGAATTGCGTGTCAAATTTTCGCGATTTCGGCTCCCGATCCGTTGAATGTAGATATCGAGATCGCCATTTTCTTCAGCCGCATAGACAAATTCTTTACCGTCGGGCGAAATACTCGGAAAATATTCGGTGCCCGGCTGATCGGTCAGCGGAATGCTTTGAGCCGCCGACCAGTCGATCGCGCTCGGATCGCGGTGATCTGCGAAAAAATAATAACCAGCGGCAAGTCCACCTGCCAGCAAGAGAAGGGCAGCTGCTGCCGGAAACCACTTACCTATCAATGTAGGTGGGGGCGCTGTACCGATCTCGCTCTGCCTGGAACTGCGGGCAGCATCGACCTCGATCCCACGTAGAACCCTTTTCAGATCTGCGCGGAGGTCGGCGGCAGACTGGTATCCCATGTCAGGGTCTTTTTCGAGCAGCTTCGCTAGTACCTGGTCGACCTCAGCAGGAATATCAGGGTTGATAGTGCTGGCTGGCTTTGGATCAAGGGAAAGCACCGCCTGAATCGTTGCCCGACGGGTCGCCTTTCTAAACGGATTTTCACCCGTCAGGAATTCATATAACACCACGCCGCTGCTCCAGAGATCGGTGCGGTGGTCGACCGGATCGCCGGTAACCTGTGCCGGCGACATGTAGGACGGCGTCCCGATCAGAGTACCTTTTACGGTGGCGTAGAAGTCGTGTATCGAATGCTCATCGGGATCGGTAAGTTTAGCGAGCCCGAAGTCTAACACCTTAGCGTAGCCATCGTCGCGGATCATTATGTTCTCGGGCTTTATATCCCGATGAATGATCCCGCTCGAGTGAGCGGCGGCAAGGGCATCGCACAGCTGGATCGAATTCAGGATGATATTGCGGATCTTGAAAGTCCCCCCGATCAATTCCCGAAGGGTCTTGCCTTCGACATATTCCGTGGCAATGTAGCTGAACCCGTCAGCTTGGCCTACGTCAAACACGGTAACAATGCCGGGATGGTTTAAGGATGAAATTGCTCGGGCTTCGAGCTCAAACCTCTTAACGCGATCATCGTCGGTCCGAAATTCGGGTGGAAGGATCTTCAGAGCGATCCGCCGTTTCAGCTTTTCGTCGAAGGCCAAATACACCTCACCCATTCCGCCCACGCCAATTTGACGCTCGATCTTGTATGTCCCGATCTTCTTGCCCTTAAAGGTCGCGCTTCGATACGGACCATCGGCGATCGCCGCCGCAGCCGTATCCAAAGCCGGCTTGTCGAGGAATCCGTCCGACGTCTTGATGGCCGAAATCATCTTCAGGATCTCGTCGCGCAATGCAGCATCACCCTCCGACTGCTCGGTAATAAACGTTTCGCGTTCACTCTCGGACAGTTCGAGAGCGGCATCGATAAGTTCGTCGATCCGTTTCCAACGGGCAGGGTCCATCTATGTTTTATTTAATTCGAGATAGAGCCATGCTTTGGCCTTTTGCCATTCGCGCATGACTGTAATAGGAGCTACGCCCACAACCTCCGCAGTTTCTTCGACGCTCAGGCCACCAAAAAATTTGAGTTCCACGATCCGAGCTTTGCGTGCGTCGAATTTCGCAAGTTCTGTAAGAGCTTCGTCGACTGCGATCAGATCGGCATCCTTGCCTCCGACTACGGTCAATGCCTCCTCGAGCGAGACGTGATCGACGCTCGTTCCTTCGCGCCGTGGTCGTTTACGGGCGAAATCGACCAGGATGCGTCTCATTAGCTGGGCCGAAACTCCAAAAAAATGGGCCCTGTTCTCCCATTTGGCATTCTTCCAGTCGATAAGGCGTATATATGCCTCGTTAACGAGAGCGCTGGTCTGCAGCAAATGATCCTGCCGCTCGCGCCGCATATACCGGCGCGCGATGCGATGGAGTTCCGCGTATATCACCGGCGTTAGTTCCTCGAGCGCATCCTTATCGCCGTCACTCCATTTACGAAGGATCTCAGTCAGATCTTGAGTCTCAGGCACTGGCATCTGTCAGTTACTAAAAGTGGGTTTGCCCGTCAAATTTAGCACAGTTTTCCACCTGTCGTGAATCTTTTCAAGTCTGTGCAAGATCGTCCGGATAAAAGTGGGTCCTCAATGATAGGTTTTCCCGGATCTGACCGCATTAGTTATTGAGCAGCCGAGATCGGCGCTCGTCCAAAATGGTAGAACCAAATTAATAGCAGGAGAGTCAAAAAAATGTACTACGTAAATACAATAAGAAAAACAATAACCAGGGGTGGAGTAATTGCGGCGATGGTGCTAACGGTGCTTGCGCTTTTTTCCGTCACGACGACAATGGCACAGTCGAGGGTTGGGCAGACGGAAGTCAAATTTTTTATCACCCCGTCGATCGGGATCGTAAGCGGACAAACCATCCGGATCGGACATTTCGCTATGGGTGACGGCAGTGTTAGGGCCTTGGGCGGTCACGTTAAGGTTTTTGACGGAGCGGGAGCCAGCGTTCTGGAGTTTCCTATCCGCGAAGTGCAGCCCGGTGAATCCGACCATATCGACATCCGACGCTCTTATCTCAGCCATGTTGGTGATCCGAATACAGGACGCCTTCAAGTGAGGATCGAGGTAACGGTTGTTTACGCTCGGATCAGAAAAGATTCAGACGGGATCATGCCGCCGTCCTTTGAACTGGTAGACGAAGAAAAAGGCACGACGATTTTGATCGGATTGCTCTTACCTGCGGTTCAAAAGGTACGCGAGGCTGCATAAGCCGCAATTGCCTAAGCCTCTCACAAGTTTTTCGTCATGGTTTCTCGGTCCGGCTCGACATACATTTGACGTGCTCGGGCCGAGAATAGCAGATCGCGGCTGTAAAAGTTGAGCGGATGATCTTTATCATAAAGGGCGGCAAGCTCATTTGCCTTGTCGAGCAGGGAACCGCCGTTGCTAGACGAGAGATAGTCGTACACGAGCCGCATCCAAAACACGGTGATCGTCTCGTGGTACGGCATTTCTTTTTTCAGGTCTACCTCAAACCCCCTGACCAGCAGATTGAGAATACCCGAACGCATCTTCGCCGTGGCGGTCTCGAGATCATGGTCCCGCAGGTAAAAAAGGGCGACGACCATGTGCTCGGCATGTTTCCAATCGTCCCGTCCGATCGTCGCATCTTCGAATTTCCGCAGGACCTCGGCTAGTTCCGCCTCGCTCCCGTACTTTGGCTCCTTCATAAAATTCCTCTTTTGAAATCAAAAATGCGACCGCGACGTGAGCCGCGATCGCACCAAATATCATCGATCAAATTTACTTACGCTGCCATCTCCGCAATTGTTTCCTCGATTTCGTCCATGAATAAGTATTTCCGCCATTCCGGCCGGTTCTCCGCGTAATGGCAAAGCAGTACGTGGTCGAGTCCCAGCCTGAGCAGTTTTTGCGAAGTCAGAAGCGGCATCCTCGCCTGTTCGGGCGTTCGATTGCCTTTACGCTGATTGCACTTTACACAGGCCGAAACCAGGTTATGCGGAGTGCTTTCGCCGCCCTGGGCCCTCGGGAAAATATGGTCAAGCGTCAGGTCCTTGGCGTGCTTGTGCTCGCCGCAGTACTGGCAGCGATAGCGGTCGCGAATATAAATGCGAGCCCGCTTCATCGTGGTCTCGCGGTTGTTCCGACGCACATGCACATAATGCCGCAGCCGGATAACCGACGGCACCGGAAACGTTATCGAAGGCGAGTGAAGCACATTGTCGCCGTCATTTTCCTCAACAAACACAGCCCCGCGAAAATAAAGACACACCGACCGCGCAACGCCGACAGTGCCGAGCGGTTCGTAAGAAAAATTCAGTAGTAAAACGCGACCTGTAAGCAAACCTCTCTCCTCCGTGGAATTATTATTGTAAATGTAATATCAAAGCCGCTTTTTGGCAAGCACAATATCTAGTTGCGTAACGGTTTGTTAAGCCAATATCTTCAGCAAACGTTAAATGAAACAGCCGTGGACCGTACGATCGACACCTGGAAAGCTCCGAAATCCACATCTTTGCGGTTCCAAATCTCGAGCGAAAACCTCGCGTCCAGCCGAGAGCGAGATGGTGCATGATCTCGCTTATGGAATGGATCCCCCCCGCGGCATCCCCCAAAACAAAATATCACCGGAGATTCGATGGGAACCTGACGAGGTTGAAGATCGTTATGAATGGTGAACAAACCTCAACCCTGTCAGGAGAAATCGTGAACATGAACTATCTAAAAAGAAACGCCGCCCAACTGATTTTCGGAGCGATCGTATTGGCAGTTTTACCCGGGATGGCATTGGCACAAAGACCGGGCCAGCTTACCACAGACTACGCAGCCGGCGATGCGCCGAGCGTCGTAGAGGTCGCCAAGGTCGAAGCGGAAGTGGCAGCAAAACCCGACGACTATGAGCTCGTGCGTAAGCTCGGAAAAGGGTACTTCTTTAGATTTTTCGGCGCCCGGGACGCCGCCTCTGTATCGAAGGCGCAGGCGACCCTCGAGCGAGCACTTATATTGAAAAAAGACGATGCCGAAACGCTCGCCTATCTGGGAGCCCTGCATGTTTTCGCGGCCGACCGGCTGGAGGAGAAAGGCAGTGCTAAACAAAAGGCCGGTTACGACAAGGGGTTTAAGATACTTCGCCACGCCGAAAAGGTCGCCCCGCGGCTCGGCTCGGTAATATCGATCGCCAGCGGCAGCTACATCGTTCTTCCGGATTCGTATGGCATGGTGCCGCACGTTATTGCGATGATCGAGGGCATGCGCAATGCAATGGGCCCGGTATTCAAACGGTTTCACCATCACGGCCAGCAGCGTCTTTTGATGACGCTCGGTCAGGCGTACGCGCGTCAGGGAAACGCCGAAAAAGCTAAGGTCCTGTTTGACGAAGCCCTGGCCGTCAACGGCACCTCGCGCGAGGCGGGCCTTATAAAACGCGAACTCGCAAAGCTGGAAACCGGCAGATCAAATAAATGAGTTAGATCAACTCTTCACTGTTCACCACTCACTATTCACTTTTCACTGTTCTGTGTTATCTGTCCTAGAGCCGACGGCTTATCGTTACACCGGAATCTTCGTCCATAATTCCATAGTAAACACTCTCCTTTCCACTTGTTTTTTAGACTGATTCACAAGTATTAATACTCATCGGGGCGGGAGAAATAGTGGCATTTCGCTCGAACTTTCCTTTGATCCTTCTTAAAATTATACAAAGGAGACCTTTTCAATTTTGCAGGAATGCCCATGTTTCTGCTTGAGAACCAATTGGGTTGCCAAATCATCCCGCGTTATGTATCATCAGTGGCACGCGACACAACTGATGCAAATTAACAACAGGAGATTCATATGAGCAGGCACCACACGATCAACTACGTCGAGTTCCCTTCGAAGGATCTCGCAGCAACCAAATTGTTTTTCTCCACCGCGTTCGGCTGGTCGTTCACGGATTATGGGCCGGATTACACATCCTTTTCGAATGAAGGGCTCGATGGCGGCTTTTTCAGGTCCGAGATGGCGGGATCTACAGCGAACGGAGGAGCTCTCGTGATCTTATACAGCGACAACCTCGAAGTTACGCAGTCTAAGATCGAAACCGCCGGGGGGACGATCGTTAAACCGACCTTTGCTTTCCCGGGTGGACGCCGTTTTCACTTTACCGAGCCGAGCGGGAACGAATTCGCAGTTTGGAGCGAAGCTGTCGCCTAACCTAGCCGACCTTAAGCGGTGCCGGATTTACATATTCCCACAAAAGAATTCGACGTTCAGAAGGATAATAGGATAGCGAGAGAGCTTAGTATCAGTATCGTCTTATAAATTGCCACGCTCTTCAGAGCGGGGATATGAGACAAGAAAATGATCCCGGCTTTAGCCGAACTCCTGAGAATTCTGTCTCAGCCAAAGTTGGGCTAAAGCCGAGACAGTTTTGCAACCTCTTTCCACTAGCTGAAGCTAGTGGCATTTCAAAAGAATTGAGACGGGATCTCCTTGAATTAGCGGATGTCTAAACAAGCGACTACCGGGTCGCGAAGCTACCGGAAACCACAGACCACTGACCAGCCTGGTTCAGAAGTGCCGAAAGCCATACGGCTCAATGTTAACTGCCTTGTCGCCCTGCATGAGGACCAGACGCCCGGGTTCGGCTGTAATTTCGCCGATGCGAGTGACGCTCAAGTCGGCGAGATGGTGAGTATTTTGAGGGGCGACGGTGAAAAGAAGCCTAAAGTCCTCTCCGCCATTCAGCGCCAGATCGATGCATTCGTCGGAAGTGAAATGGGCGGCGAGAAAAGGTTCAACCGGTAATCGTTCTGCATGAATAATGGCGCCCACTCGGCTTTCGTGGCAAATATGCCCGAGATCCGACGAAAGCCCGTCACTCAGGTCGATAGCTGATGCAGCTATATTCAACTGTTGCAATGTGTTAGCTAGTGTCAATTCAGGTTGCGGCCGAAGCTGTTTCAACAGCAGGCGGACGAGATCATCGGGTAACTCCCGGCCATACCTCGTCCCGTTTTCGAGCAGCGTCAAGGCCCCTGCCGCACCGCCGAGAGTGCCGGAAACAAAGACGGCGTCGCCCGGGCGGGCAGTCGAACGTAATATCGCTTTCCCCTTCGGCACGTCACCTCCGACTGTCGAGTCGATCACCAGATGCTGCGGGGTCCGGGAAATGTCGCCGCCAACGAGTTCGACTCCGTGATCACTGGCCAGATCGAACCAACCTTTGTAAAATCGGTCGAGAAAGCTCGTATTCCACAAGTCGTCCGATATACCGATCGACAGCATAGACCATTTTGCACATCCACCCATGGCGGCGATGTCAGACAGGGAAACTGCAAGGGCCTTATGCCCGAGAAATTCAGGTGTTGTCCATTCCAGGCGAAAATCAATGCCCTCGACCAACATATCCGCGGTGAGCAAAAGGTCAGTTTCGGGGCCGTGAGGAAGCACGGCGCAGTCATCACCGGTCTTATCCAGTGAGTATCGGCTGCGCAGGACGTCAAGAAATTGGAACTCGTTCATTAACTAAAGTCCTGTTGACACAAGTGTAGTAAATACATACAATAACGGCGGCGGATATTACACAAAACTTTAACACAATTAACCTAAGATGGAACGTGACCCTGTAGTCATACCCGAGAAAATTTACTTCAAGATCGGCGAGGTTTGCGAGCTCGTCGGCGTACAGGCTCATGTACTGCGGTATTGGGAAACTGAGTTTCCGATGTTGTCACCCCAGAAAAACAAATCCGGCCAACGCAGCTATCGCCGGCGCGACGTCGAGATCGCCCTTCGCATAAAGACGCTTCTCTACAATGAGATGTTCACGATAGCCGGAGCAAAAAAGAAGCTTCAAGCCGAGCAAAGATCGGGAAATAAGCCGAAATCGGCCGCGGAAACAGCTCAAGCCCCCGCCGAAAGACCCAGTGGACGCGTAGACGCTCCTACTTTATTCGAGAATGTATTTGAGTCCGAGCCGCGTCAGGAAGTCTCAGAGCCTGCCAGGGCCGTCAACTCGACTCCCCAGCTTGCCGGATCAGAGAGCGAAGTGATCAAGACGATCGCCAGCCACTTGCTGGAGCTTCGCGAATTGTTAAGCTCAAACGGAACTCCGACGGCCCCACCCGAGAAATAGAAGCAGGTTGACAATTAGGACTCGTAAAATTAATCTAAAACTTCGATTTTCGGGACGTAGCGCAGTCTGGTAGCGCGTTCGCTTGGGGTGCGAGAGGTCGTGAGTTCAAATCTCGCCGTCCCGACCAATAGACATGGGGCTTTCAGCGGTTGCTGGAAGCCCTATTTTTTTGACTTGGTTGCAGGTTG
>JBGTIP010000004.1:0-32717 GCA_041745615.1 Pyrinomonadaceae bacterium | reverse complement strand
GGGGAGCGGTGGGAGACAAATAAAATGGAGAACAGATCTACGTCGTCAATGACTCGCCAACTTCAACTCTCCGCCCAGCGCGGAAGGGCGAAGCTCCGCCTTGACAATGACACCGTCTTTAGAGATGGCGTATTTGTCTCATTTGGCGTATTTGGCGTATTTGTCTCATTTGTCTCGAAAGGACCAATTATCAGACGCATGACACCCGTCGGCTTTGAAACAAAACTATTCTGGCCGATACTTAAACTCGAATGAATCACCAAAGCTCTAACAATCTGCGAAGACAGATCGAGCTAGCCGAAAAGTCGGCGAGGCTTTTGGAACCTGACGCTGACAAGCGAGCGTTGGCACGCGATAAGGTAGTGGCCTATTCAGAGGACTTTCTCGACAGCGTCAACGGTTTGCCGGCGTACGTGTCAGATGCCGGATCAGGCAAGGGCCTTTTTGATCAGCCTCTTGATGAGGCGGGTATCGACATTGGCACCGCGATCGAGATCATCAGGGAAAACGTCGACGTACCGGGACTGAACCCCGCGTCGGGCGGCCACCTGGGTTACATCCCCGGCGGTGGAATCTATTATTCAGCTTTGGGCGATTACCTCGCCGCCGTATTTAACAAATATGCCGGGGTTTACTATGCCTCGCCGGGCGCGGTGAGGATGGAGAATATGCTGATCAGGTGGATGTGCGACCTGGTCGGTTACCCGGCCGGATCTCATGGCAACCTGACGACCAGCGGAAGCCTCGCGAATATGATCGCGATCGTCGTGGCACGCGATGGTAAGGGAATCAAGTCGGCTGACATTCCGCGTTCTGTTATTTATCTTTCAAAACAGACGCACCATTCCATTGATAAGGCTATTCGCGTTGCTGGACTTGGCGAATGTATCGTCCGACATGTGCCGCTCGACGAACGGTTCAAGATGATCTCATCGGAGCTTGCGGGGATGGTCGAGGCCGACAAAGCTGCCGGCCTGAATCCCTTTCTCGTCGTCGCCTCGGCGGGAACGACCGATGTGGGTGCGATCGACCCACTGGTTGATATCGGTGCGGTCGCGAAAGAACACGGCCTCTGGTATCACATCGATGCGGCTTACGGCGGGTTTTTTATTCTCACTGACGAGGGCAGGCCAAAATTTCAGGGCCTCAATCTGGCTGATTCGCTGATCATCGATCCTCACAAAGGGCTTTTTCTGCCATACGGACTCGGAGTCGTTCTCGTCAAAAAGGCATCAGACCTTCAGCGATCATATAGTTTCGACGCGCCGTATATGCAGGACGCCTTTCGCGGGCCCGACGAATTGTCGCCCACGGAACTTTCCCCCGAATTGACCAAGCATTTTCGGGGCCTTCGTCTATGGCTGCCGCTAAGGCTTCACGGCCTGGCCCCGTTTCGGGCCTGCCTTGAGGAAAAGCTGCTGCTGGCCCGATACTTTTATAATGAGGTCCGAAAGCTGGGCTTTGTGAGCGATGTAGCCCCTGAGCTATCCGTAGTTACTTACCGATGGGTGCCGATGAAAGGCGACGCGAATGCATTCAATAAGCGGCTCCTCGAAGCTGTCGTGGCGGACGGAAGGATCTTTATCTCTTCGACAATGCTCAATGGCAATTTTACGCTTCGGTTTGCGTGTCTGGCGTTTAGGACGCACCTGCAGACGGTGGATCAGCTACTTAATATTTTAGGGTCAAAGGTGACCGAATTGGAGGAGATTACATGCTAATCGTTAATAAATATCTTAAATTGCTTTTGACCATTTTTGTGTTGATCGTTTTGATGCCTCACGCATCTATCGCCCAAACAGCCACAGACACAAGGGCAGACAGGGCCAGAGAAACTGCCGCTAAGATCGGAACAAATGAAAAATCGAAGGTCGAATTGAAACTCCGGGGCGGAAGGAGGCTAAAAGGATATTTCGAGACTATCACCGATGACTCGGTCACCTTGAGGCAAGACGGGCCCACGGTGCCAGTAACGATAGCATTCTCAGAGATCGATGAACTGAAACGTCGACGAAGTGGCATTAGCAGCGGCGCAATTATCGGAATCGTTGCTGCCGGAGCCGGTGCTGCCATTCTTCTCGGTCTTTTACTTAAAAGGTGTCGCAATGAATTGGGCTGCGGAGCTGGTCAATGAACTGGAAAGATAAAAAGATTCTTCTTACGGGAGCGTCGAGCGGTATCGGCGAGGCATTGGCGATCGCGATGGCCAAAAAAGGAGCGATCCTCGGCCTGATCGCCAGAAGAAAAGAACTGCTCGTGAAGCTGGCCGCTGAGTGTGAATCGGTCGGCGGCACCGCACGGGTCTATGCCTGCGACGTCACGGACGAAGACGCGGTTGCGAACGCCGCAGATGAGTTTTTTGCTGAATTTAACCGCATCGACATTCTTATCGCGAATGCCGGTATCGGGGGTAACGATGCCGAAACACGTGCCCTAAACCCAACGGCCGTCAAAAAGGTGATCGATATCAACCTGATGGGAGCGGTGAATTCCGTTCACGCTGTGCTTCCACGAATGCTGCAGGCCGGATCAGGACAAATAGTTGCAATTTCGAGCCTTGCGGGATTTCGCGGGCTGCCGAGATCAGCAGCCTATTCAGCCAGCAAGGCTGGAATGACGGCATTTTTCGAAAGCGTCCGTTTAGATGTCAAGTACTCGGGAGTAAGCGTAACGATCATTCAGCCGGGCTTTATAAGGACCCCGCTGACATCCGGGCGATCGAATAAAATGCCGTTCCTGATGGAACTCGACGCCGCGATACCGCTTTTTATGAAGGCGATCGAGAAGAAAAAGAAGTTTGCAGCCTTTCCATGGCAATTGGCCACGATAGTTCGGGCAGGAAAATTTATGCCGGCCTGGGTGTATGACCGCATTGCGGGCAAGGCGCGTTACCGGGAATAGTTTCGCCGCATTGTCTGTGGTAGATTGGTCTTTGTCCCATCGAGGCCTTCGTCGATAGAATCCACTTCATTTTATGGACCTACTACAGGCGATCATCCTAGGGGTTGTCCAGGGCTTGACCGAATTCATTCCGATCAGCTCGACCGCTCACCTGGTTTTCGCGAGCCGTTTTACCAATCTTTATAACGGAGATCCGGCCCAGATTACGGCGACCATGGCGGTCATACAATTGGGCACGCTCGCCGCCGTCTTTGTTTACTTTGCGTCGGATATCTGGGGTATTACCACGGCTTTCGTTCGCGACCATTTTGCACTCCTGACCGGCAAACGCGGAATGCGGTTTTCCGGGACCGACGGAGTCAGGCCGATATGGCTGTCTGACGAAGCGTGGCTGGGGTGGCTGATCATTCTGGGCTCGATACCCATCGGAGTTGTCGGACTGCTATTTAAGGATTTTATCGAGGGGCCCGAGACTAAGAATCTCTGGTTCATTGCGATAATGCTCATTGCTATTGCTTTATTACTGGCCATTGCCGAATTTGTCGGAAGCCAGCGAAAGGAGATACGCCATCTTGGGCTTTCTGACGCTTTGATCGTCGGCCTTTCGCAGGTGCTGGCACTTATGCCGGGGGCGAGCCGGTCGGGTTCAACCATCATGGGCGGTCTGTTGGCCGGGCAGAAAAGGGAAACGGCGGCCCGTTTTTCGTTCCTGCTCTCGATTCCCGCGATCAGCGCCAGCGGGCTGCTCGAGCTAAAACTAGCTCTCGATATTTTGCCGTCCGAAAGCTTTCTGCCGCTCCTTGTAGGCAGTATCGTGGCGGCCATTGTCGGTTATTTAGCGATCTGGTTCCTGATCGCGTTTCTTCGAAAGAATTCGACCGCGATCTTTATAATTTACCGTCTTGTGCTTGGTTCGGTTATTCTCATTCTCCTGTGGCAGGGCGTGATCAGCCCTGTCGTTTAGAAAGGTCAATTCTGGTGAATAAACGCTGGACAATTCGCAAGCACGACGCCGATGCCGTGAACAGCCTCGCCCTGGCCCTCAACGTCAAGCCGCTCGTTGCGGCCCTGCTCATCGCGAGGGGGCATGACACGCCTGAAAAGGCTTTTGAGTTCCTCAATCCCAGTAATGACCACCTGCACGAGCCATTTCTTCTCAAGGGAATGAGCGAGGCGGTCGATCGTATCCAGCGGGCTATCGAGAATCGCGAAAAGATCCTTATCTGGGGCGACTACGATGTTGACGGCACCACGGGAACCGTCTTGCTCAGAAAGATGCTTTCGCTGCTCGGGGCGGAGTCCGGATTCCATGTCCCTAACCGTTTTACCGAAGGTTACGGGATCAACATACCGGCTCTGGAGAAAGCTCAGGAAGACGGCTATTCGCTCGTGATCAGCGTCGATTGCGGAATCAGAAGTTTTGGGCCGCTCGAATGGGCCCGCGATCACGGGCTCGACGTAATCGTTACCGACCATCATTTGTCAGATGAAGTCCGTGGCAATCCGCCCGCCGTCGCCGTTGTTAATCCAAATCAAACGGGCTGCACTTATCCGGACAAGAACCTCGCGGGAGTGGGCGTTGCGTTCAAGCTTGCCCATGCTTTGCTTCGGGAAAAAGGACTGGAAAATGAGGTCGCCGGATTTCTCAAGATCGCCGCTATCGGCACGGTCGCCGATGTGATGAACCTGACCGGGGAGAACCGCGCGATCGTAGCCATGGGTTTGCAGGACCTTCCCAAGACGGACAGTTGGGGCTTAAAAGCCCTGATGGAGATCGCCGACTGCCGGTCGGACATGACCAGCTATCACATTGGGTTCAGGATCGGCCCGCGCATCAACGCTGCCGGGCGAATGGACGTCGCCAGCCATGTGGTAGAGCTATTTGAATGCGGCGATTTCTTAAAGGCACGCCAGCTAGCCGGAGTCCTCGATGGCCGAAATCGCGAACGGCAGCAGGTACAGCAGAGGATAACCGAGCTCGCGCTCTTTGAGACCGAGGGGATAACGGAAAAGCATTTTGTCGTGGTATCCGGCGAAGGATGGCATCAGGGGGTCATCGGACTCGCGGCTTCGAGGATCGCGGAAAAACTGCACCGGCCGACCATTGTCATTTCGATCAATGACGGCGTCGGGCACGGAAGTGCTCGGAGCATTTCGAACTTTCACCTACTCAAGGCGTTGGATACTTGTGAGGATCTTTTCGAGCAATACGGCGGCCACGCATCGGCGGCGGGCATGAAAATAAGGCCGGAAAACATTCCCGCGCTGCAGGTGAGGTTGAATGATTACGCGATCACGACGCTTTCAGAAGACGACATGGTCCCGGAGCTTAAGATCGATGCGTTGGTTACCAGCCAATCGTTGGGACTCGATCTCGTCGAAAGCCTGGCTGCCTTTGAACCCTTCGGTGCCGGTAATCCCAAGCCGATCTTTGTGACCCGGGACCTGGTGCTCAGAGATGAACCGTATATCATGAAGGACAAACACCTCAAACTAAAGCTGTTTGGCGAGGGCGGAAAGACATTCGAGGCCGTCTGGTGGGATGGGGTCGCAAGATCAAAGGGGCAAACTCTCAAACCTAATTCTCGCATCGAATTAGCTTATGTCCCCGAGGCAAATACCTGGCAGGCGAATACCCGCCTTCAACTTGTCGTCGAGGATCTAAGAGCAGATAATTAACCGAGTGTCAGACCCCAAAGAGATCAAGTTGAAAGAGTACAGGCTGCGTGCCAAATTGCCGCAGTATGTTCGCTATACGGCCATCGGGGCACTTGCGGCCGCGATCATGATCGTGGCGGCCGGATTTTACCGTGAAGGGGCCAAGACCCCGTTCCGGCTCAAGGGCGAGCACGCACAGCTTTCCACGGACGTCGTCGCTGAGGTCAACGGATACGAAAGGCTGGAGTCGGACGGCGAGATCGCCAAATACTATATCAAGGCTGATCACGCGAGGACCTTTGCCGACAATCACCAGGAACTGCAGAATGTTTACCTCGAGGTCTATGCTCCCGACGGCGTGGGCAAAGATGTGATGTCGTCCGACACTGCCCTGTATGTTCCCGAGGAAAATAAGAATTTCACGACCTACTTTAAGGGCAATGTTGAGATCGAGACCCGCCAGGCTCTCAAGGTGAAAACGAACCATCTTGTCTATTCAAAAAGTACCGAGACCGCGGAAGCGGATGAAGCGGTCGAATTTGACAGACAGAATGTGAGAGGAAAATCTTTCGGTGCGGTCGTAAACATCGCGGGAAAGCGGATCGAACTGCTAAAGGACGTCGAGATCGAAACATTTGATTCACCCGAGCTTGCTCGATCGAATATCCGTTACGCGAAGGTTTCATCCGGTTCGGCCATATTCGACCAGGTCGCGAACAATATATCGTTGAACTCAGCAGTCGCGATAAATCTTTTATCGCGTTCGACGAAAGGCAAAGATCAGAGTACGGACATTCAGTCGGACCGGGCGTCGCTCAACTTTTCGGGTGATGTGGCAGAAACAGCGCAGTTAAAGATCTTCGAATTATTCGACAACGTCCAAATCTCTTCGACTGAACAAGGAGGCGGCCCAACAAACATCTCGGCCGGTTATGCTCTGTACAATAAAGATGCTGACCGTTTCGACCTTAAAAATGGTGCACACATTGTTACGACCGCCGGGGAAAAACTAACCGACATCCGAGCAGGAGAGATCGCTTATGAGCGAACTGCCGGTAAAGCCGCTCTTTCAGGGGGCTCCGAGATCCAGCAGGGAAACGATCTGTTGAAAGGCGACAACATCTTTGCCGACCTTTTTGCTGACGGAAAGGTCAAGGAGGCAATAGTTCGCGGGAGCGCTTCGGCAAGGCAGGCCACGCCAGAAAGGACGACAGTAGTCACGGCTCCGGAGCTAAATGCGGTGTTTGCAGATTCGGGCCAGCTTAGAAGCGCGAATGCGATCGGACAGAGTTCAGTGGACATTGTGCCGAAAGAGGCTGATGGATATTCCCGCGTCCTAACGAGTGCGGCCCGCGGACTCGGGATCCTGTTCAAGGGCGAGGGACTTATCGAGAGCATTCAGTCCGACGGCCGGACAACTATCCAGTTAAATTCCCCGACCGGCGACCCGAGAGCGTCCAACAAACGGGTCACCGCGGATGTTGTCAAAGCGACATTTAACGCCAACGGGAAGGATATGCAAAGGGCCGAGGCGGTGGGTAACGCCGAACTGTTTGTGGAACCGCTGACCGCAGATCCCAAGAATTACCAGACCACGGTAAATGCGCCGCGGTTCGACTGCGATTTCTTTCCGTCTGGAAATAATGTCCAGACGTGCGTCGCGGGCAAGTCCGCTAAGGCGACAAGGACCCCAACTGTAAAATCGGGCGGGCGGGGAACACAGACCC
Organism: Pyrinomonadaceae bacterium; assembly: GCA_041745615.1. GTDB lineage: Bacteria > Acidobacteriota > Blastocatellia > Pyrinomonadales > Pyrinomonadaceae > OLB17. Next base: position 25,431 of record JBGTIP010000004.1, on the reverse strand, counting down.
TTACCGCCGACCAGATGACTGCCCATTTTGATCAGACGGTCCACGATATCGATCGAATGGAAGCCGCGGGAAATGCCAAATTCGTCGAGATGGACCGCAACGCTGTAGCTTCCCGATTTACTTTTACCAGCACGGACGAGGTTGTGCGGCTTCGCGGCGGGGAACCCACCGTGTGGGACACTCGAGCCCGAGCCAAAGCAGAGGAGATCGATTGGCATACGAGCGCGAACAAGTCTTACCTGCGAGGATCCGTCAGCACAACCTACTACAACCCAAAGCAGATGCGTGAAGCCTCGCCATTTGGCGAGGCCGGCAAACCGGTATTCATTACCGCAGCGAGCGCCGAGATCGACCACGCGTCTGAAATAGCTATATATGCGGGCAATGCCCGTGGTTGGCAGGAGAATAATTTCGTCCGTGGCGAAAAAATCTTCATCGACCAAAAAGGTGGACGATTTACGGCAGAAGGAGGGGTGCAGAGCGCTCTTTATGCCGCTCGGATTCGCGGCGGTACTGGGCCCGTCGTGCCCACGTCCGCCTCGGCCGGCTCGATGTCATATCAGCGCGAGGCCCGGCTGCTGCAGTATCGTACAAATGTGGACATCAGACAGGGAACTGATCGAATAACGGCCGGGGCGGCAGACGTATTTCTAGATGAACGAAACGAACTGTCAAAAACCGTCGCTCAGGACAACGTTGTCATCACTCAGCCCGGCCGCCGCGCCACCGGATCATGGGCCCAATATACCGCCGCGGACGAAGTTGCTGTCCTCAGAGGCCAGCCCGCAACTGTCAGCGACGCTGAGAACGGATCCTCGCAGAATGCTGAGATCACCTTCCTAATGCGAGAAAGACGCGTGATCGCCGAGGGTCGGTCCGGACAGAACCCTACCGGTCGGTCGAGATCGGTCTACAAGATCAAGGTTCCTAACGAATGAGCGAAACGAACGGCAATTCTTCTCCAGAAAATGGAAGCTCAGTATCGCAGGATGCCCTCGCAGCTCTCCATTTGCAAAAGACCTACAGCGGTAGGCGAGTCGTCGACGATGTCAGCGTAAATGTCCGTCAGGGTGAGGTCGTCGGGCTGCTCGGAGCAAATGGGGCCGGCAAAACCACGACGTTTTATATGCTGGTCGGCCTTGAGATCACCGAAAAGGGACACATTTTCCTTAACGGCCGTGATGTGACAGGCTTGCCAATGTACCTTCGCGCCAGGCTTGGTTTGGGCTATCTGCCGCAGGAACCGTCGGTATTCCGCAAACTTACTGCCGAGCAGAACATTCTCGCGGTGTTGGAAACCATGAAGATCTCGCGTGCCGGCCGCTTTGCACGTCTAGAGGAGCTGCTGGAGGAATTTGGCATCGCCCATGTTCGAAAGGTTCGCGGCGACGCCCTTTCGGGCGGCGAACGTCGCCGCGTTGAGATCGCCCGGTGCCTCGCTACGGAACCTCAGTTCATTCTTCTAGACGAGCCGTTCGCTGGCATCGACCCGCTTGCGATCGACGACATCCGGGAGATAATCCTTTATCTAAAAAAGCAGGGGATCGGCATATTGATCACTGATCACAATGTCCGCGAAACCTTGGATATCACGGACAGGGCATATATCCTTTCCGAGGGTAAGATCCTCAGATCGGGCAGCCCCACAGAATTGATCGAGGACGCCGAAGTTCGCCGATTGTATCTAGGCGAAAGGTTCACCTTGTAACCTTTACCATTTTCCATTTATACCTGAAAATCGTTATAATTCTGTTTGGGAACGGTTTTTGCGTGAGGTTTGTCCCGTCCTCACTTTAATAGTCGGCTCACCTCGATATGTCTTCCTTGAGACTCACAACTCAACTCCAGCAAAAGATGGTGCTAACGCCGCAATTGCGGCAGCGCATCGAGATGCTGCAGATGAATTCCCTCGAACTTTCCGAGTTGATCGAGCAGGAGGTCGTAGCCAATCCGATCCTAGAGGAGGTTCAACCGGGCGAAGAGGTCCAGGAGATCGGGGAGAGCATCCTCGATCAGCATTCTGATGGTGCTGATCACGGACTCGACAATGATGGAATCGGCGTGGCGTCGAGCGTTGAAGCCGACATTCCTGAGGGCGTAGCATTAAACGGAAATCAGGAAGCGGCTGCTAGCGAATTCGAGGGCGAAGACGAGGGGCTTGGCGACGTATCCGATTCGTTCGACGAGATCGATTACGGACGTGAATTCCAGGATTATTTAGACCCCGGATACCGAACACAGGAGATCGAGTACAAGGACGATGCTCCGACTTTTGAGCATTTCTTAACACATTCGCCCACGCTCAGCGAACATCTTGAATCGCAGCTTGTGCTTCTCAGTCTTCCCGACAAGGTCAGCGAGGCTGCGATACAGGTGATCGGAAATCTTGACGAAGACGGTCGACTATCTGCATCGATCGAGGAAATAGCAGAGTCGTGCCGCTGTTCGCTGGATACGGTAGAACGGGCACGGGGCATAGTGATGCAGCTGGACCCTGTAGGCTGCGGAGCTGTGGATGTTAGAGATTGCCTTATTGCTCAGTTAAAGGCCGCGGGCGAGGGCTCCAGCCTTGCATGTACACTGGTAGCAGAACATTTCGAGGACCTTCAGCCGCATCGCCTGCAGCATCTTTCCAAGTCCACCGGGGTTGAGATCCATGCCCTCGACCAAGAGATCGGCAAAATTCGGCAGCTCGACCCCTACCCCGGACGGCGCTACTCGGCGGAAGACTCTATATTTGTTTCACCCGAAGTCTATATCGAGAAGCTCGATGACGACTATGTCATCTATTTTGCCGATGACGGGATGTCGCGTCTAAGGATAAGCCCGACTTACCATACGATGATGGATAAGGCGGATACGACAAAAGAAACGAAAGATTTTATCAAAGAAAAGGTCCGATCCGCCGTCGATCTGCTTCGGAATATTGAGCATCGGCGCCAGACGATCTATCGGGTCGTCGAATGCATCGTTTCGAGACAGCGGGATTTTCTCGACAAGGGTGTCGAACATATCAAACCGATGATGCTCAAGGACATTGCAGAGGACATCGGCATGCACCTTTCAACTATTTCACGGGTTGTGAACAGAAAATACGCTCATACGCCGCAAGGTGTCATTGAGTTAAGGCGTTTCTTTAGCGAAGGTATGTTAAATGAAGAGGGCGAAGAGGTTTCCACTCGCATCCTTAAGCTCCGTATCAAGAAGATGGTTGAGGAAGAAGATACTAAATCACCTTTGACAGATGACCAGATCGCGAAGATTCTTATCAAAGAGGGTATTAAATTATCAAGGAGGACGGTCGCGAAATATCGCGACCAGATGAGCATTCCCGGTTCCAGGGAGCGCAAAACTGTCATATGAAAATTGAATTTACCGGAAGGCACATTGACGTTACTCCGGCGCTAAAGGCGCATGTGGAGGAACAGTTTGCAAAGATCGAGCATATTTTTGACGGCAAACCGGCAAAGGCTCACGTGATAATCGAGGTCGAAAGGGGGCGGCATCGTTCAGAAATAATCATAAATTGGCGAAATGAGGCACTTACCGCTGTTTCGACCAATTCGGATATGTACCAGTCACTTTCTCAATCGGTCGGAAAGATCGAGAAGCAGGCCCGCAAACTAAAAGACAAGGTGATCGATAAATCGCATAAAGCCACAAAAGCCTCCGCGATAATTTCCGAGCCCTCTGACGTCGTCGAGAAAGTGGTCAAGATGCCTAAGATCATAGAAACGAACGGCCTGGCGGCTAAACCGATGTCGCCGGACGAGGCCGCGATGGAACTGGACAACAGCAAAAAGCAGATCCTGATGTTCAGAAATTCCGATGGCGGCGGGATCGGCGTCATTTTTCGCAGGGAAGATGGCGATTATGGTCTGATCCTGGCCTCATGACTTCGGCAGACAGCATTTGCAGATTCGATCGCGAATATGCGGGTGTAAGGGCCGAGTTTCCGATATCGGCCCGGTTCGAGTAAACGGCGCCGAACGGGCATGTCCCTTGGGAATTCACTCTCTAATGCGTTCCCGCGAATGGTCCCCTATTTATGTCAATCGTTAAAAACGACGAACGGGATCTTCCCTCATTCCTGATAATTACCGGCCTAAGCGGCTCGGGAATGAGTTCGGCAACCGATTCTCTCGAGGATCTGGGCTACTTTTGTGTAGACAACCTGCCCTTGACGATGCTTTCAACCTTTGGAAGGCTTCTCATTCCCGCCAGCGGAGGATCGCCCGCTATCGAGAAAGCTGCACTGGTCATCAATATCCGTGAGAGGCATTTTCTGTCGGAATTTCCGAATGAGATCAAGAAGCTGACCAAGAGAAATCTTAGGCCCCATGTGATCTTCTTTGAAGCCTCGGACGAGGTTCTGCAAAGACGATTCTCGGAAACTCGCCGACCTCATCCCGCAGACACAGGCAAAGGGCTGGTCGAGGCAATCAAGGCCGAGCGGGCCGAGTTAAATAAGATCCGTGATATGGCGGACCTTATTATCGATACTTCAGAACATACCGTGCACACTCTCAGACGGCTGATCGTCCAAAAGTTCAGCGGTTTTGAAGAAGGCGTTCCTTTAAGGGTCGAGCTGATCAGCTTTGGCCATAAATATGGGCCTCCGCCGGCGATGGACCTGCTGTTTGATGTTCGCCATCTGCCTAATCCATATTTTCAGAAAGAGCTGAAGCATCTGATAGGCGAAGACCCGGCTATCGTTGATTTTCTCATGGCCGAACCCGAAGTAACGGAAACGATGGATCGATTCATCGACCTTCTGCTCTATCTCTTGCCGCGATACAAGCGCGAAGGGAAAGCATATCTGACGATCGGGATCGGCTGCACCGGCGGCCGTCACAGGTCCGTAATGGTCGCAAATAATATTCAGAAGACCCTGAAAAAACAGGGGTTTGACGCGTCTGTCAGCCACCGGGACGTTCAAAAGTAAGGCAAGTATGAACACAGAAGATGTAAAGAGGGTCGGCGGGGTCATTATTTCTCACGGCCAGGTCGCCACCGAATTGGTCGCGGCCGCTGAAGCGGTCGTCGGCGACGTCAGCCATATTGCCGCGGTTTCGATCGGATGGCATGACGATGTCGAAATGGCCAAGGACGAGATCGCTCGATCGATAGCTAATGTGTCATCTGGATCGGGGGTACTTCTTCTAACCGATATGTTCGGGGGAACGCCGACAAACATCGCCGCCATGTTTCTGAAAGAAGACGAGGTTGAGATCGTTACGGGAGTTAATCTCTCAATGGTGATCAAGCTTGCGTCCAGCAGCGGCGATGTCACTCTGCGCGAGCTTGCCCAGGAAGTAGAGGAACAGGGCAAAGAGGCGATCTGCCAGGCCGGGACCCTGCTTGAGCCCCAGAAGATGAAGAAGGATGCTTGAACGCACCCTGACTGTTATCAACCCTCTCGGCCTCCACGCACGGGCCGCGGCGAAGCTGGTCAGAATGGCTTCATTGTTTGAGAGCACGATCAAGTTGGAAAGGCCCGATACTGGCGTTACCGCGGACGCCAAGTCGATCCTAAGCGTACTATATATAGCCGCGGCCCGAGGCTCGAGCATTACAGTAACGGTGGATGGACCCGACGAAGGTGAGGCCATCGCGGCTATCGAGCAGCTTTTCGGGTCCGGGTTTGGAGAAATTAGCACATGACACAACGCGAAAAAAAAAGGATATCCATTTTGGGAGTTCCGCTCGGATTTGCAGCGGGGACGCCGGGCTCCGAGCTCGGAGTGAACGCAATGCGAATTTCCCCGGTTCGCGGCAAGGTACTTTCAGAACACATTCGAGATCTCGGTTACGAGGTGACGGGCCGCGGGGATGTGCAGATCGTTAGTCCGGAAAATTCCATCGACATGGAAAATCCCAGATATCTCCCAGAGATGGTCGCCGCGAATAACAACATTATTCCCGCTCTTGCCGAGATCCTGGCCGACGGAGACTTTCCGATCATCCTCGGCGGCGACCACTCCATCGCGGTCCCCACTTTTTCAGCGATCTCAAACCATTACAGGCAGCAGGAAAAAGAGATCGGACTGATCTGGTTCGACGCCCATGCGGATATTAATACCCCGGAATCGTCGCCATCAGGGAATATTCACGGAATGCCCCTCGCGGTTCTTCTCGGCCACGGCCACCCGGACCTCGTAAACCTTTGCGGGTTCGCTCCAAAGCTCAACCCCAGGTATTTCGCCCATGTGGGTGCCCGAGACGTAGATCCGGGCGAACGGTCACAGATCGAAAAAATAGGTCTTCGCGACAATTTCTTCACGATGAGCGATATCGACCGCAGAGGGATGAGCGCATGTGTCGAAGATGCCATAGCGATCGCGTCGAAAGCCCCCGGCGGGTATGCCGTTACATTTGACGTCGATATGATCGACCCGCGGTTTGCTCCCGGTTCAGGAACGCTCGTCCGGGGCGGAACGACCTATCGCGAAGCCCACCTCGCCCTCGAGATGATCGCCGCCCACGGCGGGATGGTGTCGTTCGAGATCGTTGAGGTAAATCCACTATTAGATCAAAGCAATATCACGGTCGAGCTTGCCTGCGAATTAATTTTATCGGCGCTCGGTAAGACTATCCTTTAGTTGTCTTGTCACCCATGCGAAGATCCAGGTACCGCTACATCCTGCCCGGCCTCATCTTTCTTTTTTCGATTACAGTTCTGGCTGTACATTTCTCTGGATTGCCCCTTAGGTTCGGAACCCTCAGCTACAGCCATGCTATTCCTTTTACCCATGACGGACGAGTGACATTTGTTCGTCCGACTGCTTATGACGCCGGCTTGCGCGTCAACGATCAAATAACTTCGCTAAATGGCCGCCCGGCGGATGACGACCAGGTGTTTGTCGAAGAGTTTCAAAAAGCCCGCGGCGGACAAAGGCTGGATCTGACGGTCGAGAGAACGGCAGAAAGCGGGGGCATTGAATCCCACTCGGTGTCTATCGAGCCTATCGTTATGGAGCGGGGGATAGGGCTCTATTTGCGTTTTGTCGCCGGTCTGCTGTTTTCCTATGCGATGCCGACGTTGTGCATATTGCTCGGCCTATGGGTCGTCTTTGTCCGTACCCATGATCATCTTGCATGGCTTCTGATGTTGCTCCTTTTTGGAATAGCTTCGATCGGTCTCGAAGGTTACGGCTCTGGCTCGATAATCCAGGTCTTCAGAACGGTTTTTGGGAGTGCATGGTCGTTGTCCATGCTGCTCCTCGGGATCTACTTTCCCGAAAGACTGCACTTTGATAAGAAATTTCCTTGGATCAAATGGGTATTCATCATCCCCCTTGGTTTCCAGGTCGTCTTCAGTGTTTTGGAGCAGATCTCACGTCAGCTAGGGTTTTCCATTTCGGGGCTCCGTCCGATCTATGCTTTTTATGCACCGATAAGCACACCGCTCAACATTATCGCTGTATCGCTTTTCTTCGTTTGTTTGGGATGGAAGAGCGGCACTCTTGAGAACCCAGATGCCCGCAGGAGGCTGAGACTGATGGTGTTCGGCACGATGGTAGCGATGTTCCCGTCGTTCGCGATCATTGTATATATGATCGCAACACGCACAAGCGGCTCGTTTTTTGATGTTGCGCCGGCATGGTTCGCGATCCTCGCCCTCATCGTAATGCTTATTTTCCCGATCACGATGGCTTATGTGATCGTAGTTCACCGGGCGATGGACGTCAGCATAGTGATCAGACAGGGGCTGCAGTATGCCTTTGCCAAGGGAAGTGTTCGCGTAATGCAGTTGCTGCTCCTGGTGGGAATCGGGCTGGCCGTACGCTGGATGATGATGAATTACGGTTCTGATTCGTCAGCGCAAATAGCATTCATCGTCGGCGGTGTTGCGCTTGTTCCACTGATCGATGTTGTAGCCAAGCCCCTGAGGGTCTGGATAGACAAAAGGTTTTTTCGCGAGGCCTATAATACCGAACAATTGTTGGCCGAACTAGGCGATGACGTTCGGTCTATTGTCGAAACACGGCCGCTGCTGGAAACACTGGCATCACGCATCGCAGAATCGCTTCACGTATCGAGTCTGGCCATTTTTATTAACGAGGCCGGAAACTACAAGCCCGCCGTGCAGATCGGATTCGACGGGATGCCGAGCGTGGAGTTTGGGGCTTCGTCATCCGTTGTACAGGCGATAGCGACGGGCGACCCGCTGAGCGTTTACCAGGAAGACCCTGAAGTAATGAGGGCCTTCAGCGGCGAAGAATCTGCCCTTTCCGACTTGAAATCACAGCTTGTGGTCCCGATAACAGGGAAGAATGACCTTAACGGATTTATTAGCCTCGGGCCGAAATTATCTGAAGAGCCGTATACCGCGAACGACATTCGGCTGCTTCGTTCTGTTGCACTACAGGCTGGCCTAGCGTTGGAGAACTCGCGATTGACCGAATCGGTCGCTCGCGACGCAGCCCTGCGAGAACGGATGAACCGGGAGATCGAGATCGCTCGTGAGGTGCAGGAGCGGCTGTTTCCGCAGGAACTGCCGACGATAGAAGGCGTCGAGTTCTTCGGGAAGTGCCGGCCTGCGTCGGGAGTCGGGGGCGATTACTACGATTTCTTCGAACTCGAGAACGGTAAGCTCGGGATCGCCATCGGCGACGTTTCGGGAAAGGGAATTGGAGCTTCATTGATGATGGCGAGCCTGCAAGCGTCACTGCGCGGTCAGACGATCCATCACGGCGACGATCTTGCTGCCCTTATGTCGCACGTCAACCAGCTTGTTTACGAAACATCGACCACCAATAGGTACGCCACCTTTTTCTACGCACAGTTCGATCCAACGACGCGAAAGCTGATCTATGTTAATGCCGGCCACAACGCACCGTACCTGCTGCGTGAAAATGATGGAGGCGTCGACATCCTAAACCTTACCGAAGGCGGTCCGGTCGTGGGGATGCTACCGCCGATGATCGTGGAATATGAGCAGGGAGAATTGATCCTGCAGGCAGGCGACCTGCTGGTCGGCACAACGGACGGGATCACCGAGGCAATGGATCCGGATGATAATGAATGGGGAGATGAAGCCGTATTGGCCGAGCTACAAACCATTAAGCACCTCAAACCGGACGAGATCATCGAGCACATGATCGCAGCAGCGGACCAATTCGCTAGAGGAGCCAAGCAGCACGACGATATGACCATCATAGTGCTCAAGGCGGTGTAATTTAAGGTAGGCTCACGCACGACGCCTTAAGTTCAAAGCCAACCCCACCTCCCGAAACTCTTGTCGTTTATTTCATGGTATGTGAAAATGGTTTTGTTATGACGAGCGTAATGAGAGACGAAGTAACTTCACTACTGGATCGCCTGCCGGATGATAGTACGATCGAGGATTTGCAGTACCACCTCTACGTGATGGACAAGGTCGGAAAGGGGTTGGAATCGGTAGAAATCGAAGGCGGATTAACGCAGGAGCAGGTAGAGGAGAAGCTTAGCAAATGGCTCGTATGATAATCTGGTCGCGACGCGCATCAGAGGATCTGGAAGCCATTGCCGGTTATATCGCTCAGGATTCTGAGGCATACGCCAGATCCGTTGTCCGTACGATTCTTCAAAAAGTTCGGATATTGCCAGATTTCCCCCGTATAGGTCGCGTAGTGCCTGAGTTTGAAGATGATACCATTCGAGAAATATTCGCATTTAGCTACCGAATAATCTACAAGATCACCGAGGATGAGATCATAACCGCGGCCGTCGTCCACGGGAGGCGCATTCTCGACCTCTCACTCAAACCGTAGGTTAGTTGCTAGAATCCTCCAAAAGATGAGTGACAATAAATGAAAAAACGCGTTGGAGTTATATTCGGCGGGCGGTCCGGCGAGCATGAGATCTCGATCCGTTCGGCCAAAACCGTTATTGAGAATATCAATAGCGAAAGATACGACGTAGTGCCGATCGCCATTATGAACGACGGACGTTGGCTATCGCCGGCTGATTCGGTCAGGCAGTTTCCGGAACACACGCAAAAGGTATTTCTTGACAGCCAGGGCGATCCGTCGGATTCGCTTATCGCCCTTTCGGGGGACACGTCGGTACGAGGATTATTATCGCTTGGCAAGGGTAACAGCGACGGTCAGGAAAACAAAATCCCGCTGGATATTGTTTTCCCGGTGCTTCACGGTACGTATGGCGAGGACGGCGCGATCCAGGGACTTCTCGAAATGGCGGGTATCCCGTATGTCGGATGCGGTGTTCTCGCATCGTCGTGCGGAATGGACAAGGCATTTATGAAAATACTCTTCCGAGATGCCGGGTTGCCGATATGCAGGTATGTGTGGTTCCTCCGTGACGAATGGGAACGATCATCGGACAATGTGGTCCGGCAGATCGAGGCAAAGCTCGGATATCCATGCTTTGTAAAACCGGCTAATCTCGGCTCATCAGTCGGGATCTCAAGGGCCTCTGATACCGCATCGCTCGAGGCCGCGATCAATACCGCGGCCGAATTCGATCGAAAGATCATCGTCGAGGAAGCTCTCGACATGCGCGAGATCGAATGTGCCGTCATGGGCAATAACGAGCCGGTTGCCAGCCTGCCGGGCGAATACATAATTCGTGACGGGTCCAAGGCTTTCCTGGACTACACCGAGAAATACGCCGGGACGGGCAACAATGAATTCGTCGTGCCCGCACCGATCTCCGATGAATTGACGGCCAAGGTACGCCAGATGGCCGTGACGGCTTTTAAGGCAATAGACGGTTCAGGCCTGGCTCGCGTCGATTTCTTTTTGCGGAATGACAATGGGGCATTGCTCGTAAACGAGATCAATACAATGCCCGGACTGACCGATGCCTCGGGTTTTCCCAAAATGTGGGAAGGGACCGGAAAGGCTTTCCCGGAAGTTATCGATGAATTGATCGAACTTGCGTTGGCCCGCCATACGGATAAACTAAGAAATAAGACCGAACGAGGATAACCGCATATTTTGCGGCACTCGCTCTGGGGTCATCACTTACAATTACAGGAGTTCAACAATGACAGTCGCAAAAAATATCGAGATTTCATCAACTTCAACGGTCGGATTCGAAGATGCCATCAAACGAGGGGTCGAAAGGGCATCCAAAACCATCGACAACATCAAAGGGGCTTGGGTCAAGGAACAAAAGGTGGATGTCGAGGGCGGCAGCGTAAGCAGGTTTACTGTGACGATGATCGTTACTTTCGTTCTGTCGGATGGAGACTAGTCACTTGCCTTTCGGCGCCTTATAGCCCTTTCGAGTTCGGATAGAAAGGTTAGGACGGGAAACTCGCAGCTCGATAGCTCGCCATTTCCCGTCCTTTTTCGTGTTTGACGGTTCGTAGGCGACCGTATACTGCATTCCGAGCTCCTCAACGATCTCTTTGAATGCGTTTCTCATGGCGACGCCGCCGGGAGTCGATATGAACCGCCCGCCGGATCTTTCGGCAAAATTCTTCAGAACACCCTGATTTTGCATACGGGTGCGTCCACCGGTATTGATCCCTGACATATCGACCGTATACATCGTTATGCCGGCCAGCAGTGCCGTTTGCAGAGCCCTATCCGCGCTTTTGCCACTCATCGTGTCAGCCCCGTCCGAGAGTACTATTATTGCCTTCCGCTTTTCCGGCCGGCCGGCGAGCAGCTCCGCCGCCTTAAAGACAGCGTCGTTCATCACCGTCATGCCGTATGCCTTGAGGTCGAAGATGCGATCGCGGATATCCCGGCTGTTCGAAAAATCCTGGACCATTTCGACTTTTGAATTGAAATGATAGATGGCCACGTGATCGTCCACTCTGAGCCCCTGCAAAAACTGGATCGCGGCAGAGCGGGCGAGAGAGACCCGGGTTTCCATACTTCCGGACGTATCCAGGAGTATCACGGCGGCGAACGGCGTTTCCTCGGCCTCAAATGTCCGGATCGGCTGCTCGACGCCATCCTCAAAAACCCTGAACTGCTTAGCTTCGAGCCCCGATACGGCTTTGCCGGCCGAGTCGGTTATCGAGGCATTCAGAACAACGATCGACGAGTCTACGGATATGATCTCGTCAACTTCCGACTGCGAATATATAGCTGTAGAGGGAATTAAGAGGACCAGAAGGAATAAGGAGCGTGAAAACAACTTCATCTCAACCTAATTTGAGATCCTCATGAACCGGGCCAGTCGAAGCACGGCATTCGAACTCTGGATGGCCGTGGCGGAAATTGTGAACCGGGTAGTCTTTTTTAACTCGTTGTAGAGATCTTCAGTAGTAGACCGCAGCGACTTTACAGTTTCCGAAATGCTGAAACCTTGACCACGCGGACTGACCCCCGCGTCTGAATCTTTATCGTCTTCGCCTCCGAGGTCCCTTCTAATTTGTCTCGCAAGTTTCTCGACAGACGCCAAATGTTCCTTGTCTATCTCAGTAAGCCTGCCTTTCGTAGCCAGCGAATTTTCGAGTGCGGCAGCGATCTTGACGGCCTGTTCTCCGCGTTCGATCATCCGGTCAAATTCTTTTTTCTCTTTCTCGATCCGCATCTTGGCGAGTGAATCCCGGATCGTTCGCGGACGTGACTCCCTTTCCGACTCACCGGGTTTGGCGAATATGGAACTCTGATTATCTGCCGAGGCTTGCGCAGAACAATGAACCGCGCCTATCAAAAAGACGGCGGAGATCAGCATTATTCCTGATAATTGAGATGACATAATTACTTGGGAGATGTTAGGGCGAATCCTGTTGTGGTTCCGGAGAAACTCCCGTAACAGACTCGATCAATTTGGAAAGAAACTCGTCCTCGGCAACACCGGAACTCCGTACGGTTACCCATTCGGCTATGAGCCCACTTCCGGCCCTGCCTTCGACCTTAGCATTCACCATCACATTGTTTTGAATGCCATCGATCGACTGAACCTCGATCGTAAGTGTGTATTGGGCCCTCGTCCAGGCGGAGTCGGCGAACTCCAGCACGCCATAGCGGTTCAGTTCGTTTAGGGTCACGACCGTCCCTTTCGAAAATACAAAGGGCTGCGTGATGATAATGCCTTCCTGTGGCCTCGAGGACGCTTCGTCCACAACGATCCGCTTTTCCTTCAACGTATCAATTATGGCGGCGATCAGTACGTCGCGACGTGAATTAAGCTTGTATGGATTCGGAAGAAGCTCGCGGACCTTCGTCTTATCCTTTCCCCAACTGAAGTCACGGGAAACATCGCTGGTCCTGCTTGTGACCTTGTTGCTTTCGTCTCTTATGGTTCTAGTCTGCGTATCTACGCCTTTTTGGGCCGATACCACAGCCGAAAGCAGCAAACAAAAAACGCACGTGCTTATCAGGGTCCTTATCATTATTTTTAATTTACCGCTTATTCTTCGTCTTCAACCAACATTGGATGAAACCCGCCCACCATGCGTTGTATTCACTGCCCAATGCGAAGTGTACCAATCGATAGTTGACGCAAGGCCTTCGTCAAGGGAAACGAGCGGCTGCCATCCGAACAGATCATTTACCTTTTTAGATTCCAGATATTGAGCGTCGATCTCTCTTTCTATCTTACTCTTAAGCAAAATATCAGGTTCGACCTGCCCGCCTTTGCCCATGAGGCTGATGATCCGATTTACCAGATCGATCATTGAAACAGGATCGCCCGAGCCAAAATTGAACGCCTCGCCCTTCGCCCGATCGATGTTTTCGGCGAGAAGTAAGTATCCGCCGACAATGTCACCGGTGAAGATAAAATCGCGGATCGGGGTACCGTCCGACCGAATTATCGGCCGCTCGCCTTTCATCAAGGAAAGTATCGTACCTGGAATGATCCTCGACAAATTGGTATCGGCGGGGCCGTAAATATTTGCGGAACGGGTTATCGCCACGGGTAATCCGAAGGTGTGGGCGAATGACTGCGACAGCAGATCGGTGCACGTTTTCGAGACATCGTACGGGAAAAGCCCGTTAAGGGCGAAGCCCTCGGTATAGGGCAAATGGTCGTGTGAACCGTAAGCTTTGTCGCTTGAGGCAACTACCACGCGTTTTACAGTTTCATTGACTCGGCACGCCTCAAGCAGGATGTAGGTCCCGCGAATATTAGATTCGAACGTCGAGAGCGGCGACCGGTTAGCGGCCCCGACAAGGGCCTGGGCCGCAAGATGGAATACGGCGTCGATCTCGTACTCGTTGAGGACCCTCGAGATCAATGCAAGATCGTCGACCGAACCATCTACGATCGTCACTTTATCGCTCAGTCCCAACAGATCCAAAGAGTTCGGATGCGTGTCATCGCGCCTTAAGCAAATTACATTGGCATCGAGCGCGGCGAGTTCGCTGACGAGATTTGCGCCAACAAAGCCGGTGGCTCCGGTCACGAACGAATTGCGGCCTTTCCAGAATGTGTTCATATCACCAAACCTTCCACGGTGCACCTTCCTGCCAGATCTTTTCAAATTCGAGGCTGTCCTTGAACGTGTCCATACATTTCCAGAATCCGTTATGCTGGTACGCCATCATTTCACCTTTTGCAGAGAGGGCTTCGAACGGTTCTCGTTCGAGTGTCGAATCGTCTTCCAGGTAATCAAAAATGCGGGCGTCAAAAACAAAAAATCCCCCGTTGATCCACTCTCGCAGCAAAGGCTTTTCTCGGAATCTCAGCACCGACGCATCGTCGCCGATCTCCATTATGCCGAAATTCGAATAGGGATGAACGGCCGAAACCGTAGCTACCTTGCCATGAGACCTGTGAAATCCTATCAGATCCCGAACATTGATATCCGCCAGCCCATCACCGTACGTGACACAAAAAACGTCGTCGCCGGAAACGTGTTCTCGTACCCGTTTAAGGCGTCCGCCAGTGTTTGTGTCCTGGCCTGTATCGACGAACGTGATATTCCCTCGAATCGACGATCCCGAAAAGTAGTCGCGGATCTCATCGCCCAAAAACCCCAAACAAAGCACAAAGTCGTCCACGCCGTACGACGAGTAGATCTGCATCAGATGCCAGAGGATCGGTTTTCCGCCGATACTGATCAGGGCTTTGGGCAGGGAGCGGCCGTGCTCGCCCAATCTCGTTCCGCGGCCGCCGCAAAGGATCACAGCCTTCATTTTTCTATGTTATTGCGCTCCCATACCTTCGCGTACTTCAGAAACACCCCGTAGCCAGTGAAAACGGCGATCATCAGCCCTGGGATACCGTCGCGGAATCCTTGTTTCAGTATAAAAGACCGAAAAAATGCCCCAACAGTGCCTCCAAGAATGGTCATTGCGCCAGCGTGCCTGCCTTCCGTCACCAGGTGTTCGGCTGCCAGCGATGCATACGAACCCAAAACCCGATGATACTCGCTAAGGCTGCGTTTTGTGTAATGCAGCAACTCGCCTTCGAGTTTTTCGATGCGGCCGTCGACGCGGGCGGTTTGATGGGGAGCAATACCGTCCCAGTAACTGGCACTTTTTCGGTATAGGCGCATTTGATAGTCGGGATACCAGCCTGAATGTTTGATCCATCGGTCGAGGAAAAAGGTCCTGCGAGCTATCTTGTAACCGTCGGCCAGGGTGGTCGGTTCCATAGATCTCAGCCGCTCGATCGATGCTTCCAGTTCCGGCGTAACCCTTTCGTCCGCATCGATCCAGAATATCCAGTCTCCGGTCGTCTGCGAGTCGGCAAAATCGTGCTTGTCTTTGTAACCTTTGAATTCGCGATTGAATACCTTATCGGTAAATCGCCGGGCGATCTCGACGGTTTCGTCTGTCGAATCGGAATCGACGATCACGATCTCGTCGGCCCAGGCTATGCTCTCGCAAACCGCTTCGAGATTTTCCGCTTCGTTCCGGACGATTATCGTCGCTGAAATTTTCATCGTGGTAATTCTCGCAGACTTTAGTTCAACAAAAAAGTGCCGCACAAAGCGACACTTAATTATCGGAAAGGTTTGCCCTTGCTATCGCGGCGGAATTGGAACCGGAGCCACGATCTGGATGTCATTTGCTCGGAGCGAGGTCGAAGTCGCCCGCTGAAGGTCAGCGATCGCTTTGTTGTGATCTGTTTCGGCCCTGATCTCTGCGTTTCTAGCATTGGTCAAAGCGTTTTCCCGCTGAAAGAGCAAGAACGTCGTCGAACGCCCTGCCTCGAAGAGCTTTCTTTCCCCTTCTAACTGGATCTCGGCATTTTCCCGGGCACGTCGGGCAGTCAGCACACGCTGACGCGAGGTTTCGACGGCTTGGACCGCGTTGCGGACCTCCACGATAACGGCCTGCTCGCGACTTCGGGTTTGTGCATCGAGCTGGTTCTGCTGGATCCTTGCTCCCTCGAGATTAGCTTCCGCGGTCCGATTTCTGAACGGGAACGAGATCGTCACGCCGACTGAAAAATTCGGCGCATCGCTGCGAAAGATGTTCGCCAATGAGCGATCGAATCCGCCAAAGAGAAAGGAAGGCGCGGGCGGAATGGTAAGCGTCGGATTTATTATCGGGCCCAACCCAAGCGCCGTTCGGGTCGCATTTAGTGAGTTAAACAGCAGCAGGTCCTGGGGCGAAGTCAAAATGTTCGTTTCAAATGCACTATTTAGCCCGCTCCGCGAAAGCCCTCCGAGAGAGAAGGAAGTATTCAGGTCGATCTGGGGTTTAGTCTGATTCTTAAAATATTTAATATCCTCAGCATTGATCTCTTTTTGCAATTTTAGACGTCTTAGCTCAAAGCGATTGTTCATGGCGTCTGCAAGCGCGGCATCAAGGCTCACCGGAACCGGAGTGAAAGCAGGGGAATCGGTAGGGACAAATGATTGAGACCACTCGACTGAAAGCGGATCCCGTAGGATCAACTCCTTGAGTGTGTTCTCGGCAATAGACACCTGCTGGGTGGCTGCCAACAGTTCCCCTTCACGGTTGGCAAGTTCCGTTGCCACCTCGGCGCGAGATAAAGGGGCCGCAGCTCCGGCCTCGATCCTTGCCTCGACCTGCCGCAAATTTTCGCGGGCAAGGTTTACGTTCGCAACCTGGTTCTGCTGGTTACGCATTGCAAAAACCATATCCCAATAGGCCCGCTGTGTCAGGGTTATCGTGTCGGTCGCGCGCAGCATAAAATCAGAATCGGTCTGTTCCAAACGCCTTCGCGCGATGGTTATCTGCCGTCGCGTATTATCTATTCGAAAATTGCGAAGTAGCGGCTGAGTATAGTTGATCCCGAGCTGCGACGAATAGATCGCGCTGGTACCCGATGTTACGGAGCCTGAAGTGACCTGGGCTTGAGCAAAGGCGTTTTCGGTCCGCGTATTGTTGAAAAAAACCTGATAGTCTCCGCCGCCCTGCTTGAGGAACTTGCTAAAGTTCGAATTAACACGAAAATCGTTCGTCGCCTCAGAACCAGTGGTCGAGCTGCGGGAAAACGTCGGTGTCACGGCAAATACGGGGTCGTATATACCAAGCAGAGACCGGACCTGCGTTTCCTGGAAGCGGACATCGTCACGCGAGACCTCGACATCGTTATTGTTTTCCAGAGCCCGTCGTACTGCGTCTGAAAGCGAAAGCGAGACCGGTTGTGCCGTCTGGACGCCTACGCGACTCATATTTGAGGGGCTGTAACCCGGATCTGCCAACACAGGTTCTTTTTTTGGTTCTGCGGCGCTGCTCACCAAATCAGGCAAAACCTTAGGCACCTGCGGCTCTTCCTGAGGGGCCGCGATGGCTGCAGACCCCGCCATACAGACAAAAACTGTGCTTAGTAAGAGAGTGCGAAAACGCAAAAGTTTCATTATTGGAGGCTCCGAATAGAAACACTGATTCTTATTTCTTTTTGGTAAAAACTCAAACGGCTACTACGACTTTCAAAATCTGTTTGTTTCAACAATCTTATGTAACGTCGGATACGCAAGGCGTTGGATTACAATGATTTTTTGGGATATGATTTAACTTTTAAGATACGCATATTTTGCTCCGGAGGGAACTTTTTAGATGGGAATTAAAGTAGGTATTAATGGATTCGGGCGGATCGGCCGCAATATTTTACGCACTTGCCTCGGTGATTCTGATATCGATTTCGTAGCTGTAAATGATCTAACTGACACAAAAACATTGGCTCATCTTCTCAAGTATGACTCAGTGATGGGTAACCTGGAACAGACGGTCACGGCTAATGGCGGATCAATTGACGTAGACGGTGAGAGTTTTCGCGTTTTCAGCGAGAAAGACCCTGCGTTGATTCCGTGGGAAGAGGTCGGAGCAGAGATCGTGATCGAATCGACAGGCCGCTTTACCGACGCCGCTGGGGCCGGAAAGCACCTTCGCGGTAACGTCAAAAAAGTCATTATTTCAGCTCCCGCGAAGGGCGAGGATGTGACGATCGTGCTGGGTGTTAATGAAAACATGTACGACGCGGCCAATCATCACATTATCTCTAACGCATCGTGCACCACGAATTGCCTTGCGCCGGTCGCAAAAGTGATCCATGAGAAATTCGGGATCAAAAGTGCTTTGATGAATACCATCCACAGCTACACGAATGACCAACAGCTGCTTGACCTTCCGCACAAAGACCTGCGGAGGGCCCGAGCCGCCGGCCTCTCGATGATCCCGACCTCGACCGGTGCCGCCAAGGCGATCGCGCTCGTCATTCCAGAGTTAAAAGGGAAATTTGACGGCATCTCCGTTAGGGTGCCGACGCCGAACGTGTCACTCGTCGACGTGGTAATGAATGTTGAAAAAGAAACCTCGACTGAAGAAGTAAACCGTGTCCTGAAAGACGCAGCAAACGAAGAACTCGCGGGCATTCTGGCTTTTTCCGAAGAACCGCTTGTGTCGATCGATTTCCGCGGTAATTCCAATTCATCGATCGTTGACGCCGACAATACTAAGGTGATCGACGGCACATGCATCAAGGTGCTTTCGTGGTACGACAATGAATGGGGATATTCCTGCCGGGTCCGTGATCTGGTCAAATACATTGCCGGGAAGGGCCTATAGGCGACAGGCGGAACCCAGCAAAATGGTGTAGCGACACCTCGACTGTGGCCCTGACGCGCCAAATACACGATGAAGACATGTCCTCGATGCCAAACGTCATATGAGAACGACGACCTGAACTTCTGTCTTGACGATGGCACGGCTCTGACTCGCGCCGTTGATCCAGGGGCGGCTACGGTCGTTATGGGCCCGCCGCCGGTCACCGCACCGCCGCAGCGGAACCCAAATACCGCCGCCTGGCAGCCGCCGCAGCAATACCCGCAGCCAAAGAAGTCAGGATCAAAGGCATTGCTCTGGGTGGGTGGAATACTGGCTCTCGTGATGCTTCTCTGCGGTGGTGGTGTAGGCGCTCTTCTGCTGGTGCGTCAATCGCAAACGCAAAACCAGTCTTTTGACATACCGGCCGCCACGCCGATCCCGGCCGTCTCTCGTACACCACGTCAACCTGCCGACGGCAATAGCGATCAATATCTGACAATGGCCAATTACAACCTCCTAAAGATAGGTACTCCGCGTTCTGAGGTCGAGGAGATCCTTGGCGGAAAAGGGATAGAGATCAGCAGTTCGTCAGGCGGCGGAATGAGCTTTAGCGTCAACAAGTGGGAGGGCGAAAAGTTCAAGTCGATAATACTGACATTTCGGGACGACAAGATCATGTCGAAATCTCAGGTCGGTTTAAAGTAACAAGTGACATTCAATGAAAAAGAAAACCATCAAGGACATCGACATATCCGGCAAACGCGTCTTTATCCGCGTCGATTTCAATGTGCCGATCAAGCAGGGAAAAATACTCGACGACACGCGTATAAAGGGCGCGCTGCCGACGATCAAATATGCCGTCGATGCCGGGGCGAAGGTCATCCTGGCCTCGCATCTCGGACGCCCGCTGAGAGACAAGAAAAAAGCCGAGGAAAAAGGCATGCCTTACGACGAGGCGAAATACTCACTCAGGCCCGTATTCGACTCTCTAAAGGAGAACCTTGGCTCGGATGCTGTCTCTTTCAGCGACGATTGCGTCGGTGAGAATGTTGTCTCCGCGGTCGATGATCTGCAGGCTGGTCAGGTCCTTTTGCTCGAAAATCTTCGCCTTCATCCCGAAGAGGAAAAAAACGACCCCGAGTTTGCAAAACAGCTCGCTTCTTTATGCGATGTCTACGTCAACGATGCCTTCGGCACCGCGCACCGCGCTCACGCTTCGACCGAGGGAATCACGCACTACGTGGACGATTGCGTCGCCGGCCTTTTAATGGAAAGGGAACTCGAGTTTCTCGGACGGGCCCTCAATAACCCTGATCGCCCCTTTGTAGCGATCCTCGGGGGTGCCAAGGTATCCGACAAGATCCCGGTGATCGAATCGCTGATCGAGCGAAAGGTCGACAAGCTTCTGATCGGCGGTGCCATGGCCTATACATTTTTCAAAGCGCAGGGATTTACCATCGGCAAATCCCTGGTCGAGGACGATATGATGCCGAAAGCCCTGGAGATCGAGCAATTGGCAAAGGATGCCGGCGTCGAGCTTATCCTGCCGACCGACCATCAGGTTGTTGACAGCTATGATCCGCTCAATTCACGAAAAACGATCCCAATAGATTTTACGAATAAGGGCCTTGTCGGCCTCGATATCGGCGTAGAGACCATCGAGACGTTCAGAGCCGCACTTGAAGGAGCAAAAACCATCGTCTGGAACGGCCCAATGGGGATGTTCGAGGAAAAGCCTTTTGACGAAGGAACCGTTGCAATTGCCGAGGCCGTTGCGGAGGCAACTGATAAAGGAGCCATATCAATAGTCGGCGGCGGCGATTCGGTCTCGGCTATCAACCAGTCCGGCCTCGACGACCGCATAACCCACATCTCGACCGGCGGCGGCGCAACCCTCGAATTCCTGGCCGGCGACGAACTCCCCGGCGTAGCCGCGCTCGACGACAAAATCTAGGCAGTTAACCCACCCAGCCGAAAACGTCGTCTGAAACCATCGGAGAACTACTGCTGTCGGATTAATCAAAAACATATTTTTCAACTTTTTATCATAAAAAATGAGACTGGCGGGGTTTTATCTTAGAACCCATTTGTGGCGACGGACCCCGAAAAGAAAAAACCGTTCCTACATCAATTCAGCGTTCAATAGTCAGTTTCCAGGAGTTTTATAGTGAACAGATTTAAGAATGTTAAGTCTTTATTGAGAAAAATACTCGCGCTTTCCTTACTGTGCGAACTGTGTATTTTTTCCTCGACAGCCTCTGCCCGATCGTTCTCGCCGGAGAAAGCCCTTGTAATTGAAAATGTTTCTCTGATCGACGGAACAAATCCATCGGTGCAGCCCAACAAAACGGTTCTCATCGTCGGCAATCGAATAAAAGCGATCGGAGCAAGAGGTAAAATTTCCGTTCCTGCCAACGCAATAGTCATTAATGGAAAAGGGAAATACTTGATTCCCGGTCTGTGGGATTCTCACGTCCATTTGTATAACGGAAAAATTTTCCTGCCCCTTTTTGTCGCCAACGGCGTGACGAGCGTCAGAGAGATGGGTGGCGATCTCCAATTCGTCAAACAACTGCGTGAGCAAGTCGCACAGGGTCAGATACTCGGGCCACGGATCAAAATGACGGGAACACTTCTGGAAAGTGAGCGTTGGCTGAAGTGGGCTACCGATCTGGCTAAGAAGGACAATCACACCGATCTACTTGAAACCTTGTCGAAAAGAATCGGGCTCACCGACCCGGAACACGCCAGGGAAACGGTCAGAAAGCTAGCTGCGGATGGTGCGGATCTAATTAAAGTCAGAAATACGCATTCGCCGGAAACATTTTTGGCGTTGTTGTCTGAAGCAAAAAAGCTCGGAATTCCGGTGGCGGCTCACGCACCGCGAATGAACTTGATATCGGTTTCCGAGGCTGGCTTGAAAAGCGTCGAGCACGTCGACACGGTAGCCTTCGCCAGAGGAGACCTCGATCTAAAAGAGCTTGCCAAAACTTTCGCGCGAAACGGGACCTGGTATGTGCCGACGCTGGTGGTCGGAATAAAATGGCGATTAACGCCACAAGAAGAATTGTCAAAATTACTGAACGACGTTGACGGGAAAATAGACGAGCGCAATTTATTCGTGCCTCGGGCGACTCTCGAAAAATGGAAACTTGATTTCGAATCGCAAAAAAACGAGGGCACCTTCGATTGGGCGGCACAAACGCGCAAGGGAATGAGCGAATTCCGCACGATGCGCGAGGCGGGAGTCGGAGTTCTAGCCGGCACCGATTTTGGCGCCGTGCTGACTTATCCGGGTTTCAGCCTGCACGACGAACTCGAGGCACTTGTTAAAGAGGGTGGCTTAACGCCGTTCGAGGCTTTGCAGGCGGCGACCAAAAATCCCCCGTATTTTTTCAATATGCAAAATGAGATCGGCACGATCGAAGTCGGAAAGATTGCGGATCTGGTTCTTCTGACGGCAAATCCGCTGAAGAACATTTCTAATACTAAAAAAATCGACAGTGTAATACTGAATGGCAAATATATCTCGCAGCAAAATCTGGAGATCGCTACCGAGATATCCAAAGAGATGATCAAAGAAGAAAATAAAAGGCAGAAAAGCAAATGAAAATCGCCGCACCTTGGCCCATTTTCGAATGAATTGTTGGATGCACTTTTAGATAAAGAGCAGTCGAATATCTACTCCATATTAGTGCCGGCACTCGCGGCCTTGTTGCCGTAAATGATCTTCTCCAATTCCGCACTTACGGCTCGGCTTACCGGAACGCCCGCTGCTTCGCCGACGTTAGACAGCACGATAGTTGCCAGGCCGTCGGGGTATCGGCTGATAATCGCGTTATGCCCGAAATCTTCATTGCCACGGGTCCAGACTGCCTCGTGCCCGTACTTTGTTTTCGACACGAACCATCCGTAAGCATAGTGCCCGATGTTTCCTGCTTTTACGTATGGCTGGAGAAGTTTTTCCCGGCTGGCTTTTGAGATCACAGTATCCGCAAGTAGGGAGCGATGCCATTTGTAGAGGTCGCCGGAGGTTGATGAAATGCCCGTTGCTCCGCGAAAACCCCAGTTTGCCTTTTGATTATTAGCCGAAACTATTCCGGAGATCGCAGCCATCTTCACCTTTCGATCGCCACTCTCCTCGCCCCAAAAGCCGGTTTGCGACATTCTCGCCGGGCGGAACAGAGCGTCACGCAGGAATGATTCGAAACTTTTCCCGGACGCAATTTCGACGATCGCCGCGAGCAGTGTGTAATTGTCGTTAGAGTAAACAAACTTTTCTCCGACGCCGCTTTTCAGCCGCTCCTTCAAAATTGACCGGATAGCATCCTCACGATCAACGATCCCGTCCGCCGCATAATTTTGCCCTATGCCCGATGTGTGCGTGAGAAGTTGATGTATCGTGATGGCGGCATTATCTTCTGGAACGTTCTTAAAGTATTTCGTGATCGGGTCCGTGAGACCGATCTTTTTCTTTTCTTCGAGTTTCAGGATCGCAGCGGCGGTGAACTGCTTTGAGATCGACGCTACCCAAAACCCGGTATCGATCGAAACCGAGGCCGCCCTTTGTTTGTCCGTCCACCCATAGCCTTTGTGAAGAATGATCCGGTCGCCTTTGGCGATCAAAACGGTGCCTGAAAAATCGGGATTGGTAAGGCCTTTAAGATATTTATCAACACTTACGCTCAGATCATCTTTAGTTCGAGTTGCGGATCCGTCGCCGTTTTCCTGAGCAGAGATCGAGATGAGGAATACTGTTAACGCTGCAAAAATTGCGACAAAGAATTTCACTGTTGATTTCGCTCTGACGGAATGGAGTGTCGAGATATGTTACGAGCGAGATCGCTGAAAATTTCACCATAGAGCGTCTCGCTATCCGTTTAATCCGCTCCTTGCAACTCCAACCATCGCCTGCGATAAAAGTAGCGCACTGACGAACCCTTTTCCACGAAAGCGTCATTGATGCCCTGCTGTTTGATAGGCGGCAACTTCTTTCCGCCATCTGCGCGGTAGTGTTCAAGAATATATTCTTTGTCGGCGACAACTATCTCTCTGGAGAAGCCCGGAGTTCCGGCACCGTCGACCGTTTGTAAATAACTCTTGTCATCGGAAGACGCAATCTTAGCAACCGACTTTGTTGAGCCATTCCAGAAAATCAAAATTGATGAAACGCGGCTGCGTGAACATAAAACTGCCCAATCAAACTGTCCGACTTTGGCAAACTCACCGCGGATCACATTGTGGGGCTCTGTTTCGCCAAATATCTGCGGAACGGTGCAGCCACGCGACTCGAGATACGAAACGATGTTCCTGGGCAATTGCGAAAATGCGGCTGGCTTCAGACGAACGATCGCCTTATCTGCGACCTGCCACTTATCCTGCGCGTTCACTTGCGATAAAAACGCCAAGGTAAAAGTAATAAAAATCAGCGTAAATATTTTCATACTGCCTCAGGAAGATTGAGAGGTGTGGGGTGGACCGCCTTCAAACCGATTAGGGAGAAAAGCAACCTTTTAGCAAAATCGCTGTTTCCCCTTCCAGTCCATTAATTGTGCGGCACGTTTTCCCATACGAGCCAAGGCATTACACACAGGAGATGATTATGGCTTAGCTTCATAGACTAAATTAAAAGGCGTTTCGGTTGCTCGTCGAAAATGGGAAAAACCGCCTTTAGTCATTACGTCTCTTATACGCGCTTCACCAGCCTGAGCTCCCAACGCCAATCCGACTTCTTGGGATAGCGAAGCCGGGGTGCAAAGGAGTGTCGATGCTGAATAAAAAGCTCGTCCGATTGGATTCAAATTGTCTTCAACCCGGTCGTGAGCAAACGGCTCGACAATCATCCAGGTGCCGTCAGAAGCTAAAGATTCTTTAACGTGAGCGGCCGCGCCAACGGGGTCGCCCATATCGTGGAGGCAATCGAAGTAAGTGACAAAATCGTAATCGCCGCCGGGAAACTCTTTCGCTTTTGCGACTTCAAACGAAACACGCTCGGTAACGCCGCCTTCTTCGGCTCGCTGACGCGCCATCTCGACTGATTGATCGTGGTAATCAAAACCAACGAAAGTCGAATTCGGAAAGGTTTGCGCCATCAAGACGGTTGATGCTCCAAGTCCGCAGCCGATGTCGGCAACTTTCGCGCCCGTTTTCAGTTTTTCTTCAACGCCGTCAAGAGAGGGAATCCACGAACTGATCAGATTCGCGGCATAACCGGGCCGAAAAAACATCTCTGTCCCGCGGAAAAGTCCCGCGTCGTGTTCATGCCAGCCAAAGCCCTCGCCCGTACGAAACTTTTCGGTCAGATGCGGCACGGCTCGCACGGCAGATACGGCGAGCAGAAACGCGCCGGGCAAGTAAGCCGGACTTGATTCATCAGCCAGCACAAAGGCTTGTTCTTCGGACAGAAAATAACTTTGATTGTCTGCGTCGTAAGAAACGTAACCGCCCGCCGCCTGCGCGTTCAGCCACTCGCGCACATAACGCTCGTTTGTTCCCGTCGCTGCGGCTAATTCGGCAGACGTAATTGCTTTGCCCGCTTCAGCCATCGCCTTAT
>JBGTIP010000003.1:0-10527 GCA_041745615.1 Pyrinomonadaceae bacterium | reverse complement strand
ACAAATTTGTTCCGCGGTCGCGATGATGAATGAGGCAAAGAGCGGTGAGGTTAGCTACGTGACCGAGAATGTTCGCAGCCCGTCGAGGGCCGTAACCTTATCGGACGATGAGATCCGGGAGCGGATGAGCGGCAATCTCTGCCGGTGCGGTGCATATCCGAATATCGTCGCGGCGATCCGCGAGGTCCACACAGGAAAAGCGACCGACCATATGGGAATGACCGAAGTGACAATGGAGGAAACAAATGCGGCCGTTTAAATTCACTAGGGCGGTGCAGCCCGCATCAGCGATCCAAAGTGTTACTTCTAATGCAGCCGCCCGCTATGTGGCCGGCGGGACCAATTTGGTCGACCTGATGAAAGAGGGCGTCGAAAACCCGACCGAGCTGGTCGATATTTCTCGCCTTGCATTGACCCAGATCCGTTCGGCCTCATCGGGCATCTCGATCGGCGCGATGGCTAAAAATACCGTTACCGCAAATCATCCGCTGGTCCGCCGTGATTACCCGCTGCTGACGCAGGCGATCCTCGCCGGAGCATCGCAGCAGATCAGGAACATGGCGACAAACGGCGGGAATCTGCTCCAGCGAACGCGGTGCACATATTTCTACGACACCTCGATGCCGTGCAATAAACGCTCGCCCGGTTCCGGCTGCGGGGCGATGGAAGGTGTCAATCGGATGCACGCCATCTTTGGCTGGTCCGACAAATGTGTGGCGGTCCATCCTTCGGATATGTGCGTTGCCCTGGCCGCGCTTGATGCCGTCGTTAATATCGAGGGAGCAGGGCGGAAAACGAGGGCGGTGCCGTTCACCGATTTTATCCGGCTGCCGGGCGACACGCCTGAAAAGGATAATCTCCTGGAGCATGGCGAGCTGATCACCTCGATCGATATTCCGAAGAATAATTTCGCGGCCAACTCCTATTATCTGAAGGTCCGCGACCGTGCGAGCTATGCGTTCGCGTTGGTGTCAGTAGCAGCCGCGTTGGACATGAGCGGCGGTAATATCAGGCAGGCAAGGATCGCTCTCGGAGGGGTCGCACATAAACCCTGGCGTGCCTACGAAGCCGAAAAATATCTCGCCGGCAAGGCTGCGACCGAGGCTAATTTCAAAGCTGCCGCCGAGGCCGAGATGAAAGCGGCCAGGACACTAAAACACAATGAATTCAAACCCGAGCTTGCGAGGCGGGCGATGGTGCACGCACTTCAACGGGCAATGAAAAGCCGCTCGGCGTAACAGAGGAATATATGACAACAAAATTCATTGGCGAAGCGATCAGCCGGATCGACGGCTATCTAAAGGTCACGGGCACCGCAAATTTTTCGACCGATTTCCCGATCAAGAACATAGCGCATGCCTACATCCTCAAAAGCACGATCGCGGCGGGAACGATATCTGAGATCGATACCGACGAAGCTTCGAAAAGCCCCGGTGTGATCGGGGTTATTACCCATAAGAATGCATTTAAGCTGACGGGTGGCGGCAATCTTCGCGGGGGCGGGATACTGCAGGCTAATACCGTGGATTTCTACGGTCAGCATATCGCGGTGGTCGTTGCCGAAACCTACGAGCAGGCCCGTCACGCGGCCCGCCTGATCAAGGTGACTTACGATAAGGCGGATGCGAAGACCGATTTCGAAAAGAGCAGGAGCGAGGCGGCGACGCCGAGAGCTCAGGGACGTGCCGATGCACTTCGCGGAGATTTTGACGGCGCATTTCAGACCGCCGCTCATAAGGTCGATGTACTGTACACAACGCCGATCGAGCATCATCAGCCGATGGAGCCGCACTCCACGATCGCCGTTTGGGAAGGCACGAACCTCACGCTTTACAACGCCTCGCAGATCGTTGGAGCGGTCCAGAATGCACTGGCAGGGACGTTCGGCCTAAAGCCTGAGAATGTCCGGGTCGTCACGCCCCATGTCGGCGGCGGTTTCGGTTCGAAGGGCGGTGCGTGGGGCAATGTCGTCCTGGCAGCCATGGCTGCGAAGATGCTGGACCGGCCCGTTAAACTCGCCCTGACCAGACAGAATATGTTCGATTCGGTTGGCCTGCGCCAGCGAAACGACCAGCGCCTGCGGATCGCCGCGTCGGCGGACGGCAAGATAACCGCGCTGGCCCATGACACGGTTACCCACACGGCAACTACGGGCGAATTTATCGAGCCGTGCGGTTTTTTATCGGGCTTTATGTACGATTCGCCCAATGCGCGGATCACCTATCGCGTGGCCCCGATGAATGTGATCATACCCACATTTTGCCGCGCTCCCGGTGAATCGACCGGCAGCTTTGCTCTCGAATCGGCGATCGACGAGATGGCACATGCACTGAAGATCGATCCCGTGGAGTTTCGCATAATGAACGAACCGGCGAAAGATCCTTCCAACGGCAGGCCATTTTCTTCGAGGGCGACGACCACCGCACTTCGAAAGGGTGCCGAGATGATCGGCTGGAGCAAGCGGAAGATGGAACCTCGGCAGAACCGAAATGGCGATCATCTCGTCGGTTACGGTACCGCTATCGGTGCCTATCCCGCTCGTCAGTCCCCGACATCGGCAAGGGTCAAACTTAATCGGAAAGGCAGTGAGGTCAACGCCGTTATCGAGCTTGCAGCCAGCGACCTCGGCACCGGAACCTATACGATCATCGCCCAGACCGCGGGCGAGACGCTCGGGCTGCCGATCTCGGCCATCGACGTAAAGATCGGCGATTCAACGCTGCCGCCCGCGGCGGGGTCTGTGGGCTCGATCGGGGCGGCCAGCTTTTGCAACGCTGTCAGCGAGGCCTGCCTCCAGGCAAAAAGCGAGCTCCAGGCGAAGACCGACACTAAATGGGTAAAGACGCCGACCGTTGCCGAGCTGATGGACGCGGCAAAGTTGACCGATTTCGAGACCCGCGTCGACGTAAAGCCGCCGGCCAATGCCTCGCAATATTCGAGTCATTCATTCAACGCAAACTTCTCCGAGGTCTGGGTTGATGAATCCACCGGAATGATCAAGGTGCCGCGCCACGTCGCCGTCACCGGAGCTGGCCGGATAATGAACACCAAGACCTCACGTTCGCAGATATACGGCGGCTGCATTTGGGGCCTGGGCATGGCGTTGACCGAGGAATCGATCATCGATCCGCGGTGGGGCAATTTCGTCACGCGTTCGTTTGCCGAGTATCACATACCCGCCAATCTCGACATCGGCCAGATCGACGTAGCGTTCATCCCCGAGGAAGACTTCGTAGTGAACAAAATGGGTATCAAAGGCATCGGCGAGGTCGGCATCGTGGGCGTCGCCGCGTCGATAGCCAACGCCGTCTTCAACGCCACCGGAAAACGCGTCCGCGACCTGCCGATCACGCCGAATAAGCTCATCTGATCCAAATCAAAGACCTTGTTAGGTAGCCCGGCGACTTCCGCTGGGCTATTATTTTACGGAACCTCAGTTCAACGAAGAATGAAAGAGATACGAGATATTCTGCGGGCCGTCGCGACGCTTGAGGATGGCGAAAAGGCAATACTGGCAACCGTTATCGACGTTCAAGGCTCTGGCTATCGTCTGCCGGGAGCTCGTATGCTGATGCTGGCAAACGGCGATACCTTTGGCACTGTCTCGGGCGGCTGTCTTGAGGCCGACGTTCTCGAACGCGCGAAAAAGGTGCTGGCTTCGGGCCAGCCCGAGGTATTTACTTACGACACGACAGGCGACGAAAACTCTGTATTCAGTATGAATATGGGCTGCCGCGGTGTTATACAGATCAGGCTCGAACCGGTCGGTAAGGAGAGCCCGGTGATCGCTGCCATGCGGGCCGCGTATGAAGATCGTGAGGCATCGGACGACTTTGAGGTGCCGGTCGCGATCATGCTCTTCGGGGCCGGGGCCGACGCTGTACCATTGGTGCGGATCGCGTCCGAACTCGGTTGGCAGGTCACGGTCCACGATCATCGCCCGGCATTTCTGACACGGGAGAGATTCCCGGACGCCAAAACGCTCGTTCGGCAGAACGTCGATGAACCGCCAGCCCCGATAGATGCCGATTCGCGTACGGCCGGCGTGATAATGACCCATAATTATGCGCGCGACCGTCTTGTTTTGCCCGCTCTGCTTGATTCGGACGTTTTTTACATCGGGGCCCTTGGCCCGAAACGCAGGACCGAAGATATGCTCGCGGAACTCGCTGCCGACGGCCAGACTTTCTCCGATGAACAGCTCGCCCGCCTGTTTGCTCCTGCCGGTCTCGATATCGGTGCCGACACCCCGGAGGGTATCGCCCTCTCGATCGTCGGCGAGATCCAAAGTGTTCTGAGATCGCGAAAGGGCGGCAACCTCCGCGATCGCGAAGGCTCGATCTATGACCGGAACTAGTGATGTTAAAATCGGCGGGTTACTGCTCGCCGCAGGCGGTTCGAGCCGTATGGGGCGGCCGAAACAGCTTATTGAATTCGAGGGCAGAACATTGCTCCGGCGTGCCGCTGAAACACTCGCTGCCACGGCGTGCGAGACCAAGATCGTCGTCCTGGGTGCCGAGGCAGATGAATGCCTGAATGAACTTGGCGGCCTGGATCTGATCACGTGTGTCAATTCTGATTGGAATGAAGGAATGAGCGGTTCGATCAAGGCGGGATTACGCCGCATCCTGGAGATCGAACCCGCCACGTCGGCGATCATCATCACACTTTGCGATCAGCCTTACATAACCGCTGACATCGTCGATAGTTTGATCGAAGAGTATCGCCAAATACGTCCGCCCGTGGTCGCTGCCGAGTATAACAATGTATTCGGTGTTCCGGCATTGTTTTCAAGCGAAATGTTTAATGACCTTTTAAGATTGGAGGGTGACGGGGGTGCGCAAAGGGTGATCCGCAAGGCGGGACCGAATGTACTATGTATAAGGGTACCGGAAGCTGCATTTGATATTGATTCTACCAAAGACCTATTATCGCTACGCGAGGGGTGTGGATGAAAACTGCGCTAATAATATTCGGGATAATTCTGATCCTTTTCACCGTCCTTCCAATGATCAAGAAGGATGCATGGTGGATCCGAATATTTGATTTCCCGCGCCTGCAGATCACCATCCTTTTGATCGCAACATTCGCAGCTTATGTGGCGTTGATGTGGGAACCCACTGTGGCCGAAACCATCTTCCTCTCGATCCTGACCTTATGCATGGTTTATCAGGGCTACATGATGTTTCCGTACACGCCGCTTGCTTCCAAGCAGGTCCAGGAAAGCAAACGAGTAAGGGAAGGGTCGACCATTATTTTACTGTTCGCGAATGTCCTCCAGGATAACAGGGACTCCCCGCGGCTGCGTGAGATCATCGACCAGGCCGATCCTGACATTATCCTGACGGTCGAGACCGACCAATGGTGGTTGGAGCAGTTAAAGGGATATGAAAGTTCTCACCCGCATATCGTGCATCAGCCAATGGATAACACGTATGGAATGCTGCTGTATTCTCGGCTGGAACTGGTAGATCCGGAGATATGTTTTTTGGTCGAAGATCATGTCCCGTCGATACATGCACGGGTGCGATTGCCCTCGGGCGAGTTGGTGGTCATTCGGTGCCTGCACCCTCCGCCGCCGTTTCCGACTGTCGAGGAATCGGCCACAAACCGTGATGCCGAGCTTTTAATAGTAGGAAAGGAAGTAAAAGACCTCGATGAGCCGGTCATCGTTTTTGGCGATCTCAATGACGTTGCATGGTCGCGCACCAATTACCTTTTTCAGGACATCAGCGGTCTACTGGATCCGCGCGTTGGCCGGGGAGTTTACCCTACGTTTCATGCGAAATATCCGTTTATGCGGTTCCCGCTCGACCATTATTTTCATTCAAACCATTTTCGGCTGGTCGATTTCCGGCGCCTGGGTTATTTCGGCTCGGATCACTTTCCCGTGTACATAAAACTCAGCCTCGAATCCGATGCACCTATCGAGCAGGAAGAGTTGGAGGCCGAACCTGAGCAGAAGAAAGAGGCAACGGAGAAGATCGTGAAGGCCTTGGTCTGACTGTCTTCATAGCGCAGTACGAAGCTCTTTGCGTTTGAGCCTGGTTCTCGTAGAATTTGATTGTATGGATAAAGTTGCGGTAGTTTCGGTTTCCGATGATGTCATGGGAGGAACGCCAGTTTTCGCAGGTACTCGTGTTCCAGTTCAGACGCTCTTCGATTTCTTGGTAGCTGGTGACAGTATCGATGACTTTTTAGAAGGTTTTCCAACGGTGAGCCGGGGGCAAGTTAAAAAGTTTCTACAGCAACTTGGAGTCGAAATGGAGCAGTTGCGGCGCGAAGGCACATCTTGATTAGTCGTCGGACCGTCCGCTGGAGATCTAGAGGGCAACACGAATAAGGAAAACTGTTGATTATAAGCACTAATTGGCCTAATATTGATTCACCATTCACATAGCGGAGCCATGTTTAGAACTTTCGTTTCTCTACTTTTCTTTATTGCTATAAGTGGTTCGATTGACGCACAACCGCCGAATCGTGACGTGAAGGTCGAGTTTGCAGGAAACCGAGTTTTCTCTTCGGATGCCCTGCGTACAACTTTAGCTGTTTGCTATTCGAGGCACATCGAGCAAAAACGCGGATTCGACAGTAGATTATTTAATGCCTGTCTCCGGACCGACGTGCTCAACTATGTTCGAAATGAGGGTTATCTGGAAGCGAAAATAAGTGCTCCAAAAGTGAGAGAAAAGAAACTGATTATCGAAATTGAAGAAGGGTTACGCTACCGTCTTGGTCGTGTCACGATAACCGGCTCATCGATTTTCTCTACCCAACAGCTGCTTGAAAATTTAGAACTTAAGACTGGTCACATTGCTAGCGGACCGCAACTGCAACAATGGGCCTACGGGCATATTAAAGATCTATACGATGATATTGGTCACCTTCAAAGCTCTTCTGAACTTGAACCGGTATTTAAGCGTGACTCTGACAACCCCGACGAAGGCATTGTGGACATAAATCTGGCTATTGACGAAGGCAAACGTTTTAAGATACGGAGGATCGAGTTCGTCGGAAATGATGTGGCGCCCGACCAAGTTTTACGTAGGGCGCTGCTCATTAAAGAAGATGAGATCTTCCGCAGAAAGAACTTCCTCGAGAGCATAAGAAAATTAAATGTTATGGGCTTGTTTGAGCTTATAGACCCCGACCAGGATGTCGAGCTCCTCACTGACACGGAAAGCCCGACTTTAGACATCCGGATCAAGTTAACCGAAAAGCGAAATTAAGCTTATAAATTCCTCTCAATAAACTCCGTCATCATCGTGTACCAGTGTTTGACCTGATTTGGGTCGGTGATGCCGTGGCGTTGGGTGGGGTAGAGCATTAGGTCGAATTGCTTGTCGGCCTTCTGCAGTTCGTAGGCGAACTGGATCGTGTTCTGAGCGTGAACGTTATCATCGATCAAGCCGTGGATCAGCAGGAGCTTTCCGTGCAGGTTTTTTGCGTTCTTGAGGACCGAGGTTCGGTCATATCCTTCGGGATTATTTTGCGGCATCGTCATATAACGCTCGGTGTAGATCGAATCGTATAGACGCCAGTCCGAGACCATTCCGCCGGCGATGCCCATTTTGAAAGACTTGCTGTGGGTCATGGCGTAGCCGGTCATCATGCCGCCGAAGCTCCAGCCGAACATCCCGATCCGCGATGCGTCGACGTATGGCTGCGATCTTAGGTAGTTCACGCCGTCCTCTATATCGCGCAGCTCGAGCACCATAAAGTTTTTGTACGACGGCCATACAGATTCCTGGCCCTTGCCGCTGGCCGAGCGGTTATCGCAGATCCAAACGATGTAGCCACGCTGAGCGAGCATCTGAAACCACATTCCGCGATTACCGCCCCAGCGGTTGAAAACGGCCGGTGCGTGCGGTCCGGCGTAGGTGTAGATCAGCACCGGGTATTTCTTTGAAGGGTCAAAGTCAGGCGGTTTGATCATCATGGCTTCCATTTCAAATCCATCGCGCGTTTTTACGTTCAGGAATTCCGGAGTGCTCAGTTTATAAGACTTAAGAACGTCGACTACATTCTCGTTGATCGGCCGCACGAGGCGGCCATCGGCCGCAAACAGGCGCGTCTGGGGCGGAGTGTTGACGTCGCTCCAGGTCCCGACAAAGTGCGTGAATGTGCTGTTGAAATTGGCCGCATGCCAGCCTTTGCCCTGGGAGATGCGCTCGACAACACCGCCTGTCAGGCGAACGCGATAGATATTCTCCTCAATGTGGCTGTCCTTAGTGCCTGAGAAATAGGCCCAGCCGTTTGCCTTGTCCACGCCGTAAAAATTCCGCACCTCCCAACGTCCGTCGGTCAGCTGACGCAGCATTCGTCCGGAAATGTCGTAGAGATACAGATGAGGCCAGCCGTTGCGTGCAGACAGCCAAACGAATTGAGAGTCCCCGGCAATACTTTCGGTGAAGGCAGGATTGTCATAAACCTCGACCCAAGCCGGGGTCGTTTCGGTCAGGACCTTGCTCACGATCTTGCCGTCAAGGCCGGCTGCGTTAAGATCGAGAAAAGTCTGTTCTCGATTCAGAGCCTGGAACAGCACGTTTCGACCGTCCGGCGACCATGCTACGCGGGCGATCAGCAGGTCGTCGGGTTTGTATGTTGAGAGATCGACGAACTTTACGGCATCTCCCAACTGCAAGATCCTCGCGGGCAGACGCTCGCCGAGTCTCGGGATACGCCCCGGGTTGGGAACGATCGACGATCTTGTAACATCTGCGATCCCAAGCTGAACTAACGGATTGGGCTCGCCGGCCTTGGGATAAAATGTGCTCTCAACGATCTGTTCGTTTTCGATGTCATTCGTAATTACAAACTTGGGAACAGGAGCTTCGTCGAGGCGGAGGAACGCGATATTCCGGGAGTCAGGCGACCACCAGTAGCCGCGCTTCTGCCCGCGGCCGTACAGCTCTTCTTCGTAAAGCCAGTCGAGATATCCGTTGTATATCGCTTTTTCACCCTCGCGGCCATCACGGGTCAGCTGCTTTTCATTTCCCGAGCTGACCTCGAGGACATACAGATTGTTGCCGCGTACGAAACTCACCCATCGTCCGTCGGGGCTAAAGTCGGCCTCTTTTTCCTCAATGTCGGGATTATTCGTCAGTCGTTTGATCTGCCTGGTCGACATATCGTAAAACCATAGGTCGGCCTGATGCTTCAGCAAAATGCCGCGGTTGTTTGGCTCAAACTGCAGATCAGATCCGTTGGCAATGACGTTAGCGTCAGGCTGCCTGATCCCGATGCGCATCAGTGCCGCCACCATCGACCCGCTGTCGTAATAGGGCAATGCTTCACCCGTTAACGGGTCGACCCGCATCAAGCGCCCGCCGGCAACCTGACGAAAAGACCGCCCATCCGGTGCCCACTGGACAGATACAGGCGTCCCCGCCAAACGAATCCGGACTTTAGGATCGGGACTGAAGATGTCGTCCAGTGTCAAAAGCTTGTCCTGAGCCGAAGCAACGACGCATAACAAAAAACCCGAGATGAAAAACAGCTGAAATTTCTTCATATTCTGACCCTTGTAAAGAAGATAAGTTCTTAATTAGAGTTATATATTAAACCAAACGCCACGTGCTCCAGATATTATAGCTATAAGCAGCTGATCTTTGGACATAAGGAAGAAAGAGAATACTATTTCTTTGGCAAGAGGTTTGTCATGATTCTTGTAGTGGGAGCGACGGGCCAACTCGGGACCGCCATCGTTGGAAAGCTTCGCCCGGATGACCGCTCTGTGCGGGCTTTGGTGCGCGAGGATTCAAATTACAGCCATCTTGTGGAAACCGGGGCCGAGATCGCCAAGGGGGATCTTCGAGACCGTTCAAGCCTCGACATAGCCTGTGAGCGCATCGACACTGTGATAGCAACCGCAAATACCGCGCTGCCCCGTAAGAAGAGCGATTCGTTCAAAGCTGTCGACGACAGAGGCTATGAGGAGCTGATAGGCGCAGCCAGGCAGGCGGGTGTTCGCCAGTTTATTTTCACGTCGGCGCTTTCGGATCCCGAATTTGACCGGCTGCCGCTACTACGCCAAAAACGCGTGACCGAGGAACGGCTGAGGAGCAGCGGAATAGAATATACGATCTTTCGCGCCGCGCCTTTTATGGATGTTTCCTTCGCGATGATGGGCAGCGATATTCCGCTTCGAGGCGCCGAAGCAGCGTCTGTTTCGCGGCCATTCTGGTTCACTACGAAGTTTTTCAACAGCGTAAAGAACAACATTTCCGGCTCGGACACGATAGGCATCCTGGGCGATGGCTCGACACGCCACTCGTACATCTGCGTTGACGATGTAGCAGAATTTCACGCTAAGGCGGTAGGGCACAACGCGGCGGCCAATGCGACGTTTAGCATCGGCGGCCCCGAAACACTCACCCAAATGCAGGTCAAAGAGATTTACGAAAAAATCCTGGGAAAACCGCTGAAGGCGCAGTATACGCCCGCCTGGGTTTTTAAGATGGGTTATACATTGCTCAAGCCTTTTTCACCCGCCGCCGCCAATATAATGGGCCTTAATTATCACGC
>JBGTIP010000002.1:0-28751 GCA_041745615.1 Pyrinomonadaceae bacterium | reverse complement strand
CAAACTCAAAGCGAGCGTCACGCCGGAGTTTTACTATTTCGATCGGGAAAACGCACTGCTTTATCACGGTGCCCTAGACAACGACCGCTCGGGAAGCAATGTCACGATCAATTATCTGCGTGACGCTTTTCATTCGGCGTTGAATAAACAACCGATCAAAACAAGCAAAACAAACGCTTTCGGCTGCTCGATCAAGCGCGTGTGAGCTAAGAGCTTATTGACCACCTACGCAAATATGTGCTATAAGTGAAACGCTCCGGCTCGCGTCCGGATGATATTTGAAAATCAAATGACGTACGAGGCGATCTGCGCTGGATACGTGAAACACGCTACGCATTTTCTGAAAAATGGGACAAACGGAGGTGCAGCAGCAGATAGTTATCTGCCCTTTTGCTGTCCCTTGTGGGACCGACGATTGCGGAATTCGGAATTCGGATTTGGATCCTTGATCGTCGATCGTTGCTGTAAGACCACTGACCACAGATCACCCGTCCATTGGCCACCGGCCATCACCCCTTCTGATCAAGGCTGTATGACATCGTATTACACTTCATTCGAAAAAAAATAGGTGGTACACGCCTCAAGCCTGTAAGGTGCTGCACTGCTGAGGGTTACGGCGATTTCGCTGTCCCGGGGTGGTACAAAAACAGGGGGTCGCGCAATTTCGGATTGTGGATTTTGGATTTAGGACTTGGAATCTGGAACCTGGAGATCAATGGAGCGCCCATGAGATCCGACCGCCATTGGCGTTCGATCTTAGCTGATCACTTGTCAGCCTTTCTTGCGATCAGCTCAAATAGCGCGTTCTTAAAGAAGCTTCTCCACGGGTTAAATGTCCAATTTGCGGGCGATTTGGAAACAAAAATCATCCTTTTGAGGATTTTTATAAAGACTTCCACACCTTCAGCAAGTCCTGGCGGCTGTGATCAAAATAGCGGAAGTGGGAGTTTCTGAACGAGGGCCATATTGCTGTATTAGGGCCGGATAGCAACACCCCAGGGGCCTTCGCCTGTAGTGATAGTTTTGATCACTTTGA
Source organism: Pyrinomonadaceae bacterium (assembly GCA_041745615.1). Classification (GTDB taxonomy): domain Bacteria; phylum Acidobacteriota; class Blastocatellia; order Pyrinomonadales; family Pyrinomonadaceae; genus OLB17. The sequence continues at coordinate 27,715 of JBGTIP010000002.1, read as the reverse complement.
TGGCGGCGGTATCGATCACGGAGACTGTGTTAGATAGGCTGTTTCCTGCGTAGAGCTTTGAGCCATCGGGAAGTAGGCCGATTCCCCATACCCGGCTACCAACCGGGACCGTCTCGATTATCTCAAAACTTTCCGAGTCGAGGATAGATACGGAATTGTGGCGTCCGTTTGCAACGTAGATCCGCCTGCCATCGGGAGAGACGACCACGCCGACCGGCAGTGACGAAGGGTGGTCAATGAGAGGTACGGTCTCGATGACCTCGTGCATCGAAACGTCGACGACCGACATGACCTTGCCGAGTTCGGCCGTAACGTAGGCTCGTGTGCCATCGGGAGAAAATGCGGCATCACGGGGGCGGTGCCCGACGGTGAAAGTATGGACGACCTCCATCGCTTCGGTGTCAATGACGGATACGGTGTTGCTGGTTTCGGCCATGATGTAAACCCATTTGCCGTCCGGGCTGATGGTGGCACCTTCGGGCTCAATACCGACGACGAGGGTCTTCAACAGTTCGTTGGTGCGAACATCGACGATCGTGGCTGTTCCGGCGTCTTCATTGGAAGCGAATAGCAAGTTTCCGTCGGTCGAGACGGCAAGCTGTTCGGGGTCGGTACCGACCTCGTAACGGGCGATGACCCTGCCGTTCGCGGTATCGATGGCCACGATCTTGTTCTCGTCGTGGTTATATTCACGGTTCATTGGTGAGCTGACAGCGACGTAAATGCGCGAGCCGTCGGGGCTGATCCGGATCCCGCGAGGCCGTGCTCCCACGTGGATGGTGTCAACGACCTCATCTGTGCCGCTATCGATCACGCTGATCGTGCCTGCACGCTCATTCGATATGTAGACAAGTGGTGCTCCGGACCGGGACGAGCAGCCCATGCCGCCTGCGAGAGCGATCAGGATCATTAAACTGAGAATTCTTAGTTTCATAGTTAATTATGTATTTCGACGGGCGCAACATTGGCATCGCCGATCCGTTCTTTCCAGACGTCGATAAGTGAAAGGGTTACCGCAATAACCGCCGGGCCAACAATAAGGCCGACGGTTCCGAATGCGAATATTCCGCCGAGGATCGCAACAAAAACAAGCAAGGTATGCAGATGAAGCCTGTTGCCAACGAGTTTTGGATAGATGAGCGTGGTCAACAGCGTCATCATTAAGGTTCCCCACACGATGAGAAAGATGCCACCGGCCCACGAGCCCTGAGAGATGAGATAGATCCCGGCCGGAAGCCAGACCATCCACGTCCCGATAGCAGGAAGGAAGCCGAGTAGCCCCATCACGAATCCCCAGAAGATCGCGGCCGGAATACCCGTTACCCAGAAAGCAAAAGCTCCCATCGCACCCTGGAGAAACGCGATAAAAACTTCACCAAACACTGTCGCATGGAGAGTATCCCTGATGCGTTTGAAGATCGTATCGGTCTCATCCGAGGTGAGCGGAACCAAGCGGCGGACGCCTTTCAGAATCTCTTCGTGGTCGCGAAAGAAGAAGAAGAGTGCAAAAAAGGTGACCAGAAACTGAAACACTATCCAGAGGGAGCCGGACAGGAAACGAGTGGCTACGTCAGGGATCATTGATGTCAGCTGGCTTATCGGGGCTTCGAGGTCGACACTCTGACTTATCCATTCGGTTATGCCAGCAAAAGTCGCATTTTGGGTGAAGGGCTGGTGCCATTCGCCGCTCTCGAGCTGTTGGCCGACTATCTGGGCGTTTTGCCAGATCTCGGTCGCAAGCTGTCGGCTCAGGAGCACTATAGGAGCGACGATCACAATGGCGACAAAGGCGGTGGCGAGGGCCGCCGCCATATTTGGCTTCTTGACATCTTTCGAGATGTATTTGTAAAACGGGAAGGCCAGAACAGCTAGTGCGAGTGCCCATATTAGCGGCACGAGAAATGGCTGAGCAACCAAATAGCACAGGTAAAATGAGACCGCTGTGACGGCAACCATCACCACCACGGCGGCCGGATTGTTTTTGGACTGTTCTGAGTTGATAAGCTTCTCCCCTTTGCTTAGGCGTCGAGTGCGTCAACTCCCGCCTGTGCGACCTCTGCGTCCTGGTCTGCCATGCCTCCGCTGACCCCGATCGCACCGATGACTTTGTCTCCGCGCTTTAGGGGCAGGCCGCCCGGGAATATCACCACGCGGCCATTATTGGTTGTGTGTATGCCGAAGAATTCCTCGCCGGACTGGCTCAGTTTAGCTAGTTCAGCAGTCGAGATATCAAAGGCGCGAGATGTCCATGCCTTGTTGATGGCAATGTCGACGCTGCCGACCCATGCATTATCCATTCGCACATGGGCCATGAGATTGCCGCCGTGGTCAACAACGGCGATGTTCATCGGCTGACCGATCTCATCTGCTTTGTCTTGTGCTGCATTTATCATTCGCACCGCGTCGTTTAGTGTGATCATAGATTATTCCTCCCTTGTTCATTCTTTATGTAAATTGAGATCATGCGATCCGTGTGTCGTCATCGGAAATCGACGGTAAGGCGCCCGCCGATCAATCGCCGATGACCGAAATGTGTGCCCTCGAATGGGCTGCCGAAATTGTATGCAAACCGAGTGTCGAAGATGTTTAGGACGTTCATTTCGAGGCGTAAGCTGCGCCGATCGCTTCGGGCAAATCGCCAGCCCGTCTGAAGATCAAAAACCGTCCAGGGGCGGACGCGTTCGCGATCGAAATTGACCAGGTCCGAGCCCGGTGTATTCATCAGATCGATAAGGCGATCATCCTCGACCTCAAGCGGGACGCCGCTTTCGTGACGACCGCCGAAGGTCATAAACCACCCCGAGCGAGGGGCCCGATAGGTCACGGCAAAGGCGAAGACGTTACGCTGATCGTGATCGGGGACAAATCGGGTGCCTTCGCCTATCTCGATGAACTCGTCGGTCAAAAACAAGCCGCCGATTATCGGGCCGATCTGATGGATGGTGCCATTTGCAAAGCTTGCGTAGCCGGAAAATCCACGGTACTCGGCGATGTCCAATCGGACATCAGCACCGTGGGCATAGCCCTCTTTGACCGTGTTCGGAAACACGATGGTGGTTGAAAAAAAGGCATTTGGATCCGCGTAGTTGACGAAGTTACGGCGCCATAAAGAAACGTCAAGACGTGCGGCGTTCCAAAGGTTCTGGGTCAGGCCGATCTCATAGGCGCTCACTCGTTCAGCACTCACCCGGGCACCGCCATCGGTCTCGTCGAGAAATGGTGATAGGGCGCGTGCCTGAGGCGAATCCGACAGGAGAAGGTTTTCAAGCTGCGGCGGCTGGAAGAGGCGGTTGAAGGACGCCCGCAGCACTGTTTGTGTTCGCGGGATGAAATAGGCGGCGGCGATACGAGGGCTGAGCTGAGTTTCTGCAGAGAGCAATTTAGAACGATCGAAACGCAGACCGAGGCCCAGCGATAGATTGCGAAAGGCTTCGAACCGGGTTTGGGCATACAGGGCCCCGTAACTGCCTCTTTTTGCATCACGGAAAATGAATGGTTTGTCCGGAGTGAATTCCTGAGCTGCATCGCTTATTTCCATTTCCTCAGCTATGTCGAGATCGGTGATCGCGAAGGAGAAGTCTTCGCGCACGCTTACTCGTGAGGCTTCGAAGCCAAATTTAATGTCATGTCCGCGATATGATCGGGAGTAGCTGCCGATGAGGCCGGTCCGCCAGTGGCCGCGATCCTGCTGGGCGGTGATCGGGATGTCAAAGGGGCTTGGGAAAAGCTCGCCGGTGTAGTTGCGACGGAAGAAGATCAGGTTGGTGACGGTGTCGGGATTCCAGATCCGCTGCCATGAGACGGATTCGGCGTCGTTGCGTAGGCGTTGGGTCTGGCGTTGGCCTGCTTCTTCCTGCAGCCTGTCGTTGGTCACGCGCATGTCTGAGCCGGAGACGCGCAAGTCGAAAAAGATTAGGTCACGCGGCGTGGGATGCCAGTCGGCTCGGAGACTGAGGCTGCGGCGGCGACCGCGGTTGTTGAGGTTATCTTCTACGACAGGATCGAGGAAGCGATCGGACCTGTTGGCGGCGGCCGATGCAAAGATGCCGAAACGGTCGCCCCAGCCGTACGCTATCGATCCTGATGCGTCCTGCGTTCGGTGATTTCCGGCGCCCGCGGTGAAGCGGCCGGCGAAGTTGCTGTTGATGCCGGAATTGGCCTGGATGACGGCTACAGCCCCGCTGCGGCCGCCGAATTCCGCAGGAAACCCGCCGGTGATCAGCTGCAGCGAACGGATAGAATCGAGATCGAACCCGCCGGCGGAGATAGAATCGATGCGGTCACGCGTCGGTACTCCGTCAACAACATAGAGGATTCCGTCCTCTGAGCCGCGGACATGCAGGAGGCCGTTGTTCTGAGCTGTTACACCTGCGGTCCCGATAAGCCGGTGAAGATCCTGACTGCGGATCACGCCGGGGGTGTGTTCGATCTGAAGTTCGCCGAGCCGGGTGACAGTCGAGGTCTGCTGGGGGTCGACCAATACGTCGGGTAAGGTTTCGACATCGACCCGGGCAATTGCCGGACCTACATTAAGGCGAATGTCTCTGCGAACGATCACGTTCGAACGCACCTCAGCGGTGGTCGACCACGGGCTGAAACCACCTGCGTTAGCTCGCAGGGAGTAAACACCGTAGTAAAGATTGTTGAAACGGAATTCGCCCTCATCGTTCGTTCGCGCGGATGCCTGGAAGCCGGTGATCGGGTCCTCGATTCGGACCTCGGCGTTGGGGATCAACGCATCGGATTGGTCCATGACCACGCCGCGAATAGTGCCGAATTGGATCTGAGATGAGGCAGCAATCGCTGCTGCGAGTATGGTGATCGTAAGAAGGATGGTTCTTTTCATAGTTCTTCAACGTAATGTGTACAAAAATGCCGTGATGTCGCGGCCGTCTTGTTCGGACATCGGGATCTCAGGCATCACTGTTTCGGGATCGACGGACTTCGGGGATCGGACCCATCGAAGCATGTTCTCGGGCGTGTTTTGGATGCGGCCCGCCAGATACGCTCGGCTCGCGATGCGTTCGAGCGGCGGGCCAACCAGGCCTTCGACGTCGCGTACTTGCGGAATGACATGGCACGTCGCACAACCCAGCACCCTGACGAGCTCGCGTCCGCGTTCCGGTTCGCCGCCGGTTATTTGACGGATCGCCCGGTGATCATCGCGGCTGCAGGAGGCGAAAGCGAACGCAGCGGACAGTGCAATTCCGATCAGCAATGCCTTGGCGTATTTTATGCAGCGGCGGCTATGCATTCTTCACCTCCGCTAGTTCTGTACGCTTGGCCAATTCGCGGATCGCCATGGACTCGGCTTCGCGGAGCCAGCCGGCGAGCAGTGCTAAGCCTGCGATCGTGTAAAGCACCCCGGCGGGGATCCACATAATGAGGCCGCCAAGCTGTTGATCCTCGAGAGCTGTTAAGCCGAATGCCGGGGCGGTTTGAGAGTAAGAGGGATAGAGGATCACGGCTGCGAATGTGAGCAGAGCACCGAGCAGGCCGCTGTGGGCTGCGGTGCTGAATACGTAGAGCACTGCCGCACCGTAGCCGAGCAGGCCCTGGCGGCCGTAGATAAGCGCCCACCAGAACAAGAGAGCGGAACCGAGAAAGCTCAGATGCTGCACGAAATGAATGTATTGATTGCGCACGGCCGCCTCGTAGAGCACGGGGACATGCCAGATCCAAAGTGCAACCATATGGATCAGCCATGCGGCCATGGGATTTGAGATCTTTCGCCATGCAGAGCGGAGAGTGAGGTCGCGGCTGAAATCGGCCACGGCCCCCAGCGGCCGTACCGGCAAAGCCCATAGTAATGCGACGATCGGACGGCCAAGCACGAGCAGCGGTGCCGAAACGAGCATCAAGATCTCGTGCTGCGTCATATGGACGGAAAAGAGCACGGTGCTTAGGGCGTGGACGGGCGAAACGAGAGCGACAAACAGAGACAGCCAGCCGAGTCCGAAGACTGAGGCTTCCCAGCGGCGGATGCCTTTGCCGATCCCGGTCGTGGACCAAAGACGGAAGATGCCGGTGGTGTATATGACAGCCGAGATCGCGAGTCCTGTCATCGTCAGGGGGTCCGAACCCCAGTAGCTCCACGCGTCTGCGAAGCTGTGCGGTTGGCCGTCGTGCGCGGCTATGGGCACTGCGGCGACCAGCAGAACTATTGCGACGAGTTGTGGCTTGATGCTGATCATCATCTTCCAACACATGGGTCCACGATGAACGTGGGGATCTCCTGAACAATGATCCCGAGGCCGAAGAGCGCGCTAAGGATCAGGCCTGACCATCCCATGAATCTGATCCTGTTCTCGCTGTCGAAGCCGTCGTGTTCAACGAGCTTCTCTTCCTCATGCCACCCCGTCCAGGCCAGGTATGCTCCGACAGCGGCAAGAAGAAGAGCTACAACCGTGATCAGGTGAATGACCCACGTCGATCCGCGGTAACATGCCCACTCGACCAGAGCATTCGCGAAAAAGAGCTGGGTGAAGTACGCCGCGGCGGCAAGCAGCATACCGGCCCACAGCTTAATCGCCCGGCTCTGTTTGCGAGCTCTCGGGTCCTCGGGTGTTTGTTGATCCTCAGTTACCATTGTTCGATTCAAAATAGCCGCGGCGACCAGTAGATCACCAGATAGAGCGGGATCCAGACGATCACGACGAAGTGCCAGTAGATCCCGTTGATCGTCACGCCGAGGTGGCGATCTTTGTTGAAATAGCCACGCCAGGACAAATAGGCGATAAATATTGTTTTTAGAACTAGTGATGTCACGTGAGCCGAATGAAATATCACGATCCCCCATACGATCGATCCGTACGCGTGGCTGTCCCACCGATATTCGACCTTGCTGTATTCAAAAACTTTTAAGATCAGAAAGAGTGCGGCCAACGCAATGCAGACGAGAAGCCCCCACTTTAGTGTTTTCACGTCGCCTTTTTCGCTGGCACTGTCGGCTTTATGCATTGAATAGCTGCTCGACAGAAGGACCAGACTCGAAATCGTTCCCATCAGAAGGTCGGGCTTCTTGACGCCTGCGGGCGGGATCTCGGGGTAGCTGAGGTTGAGATAGTAGTAACTCGCGATCAAGGCCGCAAACACGGTCGTCTCGATCATGATGATGCCCCAGAAACCCCACCACATCGGGGCCTCATCGTGATAGTTGAAATGTGACAGGTGACTTGCGTCATACGCGCCTACAAACGGCACCTCGTCTGCTCTAATTCCCATTTTCACCCTCCTTTTTCCACGGCGGTGTGCGTTCGTCGTAGCGTGGATAATTCCAATAGACAATGGCAAAGAACGCTAGAAAGAACGAAAGGATCAGCCAGTTGATGCTGAATAGGAAGCCGATGAAACCGAGTCCTACGGCACCGGTGAGCAGCAGCGGTGCTATCGACGGACGTGCAAGATTAGACAGAGCATGTGGACGGGCATCCATGAGCGTGGTAGTAAGCACCTGACGCATATCTGTCCGGACTCCCGTAACGGCTGGACGTACCCCGCGTTCCTTCATATCCCACATCGGATGAAGACTGTCGACTGCGGGCATGGGGCTGAAATTATAGTTTGCCGGCGGCGATGCGCATGCCCATTCGAGAGTGTCGGAGTCCCACGGATTCGGGCCCGACTCGCGGCCGTTTATGGCGCTGTAGATCACATTGATGAGCGAGATAAGTACACCGACGCCGAGCACATAGGCTCCAACTGTTGCCATAAGGTTAAGGTCGTTCCAACCCAGTCCTTCAATGTATGTGTAAACTCGACGGGGCATGCCCATCAGTCCGAGGTTGTGCATCGGGAAGAACGAAACGTTAAAGCCGATAAACATCAATGCGAAGCTCCATTTTCCGGCTGTTTCGCTGAGCATGCGTCCGGCGAATTTGGGGAACCAGTAGTAGAGTCCGCCGAAGAGGGGGAACACCGCGCCGCCGATCAGAACATAGTGGAAATGCGCGACGATGAAGTACGTATCATGCACCTGCGCATCGAAGGGAACCGACGCGATCATCACGCCCGTCAGGCCGCCCAGTACAAAAATAAAAAAGAACCCGAGCACGTAAAGGAGCGGGGTTTTGAATTGGGGCCGGCCGCCCCAGAGCGTCGCGATCCAACAGAAGATCTGAACTCCGGAAGGTATTGCGATCATTGCACTAGCGGCCGTGAAGAAACTGAGGCCGAGCTGGGGCAGTCCCGTCGTGTACATGTGATGCACCCAGAGAGCAAACCCGAGGAAACCGGTGGCGACAATGCTGAGCACGAGGGCGGTATAGCCGTAGACAGGCCGGCGGGCGAAGGTCGTCACGATGGACGATATTATGCCGAGGGCCGGAATGAAAATTATGTAAACCTCGGGATGGCCGAAGAACCAAAAGAGGTGCTGCCAAAGCAGCGGCCCCTGGCCGGCGGGTGAGAGGGCCTCAAAAAAATGAGTCCCGACGTTGCGATCGAATGCCAGGAACATGCTTGCGACCATGACGACAGGCATCGCGAAGATGATCATAAATGCTGTTACGAGGATGGACCAGACGTACAGGGGCATTCGATTCAGCGACATTCCGGGAGCACGCTGTTTGAAAATGGTCACGACCAGTTCCACGGCCGCCACGAGGGCCGCGATCTCGATAAACGTAATGAGCATTGCGTAGATGTCTACGCGCATGCCGGGCGAAAATTCGCTGCTGGCAAGAGGCGGGTAATTGAACCATCCGGCGTCGGGAGCTATGCCGAAGAGCAAGGCAACGTAGAGAGTTATGCCGCCAAGGAGATAGACATAGTATCCAAACGCGTTCAGCCTCGGAAACGCCATGTCGCGCGTGCCGAGCATCAGGGGGACGATGTAGACCGCGAGGCCCTCCATCACGGGTACCGCGAAGAGGAACATCATCGTGATGCCGTGCATCGTGAAGATCTGGTTGTAAAGATCCGGATGGAGCAGCTTCATCTCGGGCTGCATCAACTGGGTTCGCATCATCAGCCCAAGTACGCCGGCTAGCAAGAAGAACACGAAGGCGGTGATCACATATCGCCTCCCTATGTTGCTGTGATTGACTACCTGAAACCAGCCTACGATCCCCGTCGGCGACGCCCAGGTTCGGTCGAGTTCGGCGACATCCTCGACCTCCGCGGCGGAGTAATATCGGTTGTCACTGGGGGCTTTTATTGTCTCGCGTTCCGCTTTTTCCAAATCCTACTCCAAGCTTGATAGATATTCGATCAGTGCGTCCAACTCGTCATTTCTTAAATATAGGTTCGGCATTCGCGACCCGGGCTTGATCTGCTGGGGGTTAGCCAGCCAGCCGGCAAGATGTCCTCTGGTGTTAGGCAGCGATCCGGCGGCGAGGGTCTGGCGGCTTCCCACATGAGTGAGATCGGGCGCGACCTCGGCTAGCGCCTGGGTTCCCCGGATGGTATGGCAGAGCGTACAGGAGGTGGTCTCGAAGACTTCGCGGCCCCGGACCTGGGCTTCAGTGACAGGCTGCCTAGCGGGCTGGATCTGTCGTTCGAGCCATGCATAAAACTCGGCCTCTGGACTCGCTACGACGATGAATGCCATTTTGGCATGTTGAAGTCCGCAAAATTCGGCGCATTGCCCTCGAAAAATACCGGGCTCCGTTGCGGTCACCCATGTGAAATTTTTCCGACCGGGGATCAGGTCAGTCTTTCCCTGCAAATTGGGTATCCAGAAACTGTGGATAACGTCACGAGATTCCAGAACGAATTTGACGCGCACGCCGACCGGCACGTGGATCTCGTTTGCAGATCTTACGTTCAGATCGCGGCCCGAAACCCGATATCGAATGTCCCACCACCACTGATGGCCAACGACCTCGATTGTTATGGGTGCGTCATGGGGCACCGAAGCTGTATATCGCCCGACCGATACGCTATAAATGACAAATGCGAAGATGACGACCACGGGAATGATCACCCCGCCTATCAGGACCATGTTGCGCTTCTGCCGATCGGAAAGCTCACCCCGGCGTCCGTCATATCGTCGAAGCACCGCTGCCGCGACTAGCAGCGTCACGGCGAGCAATACTACTGTGAAAACTCCGAGCATCACCCACCAAAGCAATGCGATCTCTGCGGCCTGAGTGCTTTTGGGGTTAAGAACAGATTGAAAGCGCGTGTCCGCGCACGATGTGAAAAACGCGACAACAGCCGCGACCGTTAGTATCGCGGATAATTTGATCTGAGTTTGTCGCCATTTTCTCATCTGGATCGCTATTACTGTTGCTCGCGCATTTCCTCGACACCAGGCCCGTCCTGACCTCCGCCGGGACCGGCTGGTGATGGTTTCTTACGAGGGAAAGGCGTCGGTGTCGGCGGTGCGGCCCTGCCAAGGCCGCTTAGGGACCTCACGTACGCGACAACCGGCCCAATGTGGGCTGCCGGAATTCGATCCCCATATGCCGGCATTCCCTGGGGCCGCCCATTGATGATCGAATCTGCTATTACGTGCGGTTCGCTGCCATAGATCCACTCGTCATTCATTAAAGGCGGCCCGATGCCGCCGCCGCCGTTAAAATGGCAGCCTGCGCAGTTATACCAGCCGTAGAGCCGCTTGCCTTCAACCAGAACTGCTTCGGTTGCATCGAACGTTTCGGGGTCGAATACGGGCTGCGTCCGTGGAAGGCCCGGCACAAGTTCTATCTGCTGGGCACGGGGCGAAGTGCCTCCATAGAGCGGTGAATCGTGGACACGGGAACGCTCGTCGGTGCATGCCTTGAATGTTAGAGCACCGATCGCAATAAAAACGAAAGCAGCGACTTTGCGGATGATCATCTGTATCCTCCATGCACGCGGAGCCGCTGCGGCGAATTGGTAAGCATATCGGGCACGCCATATTCGGCGAGGATCGAGCGAACGTCATCCCGCCTGCGATCCAGAATTGCCTCAAGGCGGTCGAGAAATTCTCCTTCGCCGCGTCGGACGCCGAGCGAGATCTCATATGCCATTGGAAGGTATGGCAGGTCGATCTCCGGGGTAACGGGTTTGATGTTCAAGCCCGCCCGGCTTTTTTTCGCGTAGTAACCGGCGAGCGGCCCCCACGCCACACCGACGTCGACCTCACCGGTTTCGACGGCCCTTATCAGCCGTGACGGCGGCGAATCTTCTTTGTAATCGCCATATATGGTGTACCCAACTATGTTGGAAGTAATGCCGCGGCGATTCAGAGCATGAAGCGGCGGGGCATTCGCATTATCGTCGCCGATCAGATGAATTCCGATCTTCGATTCCTTCAGTGCGGGGTCGTCAAGACCGGCGATGTCGAGATTTCGGTCTCGTCGGGTAACAAAAACATAAGTAGATCTGTAATAAGGTTTCGAAGTAAGAGCTAATTCAAAGCTTGTCGGCACCCCGATCACAACATCGCATTTGAAACCGCGGAGAGTGTTGCGGATAAAGCCGCGCCGCTGGGCCCACCACGTATATTCGACCGGCAGGTCCAGTTCCTCACCGATGATCTCAGCGATCTTGTTCTCGAAGCCTCCCCGAGCCTCGTTCGAGAATGGTAAGTTGTTCGGGTCGGCGCATACGCGGAGCGCAGTCTTGCTGTACTGTGGCTGGATGAAGGGAGGTTCCGGATACGGTTCTGGCGCGGTCTCGACATTCTGCGAACATCCCGCCGCGAGTGCCGATAAAAGAAACAAAGCTGATAAATATAAATGCCGGAAAACTCTCATCTCCTCCTAGGGGATCGCAAAGGTATAAAGCACGCCCCCCATATTTGTATCATCTGGCAGATCTGACATCGCTCCAACGAAGCCCAGTGCACCTGTGGGGTCGCGCGGATCCAGACCGCCGACAACTATCGCACCTGCCCAGCCGCCCACACCCGACAGGATCGATACATATTGTTTACCGTCGGGGCCGCGGTATGTTACCGGTTGTCCGATTATCCCCGAGGCCGTTTTGAACTGCCACAGCAGCTCACCGGTACGGGCGTTGACCGCCTTGAACCAGCCTTCCATCGTTCCGTAAAACGCCACGTCACCGGCGGTGACAAGCGCACCGCTCCACACCGGGAATTTTTCCCGGATCTTCCAAATTGCCTGGCCGTTAACCGGGTCCCAGGCTGTGAATTCGCCGCGGTGGCCGCCAGGCCCGGCATACATCCTTACGTTGGCTCCGACGTACGGAGTGCCCGCGATGTAATTTGCCTCGAGTCCCTCCATCTCCATACAGAGGTTCTGATGAGGTATATACAGCAGTCCCGTCTGCGGCGAAAAGGCCGAAGGCTGCCAATCTTTTGCCCCTGGTGCCGAAGGGCAGATATCGCGAACGACCCGGCCGAAACCAGTGGCTTTTTCCTCGACCTTGTTGGGCTTGCCGGTCGTCAGGTCGACTCCGTCGGTAATTGTCACGTGAACGAATGTCTCGGCGGAGAGAACTTCCCCTGTTACCCGGTCCATCACGTAAATGTGGCCGTTGCGTTCTGGCCGGACCAGCGTTTTTCGCATTTGGCCGTTTATCGGGAGGTCGATCAGAATATTCTCGTTGACGCCGTCATAATCGAATTCGTCATGCGGGCTGAATTGATACGCCCAGATCGCCTCGCCGGTATCGGGACGCCGCGCAAAGATGCCGCACGTCCATTTATTGTCGCCGGGACGAATCTCAGGGTTCCAGGGTCCGGGGTTGCCGGTACCGTGATAGATGAGATCGAGTTCTGCGTCGTAAGAGATCCATCCCCACACGGTGCCGCCCCCGATCTTCCATTGATCGGGAAGCCAGGTCGAGACGCCAAGGTCCTTACCTCGATCGTCTGCATAGAACGGCTGAAAATTTGCTCCGATAAGTACTTCCTCATCCGGCCCCGTATTGTACGCAAGCCAGTCGATATTGCCTGTTTCGGCATTCAACCCCGCGATCTTACCTCGAACGCCGAATTCCCCGCCTGAGTTGCCGACAAGCACCTTCCCTTTGACAACCAGCGGGGCCATAGTCATCGATTCGCCGAGATTGATATCGCCAACTTTGGTTTTCCAAACTTCTTCGCCCGTCTCGGCGTTGACCGCGACGGTGTGATTGTCCAGCGTGTTGTAGTAGATCTTTCCGTTGTAGTACGCCCCGCCCCGGTTGACCACATCGCAGCATGCGACGCCTTGCGATGCGGGCACGGGTTTGGGATCGTAGCGCCACTTCATCGGCGCTCCGGGCTGGGTAAGATCAAGCGCGTATAGTGTGTTCGGATACGGAGTAATGACGTACATCGTGTTGTTCACGACGAGCGGTGCGGCCTCGTGTCCGTTGGTGAGGCCGGTGGCGAAGGTCCACGATACCTGAAGGCCCGCAGCATTACTTACATTGATATCATTCATGCTGCTGAAGCGGGTGCTCGCATAGTCTTTGGCTGGCATCAGCCATTGACCGTCGTCGGGGGCGAGGGCCTGAGGGTGACCACTGGCCGGGATCCGATTGAGCTGTTCAAGTGAAGGGGTGCTCACCGTTTGCCCCGGCTCGTTTTCTCCACAGGAACTTACAAACAGTAGAGGGGCAACTAGGCAAATCAAGGCCAGCATTCTATACGAAAGACAGTGTTTGAAAACGCGCATCGTATCGTTTATGAGGACAGTTGCAACCGAGGGAGCTAAAGGTCGGGCCCACCTTCCGGCAACATCGGTTACTCGATCGTTGAAGCAGTGGGTGACCGAATAAAGCTAAGAGTTGTTCATGCGACAAACTGTACTTCAGATAAGTTAGTACAGTATGTATGCGGGATGACTGACTGCTCGTCGCCGGGGCGATATCGGAATGAATAGATGAAAATAGAGGGATAGTCTACCCACTTTCACCTCTGCTTAGTGCATCCATCCACTTCCTTCAGGTTCTCCTTCGAAACGAAACTTCCGCCTATTCATCAAAAGCTATTCCTGTTTGTAATTGCTTTAGATCGAACACTCGCGTATGCGGCAAAAAGTTTTTGTCGTCGCGATCTTTTCGTATCGAACAACCTCGACAAGGATGGAAAAATAAGGCTTCGTTAGTCCAACATCGAGCCCAATAAGTAAAAAAGGCGGATAAGGCCCGCCTTTTTACCTGTCTATACTACTGCCACTATACACTATATTGGTAATCGCGGCAGGGTTTGGACCTGCGACTTATTCCTTCGAAAGAAGCTGATCGAATGGTTAGCTGATAGCGGATTAATATTTTTTTGGGGGACTTCTGTTTAGTCCAGAAATTATTCACAAGCAAAAAGGCGACAACCGTGCCGCCTTAATAATCAATAATGGTACACCCGGCATGATTCGAACATGCGACCCCTTGATTCGTAGTCAAGTACTCTATCCAGCTGAGCTACGGGTGCACAGAGGGAATAATTAGACTACAAAGGGGTGAGAATTCTGTCAAGTTCTTGCTCATGAGCCACTGGCCGAGTACGTTCCAAATTATCAACGGGCAAAATAGCCTTGGCGGGTCCGCGAGATCAGGTCGGGATTTTTGACATCGATCCTTATAGACCGCCATTTGCCGTCTCGCTTGTCGTTGGTTGGTTGGTATTCGACTGTGTAAAGTGTGCGAAGGTCTGCAGCAACCTCGGCGTAGAGCCTGCCCATTTCTTCTAGCCGGTTGATAGCATTTAATGTGCCGCCGGTTCGATCGGCGACGATCTGTAGGCGGGAACGAGCGGCCTTGAACATGGCAACCTGCCGCGGCGTTGGGTCGGCAAGTTTGGCCGGATCCCCTGTGGGAAGGGCGAGCGGATATATCGTTACTCCCTGCAGATCCGAACGTGTGAGGATGCGATTCAATTCTTCGTTCACTTCGGGATTAATCGCGTTCGCGATCTGGTTGTCAGACAGTCGTTCGAGAGATTCGCGGTCCTTGTCCCGGATTGCAGTATCCACACCGTCCGTGAGTACAACGATAGCTTTTCTCCGGCTTTTTTCGCGGGCTAACTGGTCAAGAGCGAAATCCAAGGCTTTGTAAAGGTGCGTCTTCCCGCGACCATTGGACACGTTTATAGAGTGGAGGACCTTTCTGCGATCAGTGGTGAAATCGTTTCGAAGGTTGACCTTGTCATAAAACTCGACCACCGCGATGCGGTCGCCGGGCGACAGAGCGTCCATGAATCTCGAAGCAGATTGTCTGATCACCTCACGAAACCCGAGGGTCGAACCGCTCATGTCTAACATTATTACAACGCTAAAGGGTGCTTCACTGGGTTCGAACCTTGTGATATTTTGTTTGACATCATCCTCGTAAAGTTCGAAATTGTCCTTTCCGAGACTGAGGATAGGCCGGCCTCTCTGATCCACCACGCCGACGTTCAATCTAACAATAGATGAGTCGACACGGATCGGATCCTCATCCTGGGCGGCGATGCTGATAAATGAGATCGAAAATAATATCGAGAGGTTCAGGATGCGAAAAAACAGCATAAGTGATGATAGCGGTTTGACGCAGTTCATAAAGGCTGAGGTTGTATGCAGATAAGCCTGACATATACCTTAACAGAATCCAATTTTTGATTTATAATTGCGTTGGCTTTCCGTTCGACGCCGGTGATGTTTTTTGTTGTGCGTTTTTATTGGCTGATATAATGTTTAGAGAAGATTTGGAGAATGTTCTTTCGTCCCAATTTTTGTGCAAATTGCGGTGAAAAGGTAGAGCGGGCGGAATGGGGTGTCTTGACCAGCAGGCGTTTCTGCCAGGTTTGCGAATCCGAATACAAGGGGCAAGATCTAATACCGCGTGTCGTCGTGGGCCTTGGCATCGTGATCGGGATGTTGGGTTTTGGAAGTTATTTGAATACCAGCCCAGCTGGCACCGTCGAAAGCACAGCAGCGTATCAACCGAGACGGTTCACAGAGCGGAAAACGGGAACACAAACGTCGTCGCGGGACCCAGGCGAAAGAGTCGATAATAACCGGCAGGCCGAAGAAAGATCGACGTCGCGAAACGGTCTTGCGGAAGCGAATGTCGTAAAGCCTGAGAATCGCGTGCCGGTCGCCAAAACTGTTATCTCTGAGCCCGCTTACTTCTGCGGTGCGGAGACAAAGAAAGGAACGCCGTGCTCGCGTCGGGTGAAGGGGAACACCCGATGTTTCCAGCACCCAGGTATGCCGGCGATGGTTTCTGCAGAAAAATTACGGATCGAGAATAGGCCAAATTAAATTAATCGGGACATAAAGATGAAACCTTTGACCCCCAATACGATGATCCAGAACCGCTATCTGATCGTTCAACCGATCGGAAAAGGCGGTATGGGTGATGTTTACCTGGCAGTCGATCAGAGGTTGGGCAGTGCCGTCGCACTGAAACGAACCTTTTTCAGCGATGACGGAGCGCTCGGGACGGCTTTTGAGCGAGAGGCCCGGATACTCGCACGTTTACGGCATCCGGTTTTACCAAAAGTGATCGATCATTTTGCCGAGAATGGGGATCAATATCTTGTGATGGAGCATATCTCCGGTGACGATCTTTCCAAACGGCTGGAGAACCAGAACAAACCCTTTCCACTGAGCTGGGTCATGTTCTGGGCGGACCAGCTTCTCGATGCTTTAAGCTATCTTCACACTCATGAGCCGCCCATCATACATCGTGATATCAAGCCTCAGAATCTGAAATTGACTGACGAGAATCACATTGTCCTGCTAGATTTCGGACTTTCTAAGGACTTTGACAGCAGCAAGCCTGGAGATGGAATGAATTCGGCTAGTGTGGCCGGATATTCCCCGCATTTTGCGGCTATGGAACAGATCCGCGGCACCGGTACGGACGGGAGAAGCGATCTTTATTCGCTGTCCGCCACGTTGTATCAGTTAATGGCTAATTCGATCCCGTGCGAGGCCCTGACCCGAGCGGATGCCCTGTTGGGAGGGCGAGAAGACCCGATCGTGCCTTTGAGTGATCTAAATCCAGAAGTTCCCCAGGCCGTGTCAGAGGTGATTTTAAAGGGGATCTCGCTTCGTCAGGAAGAGCGATTTGCGACTGCTGCGGAAATGCAGAGGACACTCCGGCGAGCATATAATCGAGGACAGAACGAGCCGGCAGTTCCAAAAGAGGATACCAAAGCAGCTAAGCCGGAACCGGCGCCGCAAGCCGCCGCTTTCCAGACAGAATCAAAGGCCGCTCCTAATTTTGACGCAACCCTTAAGATCGAAGACGTTGCTGTGACTTCGGCCCCAAAGCAGGCAGACGTCAAAACCGAGGTATTTTCACGCGCGGAACTTGCCGGGGCGGCGGGTACTTCGACTGAGGCGGGGCAGCAGGGCATTGCTCAACCGCCAATTCCGGCATCACAGCCGAATGTTGAAGACACGAACGGCAGCACTACGAAGACCTCAGTTAACCGAAAGCGAGCAGCCGGCGCCGCTGCTGGTGTGCCTACAGGTCAAGGTCAGAAAACATCTAAGTCAAAGAAAGGCCTGGTTGTCGCAGGATTGGCGGGCCTCGTGATCTTTGCGGCGATTGCCGCGGGGGGCGGTTGGTACGCCTATAGCAACTATTTTGCTACGGCGGTGCCACAGCCATCCCCTACAGTGCAGGTGGGTTCACCTGACCTTCAACAAGCCGCTGAACCCGAGGGGAATGCTAATTCTACTGCAGATCTTCCGAATTCGAACTCGGTGCCTGTCAGCGACCCGGTAAACGCAAATGTCGAGGCGTCTGCTACTCCCGGCACGCCTTCATCGCGGCCGACCGGGGGCACAACGAAGGCTCCTCCCAAACAGGCGAAGCCCCCTGCTCCGAAAACGACAAAACCGGGGTCGCGGGACGACCGGACAGTGATCCTGCAATAGCAAATGTGACCATATGAGAAAGAAAGCTTTTACGATCAAATTGGCTAAGTATCTGATGGCGGTTTTGGTTCTGACATCGCCAATGATTGCCGATGCCCAGAGCAGACGAGATCGTGACAGGGCGAAGGTGTTACAGGCTGAGGCGGACAAAGCGTATAACGCTAAGAATTTTCGCGAAGCTGCGGATAAGTATGGTGAGGCGATCGTTCTGGTGCCCACAAACCCGAATGCCTATTTTCGAAAGGGATATGCTCATTTCAATTTGAAAGAGCATCCGAAAGCTGTCGAAGCTCTGACCATGGCCCTAACACAGGGGTATAAGCCTCCACTGGATGTTTATCGACTTCGTCATTACATCCATTTTCAAGACAAGAATTATGATGCTGCGCTCGGAGACGTAGATAAGGGACTGATCATTGCTCCCAATGACGTTAGTCTTTTAACCGCGAAAGGCGAACTCTTAATGGAAAAAAAGAATTACCCTGAGGCGTTAGTAGTTTTTGAGAGAATCTTAAAGGCTGCGCCGAACAGCGCAGATATTTATTACAACATGGCGAGAATTCACTTCGCCAACGGCGATTCGACGGCGCAGGCAGCAGCAGCTCAGGCAGCTCTTATTCGGGGTACACGTTTCCCCGGTGATGCTTTCTTTCTTTTGGGAGATGCCAGCCAAAAATTGCGAAAGCCGGCGGAGGCGATCGACGCCTATGAAAAATCATATAGGGTCAAACCTGACATATATCAAACTTATCGAAATCTCGCGGACGTGCTTACTAGCGAGAACAGGATCCCTGATGCTATCAACGCTCTCAAGGAGGGATTGAAAGCATTTCCAACCGATGGCGGCTTTTACACGGAACTTAGCTGGCTGTACAGCCTGGCGGACCGTCCGGACGAAGCGGTCCAGGCGGCTAAAGCAGGAATCACCATATTACCTAACCAGTCGCTGGCCTATACGAACTTGTGCCGGGCATATAACGAGACGAAACAATACTCTCTTGCGATCGGAGCGTGCAATGATGCCCTTCGTCTTAACCCCGGAGACGGCGAAACACATTTTTATCTCGGACGGGCACTGAATCTGACCGGAAAATCGACGGAGGCAACGAAACAATATCGGATGGCTGTTAGCGGGTTAGAAACTCGCACGGCGAAGAGTCCGAATTCTTCCGAGTCCTGGTATCTTTTAGGAAATGCTTATTTTGCGGACAATCAACGTGACAAAGCTATCGAAGCATATCTAAAGGGTCTCGAGTTGAGCCCTAAGTTTACAAAGGCGAGATATAATTTAGGTATTATCTATACGCTGAAGAAGGATAAGACGGCTGCAAGCTCACAGTATAATGCTCTGCTTGCCCTGGATCCGAAGCTTGCGGCCACCCTGAAGGCCGAGATCGATAAGATCTAATTAGACGGCCTATCTTTGACGATGCGGGGGATCGCTGGTGCTAACGCTGACGCTTTGCAGCTTCAATACGACTCGGACACTTTCCGGCCGATCTTCGATGTTCGTCGGCACGAACGGAGCAAAAGCAGGGTCTGATTGTAAAGCTCTTTGCAGTTCCAGTATGGCATCGCTGTCGCGTGACGGCTCTACGACTTCGGCTATTCGAGCAAGGCCGTTGCCAAAAACATCAGCGACCACGACAACCTCATCGTCCTTCATACCGCCCCTTACAAGCGACCTCGTTAATGCTATAAGAGCACCACTCGGATTCACGCTTGGTGATTCGTATCCGAAGCCCATTCGCGTATTTGCATACTGAGACGGTGTGATCGGGTCCTGTGCTTCGAAATAAGGGTTCGAGTTACTTGCCAGTAGGACCGAGCTGCTTCTATTGGGCCCGTACGACATGACAGCTTGAGACTGAAGTATCCCCGAGAACATCATTGTGAGAAATGCCCCACCGATCAAAATCGATGCCGCCAGACCAACGGTGTATGGCATTACCCGCATGGTCAGCCATTCTCGGAGGTCGGACTGAGGCAAATGCTGTTTACCCGGATATTTTTCGGTTCGAACAGCCATCTTGATGCGATTCTGCAAGTCTACGGGCATCGCGGGATGGGGCAACTGCCTCAGTCCCGATCTGATCTCCCTAAGATCGGCCAACCGCTGTCGGCACATGGGGCAAATATCGATATGCGATCTCACAGCAAAATCGACACCCTCGTCGAGGCCGCTATCAGCATATAAAGACAAACTATATTGTAGATCTGAGCACTTCATGGCTTTTTTCTGCCTTCGACTTCGAATGAATGGCTGGCTGACCCCGGCGACGGCGCCTGCCGTCAACGTTTTTGTTGGCTCCGGTTCACCGATCTGCTGCTGAAAGGCGATCTGTCTCGATGTTGCTGGTCGATTCAAATACCCGCCAAGCGGATGCTTTTCTGTGTTCCATGACTTCACTTTCGCTCTCTCTTAGACCTATCGTTGGCACCGATTATCAAGTCTTGCTAAGAGACCGGGGCGAGTCAGCCATTCATTCAATTTTCAATAATTCTTCAACCGTCGTCTCAACTCTTCACGCCCGCGGGAAATTCGCGATTTCACCGTGCCGAGCCTTGTATCGAGGGCAACGGCGGCCTCCTCGTAGCTCAATCCTTCGATATCACAAAGAACAATGACCTCGCGATATTTCTCTGGCAATTCGAGAAGCGCTGTTTTCAACGCGTATTCACGTTCCCTGGCTAAGGCCGCTTCCTCCGGGCTTTGTGATGGGTCTGCCAGCGATTCGGATATCGTAAGATCCGAATTACCGATAGGTGCGTCGATCGAGATCGTGAGATCGCGTTTACGACGCTTCCACCATCGAAACCGATTTCTCGACTCATTGATCGCGATCCGGAAGAGCCAGGTCTTTAGCTCTGAGTCTCCTCGAAAACCCCCGATCGACCGGTATGCCCTGAGGAAGGTATCCTGTAAAAGGTCGCTTGCCTCGTCGGCACTCTCGGTCAGCCGGTAAAGCAGTCCGAAAAGTGCGGGCGAATATCGCTCGATCAAAGTATCGAATGCGGCCGTCTCTCCCGCTTTTAATTTGTCAATAAACTGGGGCTCTTCGAGCAGCGAGGATCCAGGTTGGGCGGATACCACAGCCCGTCCAATCTCTTCGTCGTCAAACGTAGTTGACTTGCTGAAGATCATCGCCCGCTTCAAAAGCGTTCTCCTTGCTGCGAAGCTGTCAAATTACCCCGTTCGCTTTTTTGGGCGAACTGTATACTTAGACACCAGCCGTCAGCGTTTGTTCCCAGGATTGAAAAAAACTTTTGAGAAACGCCATTCATACTCATACCAATCACTTATAATGCCCTACTTATTTGCTCTAATCGTCCATTTAAGCTAAATTAACTCTTTTGGAAAAGTTCGACGATAGTCAATTATATAACGACCCACTCCGAAGAACTTGCAGTTTTTGAATAATGGCACGTAAAAAGAGACGATTTGAACAACTCGAGGCCGCGGCCGCGACACCGAAGGATAAGCCGATCTACATAAACCCCGTTCAGCAAAGAGTAAACGAACGGCTCGAAGACGTCGGCAAGCGTTTTGAAGGCAGAGGCAGAACCCTATTGTATGGAGTCGCGGCTCTAGTGGTTTTAGCCATTTTAATAATGCTTTTCATGAACTGGAACCGTCGGTCGGATGCCGAAGCCCAGACCGCTCTTGGCAAAGCAATCGAGATACAGAATGCCACCATTTCGGAAACACCTCCTCTCGCAGGATCTAATCAGAGGTCATACACGACGGAAAAGGAGAGAGCAGAAGCTGCTATCGCCGAGTTTCAGGCGGTTGCGGACAAGTTCGGCGGCTCCGTTGCTGAAAAGGCTCGCTATTTCATAGCGATAAACAGGCTTTATGTTGACCGTGCCACAGGCATACAGGAACTGGAGGCAATAGCCGCCACCTCGACCGACACCGGTAAACTGGCCAAGTTTGCGCTGGCGCAGACCCGTGTGGCGGATAACCGTCTCGACGAGGCAGCAGCATTGTATCAGGAACTTCTTGCTGCGGAAGACCCGATAATCTCAAAAGATTCGATCAACTTTGAACTCGCCGGAATTTTGCAGAAACAGGATAAGAAGCAGGAAGCGGCGGACCTTTATTTCAACATAGCCAAGGCCGCGAGTGAAGCTCTGGATGCCGAAGGAAAGCCTGTGCCGTGGACCGAAACTGCTAATGAGGCAAAGAAGAAACTTCAGGAATTGGATCCTGACCGTGCGAGAGAAATTCCGGAGCCACTAGGACCGGGCGGTACGGACGGTTCGGGTGTTCGAACGATACAGATGTAATTCTATGCCGACGGGACCGGTGATGAGCTAAAATATACCGGGGAGCGTAGGTGGTGAAAAACTCGCAACAATTAGTTCACCAGGGATCGAATTCCGACGCCGGCGGGGCATATCCAAGGGGCAGCGTTCAGGCCTCAGTTCGCGTGTCTCCCCACAGCTATTTGACGGCATTACTACTCGGGACTTTTTTTTCGGCGCTTTTGTTTTATCTCGAAATGGATATTACAGGCGTCGTGCTTTTTGGCATCTCCTCCATTCTCATACCGACTTTAGCACTAAGCGACCGAATACATTTTGACGGAAAACGGATCGTGCGTACGGGTATCCTGCCTGTAGCCTGGTGCCGGTTGAACGCGGTCCGACGCGGCCTCAAACTGACCGATATCGAACAGGTCGAGACACATGCGTTGAGAACGATAAAGCGGGGCGGGAATATCATTTATCGTTATAAGACGGTTATTCGGGGGAAGGAAGTCAGCATTTCTCTAACTTCTGGCGGTGAAGATTTCCGCCGGATCCTAAAAGGCATTTTGCCGGGCCTCGCCGAAAACATACTCGACACTCGAACGATCGAGCTTCGAGATCATCTCGAGGATCCAAAAGAGACGTTAATGAAAGCGGAATTTTCTCGTATTCCGGCCGCGGATGTACTCGAAAGCTCATTTCGCAGTGTGGGCATCAGGCACAAACGGAGCACCGCGCGGATTTCCGATCATCCCGAGGAAGAAAGGGCCGACGACCTGCAGAGCCTGGCGAATGAGCTGCGTGTTTCCGGATATCTTTTCCAGTCTCTCGAGGCTTTTCGCCGTGCTTTGGTGCTTCGTCCGGCCGATGCCAGGCTGCTATTTGATTTTGCTCGCTGTCTTCATTCTTTCGCCGGCGTCGAGAGGGATGCGAAGTTGGAACGTCGTGCTCTTGCAGCTTTACGTTTGTCCGAGCGCCGAGCCTCGGAGGATGGGGAATTGCTTGTTCGCCTGGGGGAATGGTATTTCCAGATAGGAGAATGGCGGCGTGCAGGGAAGGCGTTTCGAAAGGCACTTGAACGGATAGGTGAGAATTTCCGAACGGCTCGCGGTCTCGCCGAGATAGCCCTCCGCGAGGGAAAGATCGCCCATGTGATACATCATTTCTCGACCGCGAATCGGCTTGCCGATACCCCGAGTCTCCGCCGCTGGTCAAAAAGCGAAGCTGAATATTTCTCCAATCTAAACTCCGACAACGAGTATATGGATCTTGAGATCGGCCGCGTCAGTATGCTTGAAACCATAGAAAGCTCGAAACGGACCGCTCTGCGTATTGCGTTATACGCCTTTCCACTGATAGCCGCGGGGATCTTTTTCGAAGACGATCTGGTCGCAAATATTGGCTGGGCCGTTTCGACAGTTTCTCTCCTTATCTGGACGGCCCTGATCGTAGGGAATCGAATGTTGATGCAACGAATTCCTTACGATCTGGTTGAGTCGGACGACTAACTAGGTTTCCAAATAGGTTTCTCACTCCGCCATTCCCATCCGTCGACATAGATCAGTAAATCGCGGATCATCCCGCAGCGATTCAAACGCCGGTAGCCAGCGTATATAGGGCAAAAAACTGCTGCGTGTTTCTAAATCCTTTACCAACCACCTAAACGCCTGATCGTTGTCGCCAAGGCCAGCGTAAACAGCGGCTATGTTCTGCCCGATTGCAGTTTTCTCGATGTACCTCTGTTCGAGTTCTGTGATCACAGCAATGGCCTCGATGCGCTTACCCGCGGCTGCAAGTGCGTAACCATAGGTCGCAAGAGCATTACCCGATTGTCTGGAAAGCTCCGAGCCTTTTTGTGTTTCGCTAATGGCCTCCGCGTGCATTCCCTTTTTTATATACGCCAAACCCAGAATACTATGGCCAAACGGAAACGCCGGGTCGAAAACAACCGCTTTCCGCATTAGTTCCACCGCGGCATCTGCTTCGCCGAGGGCAATATAGGTAACACCAAGATTACCTGTAATGATACCGGATAACGGATCGAGTTCGTAGGCCCGTTTTGCCGGTAAAAGGGAATCCTCAAGCCTGCCCGTTTCACGTAGGTACAGGCTATATGAATGGTGAACTGTGGCGTAATTTGGGTTAAGTTCGATTGCCCCCTTGTATTCTCTTTCTGCTTCGGCCCAGTTCCACGATCGGTGAAGAGTTAGAGCTAATGACGCATGTGCTTCGGGTAATTGATCGTCGATCTCGAGTGCTCGTTCAGCGTAGGCTTTGGCAATAGGAAGCGTTTCGCTTGATGGGGTTCCGGCAAAATTTTCAAGGAGAACATAGGCATCTGAAAGTCCGACGTAAGCGAGTGCGTAATTAGGATCGTGATCTACGGCTGCGCGGAATTCTTCGATAGCTTTGTACAAGTTTTCAGACGAACGCCTGTTCCAGAAGTATCGCCCTTTCAGATATCGTCGATATGCATCTGGATCCTCAGTATATGTTTTTCCCGATTTGTGGTCTTGGTTGATCGAAAGTCGGCTGCCTAGTTTCTTGGCTACGTCCCGAGAGATCTCCCGATGAAAGGCCACAAGATCCGTTGAGTCTCGCTGGTATCTTTTTCCCCAGATCTGGTCTCCGGTCTGAGTATCGACTAGTTCTAAGCTAATTATTATCTGCTCGCCCAATTGCGACACGTTGCCTAATAAGACCGACTCAACCGACAATTCACTGCCTATCTTCTGAGGATCCAGTTCTTTGCCCTTGAACGAAAAAACCGAACTTCTGGCTTTAACAGACAAATTGGGATCCAGAGACAAACTATTTATAAGCGATTCGGTCAATCCATCGGAAAAATACTCGTTATCGACGCTATCGCTATTATTGATGAAAGGCATTACCGCGATCGATCTGATGGTACCTTCATTCGCGACTGAATAGTACCAATACCCTATGGCAAGGCCTCCGATCAGAACGAAGGCAAGGAAAAGGCCTGCGGCGGCCCTTAAACTCGCCCTACTAGAGAGTGCGAAGATCCCGCCATTAAGCTGACTCGATGCATCAGCCTGAGTTGTTCGCCCGATGGCGAGGTCGAGATCCCGATCTCTTTGAAACTGGACCAGATCCTTATGCATTTCGGCTGAGCTATGATATCGTTCGGATTCATCCTTTCGAAGTGCTCGGCTGACGATCTCGAGAAGCTCGACAGGAATGTCTTCTCGTTCTATTCTGGAAGGCTCCTTCAATAAGATCGCTGACATGACGTCACTTCTAGTGTGCCCTGCAAACGGTAGGGATCCCGAGAGCATTTCATACAACACGATGCCGAGGCTGAAAATATCCGTTTGGGCCGTGATGCGAGTGCTTCGGACTTGTTCGGGAGACATGTAATCCGTCGTTCCGAGGATCGTACCGGGTGCTGTATCGAAACGCGCAGGCCCAGCAGGCAATAAATCACTATCGTTCCCTGCTATTTTTGCTATCCCAAAATCCAGGACCTTCACTAGACCATCCGGCCGTATCATTGCGTTTTCGGGTTTAATATCGCGATGGATAATTCCGGCTTTGTGAGCGGCGTCGAGAGCGGACGCTATCTGTATCGCGATATTGACGACTTCGTCGACTTCAAGCTGTCCCTGACTGAGTCTTTCACGAAGCGTAACTCCTGCTATGAATTCGGTAGCGAGGAAATTAGAACCTTTGTAATCACCGACTTCAAATACGGTAATGATATTGGGATGGTTGAGTGATGAAGCGGCTTTGGCCTCTGACAAAAAACGGTACAGGCGGTCCGGATTTTCGCCGATCGTGTCGTGCAAAAACTTAACTGCGACATCGCGTTCGAGTAGTTTATCGGTTGCGCGATAAACGGTAGCCATACCGCCTCTGCCGATCTTTGTAATAATTTTGTAGTGTCCGACGTCAAAACCGCTAAGGTCATTTTCGTTCCGGTTAAAGATCAATTCGGCGGCGATCGCATCGGGCGGCGTGTCAATAAAACTATCGAAGGTGTTTTCGTAGGCAAGAAGGGAGTTGATCTCCTTGCGCAGTTCATCGTCTTCGCCGCACGAATCGTGCAGGTAAGACTCCCGGGCGTCAGGAGAAAGATCCAACACTGCCTGGTAGATCTCTTTTACCTTAACAAAACGATGAGCATCCATTGGATGGAACTTTCCACTGATTATCGAAAGGGCTACGTAGCTGCGACCTTTCGCAAGAGCCAGCTTCGGGCGAAATGCCAGTCCCTCTTGACGGTTTCGGTTGAAACTTTGAGGGCCTCGGCAGTTTCTTCGTTTGTCATACCGCCAAAGAATTTCAACTCAACTACGCGGCTCGCCCGCTCGTCCAGTACAGCCAAATCGGAGAGCGCACTGTCAAGTGCGACGATCTCAGCGGATCTTTCGGTCGAGACCATCGAATTTTCTTCAAGTGTAATCTTTTGCTGATCACCGCCACGTTTTTGGGATTGCTTTGAAAGAGCGTAATTAACAAGTATATGACGCATTGCTAAAGCGGCGACGCCCAAAAAATGGGCACGGTTCTTCCAATCCTTCTTCTCTCCGCCTGCAAGCTTAAGATATGCCTCGTGTATAAGTTCGGTGGTCTGAAATGTATGCCCCTTGTTTTGCCCACTCATATACCGCTTAGCCATAGTCCGCAGCTCATCGTAAACAAGCGGCATTAATTCATCAAGAGCGGCGTCATTTCCATCGCTCCATTGATTCAGTAATAGTGTCACTCGACGCGAATCAGCTTCAAGCATTTACGTTAACCATGTGGAAAGGGAAAGTACACAAATTGTACAGGAAAAACCCGATTTTATAAATCTTCCGTTTATGTTCCTTTTTAGCGAAATATCTTGTTTATGTAGATGAGAGCAAAAATTGCGAAGTGAAAGCTGGTCCGATCACACCTGAGTTTTACCGATCACCCGCGGCTTAGGGTCGTATTGTCAGGAAATTAGGAGGAAATATGAACAATAGGTTAATTACAAGGTCGTTTACGTTGGTGGGAATACTCTTTCTATCGTTGGTCACGGGCTCGATCGTAGAGGTGAATGGCCAGGCTAAGCAACCTATTGGGTTCGATCCAGCGATCGTAGTCTCCCCAGCGACAACGGCTGAGAATGATGTAGAAGCGATCGAGAAGATCGTTCGCAACTACCTGATGAAGAACCCCGCTGTGATACGCGAGGCAATGCGGGCGCTTCAAGTCCAGGAACTAAAGGAAAAGCAAGAGCGTGCGGCCAACCAGATGAAAGAGCTTCGAAGCGAGATCCTGTCCGATCCGGGCTCGCCAGTTGCCGGGAACGCCAAGGGTGATATTTCGATCGTGGTTTTCTTTGACTACAACTGCGGATACTGTAAACAAACTCTTCCCCAGCTTCAGAGTATTTCAGAAAGGGACCCGCTGGTCCGCATCGTCTTTAAGGAATTCCCGGTTCTCGGGCCTCAGTCGATGTTCGCCGCGAGGGCTGCACTTGCCGCCGGTAGGCAAGGAAAGTACGTCGAATTTCACAATGCGTTAATGACCGCTGAAAACACAGGTGAGGACTCGATCAAAAGTATCTCCAAGACCCTTGGGGTCGACTATTCCAAACTCCAAAAGGACATGGCCGACCCGCAGATTGACGAACAGATCACCCGAACCCAGCGGCTTGCGGAGTCTCTCGATATCAACGGCACGCCGGCCTACATCATCGGAGATCAGATAATTCCGGG
>JBGTIP010000001.1:0-2530 GCA_041745615.1 Pyrinomonadaceae bacterium | reverse complement strand
GATTAAAACTAAATATACGGCTAAGTCGTTCGACCTGAGTGGTTTGACCGGCATCTCGGATGAGACGCTTGCGATGCATTTTAAGCTCTACGAGGGCTATGTCACCAACACGAACACCTTGAATGAAAAGATCGCGGAGCTAATCAAGGGTGGCGAGCTGGACGCGACCAAGACCGCCGCTTACAGCGAAATGAAACGTCGTTTTGGTTTTGAATACAATGGAATGGTCCTGCACGAATATTACTTTGAGAATATGAAAAAGCAGGGCACCGGTGATCCGGACAAATCATCCGCATTCGTTAAGGCAGCCGAAGAAAGCTATGGCAGCTATGATGTTTGGAAGGCCGATTTCAACGCGACCGGCAAAATGCGAGGGGTCGGATGGGCCGCGACCTATCAGGATCCGTCGAATGGGGCCATTTCGAATCACTGGATCAATCTCCATGAGACCGGCAACGTCGCCGGCTACAAGCCGATCCTGATAATGGACGTTTGGGAGCACGCATTTATCAAAGATTACGCCCCGGCGGATCGTCCGAAGTACATCGAGGCGTTTTTCGCCAATATTAACTGGGATACGGTCAATTCGCGGCTCTCAACGGCTGGCGGAGCGACTGCGTAAATCGCGCTTGGGTGATAGAATCGCAGGATAGGCAAAATGCTAGGGAATGCAATAGATCCCCGGCTGTTGCCTATCCTGTATTGACTTTATGATCGAGGAAAAGGCTTTAGTTCAGAGTTTTCTTAACCGCAAACAGCGTGAGCGGATCAAGAAGCCAAACTGGCTCAAGATAAGGCTCGGCGACCCGCGCAATCAAAACGCTGTGCTGGAGTTGATCGACGGCCTGAATCTGCACACCGTTTGTCAGGAAGCGAAGTGCCCGAACATTTTTGAATGCTGGACCGATAAGACGGCGACATTCATGCTCGGCGGCGATACCTGTACGCGGCATTGTGGCTTTTGTGCGGTCAACAAGGGCAAGCCAATGGACCTCGACCCGATGGAACCGACCCACGTCGCTGAGGCCGTCAAGCATCTCGATCTAAAACACGCTGTCATCACCTCCGTAAATCGCGACGATCTGCTGGATGGCGGTTCGATGCATTGGGCCGAGACGATAATCAAGGTCCGCGAGATGAATCCGGGATGCAAGGTCGAAGTCCTGATCCCGGATTTCAACGGCGACGAAGAAGCTCTCAACAATGTTCTTCATGCCCGGCCCGATGTCCTAAATCACAACACTGAAACGATTGCCCGGCTATATCGACGCGTTCGCCCCGACGCGAAATACGATCAAACCCTCGAACTGCTCGAACGCTCGGCCCATTACCGCGACACGCAGTTACCCGCGATGAAAACGAAAAGCGGCATTATGGCAGGCCTCGGCGAAACGTTCGATGAGGTCGTCGATCTGATGAAAGACCTCCGCAGCGTCTCATGCGACATCATGACCATCGGCCAATACCTCCAGCCCTACGAAAAACGTCTCCCGGTAGAGCGATATGTCACGCCCGAAGAGTTTGCCGAGTGGAAAAGGATCGGCGAGGCGATGGGGTTTAAGCATGTCGAATCATCACCGCTCACGCGTTCTTCATATCATGCGAGACAGCAGACTGAGAGTGGCGAAATTGTACGAAGTTGATTAAAGAGGATGCTTAGTGAGGTTCTAGCTAGATCATTATTGATATTAGCTCTCGTTGTTCCCTCTGCTGGAGGAATCCCTGGGTCAAGTTATTCACCCGTTTTCTTAAGATTCGTCGGCGGAAGCGAGTTTACTTCCGCAAGTGACGTTACGATCGACTCAGCGGGAAATATTTATATCGTTGGGCACACTCGATCGAAGGACTTTCCGATACTGGGAAACCCTATAGTAGGTAAACTCTCGGGTCAGTTTCGTACCGCATATCTCCAAAAGTATAACTCCGTCGGGGAATTGAAATACTCCACTTTCTTGGGCGGTTGTGCGGGCGATCGGGTTGCTGTTGACTCGCAAGGTTTCGTTTACGTTGCTGGCACATACGGTTCCGCTGCCCAGTGTACAACGGCAAACTCCTTTCAAAACAAGGAGAGTCAGAACGGGGTCTTTGTCATGAAGGTCGATTTGAGTTCGGCCAAGGTAGTTTTTTCGGCACATATCGGCGGACAATTTGGTTCATCAACTCCAACTTCTCTCGCTATCGACACAAACAACAACATTTTTGTAGCTGGTTACACGGATGCGACTGACTTCCCCACCACTGATCTTGCTTTTCAACGAAATTTCGTAAAAAACTCCAAGTTTGGAACTCATGGCTTCGTAGTGAAAGTAGAGGCTAACGGGAAGTCGCTGGTTTACTCGACACTATTACAAGGAAACCGGGACGAAATGGTACGTGATATGGTAGTTAACCGAGAGGGAGAGGCCATAGTTACGGGTTGGACAAAGTCCCGAAACTTTCCAGTTACGGCGAATGCTCTACAGGCCAAGAGTAATGCGTTCGAAGGAGACGGCAACGCTTTCGTCACCATTCTTAATAAAGCTGGAACAGG